>NZ_WVQW01000019.1:0-14640 GCF_013110635.1 Ruegeria sp. HKCCD6604 | reverse complement strand
CGCCATCTGCGCGTCGGTTCGTCAATAAAGATCGCTCATGTCTCCCCTCCGTTCTTGGAGCCGTGAGTCACGCAGCGCAGCGAAAATCAATGCATCCTGAGCCTAGGAGTTAACTTAGAACTTGTATGGAAGTCTGTCGCCCAGCAAAAAAACAGTAAACGGATAGAATATTTGGCTGAACCCGATCAGGTAACTCATAGTCAGTTTGAACTGACGAGTTATTTCCCGGTATCAATCCGTCGCCGTCTATAGGCCATTCGAAACTAGCCACCACTTTGGCGGGTATGTTGGCGGGTAGCTGGTAAAAACCGCCATTTTTTCCAATGAATTCAAAGTGTCGTGCGACACATAGTTTTGCCATTGAACATTGGCTAAGCCTTTGATTTTGAGTCATTCAAAATTTCATAACCGCAAAGGTTTTGCCATTTGCGACTCAAAGTTCTTCCTCTCAGCTATCGCTTCCGCAGCTACAGTCCTATTCTGTCTGAAAGTAATCTAGTCTGGAACCCAGCGACTGGCAGTGCGGCGTGCAAAGCAGTCAATTTATGCAAGACCGAGAAAACATGGCGCTTGAAGAACCTTTCACAGACCTCAAAATAAGGACTCAGCGGACTGGCTTTTACAAAGGGTATAGCCTGCCGATTGCTCTAGTCAGCAAACTCTCGGTTTCTCTGCTTGTTCTCTGGGCGCTGGTTTGGCCACTATCAGCGAACGATACACTGCGATCTTGGAAGTCAGGAATGCTGTCCGAGTTCAATACCTTCTACAACCTTTCCGTTGGATTATTTGTACTCTTCCTCTTCCTTGTCGCGCTTATTCCATCAACTGGCCGAATAAGGTTGGGCTTAGAAGATGAGAAACCGGAATTTTCGAACTTCTCATGGTTTTCGATGATATTTGGGGCGGGTCTGGGCGTGGGCCTAATGGTCTATGCAACCGCTGAACCACTTGGCCTTTGGGAAACCAATCCATTGACTATTTCCGGGGAAATCACACCCAAAAGCGAGGACGCAATTCAAGGAGCCTACCGCTATACATTTTTGCACACCGGATTTCACGCCTGGGCAATATACGTCGTCACCGGCCTTAGCCTTGCCTATTACGCGTTTACAAGAGGCATGCCGCTAACAATCCGCACCGCACTGACCCCATTGCTCGGAGAATACTCAAACGGTGTTGCAGGACATGTGATCGATGTGCTCGGCGTCGTTGCGACAATACTCGGCGTGGCGGTAACGATCGGATATGGCGTTTCTCAATTAGTGGACGGTGCGTTTCTAATTACTGGTGCGAATTGGCTTGTGGAGAAAGACGTAACCAAAATGATTCCGTCGACCGCCGGCCTAATTACGGCGTTGATCGTTGTTATGATTATGTCGACACTCTCAGCCGTCTCTGGCGTGGGGCGTGGTGTCAAGTACTTGTCAAACATTAATCTTCTCTTTTCAATGTTATTGCTGGCGGTATTTATTGTTTATGGCTCATTCGCATTTGCGGCGACGACCTATGCTACAGCGCTGGTTGACTATATCAAAAACTTTGTCCCTCTGAGTTTCCAGGCTTTTCGACCGATTTCCGAAGTCGAGTTTGCCTCCGTATTGCCAGCCGAGGCGGCGCCCTTTGTTGGCGAACTCTT
Source organism: Ruegeria sp. HKCCD6604 (assembly GCF_013110635.1). Taxonomy (NCBI): domain Bacteria; kingdom Pseudomonadati; phylum Pseudomonadota; class Alphaproteobacteria; order Rhodobacterales; family Roseobacteraceae; genus Ruegeria; species Ruegeria sp. HKCCD6604. The sequence goes on along the minus strand of NZ_WVQW01000019.1, from coordinate 13,004 downwards.
CGCAGGTGCAACTGATCCATGGGGAACAAAAGCAACCTATCTTGAGGGTTTGAGCAACGATTCAGCCGGTCTTTCTGATGCAACCAAGACTGCAGTTTATGACGCGGGCACACGAGGCAGGTTGTTCGGATGGCAGGCCGGATGGACTACATTCTACTGGGCATGGTGGATCGCGTTTTCGCCTTTTGTCGGCCTTTTCTTAGCGCGTATCTCCAGGGGACGAACCGTACGCGAATTCATACTTGGGGCCGTCATTGCCCCTTCCCTCGTGTGCTTCGCGTGGATGGCCATACTTGGTGGGGCCGCCATCGATTTGGAGCTTAACGGGGATGCAAATGGATCTATCCTGACCGCATCAACGACGGCAACACTGTTTGTCACCTTGAGGGAAATGATATCGGGCAACTTGCTCACGGTAGTGAGTGTCATGTGCGTGCTGTTAACCATGACATTCCTTGTTACTTCCGCCGACTCTGGCATCCTTGTGATGAACACGATCATGTCCGGTGGGTCTGAAGACACCAGCCCGCTTCATCGTATCCTGTGGGGCGTTCTTCTGGCCCTTGTCATTGGAACTCTGCTTGTCGCTGGCGGCGGCGGATTAGAGGCTTTGACCAATTCCATGATAATCGGTGCGCTGCCGTTCAGTGTCGTCTTGCTGCTCATGTGCGTCTCTCTGGCCAAAGCAATGATAAACGACCTGCGCCGATTGAACCGCGAAACCCGAACTGGTTTGTGATTAACCGTAGTACACTCTCAATCATTTTGTCGCGGTCACATGTGAAACGACTGTGTCACAAAGTGCTTCGGAAACATTGACTGCAATACATACAGGCAAATCTTCAAAGCCTCCTCGGGATTGAAGATTTCTGAGTGCAAATGGTAGTCGGTCCAGAGTCCTTCCAGCAAAGCAATCAAAGCGTCTGTTGCAAGTTTGGCGTCGATGTCTTCGTACTCACCTTCACTCTCAATTTGCTTCAACAGGTCTTGGATCACCGCTCGGAAACCTTTGTCCCGCGAGTCGATGAAAGGAAAAATGTGTGGATTCGAGAGCGCTTCGGCCCGAAACGAAAACCAGATCGCAACGTCCCGCGCATTAAGGACCAACGGGTCGAAATCAGCTTTTATGATAGAGATCAGCTTGTCCGCAGGGCCAAACTCAGGGTTATCTGCGATTGCCTTCCATTGCCTTGCATAGCGCGCTGATAGCTCCTCTGCCACGGCGAGCAGCAGCTTCTCCTTTGAGCCAAAGTGCAGGTTCACCATTCCCCGCGATAACCCTGACAGCTCCTGAATTCTTGCCGAGGTCGTTCCGCGAATTCCGTACTTATGGATTGCGTCTGCTGCCGCATGGATCAACTGCTTTCGGTTCTGCAGCTTGCTCAAATCTCGTGCATTGGTTGGGATATCAGTCTTGGCAGAAATGTCTTTTTCCTTTGTTGAGGAACGCGCATGTTACTTGTCGCATCTAGAGGAGCAGAAGTTCAAGGATTGACACTGAATGAATGTTTGTTCATTTTGTGATAAGTGTTTCATACAGGTTCCAAATGACACTCTTGAACTCCGATTTTCAGTCTGTACGTGACTGGGACAACAAACACTTCCTGCACCCGTGGGAGGGGATGTCGTACCTAGGCCAAAATGAACGAACTTTTGCCGAAAGCGGTCTTGGTATCCACGTCGTGACCGAGGACGGAAAGCGCCTGATAGACGGGCCTGCCGGGATGTGGTGTGTTCAACTGGGCTATGGAAACACCGAGATTGCCGATGCGATGGCGCAGCAGGCGAAAGCGATGGCGTATTTTTCGCCCTTCAATAATGCCAACTCGGCTCCAGCCCGGTTGGCACATGAGATTGCCAAGAGAACCCCGGGTGACCTAAACCACGTGTTCTTCACAACGGGTGGATCAACGGCCGTTGATAGCGCCATACGTTTTGTACAATTCCGCAACAACCTGCTGGGCAAACCTGAAAAGAAGATCGTGATCTCACGGCAGAAGGCCTATCACGGATCGACGTACCTGGCGGCCTCGGTTTCCGGAAAAGAGCGCGACAAAGGTTGGTTGGATCAGGCCTCGGACCTTACGCGTTTCCTACCGAATGTGAACCCGTATACGCGTCGCCCCGATCAGACGATCAATGATTTCCTGGACGAAAAAATTGCTGATCTGGAGAACACGATCCTGCAGACTGGAGCAGGCAAGGTCGCTGCTTTCATCGCTGAACCGATCTTGTGCTCTGGTGGCGTCATTGTGCCTCCACGGGGGTATCATCAGCGCTGCCTGGAAATCTGCCGGAAATACGATGTCCTGTATATTTCAGACGAGGTCGTAACCGGTTTTGGGCGGCTTGGACATTGGTTTGCTTCGGAAGACGTCTTTGGAATTCAACCTGATATCATCACCTGCGCCAAAGGCATGACGTCAGGGTATGTACCCATGGGGGCCTGTATTATCTCTGACCGGCTGATTGCAGATGTGAGCGGAGACAACGGGCAGGATGCCACCTTTTCAAATGGTTTCACGTATTCGGGCCACCCAGTGAGCGCGGCGGCAGGTTTGAAAACCATTGAAATTATGGAGCGTGACGGCGTTATGGAACATGTCCGCGCGATCACACCCTTTTTCGAAGAGCGTCTTCAGGCTCTGGCCGACTTGCCGCTGGTCGGCGATGCCCGCGGTATGGGACTGGTTGGTTGCGTTGAGTGCGTTGCGGACGCCGAGGCTAATAATCTATTGGATCTTGATAAGTCCGTTGGTGCGATGATTGATCACCATTGCCAGGAAAACGGGCTGATCTTGCGGCCCATCATCAACATGTGTGTGTTCTCCCCTCCGCTGATCATCACGGAGGGCGAGTTAAACGAGATGTTTGACATCCTTGAAAAAGGAATCCGGCTGACAACCGAAGACCTGACGCACCAAGGCGTATTCAAAACTTAGGCGCAACCGCGAAGCCCACCCTACGCTCAGCGGCGCTTACCCAGCGCGCATTGCCTCGGGGGGCAATTTGATCGGGAACCTGGACCGAACCTCTTCGTCCACCATGCTGCCAAAGTAGTTCGGATAGTGATTGGACAGAATGTCATCCACAACGGATCGGCTCCGTTCGAACATGTCCTGACGACCGGCTTTCTCCCAGGTATCTGTTAGTTCCCGGTCCATCAGTGTCGGGTAGACATACTCGGTTTCCATGTATTGCAAAGTCTGCGCGTTGCCGAGGAAGTGACCGGGATCAATTGCGCATTCATGAATGACGTCGACCGACAGCGTGTCGTCGCTCACCTCGATCCCACGAAGTGTTCTTGAGATCATACCAGCAGCCTCGTTGTCGATGACCATGGACTCGAAACTACAGCCCATCAGGCTGCCAACCATCCCGCCAAATTCGCAGAGCCGGTTGGCCCCAGCATGGGCTGCCAACGCGAAGGTCAGCGCCTTCTCCAAACCATATTGCGCATCAGGTATCTTGGAATCCGTCATGCCGCACCCGACGCTGGTCGGCAGGTTGTAGAAGTTGCCCATCTGAATTGCCGCCGCGGAGATCAACGCTTGCTCTCCGCTTCCACCAGTGAAGGAACCGGTGCGCAGATCGGTAATAAACGGCCATGCCGCAAAGACGACCGGGGTGCCCGGATTGATCAAGTTTGCAATGGCGACGCATGACAAGGTCTCAGCTACGGCCTGGGCCAGTGTTCCGGCCAACGGCGCAGGTGAAGTCGCCCCAGCTTGTGGCGGAACAGCCAAATCGCAGACAAGTCCCATCTTCGCTGTATCAATCAGGATTTCCAGGTTTTCCCGCCCGAACCTAAGCGGTGAAACAATGGGGCAACCGCCAAAAATGACCGAGGGCTTTTCAAGGAACTTGCCCTCCCCGCCCGAAGCCAGATCGAATAAATGGATCGCGTCCTGAATATGCTCGCGCGTACGGAACGTCAGACAGGATGGCTTTTCGGAACCCGCCAAGATCGCGTAGAGCATGCTCATGTCATGCTCGTAGTCCTGCGGCACATCCGTTGCCAGAACCGTGTCGCCAGTCATGTGAATGTTGTCGAGCCGGTCTACCAGACGGGTGAAATCGTAGATGTCCTTGAGAGTTGATGGCCGGTAACTGCGCGTTTCTGCGTCGAACGTTGTCACAGCAGTGCCGGAGTTTGCGTAATACACCTTGTCCTTGGTGCAGCGCATATCGTCCTTACCGGCCCGAGATCCGCGCGCATGGACATAAAATTCGCTGGCCGCCTTTGCTAAAAGATCTTCCATCAACGCGCGAGGAAAGCACAGCCTACCATACTCGTTCACCGTTGCCCCTTTGGGCAGCACTAGATCAAGAACTTCCTGTGTTGGATCACCGACACCCGTACGCTCCAGAATGCCAAGGGCGGCTTCATGAATACGCGACATGTCCGCGTCTGAAAGAGGCCTGTATCGTCCACCCGAAATGCCCGGCCAGATTGCTTGGGAAGCGACATTGCTGGTCCGCACTGCTGCACGTGCTTCACGCCCACCACCGCGCCGTCGTGATCTGCGCTGCGTTAACTCTGTCATGTTTAGTCTCCGAATTCTGAGCGTGTCAGATCATGCTGAAGTAGTTGCGATAGAAACCGGGAATGCTCCATTCCATCTCGGACAACGGCCCTGGGACGAAATGGTGCGAGTTCACGCCTTCCTGATTGTGCCGTATGATCCGCTCGTCATCGAGCGATGTGACATGCCAGAGCCATGTCAGCGCATCCTTGTCATAGTCGCGGCCCTGTTCTGCGTCGCTGCGCACGTACCAGACGATCTGAATATCTGTTTCTTGCAGGGCACGCGGGACGAACCGATACCCAACCACGTGATCTGCATAGACGAGGAAGTAGTTCAGTGTGCCGATGCCCAGATCAGTTGCTCCGCCATCGAGAGATTTCAGTTCGCCCAAAGGCGGCGCCAGAGGCGCTCCATCCTTGCTGCCGGTCACATAACCGGGGAACAAGGGGTAGCGCCGCCAATAAACATCTGCGCCCGGCGCGTCCGCATTTTCTCCCGTCAGATCAAGCTCCTCAGTGGGAATTCCGGCTTCGTTCATCCGCTCATGAAGCGCACCGCTGAACTCCAGAACCTGAGCAGGGTCTTTCAGAGAATGGCTACGCGAATAATCCTGATGGGATGGCGCGCAGTGATAACATTCCAAGTAGTTTTCCAAAGCCAGTTTCCAGTTTGCCGGAACCGGGTATGACGCCTCATGCGCGACCTTCAGGTTTTCAAAATCGAACGGCTTTGAAAGCGGGGCCAGCCTTTCAAGGGCAGCATCCAGCGGCGGAGCATCTTCTGCGGCGCAGACAAAGATCAGACCCTGAAAAGTCTTCACCTGAACAGGGAACAACCCATACTGGCTTGGGTCAAAGTCCTGTCCCATCGATCGCCCGTTTCGTAGCTTGCCGTTCAGGTCAAATGTCCATGCATGATACGGACATATGAAGTTGCGGGCTTTGCCTTTCTGTTCGATGCAAACCCGCGATCCACGGTGGCGACACACGTTCAGATGCGCGCGCACCTCGCCTTCGCGATCCCGAACGATGATGATGGATTCCGGGCCGTAATCGAACAGGAAGTAGTCGCCCGGTTCGGCGACCTGGCTGACATGGCCGACCCAGATCCAGTTGCGGTTCCAGAACGTGCTGATGTCGTTGTCGTATACTGCCTGAGAGGTATAGAAATGGCGCGGCATGGCGAAACCTTCCCGCTGCGCATCCATCAAGTCGCGCATTACTTGCAAGTCATCTTTTGGCATAGCGCACCTCATGCAGATTCAAGGGAAATGACTTCCCGGCGGAAGAATTCACGGTCGATGTCGTCCGCGTTACGTTCGAAATTCCGGGCAGCCATGTGACCCGAATATACAGCATCCGCGATCAAGCCGGGGTTTGCGGCATCTCCGATTAATTCCAACGTTTTCAGCGGACTTGCTGTCAAACCGCAAAGCTCGTCGTAAAGAGTGGTTTCTCGCATTCGCTGCGTCACCAGTACCACGGAGCTGCATTCAATGGAGTTCTCTCGCCCCGTGTAGACGCACTGCAATGTCGCCTGGCCGGGCGCGACACCGGCCAAGGTCTGGGACAGGTTCAGACGAACGCCTTTTTCCAACAGACTGCGTTGCACTTTAGTCTGCTCCAACGTCAATTCGGTAAACGGCGAAACTATTGAGGCCGGCGTTACAAAGACAACCTCTCGCCCAACCTGAGCCAAATGATCAGCCAAGACTCCACCGAGATAGGCTTGATCATCATCGTAGACCACAATCGGGCCGTCCTGCGGCATGACTCCGGCCACAATGTCATCCGGAGTGAAAATCTGAGAACCTAAACCGATTGGTGCACCGTGAAATGCAGATTTCCCGCGCCCGTCTCGCCGCCATTTTGCGCCGGTTGCAACAAAGACGTTCGGCATACCCAACTCGATGACCTCACTGGCTGACAAACGGCTGTCGGTGAACAGTTGAACGTTCCCGCGTTGTTGCAGGTCGTAGATTCTGTGATCTGTCACGCGCTTCCAAGCGGATAGCCCGGTCAGGGCAGCTTCCTGCATCACACGGCCGCCGAACTCATGCTTTGCTTCCGCCAGAGTTACCTCGTAGCCCCGCCGCGCCAATTGCATGGCGCATTCAAGTCCGGCTGGTCCGCTGCCGACAACAAGCGCAGCTTCCTCGTTTACCCGACGCTCAATGATCTCAGGATGCCATTTCCTCCGCCACTCTTCACCCATAGTCGGGTTTTGAGTACAGCGTATTGGGACGCCGAGAGAGTCGGATGAAACACAGATATTGCAACCGATACACTCACGTATTTCTTCGATGCGATCTTCCCTAATTTTGTTGGGCAGAAACGGATCGGCGATGGATGGTCGCGCCGCGCCGATAAAATCAAGGATGCCCTTCCTGACCAGTGACGCCATCAAGTCCGGCGACGTAAGACGCCCGACGCCCACAACAGGCTTAGAAGTCACCTGTTTCACGAACTCGATGTATGTGGTCTGAAAGCCGTCGCGGGGCTCGAACCGGGTCGTCGCAGAGTCGTTGCTCCAATCCGCCACATTAACATCCCAAAGGTCTGGAAGCTCGGCCAGCAATTCGACTACTGCACGGCCTTCTTCCTGCGCTTGCATCCCCTCTGACCCGAGCATTTCATCAACCGCAAACCGAAGGGCAATGGCGCAATCATCTCCGACCTCTTCCTTGGTTTCTTCCAGAAGCTCGCGGGTCAGTCGCACCCGGTTCTCCAACGAACCTCCATATTCATCCGTCCGATCATTGAACTGCGGCAGCAGAAAATGATGAGGCAATGTCATGTGATGCCCCGCATAGACATACACAATGTCGAACCCGGCTTCGCGCGAGCGACGAGCCGCCGCGCGATGCCACTTGCGAAATTCTCGAATGTCAGCCTTGTCCATTGCCCTTGCCTGTTTCGGGTATGGAGTCTGCAAGACAAGTTCTGATGGGGCCAGCAGAGGCGCGCGGGTCAGGTGGTTTTGGGCATGGTGCCCGTTATGCGCCAATTGGATTGCCGCGAGCGAGCCCTTCTCATGAATTGAGTTGCTTATCAGACGCAGTGCGGGAATATCCTGATCGTCCCAAATTCGGTTTTCAGAATAAGGAGACAAATCTGAAGTCGGATGAATCTCGGCCTCCTGAGTGGACACCACCGCCCAACCGCCCTCGGCTTTCATCGCCCGCATGGCAGCTTCGGCCTGAGGTCGCAAATGACCCAAACCATTGCAGTGGGGCACCTGGTAGAACCGGTTTCGAGCCGTTACTGGCCCGATCTTGACCGGTTCGAAGAGAACAGAATATTCGTCAGCGCCTGACATTGCCGCGCTTCCTCCAAGGAAATTGGAAATTGGTTCGTGGGAATGGAAGGATTTCTACGTCCCCACCATTCCCGGCTGTGTTGTAAGAGTGCCCTTAGAAGCCAGCTTTGATGCGCTCGAATTCCTTCAACATCTTGGCCTCCAGCTCGGGGTTAACAGCGTCAAAGAACAGGCTGCCTTCAAAGAAGCTGTCCACATCCGAAAACCCGTAGGTTTCGATCAGCTCCGGGTCTGCCTGTGCAAAAGCGTCTTCATTGGCGTGGGCATAACCCCAGCTTTCAATGATGTATTTACCGCTTGCCGCAGAGCTGAGCGCGTTCAGCATGTCATAGACTTGCTCATCCGACTGCTTGGCAGATTTCAGATGCACATAACCGCAGACCCAAGTTGCGATACCTTTGTCTACATCACGCATCATGACCGCTGGCGTTTCGTTCCAGATCAGGTTCAGTTCCGATTGGTTCCATCCCCAACCCAGCGTGACCTCACCGCTGGCAATTGCCTGATCCAGTTGGCCGGCGTCAGACCAATAAAAGCGCACGTTCGGATGAATCGCGCGCAGGTAGTCCGCCGCTTTTTGGAATTCCTCGTCACTCATATCGGTATAGCTGGAGGCGCCGGTTGCCAATGCCGCCATTGCAAAGGCACTGGAAGCGGCGTCCGGAATGGCGACTTTGCCCTGATATGCAGAATCGGCAAGCAATTGCAGCGAAACGTCATCTGCCGAAATCATATCTGTTCGATAGATAAGACCAGTATTGCCCCATTCGAACGGAACCATGTAGGTCTGCCCATCAATGGTGATGCCATCGACCTCTTTGATCTTGGGCATCAGCTTGTCCCAGTTTTCCAGCTTGCTGGTGTCAATCGGCTTGATCATGTCTGCCGCTACCCACTTTCTCAGGGCATCCGTGCAGGGATGGGCCAAATCAGCTTCAAAACCGGACTGAAGCTTTGTGAACGCTTCTTCCACGCTGCCAAAATAGGTGTAGCTAGGCGCGCCGCCGTATTTTTCGACATAGTCGCCGTAGAAACCCTGATCCTCATATCCGGACCAGTCAAAAACGGTCAGATCAGCGGCGTTCGCCAGAGCTTGGCTGGCGGCAAAGGTGGCAACTACTGCTGCCATAAGTGGCGCTGTTTTACTCATTTGTCTCCTCCCACAGATTCATGATTCACGTTTGCCCAAATCGATCACCGAGGCGCTTTGAACACCAAGCCAGACGGTATCGCCCCGGCTGTGATCGACTGTGTGAAAGTAGTTGGGCACTGCGACGGCGATGCTTTCGGGCAATCCGTCGATGCGCACATAATAATGGACGCTCTCACCATAGAAGGCGACGTCCGATACCACGCCTTGAACATAAGCGTCGTAGCCATCCGGTTTTTCTGCGCTGATATCCAATTGTTCGGGCCGAACGCCGACCAGCAGTTCTTTGTCATGCATATGAACGTTTGGATTCACCCCAATCGTCATCTGCCCAAACCCCTGAACAGTTACTTCCAGCGTTTCAGAATTTTCAGCCGTTACCTCAGCATCCAGAAAGTTCATTCCACCGATAAAAGAAGCCACTTCCCGATTGCACGGTTGAGAATACAGAACTTCGGGCTTGTCGACCTGCTTGAGCTGCCCAGCAAACATGACACCGATGCGATCGGACATGGTCATCGCCTCGTATTGGTCATGCGTGACCATGACGAAGGTAACTCCAAGCTTTTGCTGCAGACGGCGCATTTCCAGCTGCATGGCTTCGCGCAGGTTTTTGTCCAGCGCGGAAAGAGGCTCATCCAACAGCAGCACTTTCGGCCGCATAACCAACGCACGAGCAAGCGCCACGCGTTGACGCTGACCGCCCGACAATTCATTGGCCTTGCGGTCCTGCAAGCCGCCAAGTTCAACCATCTCAAGCGCTTCAGCAACGCGCTCCTTGATTTCCTTGCGCGAGAGCTTTGTCTTGCGCAAACCGAACCCGACATTGTCGCCCACATTCAAGTGCGGAAAGATTGCATAACTTTGAAACACCATATTGGTGGGACGTTTGTTGGCAGGCACCTCGCCCATTACGCGCCCATCAATCCGGATCTCGCCCTCTTCGTGATCCTGAAACCCGGCGATGATGCGGAGGGCCGTGGTCTTGCCGCAGCCCGAAGGCCCAAGCAGCGAAAAAAACTCACCCTCTTTCAAGGTCAGGTTCAGATCGGACACAGCGACAAAGGAGCCAAAGCGTTTTTCAACGCCCTGAATTTCGATGATGTTCTGTTCGCTCATCTTGTTCATTTCCTTTGGCTTCAATCCGATGACTGGGTGGAACGGCGGCGGAAATACTCGGCAATCAACAACAGCAGGACCGAAGACAGCAAAAGCATCGACCCAAGCGCCAGCGTGTTGGGTAATTTTGCCGGGAAGCGGATCTGGCTCCAGATATAGACCGGCAATGTCGGGCTGTTCCCGGACAGGAAAAAGGCCAGGACAAATTCATCAAACGACACGGTGAATGTCACCAGCATGCTGGCGATGATGCCGGGCGCAACAATAGGCAGAGTGACACGCCGAAAGGTTCCCACAACGCTTTCGCCGAGATCGAAGGCAGCCTCTTCCAACGACTGGTCGAAATCGTCAAAGGCCGATTTCATGATCGATACGGAAAAGGGCAAAGCCACGAACACATGCCCAAGAATCACGGTTGTCAGTGAAGGTTTCAACCCGACGCTGATGAACAGTACCAACATCGAACTGGCGACAATGATACCGGGCACGACCAGCGGGAGCATGACCAGACCTTCGGAGAATTCCCTTCCTTTGAAACGGTACCGGACATAGGCGCGCGCGGCGAACAGGCCCAGAGACGTCGCCATCAAGGCAGTCACACTGCCGACGATCAGCGAATTGACCATCGCCTGCAGCAACGTGTCTTGCTGACCTAACTGCGCGTACCACTTCAACGTGAACCCCTTTAGCGGGAAAGCTACGATGGTTCCGTCATTAAATGAAAACAGCGGCAAGAGCAGAACTGGCAGGTACAAAAACACCAGATAGGCGATCGCGTAAACAAGCAACCATGGGATACGAATAGCCTTGGTCATCTGATCCTCCGCCCCAGTGCGGTGACGACCACCACAAACAGGATTGCGACGCAACCGACCGAAAGCATGGCAAGCAGAGACAGGGTTGCACCCAATGGCCAATTATTGGCCGCGCCAAACTGAACCTGGATCAAATTGGCCACCATTTTTCCCTGCGAACCGCCGACCAAGGCTGGTGTGACATAATCGCCAACCGTGGGGATGAAAATGATCAAGCAAGCGGCGATGATCCCTGGCACCGTCAGGGGCAAAGTTACGCGCACAAACCGTTCCAACTTGCTGCACCCTAAATCGGTTGCGGCCTCCAAGAGGCTGCGGTCGATCTTTTGCAGCGACACATAAATCGGCAGGATCGCAAACGGCGCCCAGGCATGTGCAAGTGTAAGGACAACAGCGAATTCATTGTAGAGCAGGAATGTAAGCGGCTCCTGTATCAGCCCCAGCGAAATCAATGCTGAGTTCATCACCCCATTGAAGCCAAGGATCAATTTCCAGCTGAACACCCGCAGCAGGTAGCTGCTCCAAAACGGGATGGTAATCAGCAATAGCCAGAGGGTTTTTTTCTGCGTCCGAAACGCGATGAAGTAGGCAATCGGATAGGCCAGACCGACCGTCGCCAATGTCACTGCCCCCGCAATCGCGACCGACCGGATCATCAGATGTCGAACCAGCGGGTCGGTAAACGCCTCTTGGTAATTCGCCCAGGTCAGTGTGCGGTCAATCTCGACATAGGTCTGGGTCCAAAAGCTGTAGGCGACAAGAATGCAAAGCGGAACAGCCACGAGCAGGCCGACATAGAGCGTCGCAGGCGCGCTCAGTGCCAGGCCCTTGCCCGTTTCACTTCGTAGTACTCCGGCCATGCTTCCCTGCTGAGCTTCGTTTTCGGTGGCACGACAATGTCGATCACAAAATGGACAATCGTCCATTTAAATCTGGAATTTTTGGACTAGCTGTGTCAACTGATAATTTCGCAACTGGGGATGGCCAATTTCAAACCGGCCATTAGAAGACACCGCAAGAGACTGAAAACAAACAGAGCCGCCTGATCCAATGACTGGAAGACGACAAGAAATACGCGAGCGAAACCGCCTTTCCCTGATCGAGGCAGTACTCGACTCGGTTGCAGAAAAAGGGATTTCCGAGACTTCCGTCAGCGAAATCATTCAACGCGCCGAACTGTCCCGCGGCATGATTCACCTTCATTTTGGCGGCAAAGACAATTTGGTTGACGAAGCCGCCCGCTACTCATCCGAACAATACTACAATGGCATTTACGACTTGTTGGAAACGACCGGGCAAACCGGACAGGAACATATTGAGATGATTGTTCGCGGCGACTTGAGTGAAGCCATTCTCAATAAGAAAAACGTTTCCATTTGGTACGCGTTTCGAGGCGAGGCCCGAAACAGAGCGGCAATCGCTGCGTTTTCAGATACCCGCGATGCTAAGCTTCGTAATCTGGTTTTCAACGCATTCGCTCGAATTGCGAAAGAAGCTGGAACCGAACACCCTAATCAAGTTGCTAGGGATGCTACGCACGGCACACTCGCAATGCTGGAAGGCATGTGGACAGATTACCTACTCCACCCGGATTCATTTGATCGTGACGAAGCAATGAGAATTGTTTTTCGATTTCTGCGCGCAATGTTCCCGAAGCATTTTGACCTAAGCGGCGCTTTGTTGCTTGAGTAGAGCTTGCGTCAGGTTTCCTATCTGGCTGCTGTAGAAGTGGACAATCCCCATCTTTCAGTCAACATGTTGGAAACACAGTACGGACGCAAAAGGTTCAATTGAACCAGCTGCTATCCGAAACCCAAAGTTGACGAATGTGCCATAACGAACCGGGAACATAGCTGAAGCGGTTTTATGTGAAGCGATCTCTGGTTGAGTGCCCGGCCTGCTTTCAGGAGTGCGAGGCCGTCCTATCAATATGTCAAAAGTAACCAATTGTTGTTGCGCGGGAACGCATGCATAGCTCGCTTGAGCAGCCTCATCTGACTGGTCCAAATTGATTGTTGGTGCATTGTCGGCCTGCGATCCATTGGTATGATGGTTTCGGGCGCTGGCGGGCGA
>NZ_WVQW01000018.1:0-23951 GCF_013110635.1 Ruegeria sp. HKCCD6604 | reverse complement strand
CGGACGTTCAGAACCAGGCGGCAAATGGTAGGTGAGCGGACGAAGCGGACTTTTGCTGTTCCTGCTGTTGCTGACGCAGCATCGCTTCGCGTACGCAGTAGGACTGTTGCCGCGTTGCAGCCCAAGTCGTCGAACCGGCCATTTAATGCGCCTAAACTTTGCGGATCAATGCCGCGCTCATGCAACAGAATTTCCACGTTCCGAGCCGATATTGAGAACCGAACATAATGCATCACTGCAAGGCGGATGATCTCGGGACTGGTTCTAAAGTATTTGAAACAGGCAGGTCTGGTGATGGGCAAAAGCTACGCAAACGTCCTGCCCCGCTCAAGCAAAGTTCTGACAAGACCCCGCCGAGTATGTGAAGGACCTACGAGTTAGATTGAAGGGCTGAGCAGGGTTGAAAAAACCTGGTGAAGTGGTTTCAGAGCAGGGGGCAACCGAATGTTGTGCAAACTCTGGATCCTGATTGTCAGGGGAGTGAAACTTGACGTTCGTTCCTGTAAACAAGTTGGCGAACAGATATTACAATGATCACATAGAAAAGCTGCCACCTTCGCAAGGAATCGGTTTTGCATCATACGCACTTTATCTGCGAAGCGCAGTGTCGTGTCGTGACTTAGAAAAGACCATGGACGATCGCGGTGTGCGGGTTGACCATGCCACCATTAACAGATGAGTCGTTACGCATTCCCCGATACTCGATGTGAGAGCGCAAGTGAAGAAACGCCCGACGCTAGATTCCTGACTTATGGCCCACGCCGCACGCCAAAGTCGCACGACGAGGCAAATTGTGCTAGTGTTCGGGCCTATGTTGCTGCGTATTGCTTTCTCTGGGTTTTCGCCGCTCAGACTCTTTCTGGGCCTGCTTTTGCTTTGCGGACCGGTTGTTGCGCTAGCTGATATCTCTGGCACCAAACGCATGGCGCTTGTGATCGGAAACGCGCGATATGACTATGTTTCGAACCTTCCCAACACGTCCAATGACGCCCAGGACATTGCCGCAGCGCTGGATCGCATCCACTTCGACGTGACCGCGCTGTACGATTTGGATTATCGCCAGATGCGGCTTGCCCTTCGGGATTTTTCCGACAAGGCGGCGGGGGCCGATGTAGTGCTGGTCTATTTCGCCGGTCATGGGATCGAGATCGACAATATCAACTACCTGATTCCCACCAATGCCGAGCTTAGGAATGACAGGGATGTGGAATACGAGGCGATCCGGCTGGATTCGGTCCTGAAGGCCGTTTCCTCGGTGCCGGGTTTGAAATTGGTTCTGGTGGATGCGTGCCGGAACAACCCGTTTCTGTCGGATATGGAGCGTACAATTGCAACGCGCTCCATCGGTCAGGGTCTGGGCAGTATTGACCCTGGCGGTGTGCTGGTCGGCTATTCCGCGCGCGGTGGTACGCTGGCGTTGGACGGAGGGGGCCGCAACAGCCCCTATGCCGAAGCCCTGCTGGAACATATCGAGGTTCCGGGGTTGGAACTTGGAAAAATGTTCCGAAAGGTGCGCGACACAGTGTTTACGCTGACCGACGGGTATCAGGAACCGTTTACCTATGGCTCATTGCCAGGGCGGGACATCTTTCTTGTGCCCGCAGCGGTCAGCGTGCCCGAGGTCGCACCAACCTCGCCCACAGTCGCCGCGCCACCTGCGTTGGATCGACACAACGCTGCGCAGCGGGTTTTGCGCGAAGCGCTGAATTTGACGGATGAGACAACCAAGCTGAACGCCTTGTCCCTGATTGCGCAGCTTTATCCCGGCACGCAAGCCGGAGAATACGCTCAGGGCGTTGTCGCGGCGGCCAAAAGAACAAACCGAACCCCCGCCGCACTTGTCGCGCCAAGCACCACCAAAGCGACCCCGCACGGGGCCACCCATGAAACTAGCTCGACAACACGGCAAGGCGCGACCCCGGCGACCGAGGCGGGATTGAACCTTGACCGCAACGATTTTCGCGCGGTGCAGCGAGGGCTGAACGCGCTTGGGCTCTCTGCCGGGCCTGCGGATGGCATTTTCGGCCCCAGATCACGCGCCGCGCTGCGCCGTTTTCAACGTCAGGGCGGCGTGGCCACCACCGGTTATCTCAGCGCGGAAAGCTATGCTGTTCTCAGCAGAATCGCACCCGAACCGGGCAACTGGACAAGCCGTGGCCAGGCAGGGTCCAAACCAGAACCCGCCGCCGTTGCGGCAAACGGGTTCAATGGCGAATACGTCATCAATATTCGCAGACGCCCCGACCCGTTGGGATCAGATGCCGGGTCCAGAATCGATACTGTGCTTTGGTTGAATTACATCAAGACCGAGGACGGATTTACGCTTGTCGGTGCTGTCGACCGCTCTAAAGGAGGTGACAGCAGGTCCAAGCAGTATCGGGCATCGCTGTCGGACAAAGGACGCTTGAAAATCTCGGGGCGGACCAATTTTCTGTTTAACTCGGTCTACGAAGTGCCCTTTTCGATCACATTGGACCTGCCATCAACCCTGGCCCCAAACACACCCATACGCAGCAATCAGGGGCGATTTGACAAGAACTGGTATGTCGACGTCGTCTTGACCCGGCAATAGGCCTAGACCTCAGGTGCTTTCACCACCGGGATTTCCGTTGTGCCATCGTCGTGCAATAGCCCCGGCAGGACCGGCCAGTCGCGCGCCGGGTCTATCAACCGCGCGGTTTCCAGCGTCATACATATGGAGCGGCACCCGTCATGGTCGGGCGGCAGGGTCTTGATCCAGCTTTCCAACCGCGCCGCGACGTTGATCGTGTCCCCGATGACGTTGTAATGCATCGACCCGCTGACCCCCAACGTGCCGCCGATGGCACCACCGCTGTTCAATGCAATGCGCAGCTTGTATGCTGGTTGGTCCCTCTGCATGTCATTCAAGGCGGCAATGGCGCAGCGCATGGCGCGGGCGCAAAGCAATGCGGATTGCGCATCCAACTGACGCTGCGCATCCGTTTCGCTTGGAATGGGCGCGCCAAACACCACAAGGATGCCGTCGCCGGTGTATTTCTCGACAAACCCGCCATGGGCGCGAGCGATCTCGCCCAGCCGGTCCAGAATGCGGGCGATCCACAACATGAAGGCATCGGCCTCCATCACTTTTCCGGCGCGGGTCGAGCCCTCGATATCCGCAAGCAGCGCCGTGACATAAAGTTGGCGCGAACCGGGTTTGCCGCCCGACAGCAGGCTGCGGCGCTGCTTCCACAACTCGACCGACAGCTCTTCTGAAAGATGCGAAGAAAACACCTGTGCAAGGGTGCGCCGTTGCTTGCGTGACACGCCCGAAATGATGCCGAAGCCAGACAAAAAACCGCTAGCCCAGCCCAGAAACGAGGGCGCAACGGGCATCAGGATCGACGCCTGCTGAAACAATGACAGCCCGGCAATCAGTGCAATACTCCCCACGATTGCCATCATCACCGCGTTTCCGGTGGCACGCACAAACACCGCAATAGAGGCTCCCAGAAAGACCGATGCAAGGATCAGCCCCGCAGACATCCATCCACTCACCGCTCGCAGCGGTACGCCCTGACGATCGGCATAGCTGATCAACTGCTGGGTGATGGCAGCGTGGATTTCGGCCCCAAAGGTGAAATCGGCCCCGGTCGAACGGTTGAGCGGGGTCGAGAAATAGTCTTTTACCGAATGGCTGGTGACGCCGATGATTGCGGCTTTGCCGTCGAACCGTTCAAGGCCGGTTTGGGCCAGAACCTCGGCGGCCGGAATGCTATGTGCGATTGGTAGGGCGTTTTTGTAGTCAATGGTGATCTGATAGCCGGATGTATCAACATTGCGAAACAGGTTCGCGCCCGGCTTCAGGGGTTTGGCTGCCGTGTCGCCAAACATCAGAACGCGCGGGTCATTGGGATCGCTTTTCAACGCAGGCTGTCCTGTATGCGCTGCGGCCAGTCGCATCGGCAGCGACACCGCCAGCCCGTCCAGCGTGTTGACCAGCAATAATGCGCGGCGGGCGACACCATCAGGATCAATCGGAATGTCGGCAAACCCCGAATGCGCACGCCGCGGCGCGGCAATACCTGCAGACGCGCCGTCCGGCAGTTTCGAGATAACAAAGACCCTGGGATCAGCCAGAACCGCAAGAAGCGCGTCCCGTCCCTGCCCAGCGGCAACGTCACGGTAAATATCCACGCCCACCGCCGTCGCACCTGCGTCCAGCAGCGTTTCGACAATCTGCGCCAGTTGATGATCCGGCACTGGCCAGCCCCAGTCGCTCAGATCCGTGTCAGTGATGGCCACCAGATAGACATCGTCCACCGGTTCCGCCTGCGCTAAGGCCGAGGTTGCCCAGTCGTATTGCAACAGTTCAAACCGTTCCAGCGCACCCTTGTGACGAAGCGCGATCAGCGGCAGGCCTACGATCACGGTGATGACGCAGACCAGGGTCCAGCGTTGCCAGACCGTCATCAGCGACGACATGCGTTGCCATGTGTGTCTTTGCGGCTTGGATATCACTGACCCACGCCAGCCGAGGTAAGCAATTGATCCACAGCAGCCGGGTTTTTGGCCTGTGCCCGGCCGCTCAGCCCTATCTGGGTAACTTCGGCAAGCGCGTCGAACCAAAGCCCGGCGGTTGCGGCCGTTCCGGATTTCAGCGCATCCGGCACACGCTCAATCAATCCTGATGACCGCGCGACCGCCTTGCCGCTGTTTGGATCGATCAACGCGACCTGCCAGAGGTAAATCAGGTTGGTGTCCAATTCGAAACCCGACCGGCCAAGGTCCAGTCCGTAATCACCCGGCGGGAATGGCCCCTCGATCCGCAGCTCAGGCGCAGCTTGGCCAACGGGGGCGAGTTGGACGGTCGCATAGCCTCTGTGACCAAGGGTCAACCGCCAGATCAGCGGCGGCGCGGCCAGGGTCGTCAATCCACCGCCCTCGGGCACCAGCAACAGCAGCAAGCCAGAATCCGTGTTCAGCGAGACATCGCGGGTACCCGCGCCCATCCTGTCCTTGGGCACACCGATTTCTGGCGGGATGAATACGATCTCGGGCGGGGTGTCAGCGCCGTCCTCTTGACCCGCTGCCCAAGCCGCGCCGCCAAGTAGCGGCACTACGATCAACACGCTTATAAAAACTGTTTTTGCTAACCAAGCCCACGACACAGCACGCCCCGAGAAAACAATCATCAAGAAAACCGAATACACCAAGCCTAGGCGTGAACAGGGGCGTGAGTCCAGTTTCCGTTCCATTTCACCTGTGTTGAACTTGCCCTCGGTCGCTGCGGGGTTTCGTGGCAAGGTGTGACACTGTCCAGCATCGGAGAGTGTCTGTTTCATGGGATCGGCAATTAAATGGGGCCGCTGCGTTCGGTATTTTTGATGATTTTCTGGTTGTGGTCGGGCCACATGCTGCCGAAGCCAAAACCGAACGCTTTGCGCTTGTGATAGGAAATTCCGCCTATCAGCAAGTCCCTAACCTGCGCGACCACAGCGAAATGGCGCTTTGTCCGCGCCTTTCTCGTTGCCTGTAAACATCTCGCTGCGCTCGGCTCGAATGGCCGTTTTCCGCGCCACATCACCGCGATCAGGCTGTTGCTGACGCATTTAAATTTGTGTTGCGAGCACGCGCAGCGAGAAAACTCAATTCACAGGTTGGGCTCACTGCAGTCATTCTCTGCGGTGAGACAGAACAGGTCCTTTGAGCCCTTACCGGACTTTCGTCAACACCCAGAGTCTCGCTTGTGCAACAAGTCTCAAACGTCGCATTCCAGACATTCGCATCCCGGCGTCTGATGGCTTCTTCGCGGACTGAGCCGTTTTAGCTACATTGCAGCAAGTTTGGTCGGAGTGAACGACTGGTTGGCGGAATCAGTTTCGGTCTTGGTCAGCGGATCGAGGGTTTCAATTGGGACTCAAATCAGACATTGCAACTTCCAACTAGTGCGAAGCTTTAGATATTTGAATCCGATAGTAAGTGTTAGCTCGGCCTATCCAGAAGATTGGTGCAAGCTTGGCCGTACATTGCGGAATCGGTGTGATTAATCAAATTTGAGCCTGAAAATGCTGGGGCTTTCTATTCAGAGTAATCCGTAAACTGGACACAGTTGATTTCAAAGTGCTGCCTTGACGGACGCAATTACTGTGGCGATGATTAAAATATGTGCATTTTGAGAACATTCTTTCTTTCTATTGTGTGCATCCTGGTGACTTCTGGATTGCTCTACGCAGAAAGTGGGATCGTAAAATCTTTTGCAGGTTGTGCAGGTCGCTTCTCGGCTGAAATGGAACACGCGTGGCTTTTGAACGATCCAAAAGCTCAGGATTATGAACTGCGGCGCGGTAGGTTTATCTCGTTGCTGGAAGCGACTACGACAGCAAATAATGCCGAATTTGTCCTAGGCCACAGGGTGAATTCCAAACACGCCCACGCACGTTTGCTGCAAACCGCAACCTTTACTTCTGATGAAGTGAAAGCAAGTGCGGCGCGCCGAGCTGCCAAGCAGTACTTGGATCAATGCAATCTGTTGATCTTGGGCGGCGCTTAAAGACCGCTTCGCTGCGCCGCCGCATTTTTAAGCGCGACGTGCTGCATTGCCGCGAAATTGGGCAATACCCTCAATCAATCCAAGAACTCGGGCTATGAGACTCTAAGAGCTGCAAAGAACTGTCCTAGCACTATGGAGTGCCGCAAGACGGCTTGGAACATGTGCGAAGGTGCCCGGCCTAGGAACCTGAAGACGCCCTCGCACACCGCAATTATGCGTGGGGGGTATATGGGACGTTTCGGCGCCCCGAACAACCCTGCTGCGCGTCGCATAAAAGGAAATGCTGATGCACACCAAAATTCTCACCACAACCGCCGCAGTCCTGTTGGCCAGTTCATTGCCTGCACTGGCTGATTGCCCGATCAAGGTTGGCGTCCTTCATTCGTTGTCCGGTACCATGGCCATTTCGGAAACCACGCTGAAAGACACGATGGAAATGCTAGTCGAACAGCAAAACGAAGCGGGTGGTCTTCTGGGGTGTGAGCTTGAAGCCGTCGTTGTAGACCCGGCCTCGGACTGGCCACTGTTTGCCGAAAAGGCGCGTGAGTTGCTCACAGTCCACGAGGTTGACGTGATCTTTGGCAACTGGACATCGGTTTCCCGCAAATCCGTCCTGCCGGTGATCGAAGAACTGAACGGCCTGCTGTTCTATCCGGTTCAGTATGAGGGTGAAGAGAGCTCGAAAAACGTGTTCTACACAGGTGCTGCGCCGAACCAGCAGGCGATCCCAGCCACGGATTACTTCCTGGATGAGCTGGAAGTTGAGAAATTCGCGCTGCTGGGAACCGACTACGTCTATCCGCGGACCACGAACAATATCCTTGAAAGTTACCTGAAGCAGAAGGGCATCGCGGAAGAGGACATTTTCGTCAACTACACGCCGTTCGGTCATTCGGACTGGTCCAAGATCGTGGCCGACGTGGTTGCACTTGGCGCGGATGGCAAGAAAGTCGGCGTGATTTCGACAATCAATGGCGACGCGAACGTCGGGTTCTACAAGGAACTTGCTGCTGCGGGCATCTCGGCTGATGACATTCCGGTTGTCGCATTCTCGGTCGGTGAGGAAGAGTTGGCCGGTCTGGATACCACCAACCTCGTCGGTCACCTGGCGGCCTGGAACTATTTCCAGTCGGCCGAAAGCGATGCGAACGAAGCATGGGTTGAAGCTTGGAAAGCCCGAATGGGTGAGGACCGTGTGACCAATGACCCGATGGAGGCCCACTATATCGGCTTCAACATGTGGGTGAACGCGGCGACGGCTGCCGACACCACCGATGTCGATGCCGTTCGGACCGCCATGTACGGTCAGGAATTCCCGAACCTGACAGGCGGCACCGCTGTGATGCTGCCCAACCACCATCTGGCCAAGCCGGTCCTGATCGGTGAAATCCAGGAAGACGGTCAGTTCGACATCATCAGCCAGACCGAAGAAGTTCCGGGCGACGCCTGGACCGACTATCTGCCTGAGTCCGCTGTTCTCGTGTCGGATTGGAAAGAGCTGGGTTGCGGGATGTACAACACCGAAACCGAGAGCTGCGTACAGATCAAGTCCAACTACTAAGGTCTTAACCTGAATTCCTCGGGGCGCGCGAGTTGTGCCCCGAGGCTCAATACAAAGGTCTTCCTAAATGACGCTTCCGTTCAGGCGGGCAGTGCTTGCCCTGCTGGTCCTTGTGGCCCCTACCCTTTTGCAAGCGCAATCCGCAGACGCCCCGGTGCAGCAGATATTGCAGTCTCACGCGGAGGTGATCCAGAAATCCTCTCGCAAGACGATTGGCCCTGCGATCGACGCGCTGGCGCAAAGTGGGCTGCCGGAAGCGCAGACCGTTCTGGAGCGTTGGCAGGCCAAGGACATGTGGTTCAACAAAGAAACCGGTCTTTTTGTCTTTGCCTCAAAGGCTGACGGTGGGTTGCAAGTCTTCGATGTATCTGACGGGGCCGAGATCGGGGTTGTCGAGAAAAAGAAATACAAACAACTCAAGCCCAATTCTGGCATTCGCGGGTTGATCGCGTCTGCTCTGGTGCAGTTTCAGTTGAACGACCCCAATCCAAGGACACGCGTCGCTGCTTTGACAGCGATTGAGCGAGACGCCGAAGCGTCGCACCTGTCTGCCCTGCGGGGTTCCAACGAGGCTGAACAAGACGCCAACCTCAAGGCGCGCAAAGACCGGTTGGAACGCTTGCTCACCATTCGCTTTGATGAGGATGAGGCCGCGAGGCTTGCTGCAATCGACAGCTTTGCCGGCGATCTGGGTGTTGATGTCAGGGCAACGCTCAATCCTTTGGTTTCATCCGAAATCAAGGTCGCAGATGAAATCCCGGACGGTGCGGTTGGCATTGAGGTCGGATCGGACGATCTGACGCAGGACCAGGCCTATGACCTGCTTGTCGCAAACGGGTTGGCCCCGGAGCCGGTGGATGCAGCAGCGGTAAAGCAAGCCCTGATCGCCAACATAAACGGCGATACTGTTGCGGGTGTACAAGTGGCGAGCCTTGACGAGGACGTCGCCCGAGAGGCCGCGTATCAGGTGTTGGCCCAGCAAGGTCTTGCGACCCCGCTGGTGACACAGGAAGATATTGCCGAAGCTGTTCAAAAACATAAGTTTTTCAAGGTTTACGTCTCAGCCCCCTTGCCCATCGCTCTTGCTGCACAGGCGGCTTTGGACAACATTGAAACGCAAGTTGCTTTGAACCAGACAGCGGATCTGGTGCTGGACGCGCTGTCTTTGGCCTCGATCTATTTCCTTGCGGCGATCGGTCTTGCGATCACCTTCGGAGTCATGGGCGTGATCAATATGGCGCATGGTGAGTTCATCATGATGGGCGCCTACACCGGCTATGTGGTGCAGTTGTTCATTCCTGACCTGACGCTTTCGATCCTTGTGGCCATTCCCTGCGCGTTTCTGGTGACCTTCGGGGCCGGTGTTCTACTGGAGCGGCTGGTCATTCGGTGGCTGTATCACCGGCCGCTAGAGACGCTGCTGGCAACCTTCGGCGTTTCCATTGCCTTGCAGCAACTGGCCAAGAACATCTTTGGCACGCAGGCGCGTCCTCTGACTGCTCCGGCATGGTTGGACGGGTCGATGGTGCTGAACGACATCGTCTCGATCAGCTATATCCGCATCGCGATCTTCGTTCTGGCGTTGATGTTTCTGGCCCTGTTCCTTATCGTCATGAACCGAACCCGGGTGGGGCTTGAGGTGAGAGCGGTCACTCAAAACCCCCGCATGGCGTCCTCCATGGGTATTAACCCGGACCGGATCAACATGCTGACATTCGGCCTGGGCTCAGGCATCGCGGGCATCGCCGGCGTGGCCATCGGGCTTTATGCCAAAGTCACTTCCGAGATGGGCTCTGACTACATTGTGCAAAGCTTTATGACAGTTGTCGTTGGCGGTGTTGGCAACATCTGGGGCACGCTGCTGGGTGCGACGATGGTCGGAACGCTGCAAAAGGGGATCGAGTGGCTCAACCCGTCCAATACGCTGGCGGCGCAGACGTACATGATCCTTTTCATCATCCTGTTCATTCAATTCCGACCGCGCGGTATCATCGCGCTCAAAGGTCGGGCGGCGGAAGCGTGATATGGTTGACATGACTTCTACAGCCAAGCCTGTACGCAAGCCGCTGGTGCTGCGCTATCCCTCTGTCGCGATCTTTCTGATCATCCTGTCCCTGTTTACGGTTATCATTACTGTTTTGGGCGAAGGGTTTGGCATCGGGCTGATTTCCACCAGCTTTATCAAAACTTTGGGCAAAACGCTGTGCCTGTGTCTTGCTGCACTGGCGATGGATCTGGTGTGGGGATACACAGGTATCCTGTCGCTGGGGCACATGGCATTTTTTGGCATTGGCGGCTACGCCATCGGCATGTGGCTGATGTACGCCCGGACCGAGATTATCGTGGTCGACAGCCTCGCGGCGTCTGCATTGCCGCCGACGGTCCAGGAAATATCGGATGGCATTGCCGCTCAGATTTTCGGCGTTGTCGGTGCGTCCGAGTTTCCCCCGATCTGGGCTTTTGCACATTCCTTACCGCTACAACTGGCTGCGGTGGTGTTGGTACCCGGTCTGCTGGCGCTTGTTTTTGGGTGGTTGGCGTTTCGCAGTCGGGTGACCGGGGTTTACCTGTCGATCCTGACGCAGGCGATGACGCTGGCGCTGTCCCTTTACCTGTTCCAGAACGACAGTGGGCTGCGCGGGAATAACGGCTTGTCGGGGCTGCAGAACCTGCCGGGTCTGGACTCGGTGCCGCAATCAACGGTTTCGATCCTGTTCTTTTGGGCGTCCGCCCTAGCGCTTGGCCTTGGCTACCTTGTCTGCGCATGGGTGGTGTCCGGCAAATTCGGATCGGTCATTCGCGCCATCCGAGACGATGAAAGCCGCGTTCGGTTCCTTGGATACTCAGTCGAGGCCTACAAGCTTTTCATCTTCACCTTCACCGCCGTGATCTGCGGTATCGCGGGCGCTTTGTACTATCCGCAAGCGGGCATCATTAACCCGGCCGAAATTGCGCCCATCGCGTCAATCTACCTGGCCGTTTGGGTGGCAATCGGCGGACGCGGACGGCTGTACGGAGCGGTGATCGGTGCGGCCTTTGTCTCGTTGCTGTCGACATGGTTTACAGGCGGGCAAACCCCCGACATCTCGCTAGAGTTCTATACGATCCAATGGGTCGATTGGTGGACCATCCTGCTTGGTTTCTCGTTTGTTGCGGTCACGCTGTTCGCGCCCCGCGGCATAGGGGGACTGATCGACAAGCTTACAGAACGCCGCGCACCGGATCGACATGGGGCCGACCTGGGACCAGACCTTGGGTCGTTGCGCGAAAAGGAGGCGAATGAATGAGCACGCTGCTCGAAGTCTCTGGCGTTTCCGTATCCTTCGACGGGTTCAAGGCCATCAACAACCTGACGTTCCAAATCGGTCCGGCCGAAATGCGCGCTGTCATCGGCCCGAACGGGGCGGGAAAGACGACGTTCATGGACATCATCACGGGCAAGACCAAGCCGGAAGATGGTCATGTTCTGTGGGGTGAGAAATCTGTCTCACTACTGTCGATGAGCGAAAGCCAGATCGCGCAGGCCGGAGTGGGAAGAAAGTTCCAGCGACCAACTGTGTTCGAAGACCAAAGCATCCGCGAAAACCTGATGCTTGCCCTGAAAAACAAACGCGGGCCGTTGGCTGTGCTGCGGTTCCGGGCGCGTCAGGAAGATCATGAGAAAGTCGCAACGCTGGCCGAGGAAATCGGACTGCAGAGCGCCTTGGGCCGCAAGGCGGGTGAACTTAGCCACGGGCAAAAGCAATGGCTCGAGATCGGGATGCTGCTGGCTCAGGACCCACAATTGCTGCTGGTCGATGAGCCTGCGGCCGGGATGACCCCGGCAGAGCGCAAGCATACGACCGACATTCTTGTCGAAGCGGCCAAAACCCGGGCCGTCGTTGTTGTCGAACACGATTTGGAGTTTGTCCGTCGCCTGAACTGCAAAGTCACCGTGCTGCACGAGGGTTCGGTCCTGGCCGAAGGATCGTTGGACCATGTCACCCGGAACGAGAAAGTAATCGAGGTTTATCTTGGCCGCTGACCTTCTGAACATCTCTGATTTGACTCTGCACTATGGCGGCAGCCAGATCTTGAACGGCGTCGACATCACCGCGCGTCAGGGTCAGGTGACCTGCGTGATGGGTACAAACGGCGTCGGAAAAACAAGCCTTTTGAAAGCGATATCCGGCACGCATCCCCGCAGCGGTGGCGACTATGTGCTAACCGGCGAAGAGATCGGCAACACCACATCCTTCGAGCTGGCCAGAAAAGGCGTGGCTTACGTTCCGCAAGGGCGCGAGATTTTCCCGTTTTTGACGGTGCGCGAAAACCTCGAAACCGGCTTTGCCTGCCTGCCCCGCAGCGATCACACCATCCCCGACTATATCTTTGACCTTTTCCCGATCCTCAAAGAGTTCCTGTCGCGGCGCGGAGGCGACCTGTCTGGTGGTCAACAGCAGCAACTTGCCATTGCACGTGCGTTGATCACAAAGCCAAAACTCTTGCTGTTGGACGAGCCGACCGAGGGCATTCAACCCAACATCATCAAGCAGATTGGCGAAGTCATTCGTCTGCTGCGTGATCAGGGTGAAATGGCCATAATCTTGGTCGAGCAGTTCTTTGAGTTTGCTTATTCGTTAGGCGATGAATTCTTGGTTCTCGAGCGAGGCACCCCTCTTCTACGCGGCTCCAAATGCCAAATTGGCAAAGAACAACTAAGGTCCGCAGTATCTGTTTAACGGCATTGTAGTGGTTCACTTCTGCTCTGCCATGCCCGACGCACCGGATTTAACAATTCGGACTTATGCTCATACCGTCTCGTAGCTCACTTAGCTGCATAGAATGCCGATTACTTGCAGTTTTTTGTTTTCCGATGTTCGTGGATCAGGGGCATTTGGGGCTCGCTGCCAACTTTCTCTGCGGTGAGCATGAACAAGTCATATGAGCCCTGAGCGGATATAGCCGAGTGATCCGGTAGCTGCGAGTGCACAAGGCTGCTTACAACACTTTGCCGACCTTGACCCCTACGTGTCCGTCAATAGTCTGAGTGAAATGACCGAATGTCGGTTGCGAGCCCATGCTCGACTTTGGTTGATGCCGCATCATTTGGAGCGATGGGCGAAAACCGGACCTTCGCTGCGACGGCTAGATGCTGATACCAAACCACGTCTTGAACGTGCTCTCGGTACTACCTGAAAACTCCGTCAAGTACGTGATTTGAACAATCGGCAAGGCACCCGACTTGCACTACAGTCCATCCGCAAGGGCTCTAGAAAACTACGTCATGAACAGCCGCTGTCCGTGATCTCGGCAATCGTCAGGTAGTTCACAGACGCTGCGACCACACCCGCGATAAACCCTAGCAGGATCACGGCAAACGCCAGCCCGACCTCCACTGTCCCGAAGACCCATTGCCACAAAACTGCGACTGCGACCACAGTGCCGAAAGTTACAAGCCCATGTTTTATCACCAGCTTCAGGGTGGTCGGGACAAATGGCTTCTTCGGTCCTTTCACCGTGAAATGAGTGACGGCCGTCAGGATCATCGCCATCGATACTGCCAGCAACACCGCGCCGCCCAGAACCGAATGACTGCCGCCACTGATCGAATCCAGCGTGAGTGGAATTGGTGCCGTCCCACGCAGCAAAAAGTACTGAATAAAGCCGTTGATTATCGCATTGATCACCCCGGACAGGAGTGCCCCGCGCATAATTTGATCCGACGTCATCGGCATCTCGCTGGACATGGTCATCTTGCACCGCTCCTTTGTTTGTGCAGGTTCGAAACCCGGCAGACTCACTGGCCCTGCCGCGCAACCTCTTCAATGCTTGGGAAAAATATCTCGCGACAGCGATCGAGGCGGCTGGCCCGGTTTTCATAGTTGGAACGGGCAATGCGCAGGTCAGCCTCGCGCTGGAGCACTGTGGCATCAGACAGGTTTCCGCGGCTGTTTAATTCGCGCGCCCGCATTAGCGCCTTTTCCGCATACGCCATCCAGGCCTCGTTCGCGCGCACCTCTGCCGGTCCCTTGTCACAGCCTGCGTTCCAGCCTTTGAGATAGGCGGCATAGAGGTCGTCGAGCGGCACCGACTTGCCCGCGAAATGGTCCCCAATCAACTGCAACGCCGCCACCTGCGCCGCTACCGTGGTCAGGTTCTTCTCGGCCACGACCATCTGCAGCCGATTCCAAGCATCCTTAAGATGCGAAATCTCCAACTCAAGCTCGGAAATGGCGCTGCGGTCAAACAGTTCCAGATTTCGGGCCAAGATGGCTGCATCCCGGTCCACCTGCGCCTTAAGCGTTTCCAGTTGGATAGCCACTATCATGCTCTGAAACCCGACCAAACGGCCTTGGTCCGCGAACATCATCATGAAAATCTGATCGTTGGTTACAGGGGCGCCTGTGTCCAGCTGTGCCGCCTCCTGCGCCGAAACCCAGGAGGAAGCTAGCACAAGCGATGTCGCTATTGCTGACGCGCGCACGGCGCGCAAGAAGGGTAGCTTCACGGCCCGATCCTCAGCTTCCGAACAAGCGCACGACGCCACCG
This sequence comes from Ruegeria sp. HKCCD6604, assembly GCF_013110635.1. Lineage (NCBI taxonomy): Bacteria > Pseudomonadati > Pseudomonadota > Alphaproteobacteria > Rhodobacterales > Roseobacteraceae > Ruegeria > Ruegeria sp. HKCCD6604. The sequence continues at coordinate 9,345 of NZ_WVQW01000018.1, read as the reverse complement.
CCGCCATGAACATTGATGGTCTGGCCGCTGACCCAACCGGCTGCCGGCGAGCACAGGTACAGCATCGCGTTGGCGATATCTTCGGGGCGGCCGGGCCGCCCGGTCAGATTGTCGGGATGGGCGAGTTTTTCCTGCATCTCGGGCGAAATGCCCGCGTCGCCGTAACCGGCGGTCATGACCGTTCCGATCAGGATGGAGTTTACCCGCACCCGTTTGTTCAGCATGTGAGCCAGCGACACCATCATCTGGTTCAGGGCTGCCTTCGCCGTGCCATAGGGCAGGATGTCGTAAGCCGGAACGGCTGATGAAAACGAGCCCGAGTTGGTGATCGAGCCGTTCTCCGCCTTCTCCAGATACGGCAAGCAGGCCATGCTCATACGGTAGGCACTGATTGTGTTGAGTTTGTAAGAATTGATGAACTCCTCTTCAGGAATTGCCGAAGGGTCCGGCTGGCGACCGCCCCAACCGACATTGTTCACCAAGGTCGAGATGCCACCAAACGCGTCGGCAGTCGCGGATACAACCGCATTGATCTGATCCAGATCGGTCACGTCGCAGGCCATGCCACGACAGTCATTTCCGGTTTCCCGGGCGATCGCGGCAGCGGTTTCGGCAGCCATGTCACTGTTCAGGTCGGCAATCATCACCTTTGCTCCCGCCCCCGAGAGCGTCTTGGCAATTCCCGCGCCGATATTCTGTGCGCCGCCGGTGATCAGAACGTTGTGACCGTCCATGCGAAATTCTGCAAAAGCGTCAAAGCTCATCAGTTTGTTCCTGTCTGAAGTATTGGGATATCAATCGAGTTCCTGCACACCGCCGCCGGACACAGTGAGCACCTGACCGCTTATCCACGCGGACGCTGGCGCGCAGAGGAACAGCGCGGCATAGGCAATGTCGTCTGGCTCGCCCAGCCGTCCGAGCGGCGTGTGCTTCAGCATTGCCTTTTCGATGTCGTCGTTCAGCACCGATGCCAGCGCGTCGGTCTTGATGGCGCCTGGCGCAATGGCGTTCACCCGCACACCCATCGCACCTAGGTCGAAGGCGACATTGCGTGTCAGGTGATTCACAGCAGCCTTGGATGACCCGTAAGATGCCATGCGCTGATTTTTGTTCTCGCCCGCCATGGAAGATATGTTTAGAACCGCGCCGCCGCCTGCCGCTTCCATGTGAGGCGCCGCCAGTTGAGTGAGGCGAAACAGCGAGAAGACGTTCAATTCATAGGCCCAGCGGAAATCGTCCATCGGCATGTCAAACGGCTTTGGCCCGCCCCCGCCCGCATTATTGACAAGGATCGATAATCCGCCGAACTCCGATACGGCCAAGTCCACCGACGCTTTCAGATCATCTTCGACCGTCACGTTGCAGGCCAGTGCAACGGCCTTGCCGCCCGCGTTCGTGATCTCGTCGGCCACCGCCTGCGCGGTCTCCGCCTTCAGGTCGCTCACCACCACCGAGGCCCCAGCCCCGGCAAATAGTCGGGCCACGCCCCGGCCAATTCCCGCGCCGGCACCGGTCACAAGGGCCACTTGGCCGTCCAGCCGGAACTTATCTGCTTCGAACATTAGAAGCTCCTGCATCGCTTCAATCTCTAGGTACTACGCAGGCGAGTTGGCTCCAGATCAGTGCTGGGCACTATTTTTTGGCAAGTGTTAGAACAGCATAGATTGGGCGTGTCGAATTGCGAAGATGTGCGATGCAATGGCGCCCCCAGCAGCCGGCTGGACCTCAACATCGACAACGCAACGTCAAGGTCTGCTTAGGGTTCTTTACCGCATCCAATACGATTGGCCGCTTCGTCCGCTTTGCCGTCATTAGAGCTGTATGGACCAACCAAAACCGTCAGATGACCGGTTTGAGCCCAAAGTAATCCGGGACAGAACAATCTAATCCGCCAACAGACTCTTTTTCATGAACCAGCGACGATGCCCTACGGGTTCACTCCCCGGTGCATTGCTAAGTACTCCGAAGTCCGAATATCCAAGGCGGAGATAGAACTCTCGTGCCTCTCGGTTTGACGTATCTAACCAAGCGCCATGGCACCCCAGAATCCTGGCACGTTGCTCTGCTTCAAGCATCAGCGTCTTGCCGACACCAGTTCCTCTTAGATCCCCGTGAACCCACAGAAGTTTAACCAAAAACCATCCGTAAGACGTTGAACCTGAGACTCCTGCCAGAAGACTTCCAGCAGAGTCTCTTTTCGAGAGTACGATGGTGGAATTCCTTGATTGGGTATTCAACACTGCGAGCGAGGCAAGCAGGTTTTCTTCTATTTCCTTTGACACGTCGGCATGCGCTGAAGTTGGTTCCATCAACGTCTCTGAGTTGGTCATTGAAAGCTCCTGTCTGCGTGGTCATGAAACCAGCAATCTTGGGCAAAACCGGTTTCGGCAAGGTCTGCTTTGTCCCGCATAGCCGCTGTCCAGGGTTCCATATCATCGCGTATTTTGTCTAAAGTCCGCTTCCTGTGCATTGTCGTCATTGCTGAGGCCTAGTGCTGCTCTAGCAGCGGACGGCGGCTCTGTGGCCAAACGAACTTCACAACTTTTCAAGGGTTTTGTTGTTGCCAAGTAGCTGGCGGCCAAAACCACCGTTATTGGTCTTTCTACTAAACCTAGCATTCGACCAACGGCGGAGAAAGCAGGCTTGGCGGACGACCGATCCACTCCCGTGAGTTCTGAGCCACTTGCCTCGACGCCGATCGGTTGAAAAAAACGACACTCAATCATTCAGTAGGAACGCAAGTTGCATCAGCACTTTGCTGACGGTGTTGGACTATTTGTTGGATAGGACGTGAGCGACTCTTGTGCTTCTGTCTTATTTTATCGGACTTATTCCGACATTTTGCCAGGCAATATCCGGCCCCCGCTCCTTCCCCCCGGTCTTGCGGGAGAAGGCCCTTCGCTTTCAGGTTCGTATCCGCGCGATGCCTTTTGTCGGAGGCCAGCCGCTTCCCCGCAGGCTTCTCACCTGCCCCGCTTTGACCGCGCACGGTCTCGGCGGTCCCCGGTCCGACGAGTGTCTAAAGACGCCCGTCGGCCGGTGGGTTCCGTAGTCGCGTTTCTGCACCGGGCCAGAAGGAGCCGCGTCGGTGCGGGATGGGGTAGTCCCCGAACCATAGTTCACTATTGGAGGCCGGTCGTGAACGTACCGTGGTCACCGCTTTTTTTATCGTTTGCGAGGGAAAGCAGCAAGCATAAACCGGGCGCAACGGAGACGAGGAGACCCGTCCCGGCCCGGAACGTCCGATTTTTCGTTCTTGCTGACTAAGTGTATTGATCTGTTTTTTTGTTCCTTGTGTTTCGCTCGTCCGCCAACTTAAAAAGCCGCAGCTGTCTCGAAGCGCTGTAGCCTATCAAAAGCGCGGGGGTTTTGGGTCAGCGCTTCAAGTCAGAACCTGGTACCAAATTGTTCTTTTCCTGTTCTTTTGTTTGTGTGCAACGTTTGAATGGATCGCCTTGTGTCATCCAGCCCGATTTTTCGGCAAGCAGAGTTGCTGTGATGCACATTGGCTTTTGGACGTGTGGCTCGAATGCAGAGTGTACAAAGCGGAGAATAAGATGAGCGCTGACTTGGACGCTGGCCTGAACGATCAAGGCGACGTTGAAGATGATGAAGGTGACTATTCGGTCTACCCGCACATGGATGGGATCAAATGCTCGATGTCATGGAAGCTCGGCAGTTATGGCGAACGCGGTGCTCTCTCTGATGACATGATCGAGAGCTTGGCCGAACGGTTTGACCTGCCATTTAAGCTCGTACGCGAACTCTCTGTGCTTCTTGGGAACTGCCTCAATAACGACGACGACATCGCAATCAACCTGACTGAGGTCCGACGCTCGCAAGCGATTGAACGAGGTCAAAAGTACCTCAAGCAACTTTTGCGGAAAGCCAAACAGAGTTCCATTGGTCCCCAAGAGCTCCGGAACGCATTGGGCTCGCTTTCGACTTATTTCGCTTCGACGCCAGAAGACGCAGACCTTCTTCCCCAAGTGCTCGACAAGCTCGAGACCGCAACGGCACTTACTCAGGATGTCATCAATGACATTCGACGCATCCATGGGACACCTGGTGCGATTGCAGAGATGTCGCCCCGGGACAAGCGGTTCTCGCGCGACAAACGCCGTCAGTACATTGTCGAGAGCTGCTGTTACATCTGGAAGGATGCCGGTCGCCCCCTAACCTATACGACATACTCAGACGGTCGCCCCGGAGGACAACGGCAAGGTCCGCTCGTCAACTTTATCCAGGCTGTCGTGAAGATGATCACCGAGCCGGGGCAAATCCTGAGCGGTGAGACGATCCGCGTGGACATTGACGGTTTTCGCGACAAGCTTGAGCGCGAAGAGCAAGAGCGTTGGGCGCCGCCGGAATTGGGCAATCAATACACTTAGAATGAGCAAGCCCGCGTTGTCATGGTCATGGCATGACACGCGTTCCTGCCATATCCCCTTCTGACGACCACGCGCACAAGCAGGTTGAGACAGCGATTGACCAGTTGGTCCGATTGCTGGCTGCCCAGGTAGTACAGGAACTGGGCCGGGACGCCTCTGACCAAAAGGAGGCGCATCAGGATGCCACAGATCAATGCCAAGAAGAACCGACCCCGCAAGCTGCTGACGGTGAAGGACGTCGCTGAACTGGACAATTGCTCCGAGAAGACGGTGCGCCGTGCGATTGCGGCTGGCCTGCTTGAGGTTATTCGGGTGGGCCCTGGCGGACGCCTCATCCGCATTGATCCGGCAGCTCATGCCGCCTACAGGCAGGCACAGTGCTGGTAGGTAATCGAGACCATTAATGTACATTAATGTCAATAGGTTATGGCATCTTCGGGAAGAGGGATTGCCCGTAAGTTGCGAACTTTCTGTGCTACGCTTTTCCCGAATCGGACCTCCTGTCCACACCCGTCCGCCCGAGACCCGACATGTCCAAAGGAACGTAAACCCGATGACTAGCCAGAGCCCCGTTCCATTGAGATTGGCCTTCGTCAAAGCCGACACACCGATGTTCGCCGAGCTCATCGACCAACTGCGCTCCGATAGCTCTCTGTCGGACGGACGCCGCCGCGACATGATCTCCGGTCTACGCCGCGTGGCCAAAGCCCTTGGGCTGCCGCCAGAGGATGTGCCCTGCGACAGTCGCTGGTTGCAGCCCCGTCTGTCCAAAGTCACACCGGCAGCACTCGGTCTTACACCGAAGAGTTGGCAAAACGCGGTGAGTGATGCGCGTGCCGCCCTCGCGCATTTCGGGCTGGTGGAACGGCGCTTCAACCGGATCGATGATCTGTCTCCCGATTGGCAAGCGCTCTGGGCGAATGTATTGGCGTCCGGCGACAAGACATTGCAACCCGCACTCTGCCGCTTCGTGCATTTTCTGAACCGGCAAGGCGTCAAACCCGCCACTGTGCGCAAAGAGCATGCCGCGGCCTATCGAGAAGCCCTTGCGCATAACGAGATCAGCAAATTACCGGATGTCGCGTATCGGGCTGCGGTCAACGGCTGGAACCTGGCGGTCCGACGTATTTCTGAATGGCCCAAGGCCATCCTGCCTCTGGAAACGCGCCAGAAGGTCATCACCTTTCCCGTGACAGCATTTCCTACGCCGTTCCAAAGCGAGCTTGCAAAATTGATGCACCGTCTTGCAACTCCGGACCCGCTGGCAGATGACGGTCAGAACAGGGTACTCCGACCCGCGACCCTGTCCCAATACCAAAGACAGTTGGTTCGATTTGCCTCCGAACTCGTTCACTCTGGTATCCCGATCGCGGAGATTGGCGGATTGGACGTCCTGATCAATCCGGTGATGGCTGAACAGGGTTTGCGCCAGATGTTATCGCGCACCAACAACCAGACCACAAAGATGATCAGTGAGATCGCCGCGCTGCTCCGCAACCTGGCCCGGATACTTAATGCACCCGATGACGCTCGCGATGCACTGACCGGGCTTGCCGCGCGCCTGGCGGTCAAACCTCAGAATGGCATGACCCAAAAGAACCGAAGCCGGCTGCGGGTGTTGCAAGAGGATCGGCATCAACAGCGCCTGCTGCTCCTGCCTGAACGGATTTTCACGCGACCACGCGGCACATCCAAACCGTATGGCTGGGCTCTGGCGCGCGAAGATGCACTCGCCATCGCCATCTTGCTGGTCTGCCCGGTTCGCGTGAAGAACCTGGCTGGCATCCACCTGGAACGCCACCTGCACCGTCCTGGTGATGGCCGAGCCTACCTGGTTCTGGAAGACGGCGAGACCAAAAATGAGCGACCTGTCGAGTTCGAGATCCCGCGTGATGTATTGCGCATGATCGACGTGCATCTCAAATCTCGCTGTCCGGAACTCTGCCCCGCGGGAACGCCTTGGCTGTTTCCCCGGAGGGATGGTCAGCATTCGGTTGATCCTGGCGTTCTGTCTGCGCGCGTCTCCAAACGGATCCGGAAGGAAACGGGGTTGGAGATGAATGCCCACCTGTTTCGGCATTTTGCGGTGATGAACTGGCTCGACGCCAATCCCGGCGGCTATGAGGTCGCGCGCCGGTTGCTCGGACATTCGGAGGTCAGCCACACGATCAACATGTATTCCGGTCTTGAGGCACGTTCGGCAACACGCGCCTTTGCTGACCTGATAGAAGCTAAGAAAGGGCGTCGCTGATGAGCCTTGTTCTGCCTCTGTCTGCTTGGCCCGTGCAAGACCGGGAGATGTGGCTCAACCTTCAGATAGAAGGTGGCCCACTCGACGATTGCGGCGCGCTCTCACACCTGCGTGCGACCTCGTTGAAGACGTTAGAACTGCGCTATGCCCGATGGCTGCAATGGCTGATTAACAGCAATGCGAAGGCGATCACACTGCCTCCGGCTCGACGCGCGACTCTGCCGCGCCTTTCCGCTTGGCTTAGGGACCTCTCACACACCCGGCCGATGACCCGGTTTATGTTCATTGACGGTGTGTTGCGTATCCTCTCCGCGGCTGACCAGACACAGGACTGGTCCGCTCAGCGGAGATTGAAAGCGGGATTGAAGCGCACCGCAGGACGGGGTGATCGGGATCGCAAACTTGGGCGTGTGTTGTCCAGCGAGGTTCTATTCAAGGCGGGAATGTCTCTAGCGACGGGTCATGCAGAAGCGGAGCCAACACCGCTGCGCCGTATGATATGCCTGCGGGATGGCAGCATGATAGCCATGATGGCTTTGATGCCGATGCGGCGACGCGCCTTTGCGGGCCTTCGGATAGGCATATCCTTGCATGTAACAACAAACACCATGACCGTCGCGCTCCCAGGGGATCTGACCAAATCAGGGCAGCCATGGGAGGCTGATGTTCCCCAGAGCGTTGAGCCGCTCTTGCGTCGTTATGTCAATGAAGCCCGTCCCTTTTTAATGGAGCGTGGCCAACAACAACACGATGTCTTGTGGGTCGGCAGGACAGGCGCACCATTAAAGCAAGATGCGCTGAGCCCCCGGATCGCGGAGCAGACCCTGAAGCTGACGGGTCGCCGCATTCCACCGCATTTCTTCCGGGATGCCGCCGCAACGACATTGGCGCGCTCCTCTCCGGAACACGCGAAGCTGATCCGACCAATATTGGCTCATGCGAGCTTCGGAACGGCTGAGCGCCACTACATCCACGCCCAAACCATTGAAGCGGGCCGCGACTACGCGGCTTTGATCGACTTAAAGAGAAAGACCAGACGATGACCCGAGTTGCAATCTATGCCCGCTTCTCCAGCCAGATGCAGAGAGACGCATCTATCGATGACCAGATGCGTTTGTGCCGGGAACGTGCAGAGCGGGAAGGCTGGACTGTTGTCGACGCCTATTCGGATCGGGCGGTCTCTGGTGCGTCCATGTTGCGTCCCGGGCTACAAGCGCTCTTCAATGCAACCCAGGAAGGACGGGTTGATCTGATCTTGGCAGAGGCGCTGGATCGGTTGAGCCGGGACCAGGCAGACATCGCTGCGATCTTCAAACGGCTGAACTTTGCAGGGGTTTGCATCGTGACGCTGGCTGAGGGCGAGATCAGCGAATTGCACGTAGGTCTCAAAGGCACCATGAACCAACTGTTCCTCAAAGACTTGGCCGACAAAACCCGGCGTGGTTTGCGCGGGCGTGTCGAGCTTGGACGCTCCGGTGGCGGCAACAGCTACGGCTATGACGTCGTCCGGCGTCTCGGGCCGGACGGCCAACCCGTTACGGGAGAACGAGTGATCAACGCAGCAGAAGCTGAGATCGTCCGGCGGGTGTTACATGACTTCACCGAAGGGCACTCCCCGAAAGCCATTGCGCGCCGCCTGAACGCCGAAGGTATTCCCGGTCCCCGTGGCAAGTTATGGCGTGACACCGCCATCCGGGGGCACCGAGTGCGTGGGACGGGCCTTCTCAACAATGAGCTCTACATCGGCCGCCTTGTTTGGAACCGGCTGCGCTACATCAAGGACCCGGAGACCGGCAGACGTGTTTCCCGTCTCAACGATCCGTCCAAATGGATCATCGCGGAGGTCCCTGAGCTGCGGATCGTCGGGGATGAACTTTGGGAGGCGGTCAAGCAGCGGCAAGGCGAGATCGAGGCTGATCCCCGCGTCAAAGCCATCAAGCAAACCAAGTTTTGGGAGAAGCGTCGCAAAAAGCACCTTCTGACAGGTCTAGTATTCTGCAGCAACTGCGGTGGGCCACTCGCCACTGTCGGGCGCGATTACCTCGCCTGTTCAGCCGCCCGCAAACTCGGCACCTGCACGCACAGGCAATCCATTCGCCGCAATGTCCTGGAAGACGCCGTTCTGGATTTACTTCGTCAGCGTCTGATGCAGCCCGACGCAGTGGCCGCTTTTATCAAATCCTTCAACGAAGCCGCCAACGCAGAAGCTGGTACAGAGGAGGCAGCCCGGACCCGTCTACAATCCGAACGGGACAAAGCTGCACGCAAACTGAATGGGTTTTATGACGCAATCGCTGAGGGCATTCGCACCCCCGGGCTTCAAACGCGGCTCGAAGAACTCGAAGCGCAGATAGCCGAGCTTGACGCAAAGCTCTTCGAACCTAAGCCCTCATCGGTGCGACTGCAGCCGAATCTGTCCCAACTCTATCGCTCCAAAGTCGCAGATCTGGCGCAGGCTCTATCGGATCCGTCGATCCGCACCGGGGCCTTGGAGATCATCCGGGGCCTTATCGAACGTGTCACGGTCGAGCACCCCAACGAGGGCGTTCAGATCGAACTGGAGGGCGCCCTGGCAGCAATGATTGGGTTGGCCCAAAATGAACAAAGCCGCCCTAAGGCGGCTTGTTCGGCACTTTGTTCGACCAAGGTGGTTGCGGGAGCAGGATTTGAACCTGCGACCTTCAGGTTATGAGCCTGACGAGC
>NZ_WVQW01000017.1:0-25587 GCF_013110635.1 Ruegeria sp. HKCCD6604 | reverse complement strand
TATGTTTGGCAGGCTTAGGGATTGGAGGCGCGTGGCGACACGCTATGACCGTTGTTCCAAGGTCTTCCTATCAGCCATCGCACTCGTAGCAAACTTAATTTACTGGTTATGAATCCTGACCCCAAGTCGTTTTACGATTGTTGCCATTGCCCAAATCTCCTGTGTTGGAGATATCTTTTCCGTTCAAGTGCAGCGGAGGCGTAGCGGACAAAGTTTCATGCGCAGCATAGCAAGAGGTGCTAGTCGCGTAAGACCTTGATACACTGCGGGGAAAGGATGGTGGGTGATGAGAGACTCGAACTCCCATGGCTTCACCATAAGGCCCTTTTTTTATGGCGCTTCACCGCCGCTACCTTGAGCTTGATGTACTCCTCTAATGTACCCCCGGTCAACCCCCGTCAGGAACAGGTTCCGCTTCATCAACTTCATCAAGGTTATCTTGGCGAAGTCTCGGTGCAGGTCGTTGCCAAGCTTTTAAGTCCGCACCAACCCTCCCGTAAAAGTCCGGTACAATAGCTTCCAAATCGACGATAAAGTTTTGTTGCTGTGTGAACCGCGCACCTAGACTTCGACTGATAAACACATGAAAGCCATGCGCTACCAAATGCTGCTTACCTTCTTCGCAGATTTCAGGGCTTTCCTTCAAGTCAGAGACCAAGTGCTGTGTTGGTTCGCTTTTTCCGGGCCAGAGCAATCGTATGTAGAGGTCTTCTATCTGATCGGTCTTTATTTGACGAAGCAACCAGTTCAGCCGCGCCTTTGTTGTCTTTTTGTCTTCGGGTGCGCGGAGCGTCATACCAACGCTTACGGCTTTGATCCTTAGGTCCGCGACGATTTCAACAGGCGCAGCCGCGTCAGGCACGGCCAAGACCGACTGCAGTTTATTAGCTTCCTTTAATTCGGCGTATTCGTCTTTTTGGCGTTGGGCAGGATCACCTTGATGTTTGCGCGGCAGCTTCTCTGAAACAGTGGTTCCAGTCTTCCTGCTGAGGATTAGAGAAAGATCACGGGTTTCCTGATGCCAAGCATCAATGACCGCGTTCGCCTCGACAGACTTCGCAGGGATTACCCCCGCATTTGAGATTAACTTGTTCAGATCGGACCATTCTTTTGGCATCCGATCAAATCCCCGCACACCGGCGCTCTCGTGGCTAAGGAAGCGGTGTAATTCGTTCAGCAGAAATCGCTGGTCTGGGTCAGAGACTTCACCAGTGCTGAGCAACAGGTCAGCTGTGGTAAGAACATGCATCCATGACCAATGGTAGACCGGAATTCTGGACCGGCTTTTTCGTACTTCATCCAGCGGATGGGCTTCAGGGGAGGTCGCGAACTGATTGGAGATCGTGATCACACAGTCCAAGTTATTATCTTTGGCTATTGCGCGGTAGCGTTCTATTTGATCGGCTTGCAGTTCTGCAGTTCCTACCTTTGCTTCAACCAACGCTTTCCATTGGCGCGACCCGACTGTGACGACTATCAAACCGTCAGGGCGGTCGCCGCCTTTTGCCGACTGGTTTTTGAACACAACCTCTGTGTATGTCGTGAGTTTAGCTCTCGTCCCGAGCCGCTGGCCAACGCCGCCAAGTAGCTTTGCGCCGAACTCGTTAACGAATGTGAGGCAGGCCAATACAATCGCTGTCGTTCGGCCCTCTTTGGAGGTCGTGGCTAAGACGGGGAACAAACGGGCTTGTTCACCTTGGATGACGTTTTCTGGTAACTCGGTCGATTTCATGAGTGCTGCCTGCATAATTATCTGATATTGAACTGCTTCTGTAGAAACTCTAGATCAATCATTGCGTGTAATTTGCTGCACTGCAACTGTTCTGTTTGTGGTGCCTGTAGGGTGCGAGTGAGGCGCGTCGAATACTTCAGAGTAACAACTGGGAGAATAATATTGCCAAAGCGACAGCCGTTCGGCGCATTGATCGCGAACTGGACACCTGAAGAGCGCATTGATCGGGCAAAGGTGATAATTGAGCGGCTCTTTTACGGATTGGATGATGCCCTTCAGCGCCATGAGAACAACGAATACGTCCAGTTTAGGGACGAGTTCATATCCAAAATACCCAAGTCTCGTGGTGCAAATGCGTTTGTCGTTCTTCAGCAAGACTTGGCTTCATATGAAGTTATCAGATTACTTGCCCTCTGGGATCGAGAAGCGGACAACGCTCTGTCCATTCCGACAGCTATTGCGTTGATCAACGACGATGCAGTGATCGCTTCACTTGAAGGTTCGGTGTTAGAGCATCACAAGAATAGCCGCCCGCACGTGGTGTCACCACCAGATGACCCGGAGGATGCGGCATTCTTGGCTCAGCAGATTAAGCGTATGCAGGAGGAGTTCGGGGAGGAGCGCAGCAAGAAGAACACGGAGTATTGCCGCCAGGCAATTAAGGCAGCTGCTGGTCTCATAAACGATGAGGTTAAACTGAAGCTTCAGAACCTCCGCGATCATCGCGCCCATTCCCTTGACTTTACCTACAGAGAACGAAAGGGGCCAATTGGGAAGCCACTGTTCAAGGACGTGGCGTTTTTGCTGGACAGGTCCACAGAGATCGTTGAACTGCTCTACTCATCAGTTAATGGAGTCAGCTATAGTTTGGCAGAAGACACGCGTGACCTTTGTAGGGAGAGGTCAAAGGAGTTCTGGGAAGCCATACGGTTCGATACAAATAAGACGGAGCGGGCCGAGAATGCTTGAGCTAACCAAGTATCTTTCTATCTATGCAGCCGTACTATCAACCATTGTTTTCCTGTGGAATGTACGACAGGCGAGGTCCACTTTCCGTGTGCGTCTAGCGTTTGCGTTCGATCATTTCGAAGGTGAAACTGTTCCGGGTCTACTGGTGGATATTCAAAACCCCTCGTCACATGCAGTTCATTTGGTGGAGGTTTCTTTCCTGACGCGGTTTAAGTCAGGTACTCGCTTAAAAAGTAAACTGAGTTTCTTCCGCTCGCGTGATCCGCTTTCGCTTTCAAGCGGTATTGAGATGAGGCTTCCGCCAAGCTTGGTAGACAGCCGCTTTCCTGCTTCCGTTCCGCCCGGAGCCTCTCACACGATATTCGTACCATGCATCACAATTGAGAAGCATCTAGTCGGTCTAGATGACAGGAGAATTCAGGTGGCTATCCGCGATGCGCTTGGGCGCAGACGGTATTCGCCAAAGTATGTTTTCGCCGCCCAGACCAGCGACGAGGAAATGCAGGTCGCCGCTGCCTAAGCCCGCGCTGAATTCCAGAGATGTTCTGAGTTCGCAACTATTAGCCGTTTGGTGTGGTCATTGAGGTCTATGGCTCCACTCATAGGATTGCGACTGATGAGGCCTTCCCTCATAACGATTTTGAATATTGAGGAGTATTGAATGGTACAGCAGGGTTCGTTTTCCTTGACTGACAAGGAAACTGGGAGGGAGTATAAATTCTCTAATGCCGCGGAATTCCTAGAGTTTTCTCAGCAGCTACGTGAAGCCTGTGAATGGGTGCAAAAAGCGGGGCGAGAACAAAGCAGCCCTCGAATTCTTGCGCAGAAGCTTGGTGGTCATCTGGACAAACTTGAGAGCTTTGCGCGGCATGAGGCGTAGGCGCGTAGGCCCAAAACGGAGACACTTGATCTTGCGTTCCGCCAACACATCGTAGGTAACAATATCCCACTTCCTGAGTCGCCTATCTGTTTTCGATGAACGCTAAGTGGTTCCGGCTGTTTGTTCAGATCTCGATCACGTCACAAAAAAACCTTCGTTCAAAAAACCGAAGGCCTCTTGAGCGTCATACAATCACCTACTCGCAAGGGATAAAGCTCATAGGCTTTTGGGAGCCAATCGCTTGAACCCTTCACGTCTCAAACCTTCCTTCATTGCAAGGGTTCGAGCCGAAGCTAGTAAACCTATTGAGCGTCACAACTTTAGCGGGACTGCGTTGAAGCTTTACGATATTATTGCCTGGATTAGTCGAAGAAATCAGCTCTTTTCCTTCTGAGGTGAAAAAGTAGCTATTCAAAGCCTGTCCAGAAAGTTCCTCCCAGCTGTTTTCATTAGGAAGTACCGCGACAACTCTTCCGCTCCAGAAAGCAAATACCTCATTCAATTGCTGCGCAAAGCACAACAGGCTCACCTCTCCATCGGTAGTAATGGAAGGTAGTGAGAAGAATTTACTTTTCACTCCCGCTATACCGCCGTGATCTACTTTCAATTCTTTTGTTCGAGAGGGAACCATTATGTAGTCACCAGTCGAAACACGAGAAACGGCTGAAATCTTTGCTCCACTTGAAGGCCAGTTGGTGAGGAGTAGATCGGCTTTTAGGTATGCTGCCGCGCCCATAACTCCGCTTTGAAACTCCTCTTCTGTTCGAAAGAGAGTGGTACCTTCCAAAGAGAACTTTCTAGTCGCGACATACTCCGAAAAAACCGCAAACAAGTCAGTCGTGGTAATCAACACGGTCACAAGAGCAGGTAGTGTAACCTTTCGGCTTAGCTCAAGTTTCGGAAGTGTTCGGACTTTGTTGCCGAGGGCTTTTACTGCCTGCAACATCAGTAGCTCCAATTACACGCCGACGCGAGTTTGGGTAAAACCTTGTCTATGCCGCGAATATCGAAGTTTAGATCAAAGTCTCGTTTTCCTTGTTCAGCCAGGTTGATAGCGACCCGCTTCTTTCCTGCCAGATTCTTGAGAAAATTCCCGGCCCAACCAGAAACGAAGACAGCTGACTTGCTTTGCGCTATTGGCCAAAACTCAACCTTTTTCGCGCCGTTTTCGACTTCCCAGACCACCATAGCAGCTTCACCACTCAATACCGGCTTCTCGCCAAAGTAGATAAAGGCTTCGGTTTTGTCGCCGCTACACCTGGCGCCCAAGTAAGGATACTCCCCGGTTCGATCCCACTTCTTGTCCGCTGGAATGCCCATCGCAAAGTAAGGATTTCCGTTCGGATCGGTTTTCGACTGCACTTCCCATTTACCTGTTATTTCTTCCCCTTCAGGGCCGACGTCAGGCAGTTCCGGCTCAAGAAACAGGAAGTCTGCGCAGACGCTCTCAAAAAAATCCAATGGAGCAGTTGCAGAACTAAAAACTAGCCTAAGGAACTTTTCATTCTCTGCATTCTTCGAACGTACGAGGCCAATATGACCTTGGTCCAGTTGACCACAATCATCAAAAGGCAGTCCTAAACCGCTCTTACTCGTTGTGAAGTGGTAAATTTTTGTCGTGTAGTCGAGATCGTCTGAACCAAATTTGTTCTCAGGCACAAAAGAGAGGTCAAGTTTTTCACCGTTGCTGAAAACCGCAAAATCCTCTCCGAGGATAACAGGACCAGCTGACTGCATGGCGCCGGAGTCGGCGGGCGCAAGGGATATCGCACCATTAGCACTACTCGCTACCGGAAGGCCGCTGATCGAAAGGGCAAGCAGAGTGATGCGCAATACCTTACAGGCTATATTCATAAGTTTTTCCCCTCGACACACTAGTGAGTCGGTACGCAACACGTTTTGTCAGTCGCCTCTTTTATGTGCTTCGGAGACTAAGTCCGAAACACGCATCACAACGCAGACCAGCAAGATGCCAGCGTGCTTCTGATTGTTAGCCACTACCTGTATGTTTTGTTGCCTAGCCGCTCATTTGTTTTCGTTCACACAAGAAGCTTGGCGAGCAGTGAAAGTCAACCCTAACATGTATGGCTTGAAACTGTTAACGTAAGGGAAACTTGGGAGATTAGAAGTTTGCAATTTTCTGAAATCAATCAGCTAATTTCCTAATGGTCGGAAATTACATTTAAGGTTTTATAGGTGTGGTAACCCCCAAAAGGCTATGGAAAGTAACTGTGAGACTCTACCATAGGCTGGATTTGACCCTCATTCTTCATTGTGAATCGTGGTGTGCTAGCCAGATTTATTTCCATTCGAAATAAGCGTGGATAATCCGTTTCGACCGGCGAGCCGTCACCTCATATCCCAATAATCAATTCCGTTATTGAGGATAGGCCCGACCTATTGGTGAGTCTCGAAAATGGACGTCCTTGTCTGTTCTAAACTGCGCGACATTAACCCATAGCGATTAAAACATCACGCCACTCCCAACCCCGGTCAATTCTCCCAGCCACACCCACGGCGCGGAGCTAGAGGGGGGGGGCGGTTTCTCGGACGTTCAATCGGCCAACCTGTGATCGGTCACCAAGCAACATCATGCCCAACTGAGATACGATCTTTTGTAGGTCGGGATTGGGGCGATTGAGTTGTAAACATCAGTCAACCCATCAATTCGATGATCCAGAGCTTGATACATGTTCCTCAACCGTGGTCGGAACTCATCGGGCAAAGTCAGTTTCGTATAGCCGCGCAAAAGGTGCCGCTGCAGCTCCAACACCTCAATTGTGACGAGCAACTCCAACAACTGCGGAAGAGTTTTGACAGTGTCCAACTCGAACCTTTTCTCGTCATCCACCAGCTCTACCGATTTCTCAATGTCGGTACAGACTTCGCCGATTGGGTGGTGAAAGTGTTCCCCCAGCGTGTAGAAGGTGAAGAACCTCTGCTGCCGGAAGCGCAGCAGGTCTACGGCCCAACTTGGCTTGAAGTCTCCCGTGGGCCTCGCGACCATGAAGGGTGTATTGAAGCCTTCGACATTAACGGCGTCAGCAGCCTCAACTATTCCCATCGCCTCCTGTAAGAAGCCACCAGCAGAAGCTGACAGAATAACGATGTCCTTGACGATCAGAGCCATCGCGCTGGGCATCCGTATCCAAGCAGTGGTGTCTGTTCCCACAAGGCCAATACCTTTACCCTTTGTCTGGTACTTGAACACTCGTACCAATCTATCCGAAGTCGCCAACCTTTCGTTGATAGAGAAGTTCGGTGTGATGTTATGTCCCGCCTTTCCGTGTGCCAACTGGAGACGCCAAAGACCAACTCGAATCTTGTCCATCCAGTCCAGCAACAACCTTGCGTCCGCTCCGAGCAGGTAGCCCTCCTCGAGCCTCTCGAACACCTCTTTGATTAGTTCTTCCAGCCGCCCGTAGTGCTGGTTGCAACTTGTGCATGATGGGAGTGTGAAGTTAGCCCACAGCAGGTTGCGATCCCCATCGGGTGTCCATACTTCGGCAGGCTTATTTTGATTTCCGGCAAGAGCTTGAAGCCATTTTGGGATAACGTGTTCAAGGTTCTTTCGGTCAGGCTTTTTCCCGCAGAAAACACATTGCCGCCAGTGGCGTTCTTCATTTTTCAATGTCTAACCCTCGCCAAGCCTTCCTCATATTCACTTCCCATTGGCAGTACCAACTACAAATCACCGAAGATAGAAATAGTTAAAGGCCCCATTTGGCTAATGCTACTTGTGCTGCAGCCGGGTCTTTTTTGATCCGCAGGACTGTTTGGCGAGTAAGCTCTGTTGCCTTTGCGATCTCTGAGGTCCCGGCGCCCCGAGTTAACATATCTGTAACGATCATCAGCTTGCGGCTGTCATAGCTGGGCTTTTTGCCTCTGTACTTGGCTTCGTTGTTCCTTGCAGCCTGTATGCCCGCCTTCTGAGCTTCTTTTGTTGCTTCCGCCTGAGCCTGAGCTGTCGCAGCCATAAAGGCTATCAGAGCGTCCCTCACGGCTTCTTGCATGGGGTCTGTTGTTGCCCCGTCAAACGTGAGGTTGTTGATCACCGTGCGCACGACTACTCCCTGCCTCATGAAGTGCCTGATCGTGTCGGTCACGTCTTGGTAGTTACGACCCAAGCGATCCACCCAGCGGACCACTAGCGTGTCGCCGTGGCGCAACTTATCGTACAACCGCTTCCCCTCAGGTCTTTCCTGCAGGGTTGTGCTAACGCCTGAAACCCCATGGTCGGATACCACCTCGTCGATCTCAAACCCAGCGGCCTCAGCTTGCGCCCGCTGATGGTCAAGCGTCTGGTCAGCAGTCGAAACTCGTGCGTACAGGATAGTCTTGCTCATGTAGTCCTCATGTCCGTTTAGGTGATGTACGCTGATAATAGTGTACGTTGATATAAGTCAACCCTTGCGGACAGGAATTTGCCGAGCCGTACTGGTGTACGTGGAGCTATACCCTTACGGACAAAAAATAAGTGCGTCCATACAAGGCCACCGGGGAGAGCAGCCGCCCTCCGCAGTGACGTTGCCAATCGGTTTACGCTACAGCTGCGCTGCAGCTTCGATTGTAAGCGTCGGACTGACCGAGTGATTGACGCGTTCGACACGCAAGTCGATCAGACAGTCCCAGTGATAGCCTGCTTCGACAATGTCGTGGATTTCGTTGAGTTCTTCCACCTCGTGTGTCTCCTCGACCGAACCAGCCTCTGAGCGATACTTGATGGTTGCTTGCCAGCGTTTCATGTTCATCTCCAATTCTTGATTGATGAGGGGACGCGCCCCAGCAGTCTAAGTATTCGATTGGGAAGGCGTGGCAATTGAATGCGCTTTACCAGCCCGTCGAAGACCCGGTATGGGGGTATTATCGATCCACACGATATATGGATGAGACACTCAGATTATTGCGACATTTTTTGCTTGGTTGACTAATGTCAGCTCTATAACTGATGGCGCTAGCGTCAATCTCGTCGTGGTGATCAAACTTTAAGCTGCCTTCAGCAAGTAAAGCACGAGCTTTGAGGCGGTCCTGTTTAGGTCTTTCCTCCACTACGAGGACGACCAAAGCTTCAGCAATAGCTTAAGCTATCTAAGCAAAATAGCTTCAGATGTATCCCCAGATGCCCCCCTTACCCCCCAAAGCTGAAAGCTGAAAGAACGGTAAGGGAGGTCTGGCGACTAACATCGAAGCTACAGCTTCAGATTGCAGTTGCCCCAGAGAGGCCCCCACAGAAACGATTATTCTGTAATGGTGGCACCTAAACCGAAGTAACCCGATGACGCGTTGAGAGACTCTGGAGCGCTCGCTAAAGGCTCTTGGCTATATACCCAGCTGAAGCGCACGAAAGGTCGCTCGGTGACTCACTCAGCGGCTCTAGCGGGGCAGGAATGAAGGAAGCTTACGCATCTCCGTCGCCAACCCTGGTAGCATTGCGTCGCTTTTCCCATACCCTTCAGCTGACCGCCCAGTTGATCGACCCGTGATGTATGTCTTCGCGCTATCCGAGATACCCGCCCTCATTGCCAAGTCCTCAAACAGATGCCTCCACCCATGGTTGGGTGCTAGGTCTTTTCTGGTAAGCCCAAGCTTGCCTCGTACCCACCCGGCTACGTTTCCTTGTGATCGCCGGGGGAACAATCGTTGATTGGGCTTGCTACTGTGCGCCTGCACGAACTGGATCAATCCCTCAGCTATGAGGTCAGGGTGTACGGGAACAGTCCTCTTGCTGTGCTGGTTCTTAAGTGTTTTCCCGCCCTTCGTCGTGAT
Organism: Ruegeria sp. HKCCD6604; assembly: GCF_013110635.1. NCBI lineage: Bacteria > Pseudomonadati > Pseudomonadota > Alphaproteobacteria > Rhodobacterales > Roseobacteraceae > Ruegeria > Ruegeria sp. HKCCD6604. Next base: position 16,240 of record NZ_WVQW01000017.1, on the reverse strand, counting down.
CCGATAGAACCAGTCATCAGCGGACTGGAAGAAGTCATCGGGCCTCAGCTGCGCAACCTCTTCAATCCTAGCGCCCGAGTAGGCGCACATCCACGGCAACCATCTAAGCTCCGGCTTCGTCTCGCGCCTCGCCCCTTCAAGGACCAGTTTCGCCTCACAGAACCGATACGTGCGATCCGCGCTGTTGACCCCCTGCCGCTGCGGTAGTGCAACAAGTTCCAAGGGGTTGCCGCTGGGGAAGAGGTTGCCAAGGGCATGACGCCGCGCCCACTCGACAACTGTTCTCAAATTCTGCAAGCGCTGGGCTATGGTTGAGTTTGACAGCTTTCCCTCATTCAGCATTGACCACTTCCAGTCGTCTGCCTGTTGCGCTGTCAAAGTGTCCACTCGTTTGCTCTTTCGGTGCTTCGCAAACTCGTCAGCGGCTCTTCGAAACTTTCGCTCTGCACTGGAGGACATGGGCTTTGCATCTCTGCCTGCGGATCGGCGACGTACTTCCTCGTCAATTACTTCGTCAAACGTAACTCCACCGCGCTCATCGTGAACACCCGGGTGTTGTTTGGGTTTTGGCTCGTAATTTGGGTACTTCTTGAGAGTATCTATTTCAGAGTAGTCACCCGTCGCCCTTGCAAAGCTCACCCGGCTGACATCCTCCATGGCCACAGCAATGCGTCGAATGAGACGGTTGCGAGACTCGTTGTCAACGATCAGACCTCGCCTAGCCAACTGAGCATCTGCTAACTCGCCAAATCGATGCTCCATGTCTGTAACCTTGGTCGAAGGTGTAGGGCCCGCCAAGGAATTGCTCTTGCCCTCCCTAGCGTTGGCATCCAGTTTTGCCACCTGCTTCCACACCTCAGGTGATCCGGGTTCTTCTTCAAGTACCTGAAGGAACGTTGCGACGACTTCGCCAGCTAACGCAACTGTGTCCTTATGACTTAGGCTAGTTGAGCCAGAGCGTAGTGTATCCCAGTAGGTCTCTAGCGCAGCATGTGCTGTTGCAAAGCGTTTCTTTGCTTCTGGCCAGTCTTTCGTCCTCAATGAAACTTTGGCGTGGGTCGTAAGCTTTACCCGACAGTCCCTATCGCCGACAGGTAGAACAACTGTGGTACCTGCAGCTTGGTTGACTACGTCTCTAGGGACATGGACACGTAAATAGTAAGTCGATCTGATCAGAACAGGCTTAGGCATTGCGAATCTCATCGTGTACCACCTCTATGTACTAGTTGAGGCAGCGCAAGGCCCTGAATATCAGGAACATTAGCGAGATCAATAAGTTGGGATGGTGGGTGATGAGAGACTCGAACTCCCGACATCTTCGGTGTAAACGAAGCGCTCTACCAACTGAGCTAATCACCCGTGATGCTGCATTTAGCCAAGCCTGCGAGCAGGTGCAAGAGGGTCTGGAAGATTTTCTTGCGTTCCGTCTTCGGCGGCCGTCCAACGGGGCATCTTGTCAGCCGTAGGCCGAACATGCGGGCGCTCGGGGTGCCTCTCGGGCCGGAAGGTGGGCAGCCCATTTTCGGACAGATCGATGGAAAACGCCTTGCTCAACGTACAACCCATCATGTGTAAATGGCCAAAGGCGCTTGCGCGCCACCGGTGGCGTCCGATATCCCCGGAGAGACTGAAGCAAACCGGTCGGGAGTGTACATGACCCTATCCTTCGCCCGCCGATTTTGGATGGTGGCATTGGTCCTTGGCATGACGGCGCTGGCCCCGATCCGGGCCGGTGCAGAAGGCATTCTGGTCTTTGCAGCGGCCAGCCTCAAGACTGCATTGGACGAAATCGTTGCCGGGTACGAAAACCAAACCGGTCAGAGCGTTTCCGTTTCCTATGCGGCGTCGTCGGTCCTGGCCCGGCAGATTCAGCAAGGCGCGCCTGCGGATTTGTTTGTCTCGGCCAATACGGATTGGATGGATGTGTTGGAGCAGGACGGATTGATCCGGGCAGACTCTCGGGTTGATCTGCTGGGCAACGGCCTGGTTCTGATCGGGGCTGAAGATCATGCGCAAGTGGGTGAAATCCAGCCCGGATATGACCTTAAGGCGGACTTGAAAGACGGCTATCTGGCCATGGCACTGGTCGACGCGGTGCCTGCCGGTATCTATGGCAAAGCTGCTTTGCAAAGTCTGAACCAGTGGGAGGCTGTGCGGTCTCAGGTGGCGCAGGCCGACAATGCGCGCGCTGCGCTGGCTCTGGTGGCGGCAGGGGCCGCGCCGCTTGGGATCGTGTACCAATCAGATGCCAGGGTGGAAGAAAGGGTCCGGGTCGTTGGGACGTTCCCTGCCGATCTGCATCCACCGATAATTTATCCCGCGGCACTGACCCTCGACGCAAAAGAAGGAGCACACGCCTTTCTTGAACGCCTGAAAACGGATGCAGCCACGGCTGTATTTCTGGAGCAGGGATTTACCCTGCCGGGCAGGTGATTGCATTGGATTGGTTGGGGCCTGCCGAAGTAGAAGCATTGAAGCTTTCATTGCGCGTGTCTTTCTGGGCGACGCTGGCGACTTTGCCGTTTGGTATACTTGTCGCTTATGCTCTGGCGCGTTGGCGGTTTCCCGGACGACAGGTTTTGAACGGTCTGGTGCATTTGCCTTTGATCCTGCCGCCGGTTGTCACCGGATACCTGCTGTTGCTCACTTTCGGCATTCAAGGTCCGCTGGGCCGGTTTCTGGCCGAGTTCGGGATCGTCGTGGCCTTTCGCTGGACAGGCGCGGCCCTTGCCGCCGGGATCATGGCCTTCCCTTTGATGGTCCGGGCGATACGTTTGTCGATCGAAGCGGTGGACCCGAAGCTGGAACAGGCAGGGGCAACTCTGGGCGCGTCGCGTCCGATGGTGTTTTGTACGGTGACCTTGCCGATGATTTTACCGGGTGTCATAGCCGGGGCTATTCTGGCCTTCGCCAAGGCCATGGGTGAATTCGGTGCAACGATAACCTTCGTGTCCAACATACCAGGTCAGACGCAGACGTTGCCTTCAGCTGTCTACGCCTTTTTGCAGGTCCCGGGCGGCGAGGCGGCCGCGACTCGGCTGGTTCTGATCTCGATCGTCGTCGCAATGAGCGCGTTATTGCTGTCGGAGTATGTGGGGCGGCGTGCTGCAGCTCGGGTGGCCGGATCATGAGCCTGTCTGTTCGGTTGCGCCACCAACTGCCGGGGATCGATCTGGACGTCAGTTTTGATGCGCCGCCGGGCGTGACGGTGCTGTTCGGGCGCTCGGGATCGGGCAAGACCACCATCGTCAATGCCGTGGCAGGGTTGTTGCGGCCCCAGGCAGGCCGGGTGGCGGTAGATGACTGGGTTCTGTTCGACACGGAACAGGGCCTGTGGCTGCCGCCGCATCGGCGCCGATTGGGGTATGTTTTTCAGGAAGGGCGGTTGTTCCCCCATCTGACCGTGCGCCAGAACCTTGCCTATGGGCGTTGGTTTGCGCCGAAAAACACACGTCGCGAAGACCCCGACAAAGTCATCGACATGCTGGGCATCGGCCATCTGTTGGACCGCAGACCTGCCGGGTTGTCAGGCGGTGAGAAACAGCGCGTCGCCATCGGGCGGGCCTTGTTGGCAAGCCCGCGATTGATCCTTGCAGATGAACCGCTGGCAGCACTGGATGATGGGCGAAAGGCGGAAATCCTGCCCTATTTCGAGCGTCTCAGGGACGAGGTCTCGGTTCCGATCCTCTATGTGACGCACTCTGCCGCTGAAGTGGCCCGGCTGGCTACATCCGTTGTTGCGTTGCAGGATGGCAAGGCCGTTCGCCACGGGCCCGCATCCGAAATGCTTGCCGACCCGTCAGTGGCTCCTGCGGGAATTCGCGCCGTCGGGGCCGTGTTGCAAGTTCAGGTTGCAAAGCATCATTCCGACGGGCTGACGGAGTTGAACGCCAATGGCGCGCGGCTCTTTCTGCCTCGTATCGCGCATGAGGTCGGGGCAAACTTGCGGATTCGGATACCCGCTCAGGAAGTGATCCTGTCGAACAACAAACCCGAAGGGCTTTCGGCACTGAACGTGCTGGCCGGGACCGTGGACACGATCCGGTCGGGCGAGGGGCCGGGTGCCATCGTGTCGGTAAAGACCCCGGCGGGCAATGTGCTTGCGCGGGTTACGCGTCGATCTGTTACGGCCCTAAACCTGAAACCAGGCAGCACATGTTATGCCGTGATCAAGACGGTTGCATTGGCCCCGCAGGATGTCGGCGGGCGCATTGGGGCCGGCAGCTAGTCGCAGGCAAGGGCGCGGGCTTCGTGTTCGCGCAGTATCAGGCGAGCCGCGCGCCCGAACCCGGTGTGACCCGAGGTCGGTCTGTCAGGGAATATCGAAGCCAGTTCGCGCAATGCCTCAGAGGACAGCGAATAAAGGGCCTCTTCCCCCAGAAACAGGCTTTCGGCTTGCGCGCCCTCGGCGTTCAGGATCTCATGCCGGTCCAGCAGGACGTGAAGATACTCGACCGTTTGAACCGATGTCTCGATGCCGATGCCGGGCCATCCGCACAGGTGTTTGGCGGCAACCAGGGCTTCGGATGCGCCGAAAAACAGCTCGACTTTCGGGCCTTTGACCAGGATCCTGTGCTGCTGCGACACCAGAAGGTCCCGTGAGGGTTCGTTCGGCCCCAGACTGCCCGCCGAGATACGAACGGGGCGCAAAGCAGGTTCATCGCATAATCGTTCGGGTGGAATCCTGCTGCTTTCGATCCAGCGGATAGGTTGCAGACCGTGATCGGCAGTGGCCACCATATGACCCGCGTCCAGCGTTTCGATCGCAAGCGGGCCGCTTTCAGTTTCGATCAGGGTTCCGGCCGCAAAACAGACGCCCTCGATCCGGATGACCACTTCCACCGGGTCCGGTGTGCCGGTGAATGGAAGGGTGAATGGGCCGGCTTGGGTTGTACCCGAGACGCTGATGAAGAAAGAATCGAAGACGACTTCTCCTTTGTCGAGACCATCGAAAAATGTCGGGTCGACGGTATAGGTCCACTCTCCCGTGTTCGGGTCGATCGAGGCGGTGCCGTTGGCGGGCTGTGCCGCAATCGTCCAGGTTTGCGTGACCGGATTGAAGTTTCCATTGTCCAGAGTGGGTTGCCCCGTCTCAACGTTGGGTGGAAAACCAGTCACATCCCCGGTCAGTTCGCCTGTGATCGGAACTGAAACCAATTAACCCTCGCCTTGCTGCAACACGCGTTCAAATTCCTTCTTGCGATACAGGCGCATGTGAACCTCGCCCGCTTCATCCCGCGTCCATTCGACAATGCGATTGCGTGTCATGTCACTGTCCATCCGGTTGGTGCGCACACGCGGGTGCGGGATTTCCTGCTTGAGGATATCAACAATTTGGCTGGTCTGTCCAAACGGAGCCACAAGATCAATGATCCAGAAGGATGATCCGCTGGTGAAATCCGTGTCGGAAAGGGGCTTTTCTTTCACCGCATAACGGAATTCGGCTTCGGGGCTGAGCCCGGCGAAGGTGACAAAACCACGGGGGAATCCGTGCTGTCGGAAGATATGGTACTGGCCCAGGCGAAACGGAGTTTCGAACGCGTACAAAACCTGTGCCAGACTGCGTTTCTGATGTGTTTTCGTCAAACCCGCCAGAAAGAACATAGCGCCCAGATCCGCGTATTTTTCCGGCGTGAAATCGAACCAGTCTTTTGGAAACGTCTTGCTCAAAGAGATGCCCAACAGTGTAACGGGAACCAAAAGTCTACAGCGAGTGTACTGCTTTCCTGCAATATGGGTAGAATAAATTCTTTGATGTGGTCAGTGTTGCCGGCTCGTTGGCCTGTCCTGCTTTACTCGCAGGTCGTCCCGACTATGCTATTGGTATCGGACCCTTGTTTCGGGATATCTGGATTATGCGTTCATTCAAGACTTTGGCTGCTGCCGTGCTTTTGTCGATACCTGCGATGGCCGAGGCTGTCGGGTTCGGCCTGTCCGTTCGGCCGCAATTTCGTACGGAAATCACGCCAATGCCGGACGGTGTCTACGAGGTCAAGGCCATCGGATCCTCAGCGCCCGTTAATTATTGGTGTGGAATTGGGGATTACGCGATCCGCAGTCTGGGCGTGCCAAACAACCAACGGATCTATATCTGGCGCGCCTATGAACCCGGCGTCCGGACCGTACAATTCTCGCTGACCCCGCCGCCGGGGGCGGATACCAAGCCGGGATATTCCATCACCGTGAGGAAAGTCGGGGCCAACATGTCGGCGTCGTCGGCGCAGAACTACTGCTATGACAACTTCATCATGGACACGTTCTGAGGGTCAGATCCATTTCGCCATTGGTGGCAGGCTCATCAGAACCGCGTCCGGATCATGTCCGGTTTCCAATCCGAACTTGGTGCCGCGGTCATAGACCAGATTGTATTCCGCATAAAGACCGCGATGCATCAGCTGGGTGTCTTTGTCGGCGTCCGAGAAACCCTGTACGCGCCGTTTTTCAACCAATGGCGCGAAAGCGGGCAGGAAAGCCCGACCGATATCCTGGGTCAGGGCGAAATCGGCCTGCCAGTCTCCGGTGCAATAATCATCCATGAAAATACCGCCCACGCCGCGTGCGCGTTTGCGGTGGGGAATATAGAAATATTCGTCCGCCCACTCTTTCAGGCGTGGATAATGCCCTGGTCCATGCGGGTCCAGATGAGCCTTTTGGGTATCATGGAAATGCGCCGTGTCGTCATCATATTCGATACAGGGGTTCAGATCCGATCCGCCGCCGAACCACCAGGCGTGCGGGGTCCAGAACATCCGAGTGTTCATATGCACCGCCGGGACATGCGGGTTCTGCATATGCGCCACGAGGCTGATCCCCGAGGCCCAGAAACGCGGGTCTTCGGTCATCCCGGGAAAGCCTTTGCGTGCTGCCATCGCCTGTTGTGCACGCTCGCCCAGGGTCCCGTAAACTGTCGAGACATTGACCCCGACCTTTTCAAACACTCGCCCGCCGCGCATCACGGACATCAGACCGCCCCCTGCGTCAGAGCCGTCCTCGGACTGGCGTTTGGTTTCCTTGACTTCAAAGCGGCCGGGCTTTGCGTCGGAAAACGGGCCGGTGTCGTGGCTGTCCTCCAATGCTTCGAATGCGGCAACGATGTTGTCGCGCAATTGGCGGAACCAGGCAGAGGCGGTGTTTTTTTCTGTTTCGAACATGGGTCTCAATGCGCAGGTGCGGCAACAGGGTCAAGCAATGTGCGGCCGCCATCGATTGTCAGGATCTGGCCGGTGATGAATCCGGCTGCATCCGATACCAGATACTGCGCGGTTTCCGTCAATTCAGTGGCCGACGCGATACGGGCAAGCGGTGTGTGCTTTTCGATATCGTCGCGGAATTCTCGGTTCTCTCTCAGCGTCGATTGCAGTGATGCACTCATGACCGAGCCGAGCGCAATCGAATTGACCCGGATGCGGTTCGGCGCCAACGCCACGGCCAGTGAACGTGTCATCTGGTCCAGCGCGGCGGTCGACACGGAATAGGCCATCAGGTCGGGATGCGTGCGGCGGGCCGCGATGGATGACAGGTTGATGATCGACCCGGCAGGATTTTCATCGTCATCCCCGGCCTGTTTGATCATACGCTTTGCGACCAACTGGCTGAGCCGCAGCGCAGGCATCAGGTTCTGATTCAGCAAGGTACGCATCGAGTCGTCATCGGGATCAAGCGGATCAGACTGGATCACCTGGCGCGCGCCGTTGATCAGAATATCCACCTGATCAAACGCATCCAGTGTTGCCGACAGCAAATTGGCAATGGTCAGCTTTTCGCGCAGGTCGCCTGCGAAATAACGAATATTGCCGTCTTCTGCCTGTTCCCCAAGCTCATCGATCAGACGTTTTTCATCTATATCGGCGAACATGACATTTGCGCCCGCGTCCGCGAAATGCCGACCTATGGCCAGCCCGATGCCATTGGCCCCGCCTGTAACGATTGCTGTCTTGCCTGCGATGGAAAAGGACATCCGAATCCTCCTGAATTGGGGGCAGGTTAGCTGGCCTTATCGCCGAGGGCGAGAGGCCTCAAACACCTTGAACCGGTTGTCGCCAGCGGCTTCATCGACCCGAGCGAAGTGTTCGTTCAGAGTGGTTTCATAGGGAAGGTGGCGATTGGCGACCATCCATAGGGTTCCGTTGCGCGTCAGATTGCGTGCCGCTGCAGTGATGAAGCCCTGCCCCAGCGTGGGGTCGGCACTGCGTGAGGTGTGAAACGGGGGGTTCATTACAACCGTGTCCAATGGCTCTGGCGCAGACCAGGTGACGGCGTCAGCCCAATAAAACCGGGCCTTGGGGTCAGAAGCGTTGATGCGCGCGCAGGCAAGGGCCGTGTGATCTGCTTCGACAAGATGCACGGATTTTAGGTTGCCGCGTTTCAAAAGTTCCGCGCTCAGATACCCCCACCCGGCACCCAGATCGGCCACGCGCGGCCCCAGCTTGGCAGGCAAGGCGTTCAGCAACATGGCCGAAGCGGGATCGATCCCATCCGCTGAAAACACACCCGGTGCCGTGTGGTACCCATCGACGATCTGCGTCTTTGGCGCAGCCCAATCTGCAAAGCTCTGCGGGTCAGCCTGAAACCAGAAGATTTTCCCGTGTGCCTTGGACAGAGGCCCTTCGACCGATACCCTTTTGCGAACATCTTTCAGAATGCTGTCCACGCCATCGGTCTTTGCGCCATCTATCACGACAACGCCGCGGGCTCGTGAGCTGGCCAGATGGATCATCGCCCGAGCCAGCGCCTTGGCCCGTGGCAAAAACACAATTGCATCCTCGCAGCGGTCGTCTGTCTCGGGCACCGTGTCAAAGCCCTGCGCGGCAAAATGGTCGTAAAAAGGTTTGAACGGCTGCACCACCTGCGCCGCATGGGGAAGCGCCGACAGATCATGGGCTGGAACAGGGCAGATCACGCTGAGGGGAGATGACAGCGACAGGCCGTTCTGCAATGCAAGTTCCAGGCGAAGGGACATGGGCAATTCCGGCAAATATGGGTGAGGGTCAGGCGAAAAGCCTTATTCTTCGCGTTCCATGGTGCATTGCAGCGGGTGCTGGTGCCTGCGGGCGAAATCCATAACCTGGCCAACTTTGGTCTCGGCAATTTCATGGCTGAAGACCCCGACGACGGCCACACCTTTTTTGTGCACGGTCAGCATGATCTCGAATGCTTCTGCATGGGTCATGCCGAAGAAACGTTCCAGAACATGAACCACGAATTCCATTGGCGTGTAATCGTCGTTCAGCAACAGCACCTTGTACAAAGGCGGACGCTTGGTTTTTGGGCGCGTCTGCACCAGAACGGACGCGTCGCTGTCGTCGTCCGGTTCGTCAGACATCATCCAGGTCTTTTCCAGCATCGTAGGCAACTGTCCGATTCAGTTTTGGGGTTTATCTTCGCGCTTATATAACGTGGGGATGGCCGGTGAAAAGAGCAAGCGGACGTAAACGAGATGACTGACAAGCTGACGACAATCGGTTTCGATGCGGATGATACCCTGTGGCACAATGAGCGTTTTTTTCAGCTGACGCAGGCGCATTTTGCCCAGTTGCTGGCCGATCATGCCGACCAGGATCATCTGATGGAGCGGCTTCTGGCAGCCGAAAAGCGCAACATTCGACACTATGGCTACGGCATCAAGGGCTTTGTTCTGTCGATGATCGAAACCGCTCTCGAGGTCACGGATGACCGTGTGCCGGCCTCGGTCATTCGCCAATTGATCGAAGCCGGGCAAGAGATGCTGGCCTATCCGATCGAGCTGTTGCCCCATGCCCGCGACGCGGTGGAAGGCATGACAGGCTTGTGCCGGGTTGTCTTGATTACCAAAGGGGACCTGATCGACCAGGAACGCAAACTGGCTCAGTCGGGTCTGGGCGATCTGTTCGACGCAGTGGAAATCGTGTCTGAAAAGACCCCCGAAACTTACCGGTCGATATTTGAGCGGCATGGTGATGGCCCGGCGCGCGCGATGATGGTTGGCAATTCCATGCGATCTGACGTTGTGGCTCCGATCCAGGCAGGAAGCTGGGGGGTTCATGTCCCGCACGGCCTTATCTGGGAGGTGGAGCATGCTGAAGCCCCGGTCGACAGTCCCCGATTCCGGGAGTTGAGGGATTTAGGCGGTCTGGCCGATCTGGTGCACAGCCTGAAGTGATGTTGCCTTTTGGCCGCAGTTCCACGAAAACCCTGCCGGGTGTTGACCAAGTTCTGCCTCAATCGCGCATCTGGTGGGCTCAGGGCAGTATTTGTCTAGATATAGCCTAGTTCGGGCAACCTAACGAAACCGCGAAATGCTCAGCTTTCGGTTTATTTCACCAAGTCTCTGTGATAGTGTTTACGATAATAAAATAATTTTTGCTGACCGGGAAAACCCGGCGGCGCGAGGCAGACAGAGGCAAAAATCGTGCAGATTCGGCGGACAGTTCCGGCCCGAATGGGCTTTTTTCTCATAATGTTGCTATGTGTGCTGGCGTTTGCGCCGCTCAGGTCCATGGCAGCACCTTACGCAGCGATGGTGATTGATGCCCGAACCGGAGAGGTGCTGCATTCGCGCAATGCTGACACAAGGCTTCACCCGGCATCGCTGACCAAGATGATGACGCTTTATATCGCGTTCGAAGCGGTGCGGAATGGTGAGATCACGCTGGATACCCCGGTTCGGATCACCAAAAAGGCGGCAGCCGAGCCACCGTCGAAGCTGGGCCTGCGCGCTGGTCAGACAATTGCTTTTCGCTATCTGATCCGCGCGGCTGCTGTGAAATCGGCGAATGATGCCGCCACGGCCATCGGTATTGCCATCAGCGGATCCGAGGCAGCTTTTGCGCGTCGTATGACGCGAACCGCCAAGGCGATGGGGATGAGCCGCACGACCTTCAAGAACGCCCATGGTTTGACCGAGGCGGGGCATCTTTCGACCGCACGTGACATGACCACGCTGGGTCGGCATCTGCTGTATGACTATCCGCAATACTACAACCTGTTCTCGCGTCAATCGACTTATGCAGGGATCAAAACCGTTCCCAACACCAACCGTCGCCTGTTGGCAGCCTACAAAGGTGCCGATGGCATCAAAACCGGGTACACCCGAGCGGCTGGGTTCAATCTTGTGGCATCGGCAAAACGCAAGAATGAACGCATCATCGCCACCGTCTTTGGCGGAAAATCTGGCGCCTCTCGGAATGCCAAGGTTGCCGAGCTTCTGGATTTGGGCTTTCGCCGTGCGCCGTCGCGTGCGCCCATTCGCAAACCTGCGCGACCGGCTTATGCAGGAAATACCGGATTGGGTGCCGGGACGCAGGTCGCCAGCGTAAGCGGGGCGCCAAAATCCAGTTTGCGCCCGGTTCGGCGCCCCTCCGCGTCAACGCAAGTCGCAAGCGCGGTTGCTGTGACAGCTGATGAGAATCGCGACCGCATCACCAGCGCGATCGCGGCTGCCATTGCAGAAGCTGATATCGCACCAACCGCACCGCCTGTAGAAACATCCGACACCCGTCCGGCATTGCGCCCCGAAAATCTGGTTCTGGCTTCGACGGATTCCACCAAACAGCCCGAGCCTGAACAGGAGGTTGTCACTCGGCTGTCTTCGTCAGGTGGGTATCTGTGGGGGGTCAATGTGGGGCGCTATACCACGCGGTATGAGGCCGAGAAGGTTCTGCTGAAAACCGCTTTGTCGGAAATGACCACGCTGGAAGGCACGCTGCGCAAGGTAAACCAAAGCGCGCGTGGGTTTGACGCAACCTTTCAGGGCATGACCCGCGAACAGGCGGATCTGGCCTGTCGCCGTTTGCAGGCCCGCAACGTCACATGTTTCATGATCGGGCCATCATAAGGTTCGGCATATTCTCTCCTGAATGGGTCTGGACTGCGGTACTCCGCAGCCCTTTTTTCAATCGAAAACATGGCCGTGCTGGTATTGTTCATCCTGTCCGGCGGCGGCTGTCAGGGCGGCGACATTGTCCTTGGTGAAGAACCCATCATATTTGTGGCACCGCTCGATATACTCGGTAATCAGCAGGGTATGCTTGGAGTGTTTCGAGAAGATCTGTTTCAGGTTCGGATCGTCTTTGCACTCACCCACCACATGGGCCAGAAACGGCACACCCTTGTCCTTCAGGGTGTTCACAACGAAATCGACGTTCTTTTCCCCGGCGCCGTGATCGCCATCCTGAATCTCGACGGCCATGTGATGCAGACGACGGCCAAAATTGCGCACGAAATCCTCGGTCGGCATCGGCAGTTTGGCGAAGGAGTTCACGAAGGATGGCGTGTTGTTTGCGGTGAATACCTTGGCCGGAGATTTTTTGTCATCGTCCACATTGCCGTTGCGGTTCACGTTGGTCGATGAGTTCATGTCGAATATGTTGTAAGCGCCCCAGAAATAATAGGGCACCATGGTCAGAAACTCGAGGATCGCATCCTCGCGCTCGCCCGCCAATACCCGCGTCGCAAGATGGTCGATTCCCAGCATCAGCGGGGCGATTTTGCTTTCGGTTCCGAAAGCGGCGGCCTGTTCCAGACGGGCCTGTTCCGTGTCGCTCAGCAACACGCGATCCCCAAGGCCCAGACTATCTGTGTCGTTGAAGTCGTGGGTCGAATACCCGACGCGGTTGCAGGTGAAATCGGACGGGGTGGTGAATCGGAACCCGTCCGATGTGTAGAACGGGTTCTCGGTATCTCCGGGATATTCGAACCGTATGTTCTGATCCTCGAGTGCATGGGTCAGCGCGTTTAGATCACAGGCTGCGAATACCTCGCCCACATAGCGCGTCTGCGGTGTGTTGCGCGCCAGTGGATACATGCGATTGATGCGGGGGATGAAATCTTCAAACCCGGGGCTGAGCGGCGCCATCAGGATCAGCGCGGGATAGTCGGTATGTGAATGCAGAACCGAGAATCTGTGGGTCCGTCCCAGATAGCTGGCGGTGTGCCGATAGGGTGTCATCACGTAAAGCTCGACCATCGTGTCGAACGCCGCGTCGGGTTCGACCTGAATGATGATGGCCCGCATCGCGCCGACCTGATCTGCAATGCCCGAGCTTGTCCGGCGTTCGTAAATCTTCGGAAGGTATTCATTGAAGAAATCCGAGTTCTTCTTGTCGCCCCGGGGCTGATAAGACATCAGATCAAATGACATTCCAAGACCTCCTTGCTCTTGCCCGCCATGGGTCAAGGCATTGTTTGAAATTGTAGTATTCAGAATATACGTTTGCCCGCCATGCTAGGCGCTGAGGCCTGTACGGGCAACAGTCGTGAATTTGGGTTGCCGACGTTAACCCATGATGTTCAGCGGGTGAATTTCGTGACCTCGACACCGCCCCCGATCAGGCTTTCGCGAACAGAACGGGCGATCTGCACCGCCGTTGGTCCGTCACCATGCAGGCAAATTGTGTCGATCGATGTTTCCAGCCGCTTGCCGCTTTCGGTGATGATCGCGCCTTCGCGGACCATGTTCAGGATGCGGGGTCCTGCGACATCCGCGTCATGGATCACCGCGCCGGGCAGGCTGCGGTCAACCAATGTTCCGTCGTCATTGTAGGCGCGGTCGGCAAAAATCTCGCCCACCCATTTGCAGCCCAGCTCGCGCACGGCGTCTTCCTGTTTCGTTACGGCAAGAACCATCACGATGATGTCGGGATCGACGTCCAGCGCGCCCTGATAGCAGGCCCGCGCCATATCGATATCGACCGAACACATATTGGCCAGTGCGCCGTGCAGCTTTAGATGGCGAACTCTGGTGCCAACCGCCTTGGCCATGCCCATGGCTGCGCCCAACTGATACCGCACCAGATTGCGAAGGGTGTCCTGAGACAGCTTCATGTTCCGGCGGCCAAAGCCTTGCAGGTCGGGAAACCCGGGATGCGCCCCGATGCCGACATCATTCTCGGCTGCCAGCTTCATTGTCGACGCCATTACATCCGGATCACCCGCATGAAAGCCGCAGGCAATGTTGGCCGAGGTGATGATCTTCAGAAGGCTTTCGTCGTCACCCATTTTCCACGGGCCAAAGCTTTCCCCCATATCGGCATTCAGATCGACGCTTGGCATCGGCACATCTCCTTAGTCGGTGGCAGAGATCACTCCGCTGATCAATTGGTAGGACAGCAAGTCCGGGATGTCATGCGGGTTACGCACCAACGCTTCGACTTTTGAGGGCAGGCGGGCAAGATCCGCCATGAATGCCGCGTGCAATTCGGTGGCTTGCTCCATGCTGACAAATTCGAACGTGATCGCTCCGCCGGCGGGTGTCTGCGCTGCGCGGGGCATGTCGCAGGGCAAAACGGTCGCGATGCGGGGATACCCTCCTGTGGTCTGGCATTCAGGCAGCAGGATGAACGGATCTCCGGTTCCGGTCATCTGGATGTCGCCCGGGGTAATAACCTCGGACAAGATGTTCAGTTGGCCAGTGGCCGCAAACCCGTCGCCGTCACTGTTCACTTGCATCCCCATCCGGTTGGCGCGTGCGCCACGATGGAATGAGGTGCGCGCAAACCGATCAAGCGTTGCGTCATCAAACAAGGACGTCTGGAAGCTGGCGACGACACGCAGAACGCCGCCCGAGAAGCGTTCGGAAGGGGGCAGTTTCAAACCAGCGTCGCCTGCATCCGCGCCACAGGTCAGCCGGTCGCCCGGCTTCACAGCTCTCCCGATCCGTGCCGTCAGGTGCGCGGATCGAGATCCCAGAAAAACCTCTGAATCGATACCGCCTCCCAAATGAAGATAGCCGTAATTGCCTTGCAGAAGCGCACCGATGACCAGCCGTTGTCCGGGTTCGAGGTGATGCGAGGCATTCCAGGCCACGGGGCTGCCATCAATGCTGGCCTGCATCCGCGCACCGGTCAATGCGATGCGCATGCTCTGTGTGGCCTCGAACGTGCCACCCATTCCGGCCATTTCCAGTGCCGCAAGCTCCGGGCTCTGGCCGAGCAATGCGGCGCCTTCATGAAGGGCCAGTGTATCGACGGCCCCAGACCGGGAAAGGCCTTGGTCCAGATAACCTGTGCGCCCCTGATCCTGGATGGCGCAAGCCGGGCCGATCTGGTGGACGATCAGGCTCATGGCGCAATCTCCTCGCAGGTTGCTCCGCCGGTGCCATCTTCGTTTTTGGCTCTGATATGTTCCAGGTCTTCGCGGGAAACGGGTTCGAATATCAGTTCATCCCCAGGCTTGAGGGCGAATGCCTCGGTCGTCTCGGGCCGGAAACACCGAAATGCCGTTTGCCCGACATGCCGCCACCCGGTTGGCGTCGGCCCGGAAAACAGGACAAACTGCGATATTGCAAGAACCAGAGCGCCTTCGGGGACCATGGGGGTCAGGTTTTGCAGCCGCGGAATGTTGAACTCGGGGGGCAATGGCCCAAGGTAGGGTTGCCCGGGGGCGAACCCTATCGTCAAAACCCGCACGCGGGACTGGCCAAGCCGCCGTATCGCTTCTTCCGGCGCGAGACCGGCAGCAGCAGCGGCATCGTCCAGCTGGGGCGCAAGGTCAGTGCCATAGACCGTCGGAATTCGCCACAGCCTGCGGCCTGTTGGAAGTGGTGTGCTGTACCAGTCCTTTTGGTCGACGAGGTCCTGAAGCTTGTGCAGCATCTGTTGGTGGGTGGTCCGTTGCGTATCGAACCGGACATATGCCGAGGCCAGCGTGGCAGAAGACTCCGTGACCTCTTCCCATTGAAGCCGATCCAGTTCAGATCGAAAGGCCAGCGCCGCTCGGTTCGCTGTCTCAGACATCGTGTCCGCAAATGTGACAAGCGCACCGTCAAATCCGACGGTTCTGACCAGTGGGAACGTAAGGTGACGCGTCATACCTGTCTCGCTGAAGAAGCCGAAAACGAATGTCCTAGACCAGAACCCATCCCGGTGGGATGTTCAAGATAGGTGTTCAGAATGTTGGCGCGCTCAAGGTGGGGTTGGACTCATGTGGGTCGCCCCGGCATGATGCGGTTCGAAATCTGGCCTTTGAGGTTTTCAATGCAGATTCTGGCAGAGTCCCGAGTCGATTCACGGACTTGAGTCGCGCGGCCTTGTGTTCAGTGTTGCTCGATTCCCTATATATAGTAGTGCCATCTTGCGTCTTCTCGGTTGTGTCGTGGCCATCCGATGGAGAGAGCCCCGACAGACACAGGAAGGGTAAGCTTTCCAGTCTTGTAATATATTGGTTTTATTTGATTAAATTGAAATTTTCAAAAAAATGCTCTGCGACGTCATTTTCTGCTTGCGGGATTTGTTTGTTATACTTAGAACCCCCTTCACCGGCGCTG
>NZ_WVQW01000016.1:0-43668 GCF_013110635.1 Ruegeria sp. HKCCD6604 | reverse complement strand
GCGGCTTCGGCGAGGTCGAATTCCGCCAGATCGCCGACTGGATCATCGAAGTGGTAGACGGCCTGGCCGCCAATGGCGAAGACGGCAACGGCGCCGTCGAAGCCAAGGTCAAGGCCGAAGTCGCAGACCTCTGTGCACGCTTCCCGATCTATCCGAACCTGTAACTGGTCCATCCTCCAACACGGAACGGCGCCATGAGGCGCCGTTTCCTTGCGTCAGATCCCTGAAAACGTTCTGGATCTCGCCCAGCGCATATCCGGTGTTTTGGGCAAGGTCCCGGGCCCCACGGTCGCCCAAGCCATTCTGGTCAATACGCGCTTTTTCCGCCCCGACCAGCCTTTCGCGCAGCTGGTCACACCGAATCCGTGCATTCGATGTCACCGCACACAGGGGTTTGCGCCATGTTCAGACCTTGGCGCGTTGTCCAGAATCCAAGCTCAGATCAAGCCGCGCCACCACAGAAAAACCAACAGAAGCGTCGTCAGTGCCAGCATGTTGAAGGCCAGCCCCCCCAGCAGGCCAAGGAACCAACCCCATCTGCGATCCGCAAGATTGATGGACCCCAGATGTTCCTGCACCACGTCGGACGCCTTGATCAGCTTGGGGTTGTCCAGAACCAGCCTCAGTTTGGGATGAGACGCCATCGCCTCGGCCCGGGCCAGAATCAAGGCCTGCTTGTAGACGCGCCGCGGCAGTCGGCGCTTGGCCTTGCGGATCGATGCCTCGAGCGTCTTGTCGCGCAACCCGAGCTTTGCGCGCAGCAACACAACCGTTTCGGCGATCCGAGTCTGAATGTCTGGGTCCTGCGCCATTGGTGGCCTCCTGCGGAGGCAATCTAGCGGCAGCGTCTATGACCTACAATGGGGCTGGTCGTTTCCGGCGGTGACTTGTATCACGCGGTACATGCTGAACACCATCATACATGGCGAACCGACCGCCCGACCGCCCCTTGTCATTGCCCACGGCCTGTATGGATCGGCCCGGAACTGGGGCGTGATTGCCAGACGGCTATCAGACCAGCGACAGGTTGTGGCCGTCGATATGCGTAACCACGCCTACAGCGCGTGGGATGCTTGTCATGACTATCCCCATCTGGCGCAGGATATCGCCGAGGTCATCGAACGGATCGGCGGGACGGCAGACGTACTTGGGCATTCAATGGGCGGCAAGGCCGCGATGACACTTGCGCTGCAACACGGCGCGCTGGTGAACAAACTGGTGGTCGCAGATATTGCGCCGGTGAAATACACGCACAGCCAAATTCAATTTATCGAGGCCATGCGTGCCGTGGATTTCTCGCGCATTGCACGCCGCTCGGATGCCGAGCAGCAATTGACCGAGCAAGGCGTTGAAAAAGCATTGCAGAGCTTCTTTACCCAATCGCTGGACATCAAGGGAAAGCGTTGGCTGCTGAACCTGGATGTGTTGGCGGACCAGATGCCAAATATCATGGGCTTTCCCGAGTTGGACGCCCAGTGGCAAGGCCCCGCGCTGTTCCTGTCGGGGGCCGAGTCAGATTACGTCTTGCCGGAACATCGGGCCAAAATCCGCGCACTGTTCCCCGGCGCGCGATTTGCCAAGATCCCCGGCGCCGGGCACTGGCTGCACGCCGAAAAACCGCGCGAGTTCGAAGCTGCCGTCAGGACCTTCCTGAACGCCTGATCAAGCGCCTTGATACAACCGCCTGGCCACCATCCAGGATGCCGGAGCTGCGATTACGGCTCCCGCGGCCGCGGCGCCCACAATTGCGCTGACGGACACCATTCCGGCCGACAGCACGGCGATTACGGCCGAACCAGACAGAGCAGTTGCAATCAGTGAATAAAGCATAGCGGCAAGGCGAAACATGGCCGGGCTTTCCTTTTGATGGCTTCCGGCCAAATATTTCACGATTCGAATGTGTTGTACTTTGATTTGTGTCAGTTTCAGACGGTTTCGAAGCTAGGATTTGGCGATTTCACCGCCCCCATTCACCCAGTCCGTCAATCCACCAAGATTGTAAACCCTCTGGTATCCCATATCCTTCAGGAGTTTTCCGGCCAAAGCCGCGCGCCCGCCAGATGCGCAGTACAACACGATGGGGCGATCCTTGCGCAGTTCAGGGTCGTGTGATTGCAATGCATCATCTGCCCGAAACTCCAGCATGCCGCGGGGTATATGATGCGCCCTGACGGCGCGGCCCGTCTGTTCCAGCTCATTTGCATCGCGAATGTCCAACAGCAGCGCCCCCTGTTCGGTCATCGCCTTTGCCTTGGCCGCATCGATACGCTCGACCACCGCGTTGGCCGCCTCCATCATCTCTTTCACCGTCACCGGCATGTGAGTTCTCCTTTACGTCACCGCGCAGAGGTTAACATGCGAATTTTGGAAGGTGTAGACATGGAAGGAAACGCGCGTGTTACTGCTCGCGAAACGCGCGCGACATGCTGTCTGATACCGGTTTGGCGATATAGGCCGCAAAGGTGCGCTCCTCGGTCTGGATCATGATTTCTGCGGGCATCCCCGGTGTCGGAACAAAGCCGCGCACGCGCTGCAACTCATCCGGGGTCAGTGAGACTCGTGCCAGATAGACTTCCTGCGGAACACCGGTCGAATCCTCAAGCAGCGCATCGGCCGAGATATAGAAAACCTCGCCATACAAAACAGGCGTCGTGCGTTGGTTCAACGCGATCAGGCGGACTGTGGCGGTCTGCCCCGTGACGACACTGTCAATCTCGGTACGCGGAATCTGTGCCTCGATGATCAGGGGCGCATCTGCGGGCAGGATTTCGGCTATCGGTTCCCCGGTCTCAATCACACCGCCCGGCGTGTGATAATGCAATCGCACCACCGTTCCGG
Source organism: Ruegeria sp. HKCCD6604 (assembly GCF_013110635.1). NCBI lineage: Bacteria > Pseudomonadati > Pseudomonadota > Alphaproteobacteria > Rhodobacterales > Roseobacteraceae > Ruegeria > Ruegeria sp. HKCCD6604. The sequence continues at coordinate 40,830 of NZ_WVQW01000016.1, read as the reverse complement.
TTACCGGCGCGCGCACCACGGCCCGGTCAAGAACGCTGCGCGCCTGTCGGGATTTTTCACGCACGCTTTCCAGATCGGCTTCGATCACGCCCAGTTCATCCAGTGCGGCCTCACGATAGGCGGACCGCGTACGCGCGATCTGTTCGTCATATTTCAGCAGCATCTGGTTGATTTCAGCGGCTTCCGCCTGCAACCGGGCCTGCTGACCTTCGGCTTCGGCCTGAACACGACGGATCGTGTTCAACTCCCCTTTGCGGACAAGGCCCTTTTCGAACAGTTGGCTTTTGGCCTCAAATTCCTCCTGCAATATCTCGGCACGCCGGGCCATGCTATCCAGTTGCGCCTCAAATCCGCTGGATCGGATTTTCAGCGCTTCCATATTGCGCTCCAGCAAAGCCAAGTCATTCAGCAGCGTCTTGCGCGACACATCAAAGCTGAGCTTTTGACCATCCAGAATGGCCATTACTTCAGGATCTTCTGATGCTTCGACAAGCGCCTGCGAAAACACGAGGCGGTCGCGTTCCCCGTACTCGGCCAGCAACCGCTCGGTCATGGCCTGAAGGCGCAGCTTGCGAATATGCAATTCACGCTCATTGGCCTGGGCCGAGGTCTGGTCCAGGGTCATCAACACTTGACCTGCCTGAACCGCCTGACCTTCCACAACCTTGATGTCTTCGATGATACCACCTTCAAGATGTTGCACAATCTTGTTTCGGCCCGTGGCAACAAAGCTGCCTTGCGCGATGACCGCTGCGGCCAGCGGGGCACTGAACGACCAGACCCCGAAACCGCCGAAGCAAACGACAAGCAAGACCACCCCGATCACTATCAACCTGTTGATCGAGCGCGGAACCTCAGCATACCAGACTTCTGGTTCATTGGATGAGTTGTTCACAGGTACGAGGTCATTCATGGTCAGCCCCCCTGCTGGCCTTCAATTCCAGTCTGCTTGCGCGGCCCGTTGATCTGCTGAAGAACCTGATCACGCTGACCGAACAGGGCCACACGCCCATCCGTCAGCAGCATGATCTTGTCGACAACATTCAACAACGTTGGCTTCTGCGTAATGACGACAACGGTGATCTTGCTTTGACGTGCCTGTTCGATTGCACATGCCAGCGCCTTGTCGCCCGCGACGTCGAGATTTGAATTCGGTTCATCCAGCACAACCATTCTGGGGTTGCCGAAGAACGCCCGTGCCAGAGCGATACGCTGCTTCTGACCACCGGACAAAGGCGAGCCATCAGCCGCCACCACGGTCTCATATCCCTGCGGCAGCGTTGCAATCATGTTATGAACATCGGCCAGAACGGCGGCATCATGGATCTGTTCGTCAGTGGCATCCGCCCGCATCCGGCCGATATTGTCCTTGATCGTGCCCGGGAACAACTGAACATCCTGCGGCAGGTAGCCGATGCTTTCGCCAAACTGGCGCGGGTCCCAGTTTCGGATGTCCATCAGGTCAAGCCTGACGCTGCCCGATGTGGGCAGGATGGATCCCACCAGAGTTTTTCCAAGCGTGGTTTTCCCCGCACCGGAATTGCCGATGATGGCCAATGTTTCGCCGGGAACCAGTGAGAACGTGATGCCGTTCAGAACCACGCGCTTGGTTCCGCCCGGTACATAGAGCAGGCGTTCGACATCCAGACGACCTTCGGGGCGTGGCAAGCGCAGTTTTTCGTATTGCAGGGCCGAGGTCGACAGCAGTGCCTTGATCCGGCCGTAAGCTCCGCGCGTCAGCAGATAGCTGTTCCATCCTTCAATCGAACCTTCAATTGGCGCAAAGGCACGCCCGGCGATGATCGAGGCCGCAATCACCATACCGCCTGTGATCTCTCCTTGCAGCGCCAGAAACGCGCCCCAACCCAGAATTCCGATCTGCGTCAAAAGGCGAACGGCGCGCGAGATTGCAGCGAAGATCACGTTGCGGTCCTGCGCCCGCACCTGCCAGGTCAGGGATTGGGCAGTATCCCGCCCCCAGATCCGCACGGCCTCGGGGATCATTGCCAGAGCATTAATAATCTGACTGTTGCGAGACATCGAATCCAGATGCAGGTTCGCCATGGACTGTGCCTTGTTGGCCTCGGCAAACGGCTTGGCAGTCGTTTTCTGGTTGATCAGTGCAATCGTCATAAGAATCAACGCAGTAACCACCACGATCATGCCCAGTTGCGGATGCACGAGGAAAATCATCAGAATGAACAGCGGTGCAAACGGCACGTCCAGAAATGAAAGCAGCGTGCCCGAGACCAGAAAACCACGAAGCTGTTGCAGATCGCCCAATGTCTGATACTCGCGCCCGTTTCCGTGCAGCGACGCATGGGCCGCCGCGCTCAGAACCGGTGCGCCCAGCCGGGCCGCCACTTCAACCCCTGTCCGCATGAGCATGAACCGCCGCACCGCATCAAAAGCAGACTGGAAGATCACCGCCCCTGCCACGATGGCCGTCAGCATGATCAGCGTATCCAGCGACCGGCTGGTCAGAACACGGTCACTGATCTGGAACAGATAGATCGGAATCGCCAGGATCAGGATGTTCGTGGCGCAGGTCAGGACCAGAACAAACGCAAGATTGCGCCGGATCGCCCGCATCGAAACGCGCAACGTGCGCTGGAAATCTTCGGGCGGGGTGCGTTTGTGGAAGGTTTGGGGTGGCCCGTTCCCATCACCGCCGCCGGAATTCGTTTGCAACAGTGGCTGGTTTGCCTTGGCCTCGATCGTGGTGCCTATGCCGTTCTCACCGGATGCGCGTGCAGAGGGGGTCTTGCGCGCAGTCGAGTCCCCGGCGGATGCCGGATCCGGGCCGTCGGCGTCGGCCACCCCATTGCCGCCACCCGCCGGCTCTTCATCTTGCGCGGGTTGCGGCTGCGCACGCTGATGGGGAGGATCAGCGCGCCGTTGTTCGCGTGAGTGTTTTTGGTCTTTGGATTGCTGTGGCGCTTCGGTTTCAACCGTCGAATCTGGATCTGACTCAGACACGCGCATCTCCTGCGTCAGGTGCAACCGGGCTTTGACCCGTTGTGTCGCTGGATCTGCCCCACCGTCTGCGCGCTGGCGCTTCGGGCCCAAACCGCCCTGCCTGTCCAGTGGACTGGATAAGAGTGGACGGCGCGACGAAAAAACAATCGACATATACAAACCTTCTGGTCACTCGATAAAAACTTGGGGGGTCAGGCCAGCATGGATTGCAGGCCGTCATCTGGTGTCGTTGTGTCAGTGGATTGTGCGTCCAGTGCCAGGGCCGCATCCGGTTGCGGCACAGACATGTCCGCCATGATTGCGGCGATCGCCTCGTTGGTCATATCTGTGATTTCCTGGTTGTCCGGCACGTCAATCAGGCTGGCCTGATGAAGCAGCAGGTCAGAATAAGATCCGTCAGCGGCCATAACCGTCGAATCCACACCCATTTTGGTCAGATTGACGGAGTTCAAAAGAGCGTTGCTGCCTGCGACGACATCGGTATCGGCGGCACTGGGACCGGACAGGTCAATTTGATCCTGATCCAGCATCATGGTGACCTGTTCAACGATGTTCACCTGCAACAAGTCTCCGTCGATCTTGAGCACGCGCAACTGCTCCATCCCTGCAAACAAGGGATCGTTGAGCAGCGCATTCTCCAACGCATCCACATCCGTTTGATCAAGCGCCATGGCGTCGGACAGGTTCTGCTGCAAATCCTGATGTGTATCTGCGCCTACGGTTTTGACCGACGCGTCATTCATGATCACGTTTTCATCATCTCCGGCCATTGCGCCGGGCATACCGCCGCTGATGATATCGTCATCTATCAGGGTGTTGGTCTGGTACAACATGTCCACGGAAATCATATTCCCGTCGATCATGATCAGGTCGTAAAAACTGCCCAGCTGCACGATGTCGGTGACATTGAACATTTCGTTGTCGCCCAGCGCGTACAAGGTCGATGCGGCCGAAATCTCGGTCTGTATGTTGTCGATATCCGTGGCGTCGATAACTTGCTTGACGAAGTTGGCCACAACCAGATCACCGTGGACCCAATCCACAACGATGAAGTCAGGCTGTCCGGTTGTTCCGGCGCCATTGTCCAGCCAGGGGGCATCTCGGCCTTCGACTTCGATCTTCGAGGACTGAATCACATTGGTGCCGCTGCCCGTTCCCGGTGCCCCCACATCCCAATCTGACACAAGCGCAACCTGGCTGATGGCGGTCAGGCTGATCGCCTGCCCTCCGACGGCGATATAGGGGGCATCAACCCAACCTACAGATGCCGAGACAGCATTGATAGCAAGGTTCCCTCCGGTCACGACCAGGTGTCCGTCGTCAAAGTCAGGATCTTTCGACTGATCCCACTCGGCCGGGAGCATGGCCTCTGCCTCATCCTCTCCGGCTTCATCCGGCTGATGGAACGCAGGCAGGATGTCTGTCCATATCGGAGCTTCTTCAACGTACTTACCGTTTACGATCACCCCCAACGCATCATTGCCATGAAACTGATGTACCGTGACCCCGTCGATATTCGCGTTTGCCGGGGCCAACATCTGTTCGGCCAGCGCCTCGAGCATTTCGGTCGACTTGTAATCCGCGAGCGAAAGCGAAGGGGCTGCCATGGCATGAAGCGACAGCGCCATGTCCATCATCTCTTCGCCCTGGGCGATCAGCGCCTCGGTATCGCGAAAGTCCCCTTCCCCCACCGTGTCGTTGTCGCGCATGACCACCTTTTGCACGGTGAACGTCATTGCCGAACCCAGCGGCACCGTATCCGGTCGCAGAATAATCAGTTCCGGTGCAGAAGACGGGCCGGATACGCTGTCTGGAACAAATCGCGTGGATTCCGCGCTGTCACCATTGAGGATGATGACCGACTCATGCACCGGCCCGACAGGAGCTTTTGGCAACGTAAGTTCCGGTTGAGAGGGAAGAAAATTGAATGGCAGGGCTTTGTATTCGCCCGCCGGGACATCCAGATCAGCTTTGATGTTGATCGAGGTAGGCTCGTCAAGCCCGTCTATTTCGGCTTTACGCCTCAGGGCGCTGAATTCTTCGTACTGATCCCTCAGGCGGGCTTGTTCTATCGTAAGCTCAAAAGTTCCAACAAAATGCGCTATCGTTTCCGTAATACCGTCAAGTGCCATGTCGGTTATCCTTTTTGCCCGCGGCGGCTCGTAATTTCCGCTTTGGGTTCAGTTGGGCCGGGGCCGCGTTTTGCGGCCCCGGCATTTTCGAAAGGTAGCAAGGCCCGAAAATGCGAGCCCCGCCTTTTGACTTAAACGTCCGTGTCGTCGCTGGCGTGGGACATGTTCATCGAACCACCCACCATGGTCGTATCGACCGTGTTGCCCAGGACGTTGGCGCCCATGATGATCGACTGGTTGAACGCAGACGTATCAACAACAGCTGCCGCCGATGCATAGGACTCACCGGTCACGATGCCATCGCCACCATTGTTCGCGCCCCAGGCACCACCATTGCCGCCGGCACCACCGTCACCTGAATAGGCGCCGCCACCGTTACCACCGGTGATCATGCCACCCATGGTATCGCCTGACGTTGCAGTGCCCATCGAAGCTCCGCTGGTTCCACCGTTCGCGGCGGATGCGCCACCGGCACCACCGTTGCCCGAGTCAGCCGCACCAGCTGCGTCGCCCGACCCAGTCGATGTGGCATCATTGTCGGAACTGCCTTCGCCGCCGTATCCGGCAATTGCTTCGGCCAAGCTGTCAGCCGCACCGTTTGTGTCGGCGTCTCCGAAGATGTCGGCAGCTCCGCCGTTGCCTGCGGTATTGGCCGCGTCGGCAGACCCGGCTCCGTTGCCGGTAGACGATGATGTTGGCGTTGTGCTACCGCCCGCGCCGCCGTCGCCGTCGGCAGCCGATGTTCCGGTACCGGCCGCATCCGCTGCGCCATCTGCTGCGTTCGACCCGCCGTCACCGCCGCTTCCGTCGGTGTCTTGCGAGTTGCTGGCCGCGCCGTTCACGTCGCCCGGGCTCTGGTCGATATCCGGCCCGCTTGCCGACTGATCGCCAACACCCTGAGCATCGGAATCCGCGTCAGCGGTCCCACCGGAGCCGTCGCCGCCTGAGCCGTCGCCACCTGAACCGTCGCCGGCCGTGCCGTCGCCACCGGTGCCGTCACCGCCGGTTCCGTCGCCGCCTTCGCCCGCTTCGGCGTCAATCATGCCCAGCTCTTCCTGCAGAGCCATGATTGCAGCTTCGACCATCGCGCCGAATCCACCTTCGCCGTCACCGCCGGTGCCGTCGCCACCGGTGCCGTCACCACCAGTGCCGTCACCGCCGGATCCGTCACCACCGGTTCCGGTTCCGCCAGAGCCGTCAGCCGAGCTGTCTGCGCCGCTGTCAGCAGAGCCGTCCGCAGTGTTGTCACCCGCAGTGGCATCATTTGCATCAGTGTTGCTGTCGCTTGTGTTCGAAGCCGAACCATCTGCCGCAGCATTACCGTCGCCACCGTCCGCACCAGACGCATCCGCAGCGTTGTCCGCCGTTCCGGTCCCGGTTCCGGTCGAGTCGGAATCGCTGTCGCCGCCGTTTGCGTTACCGGCTGCGTTCGAACCGGACAGACCAAGGCCCAGACCCAAACCAAACGAATCCGCGCTGCCGCCGGCTCCACCGGTTCCGCTGCCATCGGCACTTGTGCTGCCGTCATTGTCGGACGAGGCTGAGCCATCTGCGGCACCGCCATCTCCACCGGCACTGTCACCGTCGGATCCCGCGCCCGCCATACCAACACCATTGCTGGCATTGCTTGCGTCACCGGTCGATCCGCCCCGACCAGCGCTGGAATCGGCATCCGCACTGCCGGTATCGCCACCGTCAGCCCACGCGTGGCTGCCCAAGGTTGATGAATCGGCCGCGCCACCGTAGCTGGTTCCACCGTCGCCCGATTTTCCACCGCCGGCATCCGAGCTGATACCTTCAGCCGCAGTTGCCGTGCCACCATTGGCATCGCCGTTCTGGGTGAAGTCGGCGTTGTTGGATACGGTCGGTGAATCAAGCGTGTCGTCGTCGCTCAGGCTGGCGACCTGGCTGTTCACGGATGACATTGCCGTTCCGGCGCCGTCCATCGAGATATCCAGATTCATGTCATCGCCTGGATCATAGGTCAGATCGCGACCAGCAGTGATCACGTCACCCACTGTCGCCGAATCGCCGAGGTCCAGATCAACCTGATCATCGTCGCGCGGAATCCACTCACCGCCGCCGAAATCGATATTGATTGAGTTGCTGTTGGAGTTGTCGTTGGTGTTGTCGCCGGCATTAAGCGTCTGGTCTTGATCCTGACCCTGGTCCTGATCCTGACCTTGGTCCTGATCCTGACCCTGGTCTTGATCCTGGCCTTGGTCCTGACCCTGATCCTGACCCTGTTCGTTGGCGTTCTCTACATTCTGGTCTTGCTGCTGTTGCTGCGCAGTCACATCGGCTTCGACAAGAGCCTCATCAACCTGAATTTCAACATCCACCGGAGCATCCAGGTTTTCGACAACGATTTCATCAACGGTCGTTACGTTTGTATTGTTTACGTTACGTCTCATAACAAATTCCCATTTATGGAACGCCTGACCGCCATTCATCTACAAAGCGGCAACGGGCGTGATTGAAACTGAAATACCCGCACAGCGTTCAAGCACGCTGAATGCGGTTCACGGTAGTTTTTCTGAGGCCACCTCCTTTCCCGGCTAAGCCGAATACGCGGCCGTTCACAATCGATGCTGAAATGCGCAAGGAACGGGCGCGGCAGGGACAGACGCTTTCACAATTAAAGCCTGACCATGTTCGCAGCGACGCACGCTTGCGACTAGCTAACTGAAAGTTCTTATGAGGATAAACTATTGTTTTTTATGTTTATTTTGAGAGCATTGCGGAACTTTCGTCGGGCTGGAACAAAAAGTTCTAAATTAAGAAAGCAATAAAAAATTATGCAATTGTTTCCGCTGGTTACACAATGCCACACCGAAAAACCTAAACAATAGTTCTATATCTAAGGCACTTGAACTATACCGTCTGGTTGTAGAAAATCACGTTTTCAGCTACAATAAACCTCACGTAATTCTTTGATTAGTTAACTACTTTTACACCGGTAATTCCATTTCGATAAAGCCATTTCCGGTTAACCCCGTTTTGTGAGGGAATATAATGAGTGAGTCTTTGAACAATGAATATGGCAATCAGAGCTTTTATTCAGAAGATTTTTCAATTGTCTTCCTCGGGAAAGAACTATTCTATTCAAATCAAACCCTAAGAAGCGTTCAAACCGAGTTTGGTGTCCGCGCTTTTCGCTTCGAAACACTCGAGGCGATGCGTGCAAGTGTTCCGGACACCGGCAAGATCGTCGTCGTGGATCAGATGTTGATCGAAGACCTGTTGGCGCGCCCAGATGCATACACCAAAAGTGCAGGTTCCGGCTGTCTTGCCTTCGCCTATCGCAAAGAGGAATCGGCCCGGCACCTGTTCGAAGGCTGGAACCGCGCGCAGTTTGGAGATGTCGGCTTTCTACCGATGAACGTGGCACCGGATGCGTGGCGCGCCATCCTCAGACTGCTGATGCACGAGGAACTTTATCTTCCCAGCTTTCTGGCTGACTGTGTTTCAGCCCCCTGTCAGCGCGCGCCCGAGAGACCACGGCAACGGGAGACATTTACATCCAACGGCGCGGATCGGCACGCACAGTACTCCAAGCTGACACGCCGCGAAAAACAGGTTTTGCAACTGGTCTCAGAAGGCAAAAGCAACAAATTGATTGCGGCCAAGCTGGGCATCACGGAACACACGGTCAAGCTGCACATGCATAACGTTGTCGGAAAGATTGGCGTCAGCAACCGGACGGCGGCTGCTCATTTCTATTTCGAGGTTGCGCCTCATGAGGCGCAGCAGACCGCCCTTGACTGATCCCTTTGAAGCCCGGTTCGACCGCCTGATCCTTTTGGTCGGCAGGCTGAACTACATGTGGACAAACACCGAGAGCCTGCTGATCCATCTGATCGCCGGCCTGACTGGAACGTCCAAGGACGTGGCCGTAATCATATTTCTGACTTTGAACACCACCCGCGCGCGAATAGATCTGGTTGAAAGACTTGCAAAAATGGAAGGGCGCCCTGCCCAGCTCCGAGATCCGATCCTTGAACATACGCAAAGGCTGGCCAAGCTTTCTGGCATCCGCAACAAGTACAACCATTGCATCTATTCCTTCGACCCTGAAAGCGGAAACCCGAAAACGATCCTTATGCGGATCGCTGACCGCAAAACCGACATAAAACTGGGCCGCGAAGATACCGTGGACGACAACGCGCTGCTCCAGATCGAAGCAGTCGTTGATCAGCTATCAGCCGCGAACAGGGACATTTGGAAACTGATCCGACAATTGGGGTTTCCGGTTTAAGCATAGTTGCACAGCAGAGTATTATGGGGGGCTTTGCAGCTCCCGTGCGTTCTGCCACGCACACATAAGACACGGCATTTTTCTTATTCTTTTTGGTACGGGCGGTGAGCACGATGCGGCTTGTACAACATGCTGCGTATAGACCCTAAAACATTAATATTACTATTAAACTAGTCCGTCACCTGCAGGACACTGCAACAGAATTTGGGAAAGCACCGCTCCGCAAGTGTGGGGCGGTTAAAGCAAGAGACGTAAACCGACTATCAGCAGCGCAGGTAATAAGTGCCGCGCTTTGTATCGTTGTTCAATACGGTGGCGGGCTCTTTCTCAAGAAGTCGCAGAACGGCAGTCGCTGGTTCTATCGGTTCTAAGACAACGGCAAGCGCCAGGATGGGGGATTGGATCTTTCCCTGACATGTCCCTGTTTGATGCGCGCACAGAACGAAAAAATGGTCCTCTAATACGGAACGCGACGACGATCCGATTGCGGAACTTGAGCTCCGGCGTCTTGATGCAGAAAACAACCCGAACGACCCGACATTTGAGGACATGGCGCTCATCGCGTTTGATCGGTTCAAGAAACGGCTGCGCGGCGACGGTGCGCGCGGTCGCTGGTTCGGGGACTTGATTCGATGAGATAGACGGCGACTTGTGAACGGTCCCGAAAGAACCCATAAAAAGCTAATGGAAAAAGTACACGGTTTCTGAAACCCGCTGTGGACTGAGGCCGTGAACCTGATTGAGATATGCTGCGAATTGCGGTCAAAGCGGCCGATACGTCAGTTTGTTGGGATGTGTGATAACAGTCCAATCCAGACATGAGTTCAGAGTTCTGTGGTTGCGGAGGAGTTTTCCAAAGCCGCCGCTCACACGTGGCACTGCATTTATATGGTCGGCATGTTTGCCACGCGGTGTCAGCCGACATACGAGTAAGCGTTAACAGGAAAACGCATCTAAGGGTGACGCCTTAGAATCAAGGCCGGCTTACGACAAAGTTTGGGACTATCCCTGCCTTTATGATCGCTGCTTTAACATCATGCCCTGCGAAGAAACCGTATCCCGAGATGAGGGCGGAAGCTATGCCTGCTTCTCGTGCGCCCAGTATGTCGGTGTGCAGGCTGTCGCCCACCATCAGAACCCGAGACTTGTCGATGTGCCCGAGACATTGGAAAGCAAGATCATAGATATTGGCAAAAGGCTTTCCAAAGAACTGAGGGGCGACGCCTGTCCGGTCTGCCAGCCGGTGCGCGTAAAGACCGGGTTCCTTGGAAAAACCGTACTCGCGCGGAGCGACAATGTCAGGGTTGCCGACCAATACCGGGCGGGGACGCTCTTGCAAAGTGGCCTCCAACATGGCTTGTCGTGCTTCAGTCCAAACCGCTGACCCGATCAACAAGAACCCGTCGACGGTTTCGTAGGGCTTCGGGTCATCCTCCAGATAGGACAGTTTCAGCCCCTCCAGATCGCGAAGGCCGGCACTGGGAGCCGCCATCAACCCCCACTGCAAATCACTTTGGCCGTTCAGTTCAGACAACAACGTGGCCCGGCTGGTGATCACGTCTTGTGGTGCGAAATCGTAACCAAGCCTATTGTACTTCTCCATAAGAGTTGCGTGGGGAAACCCGGCGGCATTCGACACGATCAGAACACGTTTGCCAGCGGCTGTCAGCGACCTGACCCGTTCTGGCGTATCCGGGATTGCCGTATCGCCAATATTGAGAACCCCGAAAGCATCGAGGAGGAACACGTCAAACTCATGAGCTATGTCCTCCAGCGTGTCCGCCTGGCGATAGTTCAATTCAGTAGATCTGGTTTGCGGCAGGCGATGTCGTACAGCCTCGTAGGCGTCAAAAGCATCTTGCACAGAGAAACCGGTCAAATGATGGCTCCTCGTACCTTCGCCGAAACCCATTCGCTGATCATAACCGCGACGAGAATGACAATCAGGATCAGGCTGACTTGTGGCCAAGCCAGAACGTTGAGCGAAGCCGACAATTGCAACCCGATACCTCCGGCTCCAACTAGCCCGAGCACCGTGGATTCGCGGATGTTGATATCCCAACGGAAAACAGCAATGCCTGCAAACGCGGGCAGGATTTGCGGTACGATCCCATAGGCCATTACCTGCCAGCGTGAAGCACCGGTTGCCGTTATTGCTTCGACCTGCGTGTGATCAATCTCCTCAATCGCTTCGTAAAGAAGCTTTGCGCAAAACCCGATTGAACGAATGGCGATTGCTATGACACCGGCGAACACTCCGGGACCAATAATCGCGATCAGAAGAAGCGCCCAGATCAACGAGTTGATAGAGCGAGTCGAGACAATGACCAACAGGGCAATCGGCCGTATGAACAAAGCCGACGGCGTGGTGTTGCGGGCCGCCAAAAAGGCAACGGGCACTGCCATGCATAGGGCGATGATTGTTCCCAGGGTGGCAATGTTCAGAGTGTCCCAAATCGGGCGGCCCAGTTGGGTGATGTACTCCCATTTGGGAGGCGTTGCCCGGGTCCAGATATCATTGGCGATGCGGGGCGCGTCCCAGACGAAAAACCAAGTGGTCGATTCCGAAATCAGCTGCCAGCAGTAAACAAAGATCGCCACGCCCAACAGCCAGCCGAACCAACGAACCAAGCTCTGACCTGTTGTCCGGCGACGCCAGATTTGCGCATCGTCGCGTTCAAGTATCGGCATTACTGAACCCTCGCTCGAATAATCCCCGAAAGGTATTCCAGAGCCATCACGATGCCGATGATCAGAATGAGAATGGCCGCCGCGGTGTCGTATTCATAGCGGTCGAATGCGGTGTTCAAAGTCGCACCAATTCCGCCAGCCCCCACGAGCCCGAGGATCGCGCTTTCCCGGAAGTTGATGTCGATCCGATACATGGAAAGGCCCACAAGTCGCGGCATCACTTGCGGCTGAACTCCATAGTTGATCCATTGTGGCCAACGCGCTCCAGAGGCCTTGATCGCCTCGGCCTGAACCTTGTCCATGGCTTCGATATCTTCGGCCAGAAGTTTCGAAAGAAACCCTATGGTGGCGAAGGAAAGCGTCAGAAATCCGGCCAACGGGCCAAAGCCGAAGATCGCCACAAGCAATATGGCAACGATGATCTCTTGCAATGCCCGGCTTATCGCAACAATGCCTCGGCAAATCATATAGACTGGCAATGGCGCGATGTTGCGTGCAGCCCCCAGCCCAATCGGGATCGATATCAGGATACCCACGACCGACGCGGCCACGGTCATCACGATACTCTCCAGAAGGCCGCTCCAAATATCTGACCACCGTGAAATGAAGTCTGGGCTGGTGAATGCAAGCACAAACGCCCAGCCGCGATCCAGCCCTTCATAGACACGACCCCAATCGACTTCGATGGTCATAAAGGCTGCGATCAGGTAGGCGAAAAATCCAAGGAGCAATGCCCAGCGGAGCACTGGGTTCTTGACAAAGGCAGGTTTGCGCCAGCCTTTTCCCAGCATGTCGTCCAGTTCTCGATGGCTCATTCTGCGGCCTCGACATCTTCATCTTCGTCCACTTTTTCGATGGTTGCTTCCCAGTCTTCTTCCCCATAGATCTCGGTCAGCTTCTCAGGGGTAAGGCCGGTGGGAAGCCCATCATACACAATTTCGCCAAATCGGAGTCCCACAACGCGCGGAACAAACATCTGAGCGAGCGCCACATCATGGATATTGATAATGGCTGCCAATCCGCGTTCCTGACATAACTCGGTGATTAGCCGCATTATCTGACGGCTGGTTTTGGGGTCCAGCGACGCAGTTGGCTCATCAACCAGCAACAGTTTCGGGTTTTGAATCAAGGCGCGGCAGATGCCCACCCTTTGGCGTTGACCACCCGACAGTTCATCCGCCCGTTTATCCGCCATGTGCAACAGCCCCACCCGATCGAGCAAGCGGAAGGCTTCGTCCACATCCGATTGCGGATACCGTCTTAGGAAGCTGCGCCAGAATCCCACGTATCCCAGCCTGCCGGACAATACGTTTTCCATCACAGTGAGGCGTTCGACCAAAGCATATTCCTGAAAGATCATACCCATTTCGCGGCGTGCTTTCCGCAACGCTCCCGAGCCGAGTTTGGTCACGTCAACGTCATCCAGAAGGACACCGCCGCTTGTCGGTTCAACCAACCGGTTGACACAGCGGATCATGGTCGATTTGCCCGCGCCCGAAGGCCCGATCAATGCAAGAACCTGTCCTTTTGGAACGTCAAGATCAATCGCCTTCAGCGCCTGATCTCCGGTCTTGTATGTTTTCGTCAGCTTTTGAAGACGCAGCATGAAATGCCCCAGATTAGGGTGAACAGCGGGCCCTTTCAGGCCCGCCGGATTAGTGAAAGGTTATTGGCAGGCGTAGGAAACGCCATTTGCTGCGTCAATTTTACGAATGACGTCCCAGAATTCCTGATAAGTCATCTCGAGGAATTGGCCTTCGTTTGATTTTGAGAACTCAGCTTCAAGTGTCGTCCCCTCCCAATCGAAATTGAAGAAGGCATTGCGGATCTTTTCCTGCAGCTCGGGTGTCAGGTTGTAGACGGTGCCAAACCCAGTGGTCGGGAAAGTCTGCGACTTGTAGATCGTAACGACATCATCTTCCTTGATCACATCGCGCGAGATCATCCGGGATTTTACCGAATTCGCGATCGAAGCCGCCAGGTAATCCTTGTTGGCGACACCCAGGATCGAGTTGTCGTGCTTGCCCGAGTAGACAGGTTCGAAATCGCGTTCTGGCAGAAGATCAAAATCGCTTTTCAGGATCGCCGAGGGCGCTTTGAATCCCGAGTTGGATGTAGGCGATGTGAAAGCCAGTTGCTTCCCCTTGATGTCTTCGACCTTTTCGATGCCCGAACCTGGATAGGTGATGATCTCCATCTCGTAACCAAAATTTCCGTCCTTCGAAGCCATGATCGTGAAGGGGCGGAACCCGGCGCAGTTTACCGCCAGTGGGTTGGAACCGGTATTGAAGCCTGCAATGTGCAAACGCCCCGAACGCATCGCCTCGATCTGGGCCGCGTTGTTTTGAACAGGGAAAAAGACGACGTCCTTGCCAGTTTCCGCTTTCAAATGGTCAAGAAAATCTGACCACGCGGTTTTGTATACGGCGGGATCTTCAACCGGCGTATAGGCAAAAATCAAAGTGTCAGGATCTATCTGCTCGGAAGGATCTGTGGGGATATCCGCGATCAAATCCCCGTCGGCATCACAAAAACGCTCGTCCAAGTCACCGCGTGGACAATCCTGCGCCGACGCCGTTCCACTTATCGACATGAGCGCGATTGCAGATGCCCCAAGCAATAGTTTGATATCGATCTTCATGTTTTCCTCCCAGTCAAGTGCGGTGCTTTTTATCCGCCGTTAATCAGTCATTTCATATCTACCCGGCGACGAGAACGTCGACCCGGGCGCCTTCAATGGCGTTATGCAATTCTCCTGTTGGTTTTTTGTCGGTGATTATTGAATGCAGGTCGTCAAGGTCCCCTACTTGAGACAGGCCTTTCCGGCCGAATTTCCCGGAATCAACAAGAAGGTGCCGTTTGTCGGCTCGCGACAGCATTGCCCTCTTTATTGCCGCGAAGCCGCGCACTGTTTCTGAAGGGCCATCGGTCGATAACCCCGAGGAACCGATCATGCACCTGTCGACGTTGAAACGGGACAGAAACTCCAGCGTCTCGGTTCCGATCGTTGCAGACTCAGTTGCCAAGTATTCCCCCGGGCATAACAGCACTTGTGCAGCCCCATGGCCAAGGGTCATGGCTACGGGAATGGAATTGGTGATTACGGTGCAGGATGTGCCAATATAAGCCAGTGCACGTGCCATTTCGATTGTGGTCGAGCCGGAATCGATCATGACCGTTTCACCGCTCTGGATCAGTTCTGCCGCTGTGGCACCTATCCGTTCGCGTTCCTCAACCTGTGCGTTTGTTCGCTCATCCAAACCCGGATAGTGCCCTTGCGCGGCGGCCGATGCTCCCCCGTGTGCCCGCGCTATCAAGCCATCATTCGACAGAGCATCGAAGTCTCTGCGAACCGTCTCGGTGGAGACGTTGAACCGCTGCGCCAGTTCGTTGATGCGAACGTGCGGGCGCAGCTTCAGTTCCAGCAATATCTGCTGGCGCCGGTCGGATTTCTTTACCCGGCTGTGGTTCTTTTCAGACATTTTGCCGCGCGTTTTAGTTTTGGACATCCGACGACCCGACTAGGTTTCGAAATCCACTTTTGTGGGCTTTCGGTCATAATGCAATATTTTTTGTTGCATAACCCTCGGAAGGTTGTGAGAATTCGAGCGAACACAAGTATTTCGAAGCGCAAAGCAAAGATGCACAGGCTGATCAAATTCAGAATACGAGCCAAGGCAAAGCGTTGACCGGCCAACTTGCCAACAAGACAGCTTCCTTTTGGTTCTTGATCGTGTGGCATTGAGAGGCGGCATGAGCGACAGCGAAACGGCAGATCAGATTGCGGCGCTTCCGATGCGCTGGGACAAGACTGGCAAGTTGCGCGTTCTTATGGTCACTTCGCGGGACACCGGCCGGTGGGTTATCCCGAAGGGCTGGCTAATGGACGGCAAAAAACCATGGCAAGCTGCTGAAATCGAAGCGCAAGAAGAAGCAGGCGCCGTCGGCACCATATCGAAACGGCCAATCGGTCATTTTTTCTATGATAAACGATACGAGGGGCAAAGCAGCGTTCGCTGCCGCGTCACCCTTTATCCGATGGTCGTCGAAAAGCTGAAGCGACGCTGGAAGGAAAAAGGTGAACGTACGCGTCACTGGTTTTCACCGGCAAAGGCCGCAAAGTTGGTTCAAGAAAGCGACCTGTCAGATTTGCTGAACAATCTGACAGACAATCCAGAAGTCAAAATTGTCATAAAGAAACTTCGACAGGCTGCATGAGGAAGGGCATGAAAGAACCGGGAAACCCGGACGCATCAAGCTCAAAGGGAGGAAGAAAATGAGGAAATTGATATCCACAACGGTTGGATCGGTGATCGCCCTGGCTGCGTCACTGTCGGCGGCACAGGCCGACAAGCTGACACTTTATTGTTCGGCGCAAGAAGACTGGTGCCAACTGATGGCGCGCAGCTTTGAAGATGCAACAGGCATCGACGTCAACATGACCCGGAAGTCGTCAGGGGAAACCTTTGCACAAATACGCGCCGAAAGCTCGAATCCGAAAGGGGACGTTTGGTGGGGCGGTACGGGTGATCCGCATTTGCAGGCCGCCGAAGAGGGCCTGACGATGGAATACATTTCGCCGATGCGCGACCAGCTTCATGATTGGGCGATATCCCAGGCAGAAAGCGCGGGCAACAAGACGATCGGCATCTATTCAGGCGCACTTGGCTACGGCTACAATTCCGATCTTATCGCTGCAAACAACCTGCCCGAACCGGCCTGTTGGAAAGACCTGCTGAAGCCCGAATACAAAGGCCACGTTCAGATGGCGAATCCGAACTCATCAGGTACGGCCTATACCACGCTGGCGTCGATGGTTCAGATCTTTGGCGAGGACGAAGGCTTTGAGTTCATGAAGGGTCTGCATTCGAACATCAACCAATATACCAAGTCCGGGTCCGCGCCCATCAAGGCCGCCGGTCGTGGTGAGAACACCATTGGTATCGTCTTCATGCATGACGCCGTGAAGCAGGCCGTTTCAGGATTCCCGATTAAGGTCGTCGCGCCATGCGAGGGCACGGGATACGAAATCGGCTCGATGTCGATTATTGAAGGGGCGCGCAACGAAGAAGAGGCGAAAAAGTTCTATGACTGGGCGCTGTCTCCAGAAGCTCAGAATCTTGCTCTTCAGGTCAACGCGTTTCAGGTACCGTCGAACAAGAACGCAATAACTTCGGAGAGCGCGCCAGACATGAGTCAGATCAAGCTGATTGATTATGACTTCAAAAAGTATGGGTCCTCAGACGAACGGAAGCGTCTGTTGCAGAAATGGGACGAAGAGGTTTCGACCCTGCCGCAGTAAATGACTGACCAGACTTCAAAAACGACCCATCCGGTCCTGATCTTCTGGATCACGGCCGGGTGGGTCGGATTCTGCCTGTTACCTTGGTACATGGTCGACGGCGGCCTTTGGTCGTTCGAGTGGCTTTTGGACGGCTATCCATTCGATGAGGATTACGCCCCCGCTGCGTTTCTGATTGGGCAAGGTGAAAAACTTTGGCTCGCTCCGCTTTTGATCGCACTCGCCCTGCCGCTTCTGGTGTTGAAGCGCACCAAATCTGATCCAGTTTACGCCCGCATACTGATCCTGTCAGGGGCGCTTGGCTTTGGCTGGCTGATCGCTCAGGGGTTCAGCATTGGCATCAGAGGTTTCAACTACAATTGGCTGGAGGCGATGTTTGGCGAACTTGGCGACCGTCAGTTCGGCATGGGCTATGGCGCGATGATATGCGCCTCGAGCTTTCTGTTCCTGCTTACTCAGGGGATTGCGGCAAGGGGTGCCATTAACGGTGACGTCTTTGTCGTAAGCGCCATCGGGGGCGTTATTACAATTGTCACCGCGTTTGTCTTTTTTCCCATCGCGAAGATGCTTTTCGCTGCCTTCATCACCGAAGACGGCGCGTATTCCATCGCGGTCTTCTTCTCGAAGTTTTTCGATGATCGATTGTGGGGTCTGGGGTGTTTTCAGGGCGCGCGTTGTGGCGCAGCCTGGAATTCACTGTTCCTCGCCATCCTCGTTGGCGTCATCACCACGGTCCTGGGTCTTTGCTTTGCACTTGTCGTGACGCGCTCAGGCTTTCGCTTCAAGCGCGTGCTGCGGGCTCTGACCGTTCTGCCAATAATCACCCCGCCATTCGTGATCGGCCTGGCGCTGATCCTGCTTTTTGGCCTGTCCGGCTCTGTCACCCGGTTCGTTGCCGAACTGTTCGGCACGCAACCGACACGCTGGCTTTACGGAATGCCGGGCATCCTGATCGCGCAGACACTCGCGTTTACGCCAATTGCGTTTCTTGTTCTGATCGGTGTGGTTGAAGGTGTCTCTCCGTCGATGGAAGAAGCGGCGCAAACGCTCCGCGCCAGCAGATGGCAGACATTCAAGACGGTTTCCTTGCCCCTGATGCGGCCTGGTCTTGCGAACGCATTTCTTCTGGGCTTCATCGAAAGCATGGCCGATTTCGGAAATCCGCTTGTATTGGGCGGGAATTTCGACGTGCTTTCGACCGAGATATTCTTTGCCATCGTCGGCGCTCAGTACGATCAGGGCAGGGCCGCGGTTCTGGCCATGGTGCTGCTGTTCTTTACTCTTTCCGCCTTCTACGCGCAGCGTGTCTGGCTGGGGAAGAAAAGCTATACAACCGTCACTGGCAAAGGGGATGCCGGCGTTCATCCACTGATGCCCACTGGCCTTTCTGTTCCGGTGCTGCTCATCGCTCTGGGCTGGGCGCTGTTCACAATTGTTGTCTACGCGATGATCATTTACGGCAGTGTTGTCGAGCTGTGGGGCGTCGATAACTCGCTGACGATCAAACACTATATCACTGCATTCTCGGTCCGCTTCGAAGAAGAGGGTATTCGCTGGACCGGGGCAGCTTGGGACAGTTTCTGGACCACCATAACCATCGCGGCCATTGCTGCGCCATTGACTGCCGCCGTTGGCCTGGTGACCGCCTATCTGCTGACAAGACAAAGTTTTGCAGGCAAGAACGCTTTCGAATTTGGAACAATGCTGTCCTTCGCTATCCCCGGGACAGTGATCGGCGTCAGCTACATCCTGGCCTTCAACGTTCCGCCAATTGAAATCACGGGTACGGGTGTCATTCTCGTTGTCAGCTTCATCTTCCGCAATATGCCGGTCGGCGTTCGTGCGGGGATCGCGAGCATGTCGCAGCTTGACCGCAGCCTTGATGAATCCTCGCTGACCCTTGGTGCAAATTCGTGGCAGACGTTCCGAAATATCATTCTGCCGCTGTTGCGCCCTGCGATACTTGCCGCGCTTGTATACAGCTTTGTGCGCGCCATGACGGCGATCTCGGCCGTCATCTTTCTGGTCAGCGCAGAATATGACATGGCGACCAGCTACATCATCGGTCGAGTCGAGAACAACGACTATGGCCTTGCGATCGCCTATTCGACGACGCTGATCTTCGTGATGCTCGCGGCGGTCGGCTTATTGCAACTTCTCGTCGGTCGGGTCCAGATTGGCCGACGCACGCAGCACGCTACGGAGACATCGCCATGACCGACACCAAAATCGGTTCCAAGGCCGCCCCGGTACGCTTTGAGAACGTGTCGAAAGTGTTCGGCAAGGATGTCGTTGCCGTCGACAACATCAACCTGAACGTCGAGGCGGGAAAGCTCGTCACACTGCTTGGCCCGTCAGGCTGTGGGAAAACAACGACTCTGCGCATGATTGCCGGGTTGGAAATGGCAAGCTCGGGCAAGATCCTGATCGGAGATCGGGACGTGACCAAGTTGCCTGCCACCGACCGCGACGTATCCATGGTGTTCCAGTCATACGCGCTTTTCCCTCACATGAGCGTGCTGGAAAACGTGATGTATGGCCTCACATTCTCGGGCTTTGCAAAGGAAGAAGCCCGCAGCCGCGCTCTGAATGGATTGGAACTGGTTGGCCTTCAGGGGTTCGACAGTCGTCTTCCCTCTGAACTGTCAGGGGGTCAACAACAGCGTGTTGCAGTCGCCCGCGCGCTGGTTCTTGAGCCGCAGGTTCTGCTGTTCGACGAGCCGCTGTCCAACCTCGATGCCAAGCTTCGCCGTCAGGTACGAGAGGATATTCGGGCAATCCAGCAAGATCTCGGTTTGACAGTTGTCTACGTGACCCACGATCAGGAGGAGGCACTGGCGGTCTCGGATGAAATTGTTGTCATGCGCAATGCAGCAATCGCCCAAATGGGCACACCACGCCAGCTTTATGATGCCCCGAACGACCGATTTGTTGCGGATTTCATAGGCGAGGCAAACCTTTTGGAATGCCAAATCGTCGATATCAATGGCGACGCGGCAACGATAGAAATAGAAGGCTACCGTCACACGCTACCACGTCGCGGATTGTCCGAAGGACCCGCGACCATTGCCGTGCGACCCTCTCGTCTGGTCATCGGCTCAGACCAAGGCATCCCAGCCACGGTGGCCAAGGCGACCTATGTTGGCGTTCGGATGGAATACACGCTGACCGGTGAATTCGGTCAGGTTTTTGCCGTTCACGATGACGTCGATGCGCCGCTGGATCCCGGCACCGAAATCAAAATGGGCTTTTCTGACAAAGGCCCCGTTCTTTTGCCGGATTAAATGCCGAAACTCATTATCATTACGCACCCCGAGGTCGCAATCGATCCGGCCGTCCCGATAACCGAATGGGGCTTGAACGCTGTGGGCCGCAAACGCGCTACTGAATTTGCATCCAGTGAAGTCTTGTCCAACGTGACGCAGATCTGGACCAGTGGCGAGCGGAAGGCCCGCGAAACAGGTGAGATTCTTGCTGCACCACGAGCGCTACCCGTGAATTGCAACTTGAGTCTTGGTGAGAACGACCGCAGCGCAACCGGTTACTTGCCTCGGGACGATTTCGAGGCCGCGGCCGATGCTTTCTTTGCGCAGCCGGATGCAAGCTATTGCGGTTGGGAAACAGCTGTCGAGGCGCAGAGACGCATTCATCGCGCAGTAACAGAGGTAATCCAGACGCATGATGCCGGGGATCTTGCAATCGCGACACACGGGGCAGTAGGCACATTGCTTTGGTGCGCACTCTCGGATTGTTCGATAGACCGCAAGTATGACCAGCCCTCGCAAGGCCATTTCTGGCAGGCTGATCTAGCGACACTCAAACCTGATTCAGGTTGGGTCTCTTTTACTTAGACGTTGAGCGCTCCAAGCGTTTTCTGCGATCTCACGCAACGTCTCGAACACATCTGGTGTGCCTGCGATCACGCGCCCGCCGTCTCGGATCATCGCATCGGCGTTCTGATCCTCGACAACACCGCCCGCTTCCGCGACCAGCAATTGCCCAGCCAGACAATCCCAAGCATTCATGTGTTCCTCGACGTAACCCAAAAGGCGTCCGGCAGCGACGTAGGCCAACGAAAGCGCTCCGCTGGCATTTCTGTGAAACATCGCCCCGTGCTCGATCAGATCCTCGATCACGGGTAAAACATGACGGCTTTCAATCCGGTTCGAGTATCCTACGGCCACAGTTCCGTCGCGCAACGGCACTCCTGAAGCGACGCGTATCGGTGATCCGTTAAGTGTCGCTGTTTCTCCGCGCGTTGCGACAAATGTTTCATCCACGTTTGGATCATGGATCACGCCAATCTCCGTTTGGCCGTTGGTGACACCAGCCAGAACAATAGTCCATGCTGGAATACCGTTCACGAAATTCGTGGTTCCATCAATTGGATCAATAACCCAGTCAAAGCCACTCTCTCCCGCTACCGCGCCATGTTCTTCACCGTAAACGCCATCTTTGGGCCAAGCTTCCGCGATCTTTTGACGAATGAAAGTCTCGACGCTCCCGTCCGCCTCGCTGACCCAGTCCTGAGCGCCTTTTTGATCAACGACAAGATTGACCCGATCTGCAAAGAACTTTTTGGCCACTACCCCAGCCTGCCTGCAGATTTCGGTGGCAAAGTCTCTGCGTTCTGAAAGTCGGGACATAAGTGCTCCTTTTTCGGTTGGAGAGTTGCCCAGCAACACTGTAGGCCAAGCGAAGACCAGGCTCCAGACTGATCGAGTTTCAGAGCCTATGCGTTCCTCCCTGGATCATTAGTGAATGGTCTACACGCCATTTCAATCGGATCAATCGTTCTTGTGCACCGAGAAAGACCGCAAATTGATGTTTCACCAGGGCACAGGCGTCAATCTGGCGAAGGTTGCTGAACTGGAAAGTCTAATGGAAGAAAAGGCCGCCTGATTGGCAAGCATACCTCAACAAGTGTGGCGCAGAATGTGGGGCACGAAAGTTGCCATATTTTATTTGTTTTCTCAAGAACGCTTATACGGTTTTTTGGTGCGGGCGGTGGGACTCGAACCCACACGGGCATACGCCCTTCAGATTTTAAGTCTGATATGTCTACCATTCCATCACGCCCGCACGGCGCAGCCCCTGGGGCCGTGCAATTTCCTTACAAGCACAGCGGGATGAGAACAATGCGCTTTGACGCAGATGAACCGTGATTTTTCGGTGGAAAGCTGGTTCTGCCATCGCAGTCGTTCTGCGGCTGGGCCCCTCCCCTGTTTCGAGGTCACGTAACAATCACCTTTCCGACGTCATCCCTTCCTCGGCAATCCATCTTCGCGCGGATTGCGCTGCGCGTTCACTTTGCGCATGACCTTGGTGTCGTGTTCATTTGCCACCACTGAAAACCGATCTTCGCCCAATTACAAAGAAGACCCGACCGGTTTTTCAGCGTCGTGGAATGATCCATTGTTGGTACTTCCATCGTTTACAAATAAAAATATTCATTTTAATGATTTCGTATGAATGGAATTTCTTTGTCCCGACGCAGCTTCCTGTTCAATGCCACGTGTCTTGCGGCACTTGGAGCTCAAGCCAGGATCGTGCAAGCAGAGCTGCGGCTCGGTCCTTCAGCCCGAATTACGACCGTGTCAGACGGATACCTGTCATTGCCACCTGATGTTGTTTTCGGAGCCATGCCCAAAGAGGAGGTCGAGCAATTTCTGACCCGCAATCAAGCGGACGCGACCAAGTACGAGCCAGAGTGCAACGTCACGCTTTATCGAGATGATGAAAACACCGTGCTGTTCGATGCTGGAGCGGGGCCGGACTTCATGCCCACATCGGGCAAACTGATGGAAACTTTTGAAGCAATCGGCCTGTCGCCCGAAAGTGTCACGCATGTGGTTTTCACCCACGCGCACCCGGATCATATCTGGGGTGTTCTGGATGATTTCGACGACCTGCTTTTCCCAAATGCGACGCACCTCATTGGACGCAAAGAATGGGATTATTGGTGGAACCCCTCAACGGTGGACACGATAGGTGAAGATCGCACCGCGTTCGCGGCCGGTGCAAAACGGCGATTGGAAGCAATTGAAGATCAGGTCGCGTTCTTCGAGGATGGGCAAGAGATACTTCCGGGCATTGCGGCACGGGCAAGCTTTGGGCACACGCCCGGTCACATGGCTTTTGTGCTTCGAAATGGGAATGAGTCCGTGATGGTCGTCGGCGACGCGCTGGGAAATCCGCACGTGGCCTTTGAGCACCCCGATTGGCACAGTGGAACGGATCAGGATCCCCAGGTAGCCGCAGCTGCGCGTTACTCTCTGCTGGATCAGATTTCCGAAGAGAAAATGAGAATGATTGGCTTCCACCTGCCGAACGGAGGAATTGGCCGCGTCGAAAAGACCGGTTCGGCCTACAGGTTCATTGGAGAGGCGTCATGATACGATCACTCATGATTGCGGTTGCTTTCGCCACGCCAACTTGGGCAAGCGAGGATATTGCTGACCAGCATCCGCAAAGCGTTCTGTATTCCAAGCCGGTCGAGTTCATTCCTGGCGTCTATTCCGCAATTGGCGCAACCGCTCCGCCGACCTACGAAAACTCTGGTCACAACAACAACCTGAGCTTCATCGTGACCGGTGAAGGCGTGGTCGTTGTCAACGGCGGTGCGGCCTATGTCCTTGCCGAGGCGCTGCACAAGGAAATTCAGGCGGTTACGGATCAGCCGGTCACGCTTGTCTTCAACGAAAACGGTCAGGGGCACGCGATGCTTGGCAATGCCTACTGGTCAGAAATCGGTGTTCCAATCGTCGCCCATTCGGATGCAGCAGCTGAGTTCGAGGAGTATGGCCCTCAGATTCTGGAAGGAATGAAACGATACAATCAGGACAAGGCAGAGGGGACGTTTCTGGCAGGCCCAACCGAGACATTCGATGATGAATACGTGGTTGAGATGGGCGACTTCCGGATCGAAGCAAAATACCTCGGACCGGCCCACAGCCCCGGCGATATCTCGATCTGGCTGCCGAACCAAAGCCTTGTCATCGCGGGTGACATGGCATTCCACGAGCGCATGCTGCCGATCTTTCAGGATACCTATACCGCGGAATGGCTGGAAACCTGGGACAACGAGTTCGAGGCTTTGAATGCCACATATGTCATTCCCGGGCACGGTCATCCCACGAATATGGATCAGGTGCGCCGCTATACACGCGATTACCTGGTGTACCTGCGAACCAGGATTCAAGAGCATATGGATGCAGGCGGCGATCTGACCGAAGCCTACTATGTCGATCAGTCCCCCTATGCCCATCTGGACACGTACGAGGAACTGGCAACCAAGAATGCCGGGCGCGTTTTCGAACAGATGGAGTTCGAGTAAGTCAGGAATGCTGTAGTACCGGTAGACGCATCAAAAACCTGTGCGTGCCTATCGCCCCAACCCACATGAAGAAAACGGCAAGCCAGGCTGTCAATGACAGGGCGGACCCGCCTGAAAGCCCGGCGCCCACGGCGCAACCTCCGGCAAGCATCGCTCCGAACCCCATGAGGACAGCTCCGACCAGGTAACGTTCCATCGGGGTATCCGAGCCAAAACGTTCGATCTTCCACTCGCCGGAAATGATGGCAGATCCTGCTGCGCCAATGGCCACGCCGGGAACAAGGCCGATGCCGAAAGACAGCACCACATTTCGCTCTGCAACCAACGCCATCAGCGTGTCTGTGGCCGGGCCGGTAAACGTCACTGAAGACACAGGCACGACTTCGAAAGAAGCTTGCGCGATGGAATATGTCATGAACCACCCAAGCGCCACTGCCCCGCCCACGCCTGCGGCTGTCACGATCTTTGCAGGTGCGACATTTCTATGAAAAGCAAACACAATTGCCAGAACAAATCCAATTGCGGCAACGGCTGTATAGGCCGGTGGTGAAAGCCCGATTATTGCTGAAAGATCGCGCTGTGCGCCTCCTGAGATGGTCCACAGACCGGAAATCGCTTCACGGGCCGGGCTGAGTACTCCTGTGTAGGCTGCCTGGGCCACCAAGGTCAAAATCAATCCTGTCACAAGTGCACGCAGGTTGCCGCACGAGGCCAAGACCAGCAGGCGAGATGCGCATCCGCGCGCAAGAACCATGCCTATGCCAAACATCGCCCCACCAATAATCGCACCGCTAAGGCTGCCGGTTGACGCGATCGCGCGTGCCTCGGAAAGGTCCAGCAATTCAAGCGAGACAAGCGCCTGTACCAGCGTCAGTGCCGCGGTAAAGGCGATCAGCCAAACCGCCAAGCGGGGGCCAAACTTACCTTCGGCGACTTCCACCGTCGATGCGCGCAAACAAAAATGGGACTTCTGAGCCGTAACGCCGAACAAGATACCGACCAGCACTCCGGCAAATGCCAAGGCGCCCGGGTCTCCCAGCAGATCGATGAGCCTCTCCATGGGCAGAAACTCTCACTTCGTTGCGTATGTGTCCTTGCCTTTGATCAATTCGTCATCGTCATTGCGCGGCCATCGGCCTGCGCGCCAATTGGCATTGCGTCCATAACTCACCCAATGCGGATACCAGCCGGTCGACATCTTCACAGGTGTGCACCGGCGACGGCGTAATCCGCAGACGTTCCGTTCCTTTGGGGACAGTTGGATAGTTGATGGGCTGAATGTAGATCCCATAGTCACGCATCAGCACATCCGAAATGAAGCGACACTTGACCGGATCGCCGACCATGACCGGAATGATGTGGCTTGGGTTCGGTGTATGGGGAATACCCAGATCGTCCAGCCTGTCCCGGACTTCGCGCACGCGCTTATTGTGCTGTTGCCGCTCTGCATTGCTTTGCTTCAGGTGCTTCACCGAAGCCGCAGCTCCTGCCGCCACGGCCGGAGGCAAAGCAGTGGTGAAAATAAATCCGCTGGCAAAGGATCGGACAAAGTCGACAAGCTCTTTCGACGCCGCGATGTACCCACCGACCACGCCGAACGCCTTGCCCAAAGTCCCTTCGATCACGGTCAGGCGGTCCATCAGGCCCTCGCGCTCGGCGATGCCACCGCCGCGCGGACCGTACAGCCCGACCGCGTGAACCTCATCCAGATAGGTCATCGCGCCATATCGGTCCGCCAGATCACAGATCTCGGCAATCGGTGCAATATCGCCATCCATGGAATAGACGCTTTCAAACGCGATCAGCTTGGGCGCATTTGCAGGCAAGTCCGCAAGTTGCTTTTCAAGGTCTTCAAGATCGTTGTGCTTCCAGATCCGCTTTTGACAACGGCTGTGACGAATCCCCTCGATCATCGAGGCGTGGTTCAATTCGTCGGACAGTACCGTGATGCCGGGGATGCGGGACGCCAAGGTTCCCAAGGCCGCCCAATTGGATACATAGCCGGACGTGAACAGCAATGCTGCGTCCTTGCCGTGAAGGTCCGCAAGTTCCTGCTCCAACAGCACATGTTCGTGCGTGGTCCCCGAGATATTCCGCGTCCCACCGGCACCTGCACCGCATTTGTCGATCGCCTCGTGCATGGCCGCAAGAACCTTGGGATGCTGTCCCATTCCAAGATAGTCGTTCGAGCACCAGACAGTGACTTTTTCGGGACCACCCCCTGCGTAACTGCGCGCCTTAGGAAACGCGCCGCACTGACGTTCGAGGTCAGCAAAAATCCGGTAGTTTCCTTCCTGTTTCAGTTGATCTAGTTGATCTCGAAAATACTGCCGGTAGTTCATTTCAATCCCCAACGGCCTCTTCAACGATTCCAGACAACAGGGTCTGGACCTTTTGCATTGGGCCATCCGGATAGCTTCGGTATCCGACCTTCACCCCGTCATCGTCCTCGGCCACGAAAATCCCGTATGGGCAATAGCCGATATTCATCGGATCAGCTTCCATCACCTCTCGCGAAATCTTTGCCGAGCAAAAAATAAAGATGTCCGCCGCCGCGAATATCTGTTTGTCGCTGCCGACATCAGCGCCCGTTCGGTTCAACATTTCGCCAACGTGGCTCACATAGTCGATGACCAGCCCCTGCCCGACAATTGCGGATTCGACCGCAAAGGTGGCATCATCAAAACTTCCGTCAAAGGGGGTCGTGATGATATCCTCGGCAAGCCCTTGACTGGCAGAGACCGCAAAAAACGCGGCCGTGATGATTAAGTGTTTCATGATCTTGATCCTCCTCCTGAGCCGCAGTTTCTCAGATTGAGCTTCGGGGGCTTTGACCCGTGTCAAAACCCCCGAGAACTTCTATCCAAACATGTCCGAGGTGATACCGGCATACCAACCCAGCGACTCTTCATACGTTGCTTTTCTCAGATCGGCATCTTCGCCCGTCTGGCTGATGAAGCCGTCCACCTTGGCGATTTTTTCCGGCGTCGCCTCGTAGGTTGCGCCAACCTTCACGCCATCATCCGTGTCGATCAGCGACCAGCATGTGTTGGAGAACTTGGCCGGGAACACCTTGGATCCGGTCAACGCGCCTCGCACGGCATTCGCGCACACTTTCGCCTGACTGTTGGCCGAGAAACCCGATTTCGGCATGTCACCCTGCTGGCTGGCATCGCCCAGGACATAGATGTCCGGATCCGCCTTGGAGGACATGTCCGCGGCGTTGACCGGCGCCCAGTTGCCTTCGGTCACTCCGGCCATTTCGGCAATGCGTCCGGCTTTCATCGCCGGGATCACGTTGCAGACGTCGACTTTGGTCTCTTCTCCGTCGATGGTCACCGTCATCGCGTCCGGATTTACCGAGACATTTCCCCCACCGAAGTCTTCACCAATCCAGTCGACCATGCCTTCGTAATGGTTTGCCCAGCCTTCCTGGAACAATGCCATCTTCGAAAACTTCGGCTTCGGATCCGCCACGATGATTTTCGCGGTGGGATTGTTTGCTTTCAGAACATGCGCAACCATCGAGACCCGCTCATAGGGTCCGGGCGGGCAGCGGTACGGGTTTGGTGGTGCAACCATCGCAAAGGTACCGCCTTCGGGCATCGCCATGATCTGAGCTTTCAGAAGCTCTGTCTGCGAGCCAGCCTTGTACGCATGCGGCATCTTGTTTTGCGCCGAGACGTCCCAGCCTTCAACAGCCCCGTCAACAAAATCGATACCCGGGCTGAGGATCAGCTTGTCATACGGGACCGAGCCACCCCCGGCCAAGGATACAGTCTTGGCATCGCGGTCGACACCGATGGCCCAATCGTGGACCACGTTTATCCCATAGTCGGCAGCAAGCGTTCCATAGCTGTGCGCGATATCCGAAAGTTCCTGGAACCCTCCAAGATACAGGTTCGAGAAGAAGCAGGTGTAGTAGGTCCGCGACGGCTCGATCAGCGTCACGTCGATTTCACCTTTGCTGTCCTTCGCAATATAACGGGCAGCCGTAGCGCCGCCTGCACCGCCGCCGACAACAACGACCCGGGGCCTGCCCTGAGCCAGAACCATCGGTGCAGATAATCCGGCTGCCGCCACCCCGGCGGCTCCTAGAAATGTACGTCTATTGAGTGTCATCGCGTTTCCTCCCCTTAGGCACAATCACTCTGGGTTATTGAAATATGCGGCCAACGCCGCAATCTCGTCATTGCTCAGCCTTCCGGCGATCATTTGCATAACCGGGTGTGGCCGCTTTTTGTCCTTGTATGCGTGCATGGCGACGACAAAATCCTCGTCGGGCCAATACACGATCGACGGGATACCCTCGTCACTTCCCTCGATCTGATGGCACGTCGTGCATTCGCTGCTGAGATATGCGCCGTATTCGGGATCTCCCTGAATCGCCAGGATCGCTGGATCGACGGAATGGTCCGTGCCTTTCGCGGTTGGGTCCGCTTCGGGAATATCCCGAGGGTTGTCTGAAAACCCTCGCAAATAGGCAATCACATTGGCCCGGTCTTCCGGGTCTTTCAGACCGCGAAAGCTCATCCTTGTGCCCGAGGCGAATGCACGGGGATTTTCGATATAGGCTGACAAGGTGTCAGCGTGCCATTCCAAACCCGAATTTCCCGCGCGCATAAGGCTTTTGGAATAATTGAAATCATCGAGACCTGCGGCCTTGCGCCCAAAAACACCATTCAGATGCGGACCGATTTTGTTTTCCGCGCCTTCGCCAACCTGATGGCAGCCTTTGCATTTGGCGAACACTGTTTTCCCGGCCTCGACATCACCAAGGTCTTCGGTTGCGTAGGTCGATGTGGCGAAAGCCGCCACAACCGCCGCACACGCCACTATGTCCGACCACCGCACGATCAGCTTCCGAACGATTTGAGGTAGACAATCACGGCCTCAACGTCGTCTGGCTTCCGGAGCCCTGCAAAAGACATTCGCGTGCCCTTCATGTAATCCTTGGGTTTCGTCAGGAAGGCCGCCATTTCCTCATCCGTCCAAACAAGGCCGGCTTCGGATGCGGCTTTCATCGCCTTGGAGTATTTGAACCCCTCGACCGATCCTGCATTGGCCCCGACTATTCCGTTCAACGCCGGCCCGGTGCCGTGCTTTGCACCTTCACCTACCTGATGGCAGGCTTTGCACTTCGTGAAGACTTTCGCTCCGGCGGCAACCAGTTCCGTTGCTTCGTCGGTCTCTTCGGCCGCTTGAACGGCTGGCTCCGCAGCGGCTTCTTCCTCGGGCTTGGGTGCCGCTGCCGGAATGAACGACGGGCCGTCCGCAGTGAATGTCGGCAACCCCTCAACGGTGGCATCATTCATCACCGAGTTCGACCCACCTTCGGGCGGCGTCTCGACCAGAAAAACGGAACGCATCGTGACAGCGGACTCTGCTTTGCAGTTTTCCATGCAAGGCTCCTTGCGCCATTCAGCATACTCGGTCTCGGGTCGCGTATCGACGACAAAACCGTCCTTGTTGTACATCTCGAATTCGGCGAAGTTTTCGTTGCTCAGTTCGAAATCGTCATCCACCAAATCATTTGAATACAGGATGTAGGCAACAATCGCATAGGTCTCATCTGCGGTCAAAGTGCCCGCCTCGCCAAATGGCATGGATCGGGAAATGTAATCCCAGGCAGTAGACAAATGCGGCCAGTATGACCCCACGGTCTTCACGGGATCTTCGTTTGCAAGCGTATCGAACCCACCGGCAAGAACGGGCCAGTTGTCCACACCTTCGGCAAACTCTCCGTGACATGAGGCGCAGCGGTCGGCAAACACTTCTTCCCCGGTCCAAACGTCGCCCGATCCGACAGGCAAGCCCCGCCCGTCCGGCAAAACGTCAACGTCCCAGGCCGCGATCTCTTCCTCCAGCGCAGGCCGTCCAAGCCCATAGGTGCCCTCGTGGCGGGGCGCAGGTGCGGTCAGGTTCGCGCCATTCGCAACCCGTTCCGCTGCGGCGGCCTGAATTTCCTGGACTTTGAGCTCAAGCTGGGCTGCTCGTTCGGCTTCTGTCTTCGCTTTTTCCTGTGCGGCTGCTGCGTGGGCCTCAACCTGACCAATCCGGGTTTCCAAAATTTCGATCTTCGATTGGCCGAAGTTTCGGTTGGCGAACACCAACGCCCCCGCAAGCACCAACGCCGTGCCGCCAAATACGGGCAGGAAAACATGACTAAGAGACTTCGACATTCTCGGCGATCCCCTCTGCGCTTACGTACCACGTCTGGATACAGTTATTGTGATAGACCGAGTTCTCGCCGCGCTTTTCGCGCAGCTGGTCTTTGGTTGGCTGTACATAGCCGGTCTCATCCATTGCTCGGGCCTGTAGGAGCATGGGCGCCCCGTCCCAATTCGTGTCGAGATAGAAACGTGTCAAAGCCTTGGTGTCGCCCTGCTTGCCAAGGCGTGCCGTCTCCCACGTGATGCCGCCGTCCTTGGACACATCGACACGGGTAATCTGTCCGTGGCCTGACCATGCAAGCCCTGAAATCACCAGCGGCCCGGGCCCATGTTTGATCGGCATTTGCGGGCTGGGCGAGGTTATGACGGATTTCGCATCCATCACCCAAGTCCATTTCTGGGCCGTGCCATCGGCATAGACATCGGTGTATTTCGAAGTTTCTTCACGGCTTTCGACCGCCCTGTCGACAACCTCGATCCGGCGCAGCCATTTGACCCACATGTTGCCTTCCCAGCCTGGCACGACCAGGCGCACAGGATAGCCATGTTCCATCCGCAGGGCCTCGCCATTTGCCTTGAAGGCCACCAACACATCATCCAGCGCTTTTTCCATCGGAATGGAGCGGCCATTGGACGACGCGTCCGCGCCCTCGACATAGACCCATTTGTCGGGCGAGATATCGGCGCCGGCCTCTTGCAACAGCGTGCGCAGCGGAACACCGGTGTATTCCATGTTGTGGATCATACCATGGGTGAATTGCACGCCGTTGAGCTGCGCACCCGCCCACTCCATCCCGGTGTTCGCCGCGCATTCGCAGAAGTACACGTGGTTTTCGCGCGGGAAACGTTCGATGTCGTCATACGTAAAGACAAGCGGGCGATCGACCAGCCCGTTGATCATCAGCCGATAGTCTTCCTTGCGCAGTTCAATCGCGCCCGAGTGGTGCCGTTCAAAGGCGCAGCCCTGGGGTGTGATGGTACCATCAAGCGCGTGGATCGGCGTGAAGTTGATCGACGAAATCGGAGAGGCGGTCAGCCATTCCACATTGCGGCGCACGACATGGGATTCATAGCTGATGGGCATGCCATAAGGTGTCTCGTCAACGCCTGCGCCCGTGTACGATGCCCAATCCTGAAGCTCTGTTATCAGGGGGTCGGGCGTTTCTGCCACTGCCGCACCTGCAACTGACCCCGCGGCGACCGCGGCACTGCCTTTCAGGAAGGCCCGGCGGGACGGTTTGAACGCGTCATCCATATCTCTTAGGTCTCCATCTGTTTCTTAGGCGCCGACGACATCGACGCTGGTGTTCTCTTGCACCGTTACGGTTCCAAGGTTGCGAATGTGGTTTTCGACGACATCCCAGATCGGCGGACCTTCGGTGCCTTCGTTGACGCTGGCCCAGCCGGCCACGACATAGGTTTTCGACGGATCAATCGCTTCACCTGTCTTGAGCAGGGTCATCTCGCTGATCCGCTGCCCTTGCGGCTTGGTCACGTCGATGCGGTAGCCCAGCCCACCGACACGGACCATGTCGCCGCCCTGCTGGTAGTAGGGATCAGGGTTGAACAGGTTGTCGCCAACATCCTCGAGGATCACATGGATGAACTCACCCGTCATTTCCGTGCGATAGGCATTCGGATATGACATCGAAGTGACGTTCCAGATGTCCTCGCGCGTGATCTCCTGCCCCGGCAGGATCGACGGCCCCCAACGAACACCGGGGGACATGGCAATGTCTGCCTCCCGCTCTTTGAGCAGGGCATCACAGATCAGGTCATCCCAGGTTCCGTTGAAATTGCCGCGACGATAGAGCAACGAGTCCGTTCTGCCGATCACTTCGCTAAGCGTCGCCTCATAGGGCGCGCGCTGCTCATCTATCAGGGCGGTGATCGCAGGATCCGGAGCGATAACATCAGAGAAGATCGGGATCAGCTTGTGCTTCAACCCCATCAACTGCCCATCCCGCACATCCAGATCCACGCGGCTGACGAACTTGCCGTTCGAGCCTGACGCGATGATATGCGTTTTGCCCACCAGAATCGGCTCGGGCAGCGCATCATGGGTGTGGCCACTGAGGATCACGTCGATCCCCTGCACCCGACCGGCCATTTTCTTGTCCACGTCAAAGCCGTTATGGCTGAGGACGACGACGACATCGGCACCGGCATCGCGAACCTCGTCGATCATTGCCTGCATGTTCTCATCCCGAATGCCGAAAGAGTATTCAGGGAACATCCAACCCGGGTTCGCAATTGGCATGTAAGGGAACGCCTGCCCGATCACGGCAACCTTTGCACCGCCCCGGTCAAAGAACTTGTAGGGCTTGAACAATTCCGCTGGTTCATCCCACTCGGCATCAAAAATGTTCTGACCCAAGGCGGCAAAGGGCAGCCCTTCGACGATTTCGTTGACTCTGTCGCTGCCCAGCGTGAACTCCCAATGAAAGGTCATTGCATCAGGTTTCAGCGCGTTCATGACATTGACCATGTCCTGACCGGCCGTCTGAAAACAGGTGTAAGACCCGTGCCAGGTATCGCCGCCATCCAAAAGCAGGGCATCGGGCCGGTCCGCACGGATGGCATTGATCACCGTCGAGACCCGGTCCAAACCACCGACCCGACCGTAGGTCTTTGCCAGGGCCGCAAAGTCGTCGTATGTCAGCGCATAGGCGGACGGGCTGCCATCCTCGATCCCGTAGGCCTTGCGGAATGCGGCCCCCGTGACGTGCGGCATCTGCCCTTTCGCCTCGCCGATACCCAGGTTTATCTCGGGTTCACGGAAGTAAATCGGTTTGAGTTGCGCGTGGATGTCAGTGACATGGATCAGGCTGATATTGCCAAAGGTCTCAAACTCCAGCAGTTGATCCTGCGTCAGACTTTGCTGCGCGGAAAGCCTGGCCCAATTGCCAAACCCGGATGCTCCGTACAGAGCCGATACCGCCATTGAAACCTGCAAGAAGTCACGTCGAGAAATCATCTTTCGGCTTTCCTGTTACACATATAAATGTGTGAATGTTGCATTCTTGAAAAACCCGCGCCGGACATCGCCCACGCGGGTCGTTCGTTATTGGCGCACAGCCGGGGTTTCGACTGAAAGCCCGTTGCCACGCGAGGCAACGTAAAGCTCCAGCGCACGGAATTCGTCTGAACCTTCGGCAAAGGTTTCCGCCCGCGTATCACGAATACAACCGCGGAAACGATTGTGTCGCGAAATCAGCTTGGCCTGTTTCAAGCGATACGTCGGGAACCCGTTGATCATTCCCTGGCTCAGGTGATCTGCCCGGATCATGTTGCCCCAATTGTCTTCATGACAGTTGGCACAGCTCAGCTCCAACTGGCCATAGCGAGTATAGTACATTTCCTTGCCCTGTTCCCAATACGGGGCGGCATCACCGTCGATGGCAACGTTCATGGGCATCCCGCGTGACTGTAGTCCGATCAAAGCGACCATGCCCTGCATATCGCCGCCGGACCATTTCCAGGCATCGGCCTCCATGTGCTCGGTCCGGCACGCGTTGATCAGATCTTCCATGACCACCAGCTTGCCGGTTTCGGCATCAACCTTCGGCATGGAAGCCTGCAATCCCTTGAAGCTTTCCACCCCGTCGTGGCACGAGGCACAGCTTTTGCCGGCAGCCCCATCGACTGTCTCAAAAAGGTCGGCAGCCTGATCGACGAAGATCATCGCCGGATTGTCGAAATCATCAATCTGAAGGGCCTGGGTTTCATCCGTACGGAAATGCCAACCGGAATAGATCGTGTCCAGGTTTTCCAGATGCGCCGGCGCTTCGGTGACCGAGGTCATGTCCAGCTCGTCATTGATCACAAGATTGTCTTCGTCAGGTCCGGCCATTGCTGACACTGGGAAAACCAGAACTGCCGCGATCGCCGTTAATGCCTTTGTATTCATTACGTTCCTCCCTTGGTGGACCAGCGCCAAACGTCATGTCCGGCGCTGATCTGCCTTAGTGGTCGAGCCGTCAGGCGATCTCGATCGATTTCTTCTCGTCGTAGACAGAGCCGTCGTCATCGTACCAGGTGAACACGAACTCACCTGCCTCGGGCACGGTTGCCTCAAACTGGAAATACGGGTTGGTTGAGATTGCCGGCTCCATCGTCACATCGACCACCATTTCACCGTTAAATTCACAGGTGAAACGGTTGATGATCGACCGAGGTATGACGTTGCCTTCTTTGTCCTTGCGCTGTCCGCTTTCCATCTTGTGGCTGATCAATGTCTTGATCGTGACGGTTTCGCCAGCTGCGGCTTTCTTGGGAACCTTGACGCGGGGTTTCACACCGGTTGCCATTGGTTAGTCTCCTGTTCTTCGAGGCGCGCGTGGCTATCAGCCGCCGCAGCCGCCGATTGTCACTTTTACGGTCGCGGATGCCTTGGCAAAGCTGCCATCTGCCATCTTCGCCACGGCAATGACATCCTGCGTTCCGGCAAGGCGGATACGGGTTGAAGCAGCCTGTTCAGCAGCCAGTGGGCCGAAGTTGAACGTTGCGACGCCCGGTTCGGGGTTGCCTGCTGCAACGATCAGAATCGACGCCGCACCCGGGGCGCTTACTTCGATCGGTACGGTGTTTCCGTTTTCGGCGATTTCAGGTGCCGTCAGTGTAACACCGCCGTCAGCCACATCCGCCCCACCGGTAAACGCGGCAATCGCATCCTCAGCGGCCGCATTTGCACGAAACGGCATCATTGTCAGGAACGCGGCGCCCAGCCCAAGGGCCAGAGTTTCGCGGCGAGAAAGTTCCATTTTCAATCTCCTTTGAATCTTCGAAAAATCACGCTGGACAAGCGTGACTATTCCTCTTTCAGGGTTGCAAGAAACGCGACCACGTCTTCGATTTCCTGCGCTGTCAGGATCGAAGTCAGAGGCTCGGTCGGGGCTTTGCCGGTATAGGCGTCGCCCGGGCGGATATAGCCGTCATCCTTGTAGAATGCCGGCATCACCGTGCCTTCGAACGTCATTTTCGCGTTTGCAACCAATCCGCGAAGCTCGGCCTCGGACCAACGATCACCGGCACCATCCAGCGCCGGGCCAACCTCGCCATGGAACGGAATATCGGCCAAAGCCGAGACCGCATGGCACGCCACGCAATTGCCTTTTGACTTGTCGCCAACGATCAGCGCGCCATTTGCCGCGTCACCAGCCGCGCCGGTCAACGAGACCTCTACGGCACCATATTCACCATAGGTTACGTTTTTCGGGTCGGTATCCGCGGCAAACGCGGCACCCCCTGTCATTGCGCAGACCAATGTTAAGAGTCTCAGCTTCATGATCCCTCCCATTTGCTAACACGCCGACGGCGCTTTGCGACCCAAAGCATTTGTGTACCGTAGTCGACGAGGGTGGCCTGTCGCAACATTAAATTCATTACAATGAATTTTTTTATTTATATCCCCCGACCTCAGTCTTGCGAAATATTGTTTCGCTCCTGAATGCGCCGTGCGTGGTAGCGCTGAAAATCTTCACCATTTTCAAGTTCGTAGCGCTTTTCAAAGACCCAGGTGAACAGATCCAAGGTTGTTCCTTTCGAAAACGCCCCCGGCATGACTGCAACCGCTGCATCAATGGCGGTGGCGTCCTCGGGAACCTCTTCCGGCAGAAATACAAGGGTCGGCGTAAACAGAATCCCCCATTTGCGCATCAGCGCTCTTTGCTCGCTCTCTTCCCCGTCAAAGTCGGTGGCCGTGGTGCTTCCGTGCAGATCCAGTTGGACGACAAAGAAGTTCTCTTCGATGTACGCCGCCAGGTCGGGCTGGGGGAAAACCTCTTCGTGCATTTTCTTGCAATAGATGCAGCCCTGTTGCTCGATAAACAAAACCAGGCGTTTGCCTTCATCTGACGCTTCTTCAAGATCCTCGCGAAGGTCTTTGAACGTGTCGCGCATCCATAGTGTTTTGTGCAACCCGTCGTCGCCAAGCTCGGCGGCTGAAACCGCCACGCCCACTAAGCACGCCATCAAAACTGACAATGTTCGCTTCATGTTTTCCTCCCGTATTATCCGATGGCCGCAAGCCAGGGCATATGGTCCAGCATCCATTGAGCCACGCGATTGATCGAGTTGGTTGCGATCAGAGCGCCGAACAGAATCAACAGACAGCCCATGGCCTTCTCGATCAGAGGCAAATGCTTTCTGAACCGCGCCATCCACTGCATGAAGGGGCGCACCAAAAAGGCCGCCAGAACAAAGGGGGCGGTCATTCCCACCCCGTAAACGAATAGAAGCATCGCACCGCGCCAAGCCGTCTCGGTTCCGGCCGCCGTAAACAGGATTGCAGCAAGCACGGGCCCGACACAGGGCGTCCAGCCAAAAGCAAATGCCAGTCCCAGAACATACGCACCAATCAGGCTCGGGTTTGATGTTTCACCGACATCTGCCCGAAACTGGCGATACAGGAATCCGATGCGAATCAGCCCCAGGAAATGCAAGCCCATCGCCATGATGATGGCCGCGGCAATCCAACGAAGAATATCGAAGTATTCGCGGATCATTTGACCGAATATCGAAGCCGTGGCCCCAAGGGCCATAAATATCGTTATGATCCCTGCTGCAAAAGCGATTGCAGAAAGCGTTGCCCTGCGGCGAACGTTGCCGGAAATGACTGAACTGGCAGAAATCTGCTCCATCCCGACACCCGCCAGGTAACTGAGGTAAAACGGGACAATCGGCAGGATGCACGGGGACAGAAATGACAACAGCCCTGCGACCAAAGCCCCTGCAAATGTAATGTCGAGCATGGTCAAACCCGTCCTGGCACGCTATCATTCATACATTCAAAGTAATAAAGATATGACGCTGCGGTCAATCGGAGCTTGAGATGCGCCACCTTTTCCTGCTTGTGCTTGCGGTCACGTTGCTTATTTCGCCTCTGGCTTTACGGGCGGAAATGGCGCTTCTGATGGCCGAAGAAGATGGGTGCATGTGGTGTGCCCGATGGGATTCCGAAATCTCGGGAATCTACCCGAAAACACAGGAAGGAAATGCCGCCCCGCTTCGGCGTGTCGACATCCATGAAACCCTGCCGGATGGGATCACCCTAAAACGACCTCTCTACTACACTCCGACCTTTGTTTTGCTGGACAACGGCCACGAAGTCGGCCGGATCGAAGGCTACCCCGGCGAAGACTTTTTCTGGGGGTTGTTGGGCGTGATGCTGCGTGACGCAGGGGTACAGGTTGAGACCTCTGGCTAATCGGCGGCAAATTACATAAACTGTTTTGAATGCGTGAAGCTGAGAAAGCGAGGCGATCCTTTTGGACAAACCATCGAAACTGCCGGTGTTCACAAAGGACATGTGTGCGGAAGATCTGGACCGAATGATGGAGAATGCCCAGACGGCATCAAACTTCCTGAAGGCCATCAGCCACGAGGGGCGTCTGATGATCTTGTGCTATCTGTCATCGGGTGAAAAGTCCGTCACCCAAATGGAAGAGATGCTGTCGGCGAGACAGGCCGCCGTATCCCAACAATTATCCCGACTGCGCTTTGAAGGCTTGGTCAAAACACGGCGCGAGGGTAAGACAATTTATTACAGATTGGCTGATGATCGTTCGACGCAAATACTGGAAGTCGTTTACGATCTTTTCTGCCGGGAGACGTAGAAGCCGGTCAAGACGCCGCCAGCTTTGGGAGGAGACTGGCAATGTTCGAAGCATTGGGAGACGCAAATGCCGTTGCTCTGATCGGTTTGATTGGGGGCATCGCTTTGGGGCTGGCTGCGCGCATCGGTCGCTTTTGCACGTTGGGTGCAATCGAAGACTTCCTTTACGCAGGCGATGATCGGCGACTTCGCATGTGGGCGGTTGCGATTGGCGTCGCGATTGTTGGAAGCCATGCCGCCATGGCGTTCGGGTGGCTTGACCCTGTAGGAACACGCTACCTTGCCCAGACCTGGAACCCGATCGGTTCGATCGTGGGCGGCCTCATGT
The DNA here is from genome assembly GCF_013110635.1 of Ruegeria sp. HKCCD6604. Classification (NCBI taxonomy): domain Bacteria; kingdom Pseudomonadati; phylum Pseudomonadota; class Alphaproteobacteria; order Rhodobacterales; family Roseobacteraceae; genus Ruegeria; species Ruegeria sp. HKCCD6604. Next base: position 2,016 of record NZ_WVQW01000016.1, on the reverse strand, counting down.
TCGGTTATGGAATGGCCATCAGCGGGAACTGCGGCTATGGGGCGCTGGCAAGGCTGGGAGGTGGCGACCTTCGATCCTTCGTCATCGTCCTGATCATGGGCCTTTCGGCGTATGTGGTAATGTCCGGCCCCCTGGCATATCTGCGGGTTTGGCTGTTTCCAGTAGAAATGGATATCAGCGCGCCCCAAAGCGTCAGCTTTCTAGCTGAACGGTTGACCTCTGTTCCGGCGTGGTTCGTCGGTTCTGCCGTCGGTGTCGTTTTGGTGGTCTTCGCTTTGGCGAACCAGCAGTTCCGCCGCACGCCAGCGCAGGTGTTCTGGGGATCTGTGGTTGGACTGGCGATCGTTTCGGGCTGGCTTGGCACGAATTGGGTAGCAACCCACGGCTTTGACGGTGAGCCGGTGCAAACGCATACCTTCGCGGCACCCTTGGGTGACACGATATTCTACTTGATGACAGCGTCCGGAAACACTTTGTCTTTTGCCGTCGGATCAGTCTCGGGCGTTCTGATCGGCGCGTTTTTGGGGTCTTGGTCAAAGGGTCATTTTCGCTGGGAAGCCTGCGAAGATCCGCGCGAATTGAAACGGCAGATGCTGGGCGCGGCGATCATGGGCCCCGGAGCGATCATCGCAGTCGGTTGCAGCGTCGGACAAGGCATATCTGCCTTCTCACTTCTGGCCTACAGCGCGCCTGTGACATTCGCCGCGATCTTTGCAGGCGCGGCGCTTGGACTGAGACAACTAGTGTCCGGGCTGTCCTTCATTACCGAGCGCTGAGTTCTTAACACCACCATGCCTTATGCCAAAAAGGTGTCGGTCGCGCCGAGTAGCCCCACTTGAGTGGTCAGGCTTTGTTGGTTGGTACATGACCGGTCTTTTGGTTGATCTAAAGAATGGTTTGCGGCGCTCGCACCCGCAATGTCCCAGGGTCGGTCGAGAATTCTGCACAGCCCAATCGCATGCGTCACTCCGCAAAAGGCGGAACAGGAATCTTCAACGATCTTCAATGCCAAAAGAACCCAGCCTTTGAGCCGCAAGCCTTCAGGCAATCACAAGGCAGGTCTTGCCTCGGATAAACTATCAAAAAAGGCAACAAGGACTTCAGCAACCGCAGTTTCGGCTTTCTGACACATTGAAGACCTGCCAGCGAAAACGAGATTTGGTCGTCAGCAAGGACCCTGCAATCCCACAAGGCCACCGAGGCAAAAAAGCAATCACCGGACAGCCAGCCAAGTCTGCGATTTTTGAAATCTCCGCCCTGTCTGGCTGTACATGTTGCAGCCTTGGCCAGTGACACGCTTTTCTTCGCAAAGCTCTCGTCAGCTTGACTGAATTGGCGCTTGGCCAAGAACCTGCCTTAGTTCATGCCCAAGGCTTCCTTATTATGTTGGCTAACAATCCGAGTCGTAGCTATTTCCATTACTTGCGCCAGCTTTGAATCGGTTCGCGACCGCATCATAGCTGACTTGCAGACTTGAGACACATGGTGCGCAAATGGAAGGTAAGATGACGCCAGGACACCTGGTGTACTGGTAAAACTGAGTGATCTGGCATCGCTGTTGTCTGAGGCCTCGTATTATTTACCTGCGCATCCGAAATAAAAGACGACTAAATGCGCCGTTCAATTGCTGGTTCATGGTCTCGTGGCGGCATGCCAGGTCCTCTCCAATCAAGACCCTGCGATAGAGATCTCAAAGTGGGTGTTCACCACACGCAACAAGTGCTCAAAGTCACCCTGTACGGCATCCTCCAAAAAGGTCTGAATTTTGGCTTGCTCGGCTCCGGCTCTCTCGGCTGCGGCCTGGCAGCATGCTAGCACTTCAAGGGCGTTAGTATTTGTTCTTGGCAGGTCGATGGTTGCAAGTTTTTTCATGCTAAATCCTCATGTTGAATATCGGTTAACTATCGCACGCCAAAAATTAATCTCAGGTGTAGAAATTGCGGCTTTTCCCCAATGCAGAGTGTCAACGGCGGCGTAAAAACCTGCCATGGGGCGGAGCAAAAGTCGTCCACTGAT
>NZ_WVQW01000015.1:0-58937 GCF_013110635.1 Ruegeria sp. HKCCD6604 | reverse complement strand
ACCTGCCGTAACTTCGAGACAATCTCTTCGGGCCTCGGTCGCTTGTTTGCCATTCGTAGTCCTCCGTTTCCTAAACATAACGGTGGACCAGTTCAGTTGGGGAGGCTCAACTCCTGCTTGTCAGGTTGGTTTGGGCCAGCACTTTCGGGAGGAGTTGAAAATGCTGGCCCGTGCGTTGGCGCTCCCTGTTGGTTTTTTCGCCACCGCTCATGCTGGCTTACTCTGGGAGGAGCGAGAACCAGCATTTTTCGTGTAAGCTTTTGGACCTGAGGGCTCGCTTACCTATTCGTCAGCCATCAATTTTCCGGCATATTCCGGGATCTCAGATCGCGAAATTCCGATTTGGGAGAGTTGGTAATCGCTCATATTTGAAAGCGCAGAGAGCATCCGGGCCATTTTCAGTGCCTTCAAGGCAGCTTTTGCCGTGGGTCTAATCCACGCCAAGAAGCTGATTGATAGGGCAATGGCGTGACCACGATCTGTACCAGCCGTTTGGGTGTTAGCAGCCATATGCAGCCTCCATAGCAAGTCTTTTGATGCTACTGCGCGGAATGCCCAGATCTATTAAGTCACGGTCAGATAGCACCGAGAGCTCATAATACGTTGCGCGATAAACCCTGCGTTTGGCCTGTGCCTTTCGCATTGCATCCAGCTTTCGATGAAAGAACGTGCGGCCAGCTTCGAAAACGACATCCAGCCCGCTGTTTGATCGAGTAATTGCCATGATATTGCCTCGTCTATTGCTGCAATGCAGTATCTATGCTGCAATGCAGAGATAAGGGTATTTGGTAGCGCTCACAATTCGACAATTTGGCAAAGGCCCCATGCCATATTGGAACAGCAAAGGTCATGACATGGACATTTCTGCGCAAATGCTAATCTTTGCGACGGTTGTCGAGCAGGGCAGTATCTCTGCGGCTGCAAGATCAATGGGGCAGACCCCATCGGCAGTAAGTAAGCAAATCGGATTACTTGAAGATCAGGTGCACTACCGCCTTCTTAATCGCACCAGAACGGGTGTTTCTCCGACGCGAGAAGGTCAAGACTTCTATGAAAAATGCAAAGCAATGGCTGATAAATTCAACGAAGCCAAGGCGATGATCCACAGCTTTGACGGTGTCCCACGCGGAGAACTCAGGATCGCATCCACTGTTGCATTCGGTAAGTCCCAACTGATTCCTGCCTTGCCAGAGTTCATGAAAGAGAACCCTGAGGTTCAAATATCTTTGGATCTGGCCGACCGAGAAATTGATCTTCGGAGTGAAGGGTTCGATGCGGCGATCTGCTTTGCAGAACAACGCAAGAATCCAGATATGGTCATTAGGCGCATTATGCAGAGTCGAAGGGTACTATGTGCCTCACCTGAATACCTTGAGCGTTGTGGAACACCGTCGAATTTTGCCGAATTGGCTGAGCACAATTGCTTGAGAGTTGCTGGGAGAAGCCAACGGAACGCTTGGAACAGCATCGAACCGAACGCAGGCGAAAAATTTGAAGCAACGGGTAACTTTGAGGGGAACAGTACCGATGTCGTCTTTCGAGCCGCCCTGGCTGGTATCGGGATCGCACGTTTGCCCTGCTATATGGCAAACAGGAAATTTCGCTCCGGCAAACTTGTCCACGTCATGCCGGAGTATGCACCACCCAGCACAGATATTGTCGTAATGTTCGCCGAAAGGCGGAATCTGGCACCAAAAACCCGCGCGTTTGTGGATTATCTCGCGCGGCGGTTTCGGGCTTTCGAAGAAAACCAAATGAACAGCTAGCTAAGAATAAAAACGATCGCAGTAGTCCAAGTTAATCCGATCCCATTCGCTGTGAGTGATTAAAAGTCTAGCTGAAATTTGAAGAGAACTGACGGGGTTCCTAGATCAAAAGTATGGCATTGGTCGGTAAATGCAGCATTGGTCATTTCGGTCTCCGAGCAGCCTTTCTCCGAACACGTTATCAACGGCTGATATCAGCAGCATAAAAGTGATTTTGCGTTTAACCCGCAGACGATCTGAACACTTAACGATGGATCGCTTCAACTAAAATCGCTTCGGCAATATCCTCCCATCGTTTCGACTCTATGAAAACATCCAATAGTAGGGATAGCGGACCAAGACCTTGTCGCAGAACCTCTAACTGCGAAGTTCAAGTTACTGTAGCTTCTAAGGTCTTGGCCAAGATGGGCCGAGGATTTCAACGAAAAGATATCAACGCATGACTGGCTTGGTAGCTTGTACCAATTACTTCAGATAGGTGTTGAACCAATCAATTGTGCGGTCCCAGGCTAGGTTTGCCATTTCCTCATCATAGCGTGGCGTACTGTCGTTATGAAAACCGTGGTTGGCGTTTTCGTATATATATGCCTCGTATACTTTGTCGTTGGCCTGCAGAGCAGCCTCAAAATCCGGCCAGCCTTCGTTGATGCGCTCATCAAGCTCTCCCATTTGTATCAGTAGCGGCGCCTGAATTTTGGCAACATCCTCAGCTGCTGGCTGGCGACCATAGAACGGCACGCCTGCGGCCAGTTCTGGGTAGGCCACGGCAATTGCACTAACTACACCGCCGCCATAGCAGAAACCCACTGCGCCGACCTTTCCGGTGCTGTCATCTCGGTTCAACAGGTATTCAAACCCATTGAAGAAATCGTTCATCAACTCGACACGGTCCACTGTCTTTTGCAACTCGCGCCCATCGGCGTCGTTGCCCGGGTAGCCGCCAACCGATGTCAGACCGTCGGGGGCCAACGCCATAAATCCGGCTTTTGCCAACCTGCGCGCCACATCCTCGATGTAAGGATTCAAACCGCGGTTTTCGTGGATCACCAGCACCCCGGGCAGGGGCTCTTCAACGCCAGCAGGTCGGACAAGGTATCCGCGAACATCACCGGTTCCATTCGGTGAAGCATAGGTGATGTAGTCCGCGTGGATATCGGGATCGTTGAACGACACTTGCTGAGCCATCGCGTAGTTCGGGCTGAGCATGTTCAGCAGCGCGACCGCTGTCACGCCGCCGACCGCGAACTTGCCTGCGCGGTCCAGGAATTGGCGCTTGGTGATCTTGCCGTGCGCGTAGAAGTCATACAGGTCCAGAAGTTCCTGGTCGAAGTCTTTTGCCGTCATGCGAGTCATTGTGGATCTCCTAATGAGTTTGGCAGTCTGAAGGGTGGGTAGTATCCGATCTGAAGGTCTTGATTTGATTGAGCGTCTGGCTGGGCTTCCTAAGATAACGCCGGTGACCGTTCCTTGTTCGCGTACCGTTCGCGCAGCGCGTTCTTTTGAACTTTTCCCATAGTGTTTCGCGGCAACTCCTGGACGAGTTCGTAGTGGCGAGGATGTTTGAATCGCGACAGCTTGTTTCTGATGATCGACTCGATCTGTTCCACCTGAAGCTGTGATCCGGGCTCAGCAACCAGAGTGGCTATGATCGCTTCGCCGAAGTCTCTATCGGGGATTCCGAAAACGGCTGATTCCAAAACGCCATCGATGTCGTTCAGGACGTCTTCAATTTCCTTGGGGTAGACATTGTACCCGCCGGTGATGATCAGATCCTTCGACCGACCCACAATCGACAGGTAGCCATCTTCGCTGTACCGGCCCAGATCTCCGGTGATGAAAAACTCATTCTCTCGAAGCTCCTCGGCGGTTTTTTCGGGCATCTGCCAATATCCTTTAAAAACATTGGGTCCGCGCACTTCGATCATTCCCACCTCGCCCTGGGGCAATGGTTCTCCGGTTTCGGGGTTAGTCACAATCACCTCGGTGCCGGGCAGAGCCATTCCAACGGTTCCCGCGCGGCGTTCGCCATCATAGGGGTTCGAGGTGTTCATGTTCGTTTCGGTCATGCCATAGCGCTCGAGGATGCGGTGGCCTGTGCGCACTTCAAACGCCTGATGGGTTTCTGCCAGCAATGGGGCTGAACCGGAAATGAACAGGCGCATGCCCCGAGTGATCTGTTTGGTGAAACCGTCAACTTCCAGCAATCTGGTGTAGAAAGTTGGGACACCCATTAAAAGGGTCGACTTGGGCATTTCCTCCACGATCGCGCTTACGTCGAACTTTTCCATCAGCCGAACTTTGGCACCGGCGAGCAGCGACGTATTCATCGCTACGAAAAGTCCGTGCGTGTGAAAGATCGGCAGCGCGTGAATCAAGCGGTCGTCGCTTGTGATGCCCCACAAATCCACGAGAGTTTGGGCATTAGACAAAAGGTTCTGATGGCTCAGCATTGCGCCCTTAGAACGACCAGTGGTTCCCGACGTGTAAAGCAGGGCTGCAAGGTCGTCCGGGGCGCGATCCACGGTTTCAAACTCGTGGGGTTGTGCGTCAGCCTCGCGGCTCAGACTCGAAGTGTCGCCGCCGAGGGTTAGCAGCTTTGCGCCAAAGCGGGTCGCCAGTTTTCCGATCTCAGTTTCGTCGGTGCTGTCGCTGACGATCATGGCAGGTTGGGCATCGGCGATGAAATAGTCCAACTCTGCCAACGTGTAGGCGGTATTAAGCGGCAGGTAGACTGCGCCCGCCTGAACCGCAGCAGCGTATAGCGCCAGTGTATCAGCTAGCTTTCGGGCCTGCACAACGATGCGGTCTCCTGGGGAAACTCCGCTGGTCCGCAAAACATGCGCGATCTGTGCGGCGCGTTTCAGAAACGCGTCATATGACACTACCTGTCCGTCATCGAGTTGCAGGAACGGAGCATTGTTTCCCGCGTGGTGGGAAAACAAGCTGTCGTAGAGAGTGTTGGTCACGCTGTATTTTCCTCTGGTCTGGCCGCAAGTGCTGCGGTTGAAGCCGCGCGCACGGAACGCGAGGCTTCGATTGTGGCATGTGCCGCAAATTCTTCGTGGTGGCGCTCTGTCTTTTTCAAATCGTAGAGGTAGTTGACCATTGCGCCGCCAGATTGGGATCGTCCGTTCTGCGACAGGTCGGCCTCGGCATGCAGCTCGTGAAGCTCGGCGCCATTGCCCAAGTGAAAGCGGGCCACGGGATCCAGCGGCATCCCATCTTCGCGCGTGGCGAATAACAGGTATCGGGCGGCCATCGCCCGCACGTCCTGCGCAGAGGCTGTTCCCGCAAGTACGGCTTTGGCGGCATGGCCATGCTCGGGGTGCCCTGTTTCGCCAGCCACCCACCGGTTCATACCCGGTATTGGGGACAAGGTCACAAATGTATCGAGGCCCGGAAGCTCTCGCGAGAGTTCCGTCACAACCTGTTTGATCAACAGGTTTCCAAAGCTGATGCCCGTTAGACCCTTCTGGCAGTTTGAAATGGAGTAGAACGCTGCGACTTTTGCCTGTTCGGGTTCGATCGGTTCTCGGACTTGGGACAAAAGCACATCAATCGCGTTCGGAATTTCAGCCGTCAAAGCAACTTCGACAAAAATCAGCGGCTCATCCGGCATTGAGGGATGAAAAAACGCAAAACAGCGACGGTCGGGCGGGTAAAGCCTGCGCCGCAAATCGTCTAGATCGTTAATCTGATGGACCGCCTCATACGCCACGATCTTGTCCAGAACGCGGGCTGGTGTATCCCAACTGATTTGTTTGAGGACAAGAAAACCCCGGTTGAACCAGCTTCGCAGCAAATGCACGAAATCTATGTCTGTGCGCCTGAGTTCGGGGTTGGATTTGAGAAAACGCAACAGGTTAACGCGCATTGCCACAAGCTCTTGCGTCGCGCCGGAGGGTTGATTCAGCCGGCGCAGCAATTCTTGCCGTCGGGGTTCGGCGGCCTCGCTAAGCCTTTTAAAAAGATCGACGCTTCTATCTTTGGCATAGCGGCGCGCCGTTTCAGAAAGCTGATCCGCGTCCAACTCAAGCTGGTCATTCAAATAGGCGAAGAAGTCCAGTTTTTCCGTGTCGTCCAACGTCTGGTATCGATCCAATATCGTGGATGCGAGCACGAAACCCGATACTTCACCTTCTGCAGACAAGAGTGCTTCACACAGCTCTGATATGGATCGCTTGTCGTCTTTGCCTCGCTTCTTGCCGGGGCGGTCGAACAACTGATCAAGCAGATCGCCCAGAAACCAGTTCCGCTGCATTTCAGGGCTCCATCTGGCTGCTGAGGTATTCGCCCGTCCGACGATAGTGATCGATCAGGTGCCGGGTTGCGCTGTCTGCGTCGTGATTTAATGCGGCGTCCAGGATTTGCTGATGTTCGGCGGCGATGTCTCGCTTTTTGTAGCTCGACCCGCCGGCCGCCAGATAGCGGTAGCGAATGTTCAGGTCGTAAAGCTGCGAGCAATACCGCAGCAGCAACGGCAGTTTCGAATTGTCCAACAAGGCCATATGAAACGCCTTGTGAGCGTCCTCAAAGTCTCGTGCCCCGTTCTGGCTGGCCTTTTTCATATGATGGTGACGCAAGACAAGCCGATCTTCCCAGGCCGCATCCGCATTGGTGATGGAAGCGCGCAACGCGGTTTCTTCAAGGTTGCATCGAAGCAGAAGGATTTCCTCAAAGTTACACTTGCTGACAGGCGCTGCCCGAAATCCGCGCTGATCAATCCGCTCGACCAACATGTCCGAAGTCAAAAGGCTAAGCGCTTCGCGAACCGGACTGGCGCCAGTGTCCAAAAGCCCGCGAAGCTGTTCGATCTTAAGTTTTTGGCCCGGAGGTAATACTCCGGTCAGGATCATTTCGCGCAGCCTTCGATACGCTCCATGAGTGGCTGATGTCTCTTTGCCCTCAGTATCAAGCATGGCGCCCATATCCGACTGTTCCTATTTCGCGGCAAATACTCTTGAGTGCTCTTAACTGAGGGCACTCGTTCCAGTCGATAGACCAACTGAAAGGTTCAGCGAGCCTTCGTTGATCAACCAGCGCCGAAGTACAAAGCTACGTGCCCCACTTTTGTGCATGGGATCGTCTTCGGCCAGCTTCCGGGCGGACTCAAGGCTGTCGGCGCGATAGATGATCAGCCCCATCCCCTGCATATGCTCGCCGGTTTCATCTGACATGGGACCTGCAAAAGCCAGCTGCCCCGAACGTTCAAGTTGCGCCTGATACGCCAAGTGATCTGGCAGAGACGCCTTTACATCTTCGGGCGCTTTGGCTGGCGTGCTCAGCGCGACGTAAAGCTCCAAAGCAAGCGCACCGCGGCTTTTTGCTCCTGATTTGTAGTCTGCCCAAGCAACCATTTGCCGCCTCCAAAAATATCGATATTATTTGACATATGGCAAAATAGTCGGCAAAAATCAAGCGAACTGACATGGATGGTGAAAATGAAATACCTGGTGGGAGAGACTTCGGAAGGCACAGCGGTTTTTGCTGTAAACGGCGAAAACGCAGTGAATCTAACGGCTTTGGACCCTGCTGTCGGTTCGGATTTGATGGGTTTGATAGCCAAGCCTGAACTGGCCGACTCACTTGCCAGCAAAATTGACACGGCAGACAGTGTGCCCGTGTCTTCCATCACTCCGGTATTGCCCGTTACCGCTCCAGGAACGATCATTTGCATGGGGTTGAACTACACGGACCACATCAAGGAAGGCGGGTATGATATTCCAGAGTATCCGACGCTGTTCATGCGCGGGAAGAACTCGATCATGGCGGCGGGGCAACCCATGGTGCGGCCTGCCTGTTCCGAGAAGCTCGACTACGAAGCCGAACTTATGCTGATCGTTGGAAAGCGCGGACGCCATATCTCGGAGCGGGACGCACTGGATTATGTCTTTGGCTACACTGTATTCAACGATGGTTCGCTGCGGGACTATCAGCGCAAAACCGTTCAGTGGACGCCCGGCAAAAACTTTGATGACACGGGCGCGATCGGTCCTTTCACCGTGACTCCGGATGAGTTGCCCGAAGGGGCATCAGGTCTGAAGATCGAAAGCCGTGTGGGTGATGAAATCCTTCAAAGCTCGAATACCGCCAACATGATTTGGGGGGTTCGTCAGGTCATCGCGACGATTTCGGAATATACTACTTTGGAGCCAGGGGATCTGATTGCGCTAGGTACGCCTCCTGGTGTCGGGCACGCCAAAAAGCCCAATCCCCGTTGGTTGAAGCCAGGCGAAACCGTTGAGGTCGAGATTGAAGGCATCGGAATCTGCGCCAGCCCAATCATTGACGAAAAGGATGCCAAGTCCAAGGTGGCTGCAGCATGAGCGCACCAACCGGAGCAGAGCTGGAGGCACTTCGCGCCAAGGCGCAGCAAGATCACCGCGATCTGCGCGAGCGCATTCCACGCTTGTCGGATGACGCGATCGCCTTGATCCTGCGCGAATCCAGATCGCACTACGCGTGGACCAACAAGCCTGTTTCTGACGACCTTCTTGAAGAGATCTACGACATCACGATCAACGGCGCGACCAGCATGAATACGTTGCCCGCGCGCTTCGTTTTCGTGAAAAGTCCCGAAGGGAAAGAGCGGCTTGCAAAGTCTTTAAAGCCGAAGAATGTGCCAAAGATGATGGATGCTCCGGTCACGGCGATCATTGCCTATGACATGGACTTCTGGAAGGAACTGCCCTTTCTTTTCCCGCACGAAGACCGTCGGCCATTGTTCGAAAACAAGCCTGACTACGTGGCAGACACGGCCTTTCGAAATGGCACGCTTCAGGGCGCTTACTTCATGATTGCGGCCCGGGCTGTCGGGTTGGACGTCGGCGCCATGTCAGGTTTTTCGAACAAGATCGTCGATGAGGAGTTCTTCGCGGGCACGACGCTCAAGTCCAATTTTCTTTGCAATCTGGGCTACGCGGATGAAACAGGTTTGTTTCACAAACTTCCGCGATTTCAGTTTGAAAAGGTTTGTTCTTATGCATGAGGAGGCGCTGCCGTGGGTATGAAAGTGAAACCCGTCGTGACTTACCGCACGACAGCTCGGTGCCCGACACACGCGCGCACTGAGCTACCAATACGCGATCTGGATGTGGTTATCGACGAACCTGTCGAGCGGGGCGGGACAAATCTTGGTCCGTCTCCGACTGAAATCGCGATGGCAGCGCTGATCGCCTGTACCAACGTCATCGGGCACAAAAATGCGCACCGTTTGGGAATTGATCTAGGCAAAGTGACAATCGACGCGAAATGCAGGTTGGACCGGCGCGGTGTCCTGATGGAGGAGGAGATTGAAGTTCCGTTTCCGGAAATTGAACTCACCGAGAATTGTGAAACCCCCGCCAGTCAGGAGGAGCTGACACGCGTGGGTGAGGAGACAGCCAAATATTGCGCCATCGCAAAACTGTTTGAAGCGGCAGGCACCGACCTGACCGTCAACTGGGTCAAAGCAAACAAATAAAAAAGACCCGACTTTCTGGGAGGAGAGAAATGAAAAACTGGACCAAACGCAGTCTAATGGGCGCCGCTTTAGCTAGCGTTATGGCGCTGCCCGTTGTCGCAGAAGAAACCATTTCAGCTGTTGTGATTGATGGTTACCCGGACCGGGCATTGTGGGTGAAGGAATTCACAAACTTCTTTATTCCCGAAGTGGACAAGCGGTTGGCCGAGTCCGGCAACTACAAGATGAACTGGCAAGAAAACTATGGCGGTTCGATCGTAAAGCCCAAGGGCGTTCTGGAAGGCGTACAGCTGGGTTTGGGGGATATTGGCATCGTCACAACCATCTTCCATTCATCCAAGCTGCCTAGTCAGGGGATCTCGGGCTCGACACCATTCGTCGCGTCGGATGCCCGTGCAGTGGCCAAGGCGGTTGACGAGATCGCGCGAGAATACCCGGCTATGCAGAATGAGTTTGCTGCGCAAAATCAGGTTTATCTGGCGACGGGCGTTGTGCTCGACACGTATCAGATGTTCTGCTCAGAGCCGGTCGAGAAAGTTGCAGATCTTGAAGGACGCAAGATCGCGGGTGCCGGCCTGAACTTGCGCTACCTCGAGGGTATCAAGGACGCGGCGGGCGTACGCGGAGGCCTCACTGATTTCTACAACATGGTTCAAACCGGCCTTGTCGATTGCGTGATGATTTGGCCGGAAGCTTCCAAGACGTTCAAGATCGTAGAAGTGGCCCCTTACATGTTGAAGGCAGACCTTGGCGCGGTGAATACAAAAACAGTCACAGTCAACGCCGATTACTGGGCAAATCTGCCTGACGAGGTCAAAGACGTACTCCAGGCCGTGGCTATCGACTACCGTGACCACGTGGCAGGTATTGCAATGGATCGAGCCGCTGCGTCACGAGATGCATTTGTAGAAGCTGGCGGATCGATCATTGAAATCTCGGACGAAGACCGCGCTGCGTGGGCAAATGCGATGCCCAATGTTGCGCAGGAATGGGCTGCAACGCTGAATGAGAACGGCGAGCAGGGCACAGATATGCTGGCCGCTTATCTCGGCAAGCTTCAGGATGCCGGTTTCACTGGTGTGCGGGACTGGACGGCCGAATAATCGTTCAGCGACCCGAGAAAGGGGCCAGACATGCTGAAGACCGCAGTTGCCGTCCTGTCGCGGGTCGCCAATTCGCTTGCAATAACCGCCAACGCCTTGGGCACGCTCGTCGTCCTAGCGTTGGTGGTCATTCTGAATGTCGACGTCGTTGCGCGCGGGCTGTTTTCGGCTCCGCTTCGAGGCACTTACGAAATGGTGCAGTTCTCGGTCGTGATGATTGTTTTTCTGCAATTGCCCGACGTGGTCAGGGTGGACCGGCTGACACGTTCGGACGGGTTCCTGAACCTGATACACCACCGCCGCCCCGGCCTGACGGCCAACCTCAGACGCATTATAAACGCCGCCTCGGCGATCTTCATGGCCTTGATCGCTTATGTGACCTTCCCTGAATTTCTTCATATGTGGGAGACGCAGGACTATTTCGGAGTTCCGGGTCTTTTCACACTGCCATGGTGGCCGGTTAAACTGGTCATCGCGTGCGGTACTGCGCTTGCCTGCGTGATTTTCCTGCTCAAGGTCGTCACGGCGCAGGACCGCCCGCAACTTATTCGCACACCTGAACATGACGAGGACGCAGAATGACGCCGATAGAGATTGGCCTGATCTCGGTCGTAGCCATCGTCTTTCTGATTTACGCGGGCGTCTACATTCCGATTGCTTTGGGCGTGGTCTCCTTCGTGTCGATCTGGCTGATGCGGGACAACTTCACGCTTGCGCTCAACCTGCTGAAGGTTGCGGTCGGCGACAGCGCGATGGAATACAGTTTCGCGACAATCCCGCTGTTTACCTTTATGGGCCTCATCGTTTCAAAAGCGGGACTAGGCAGGGACATTTACGAGGTCATGACCATGCGATTTCGCAAGGTCAAAGGCGGTATCGGAATGGCGACCGTCGGAGCAAATGCCGTGTTTGCGGCCGTTACCGGGTCGTCCATTGCGTCCGCATCAGTGTTCACCAAGGTCTCGGTCCCGCAGATGATGGCACAGGCATATAATCCACGTTTTGCGGTTGGGGTTGTGGCCGGGTCGTCGGTTTTGGGGATGATTATTCCACCCTCGGCGATGCTGATCATCTATTCCTTTGTCGCCGAACAGTCCGTAGGGGACATGTTTCTGGCGGGAGTAATACCCGGTATCATGCTGGCAATAGCTTATGTGGGCGCGATCTGGGTCATGGGGCGTTTCACACCTGCATTTGTGGGCGGCCGGGTCGTCGAAGACACCGAATGGATGTCCGGGCGCGAGATCGCATCCAAGACCCTGCCCACATTGTTCATTATCACGGTAGTGCTCGGTGGCATTTACACAGGATGGCTAACCGCTGTCGAGGCGGGTGCAGCTGGGGCACTGGTTGCGCTCGTGATCGCAGTCGTACGCAAGTCCATGACACCAAGAGCGTTCTGGGACGCGTTGCTGGAAACCGGTCACATTACAGCGGCGATCTTGTTCCTGATTACGGCGGCTTCGATCTATAGTCGCATGCTGGGGCTGGCCGGGCTGCCCAATCAGTTGCAGGATTTGCTCGCGGGAAATTCCGCGTCCTTTTGGTCGATCATGCTGCTCTACGTTCTCTTGATGCTTTTTCTGGGAACTTTGCTCGATACGGCGTCCATCATTCTGATCGTCGTCCCGCTGTTCCTGCCCATGGCCGAAGCCTTGGACATGTCGTTGATCTGGTTTGGCATTATCACTGTGGTCGGCGCCGAAATTGGGCTTTTGACCCCGCCTTTGGGGATATCTTGCTTCGTCATCAAATCGACGATCAACGATGACCGAATATCGCTCAAGGATGTGTTTATGGGCGCACTTCCCTTTGCGTTCGTTATGCTGATCGTTCTGTTTATTCTGATCGAGTTCCCGATCCTCAGCCTTGCCCTGATTTAAGGAGGCGCAGATGCGCTCTGTTACCAAAGACAATATCACCGACGTGTTCATGGGATACCTGTCCAAAGACACCGATCCGCGGATGAGAGAAATCATAGGGTCTCTGGTCAAACACCTCCATGACTTCGCGCGGGAAACCAACTTGACACATGACGAATGGCGCGCCGGGATTGCGTTTCTGGAGGGATGCGCTGCCGTGGAATCAGAGGACAGGCATGAGTTCGTGCTCGCCTCGGATGTGCTGGGCCTGTCGTCATTGGTGGACATGTTGCATTCAAGTTCTGATGCAACAAGTTCGTCCGTACTTGGCCCTTTCCATGTCTCTGGCGCGCCCCCTCTGCCATTCGGCGGGGATATGAAGCGCCACTACGGTGGACCTGTGCTGCTTGCTGAAGGCGTGATCCGGGACACCGATGGTAATCCGATTTCCGGTGCAGAGCTGGATATCTGGCAAACCGCGCCGAATGGAATGTATGCAAGCCAAGACGAAGAACAGGACACCTATTCTTTTCACGGCCTGATGACTACTGGTGACGACGGTAAGTATGCATTCACGACCGTCAAGCCAGTTGAATACACGGTACCGTCAGATGGGCCTGTCGGGGATATCCTGCGCGCCTGCGGCCGCCATCCCTGGCGACCTTCGCACCTGCACTATATCGTCAAAGCTCCTGGCTACCGTTCTTTGGTCACTGAGATTTTCCCCGACGACGATCCTTATTTGGATCAGGATACAGTGTTTGGTGTTCGGGATGATCTGGTGATGACCTATGTTGAAAGGCCAGTTTCAGAATTTCCTGATGGCATGGAGCTTTCTGGTAAGATCACTGAACCATTCTTGCACGTGAAGTTCGATGTGAAGCTTGCCAAAGTCTGAACGATATTGAGGAGGCTTGAGGTGCTGAAACAAATCTTCATATTAGGTGCCGCGCTGATTTGCAGTAGTGCTATCGCAGAAGAGCGCCCGATCTTTGACGCGCATATTCATTACAGCCACGATGCCGTCAAACTGGTTCCTCCCGAACAGGTGGCTAATATCCTTCGGGATGCGGGCGTGCGTAAAGCCCTGGTTTCCAGCTCGAATGACAATGGCACTCAGCTTTTGTTAGCCGCGGCACCGGACATCGTCGTTCCAGCACTGCGCCCGTACCGTCGTCGCGGTGAAATCAACACATGGATGCACGATGAAACTGTAATTGACTATTTGGAAGAAAACCTGGCCAAGAACGACTACGAAGCCATCGGCGAGTTTCACGCTTACGGTGACGACATCACAACGCCGGTCATCCAGCGCATGATTGCACTGGCGAAAGAGCGGAACCTCATTCTACACCACCACGGCGATCGAGAGGCAGTGGACCTGATCTTCGAAACCTGGCCTGAAGCTCGGGTATTGTGGGCGCACTCTGGCTTTGATGATCCAGCGAGCGTTGTTGACGCGCTGGACACGTATCCCAGGCTTTGGGCCGACCTGGCGTTTCGTTCAGACATGGCTTCACGAGGCAGAATTGACCCCGATTGGAAGGAGGCTTTCGAAGCCCATCCGGATCGTTTCATGGTTGGTACGGATACATTTGCCCCGGAACGTTGGTATTACGTAGGACCTCATGCCGATTTTTCGCGTGAATGGTTGGATCTGCTGCCGGATCGGATCGCAGACAACATCGCGTATGCCAACGCAGAACGTTTGCTGACATCAAAATGATCCGTTGCGCCGTCTGTTTTATGATTTGGTCCAGCACGGCTTTTGCTTGTGATGTAATTGGGCAACGTATGATTTCGGAAGTTCAAAACGCACCCGAGGTTTATCTTTCCGTCGATGAAATTCCGTTGGCTCAACCGTTTTCCGTACTGGTTTCTATTTGTAGTGAAACTGCCGTGGGCCAAATGCGTGTGGATGCAATCATGCCCGCTCATCGACACGGTATGAACTATACCCCCAAAGTTAGCGCATTGGGCGGCGGAGCGTTCCGTGTTGATGATATGCTGTTTCACATGCCGGGTTTGTGGGAGCTGCAGGTTGGTGTCGACATCAATGGCCAATCAATTTTCTATACGTCAGAAATTACGCTGAAATGAAGCTGTGGTTTACAGCTGCGCTAATAGCCCTGACAGGTGCAGTGCGTGCAGAGGTCTTGTTGTCTGCAGACGAAATTGAACAAGCGCTTTCCTTTGGGCCTTGGCCACCATCCTTCCATTCGGACCCAAGCAATAGAGTTTCGAACAATGCCAGAGCGATCGCGCTTGGAGAGGCCTTATTCAACGATCCGGTGTTGTCCGTCGACGGTGCATTTTCTTGCGCAAGTTGTCATGATCCGGAACAGGCATTTACAACTCCAGAGGAGCGGACGCTCGGCCGTGTATTGTTAGATCGAAACACTCCATCACTGCGGAACCTGGCCGGACTCCGCTGGTATGGGTGGGGTGGCAAAAGCGATAACCTTTGGGCGGCCAGTTTGCATCCAATCATCGAAGCTGAAGAGATGGCGCATACCAACGCAAGCCTAAAGACAGCCATCTCGGAGAGTGCCTACACTGATGACTTTGAAGCAATTTTTGGTGTCATCCAAGATCAAGGCCCAGAGCTTGTTCTGGTGAATACTGCAAAAGCTCTTTCGGCTTACTTGGAGACTTTGGTGACCGACCGGACGCAGTTTGACGATTTTCGCGATGCCTTAGAGCGTCGAGATTTTCCAGCGGCTGCGTACTACCCCGAAGCAGCCCAGCGAGGTCTTCAGCTGTTTTTAGGGCGCGGGAATTGCGTGTTTTGCCACAACGGCCCGAGGTTTTCCAACAATGAGTTTCATGACGCCGGCGTTCCGTATTTTCTGAGCGAAACCGAAGTCGACGAAGGGCGGTTCGGAGGACTGAACTTTTTGCTGTCAAGCCCTTACACACTGGGCGGAAACTGGAACGACGATTCGGAAAAGCAAGGTGCTTGGGTGGTGCGAAAAGTACGCAGGAGCCATTCTGACTTTGGAACCTTTCGGACGCCCAGTCTGCGGGGTGTGGCTGATACTGCCCCTTACATGCATGACGGTAGTTTGATCGACTTGGATGCTGTGATAAGACACTACAGCGAATTAGATAAGGAAAGGCTTCACGCCGATGGTGAGTCGATACTTTCCGAACTGAATTTGACGGAACGGGAGATCGCGGATCTTGTGGCGTTTTTAGAGTCTCTGTCCAGCGTCACGCAGCCTTGAGATGCTCCAACGCAGCCTGCGTGCCGCCTGCGTTATGAGGCACGCCGCTCTTGTCGAGCCCCATTTCTACGCCTGAGAGTGTGGCCATCAACATAAGGTCGTTGAAATCGCCCAAGTGACCTATGCGGAAAACCTTGTCGGCCACTTTGGACAGGCCGTTTCCAAGTGAAATGTCGTAGTGCTTCAGCGCAGTCGCACGGAAGGCGTCGGCGGAATGCCCTTCCGGCACTTTGACAGCGGTCAGGACTCCCGATTCCTGACCTTGGCGAGCACACAGAACCTCGAGACCCCATGCCTGCACGGCAGCCCGTGTCGCGGTTCCGTGGCGCGAATGCCGAGCAAATACGTTGTCCAGCCCTTCTTCATGCAGCATGTCGATGGCCTCAATTAATCCGTAAAGAAGATTGGTTCCGGGGGTGTAAGGGAAAAACCCTTTCTGGTTTGGCCCGACCATATCCTGCCAATCCCAATAGCTGCGTGGTGTTGTCACGGTTTTTGAATTCTCCAACGCACGATCACTTACAGCATTGAAGCTCAAACCGGGTGGTAGCATCAGTCCCTTTTGCGAACCTGAGACGCAAACATCTACGCCCCAGTCATCAAACCTGAAATCGATCGATGCAAGGCCGGAGATTGAGTCGACCATTAGAAGTGCAGGGTGTTTCGCTGCGTCCATAGCCCTGCGCACGTCCTCGATAGGCGAGACAGACCCTGTAGAAGTTTCATTGTGGACGACGCATACCGCCTTGATCTCGTGCTGACTGTCTGCGCGCAAGCGGTCTTCGATCTGATTGGGGTCCGCACCGCCACGCCAGTCCCCTTCAATCAACTCTGGTAGCAACCCAATTTTTCCAGCCAAGTTACTCCACATGAATGCGAAATGTCCTGTTTCGTACATAAGAACTTTTCCGCCCGACGACACTGTGTTCACAAGCGCAGCTTCCCACGCGCCTGTACCGGATGAAGGATAGATAAAGACGTTTTGTTCTGTCTTGAAAATCGTTTTCATCCCAGCGAGGGCCTTGTGGCCTATTTCTGCAAAATCTGGCCCCCGGTGGTCGATGGTCTGCATGCTTATGGCCTTCAGGATGCGTTCCGGCACAGCACTTGGCCCTGGGATTTGCAAAAAATGTCTGCCCGCCTGGCGCATCTGAACTGATCCTTCCGTTGGTGTCATGAAAGTGGCGTGATTACCTATTGGAAAAATGTAATTATGAATTCATTATTCAGTCAACGGAGAAGTGAAGCCTCTAGTTGGCTAGCTGGGAAGGGAGGGCGACTCGATGCTTGAACATGAATCGTTGCACCGCCGACTGCTGTCTGATGTACAGGGTGAGGTGATGGCTGATGCGGCATCGCGTGCACGGTATTCGACCGACGCTTCGATCTATCAGATGGTACCGAAGGCCGTGGTGGTTCCCCGATCCACAGAAGATATTCAGGCTGTGATGACTGTTGCGCGCGACGAAGGAAGCTCTGTTCTTCCGCGCGGCGGCGGTACATCGCAATGTGGGCAAACGGTCAATCAAAGCGTTGTTCTGGACAACACCAGGCACTTTAATCGCATTCTGGACGTGGACGTTGAGAACTGCATCGCCCGCGTTCAACCGGGTGTCGTTCTGGATCAACTGAATCAAGCATTGAAGCCGCATGGTCTGTGGTTTCCTGTTGATCCTTCAACCGCGTCTCGATGCACTTTGGGAGGGATGGCGGCCAACAATTCGTCGGGTGGAAAGTCTCTGCGCTACGGGATCATGCGCGACAACGTCCGAGCAATAAGTGCAATCCTCAGTAACGGCATGGAAGCACGGTTCAGCGCCGATACGGCGGCATCTGGCGAGTATGCGGATCTTGTTGAAGACATGCGTGCTCTGGGGCGTCGCGAGGCTTCGGAAATTGATGCCCGGTTTCCCAAAGTTCAGCGCCGTGTAGGCGGATACAACATCGACGCGCTCGTAGGTAACGATGTCAACATGTCCCATTTGCTGGTGGGATCAGAAGGCACGCTGGCCTATTTCACGGAATTGGAGCTGAAACTGGCGCAATTGCCGGGCGAAAAAGTTACCGGCGTATGTCATTTCCCGACATTCCGTGCGGCAATGGAGGCTACGCAGCACCTCGTAACGCTCAGACCGCAGGCGGTAGAGTTGATCGACGACACCATGATCGAATTGGGGCGTGAAATCCCGCTGTTCCGCAGTACGATTGAGGCGTTTGTAGAAGGCAGCCCTGAAGCGTTGTTGTTAGTGGAATTTGCTGAGGGTAGCGCTGACGCCAATGCTGCAAAGCTGGTCGAGCTATCGCAACTGATGGGAGATCTCGGGTTTGATTTCAGCGGGACTGAAAACCGTTGGGGCGGGATTGTATCAGTTACTGATACCAAACTGCAAAACTCGATCGCCGAATACCGAAAATCCGGGTTGAACGTTATGATGTCGATGAAGGAGGCCGGCAAGCCGATCTCTTTTGTGGAAGATTGCGCCGTCCCGTTGCCTGATCTCGCCGATTATACCGCTGGCCTGACGGAAATTTTTACCCGGCACGGCACAAAAGGGACATGGTACGCGCATGCCTCAGTCGGCTGTCTCCATGTTCGTCCTGTCCTGAACATGCGGCAGGATAAAGACGTCCGGACAATGAGGGCGATTGCCGAAGAGACCTTTGATCTAGTCAAGAGATACAAAGGGTCTCATTCAGGCGAACACGGTGATGGGATCGTGCGATCAGAGTTTCATAAAAAGATGTTCGGCCCGCGTATCGTTTCTGCGTTTGAACAGGTTAAGGCCCGGTTTGACCCCTACGGGCTAATGAACCCCGGCAAGATCGTACATGCGCCGGCCATGGATGATCGCCGCCTATTCCGCTACAGCCCGGACTACTCAGTTCGGCAATTCGAAACGGCGCTGGACTGGTCTGCTTGGCCGGGTGCCGGAGGAGGATTTCAGGGCGCCGTCGAGATGTGCAATAACAACGGGGCATGTCGCAAGCTCAAGGGCGGGGTTATGTGTCCCTCCTTCCGTGCGACCCGTAACGAACGTGATGCCACACGTGGGCGGGCAAACACGTTGCGTTTTGCGATTAGCGGACAGTTGCCGGGCGGTTTAACTTCGGACGCAATGCAGGACACGATGGAATACTGCGTGTCTTGCAAGGCTTGTGCGCGTGAATGCCCGACTGGCGTCGATATGGCCCGCATGAAGATCGAAGTGCTTTCAGCGAAGCGTAAAAAAGACGGGCTGACATTGGCAGACAAATTAATAGCTTATCTGCCCAGATATGCACCTAAAGCAGCTAAAGTTGCGTGGCTTTTGAATGCCCGGAATAAAATTGGCCCTTTGCGCAAACTACTGGAAAAACCGGCTGGAATTTCGGCGCGACGTGACCTGCCGGTGTGGTCCTCTGACCCGTTCCGGGATGTCGAGGCCCAAGACACAGATCCGCAGGTGCTTCTATTTGCCGATGTGTTCAACCGA
The DNA here is from genome assembly GCF_013110635.1 of Ruegeria sp. HKCCD6604. Lineage (NCBI taxonomy): Bacteria > Pseudomonadati > Pseudomonadota > Alphaproteobacteria > Rhodobacterales > Roseobacteraceae > Ruegeria > Ruegeria sp. HKCCD6604. Next base: position 40,044 of record NZ_WVQW01000015.1, on the reverse strand, counting down.
TATTTCGAGCCAGACAATCTGCGCGCCGCTGTCCGGGTTCTGCGTGCGCTAGGGCTTCGGGTTGCCATAGCAAGAGATGACCAAACAGGAAGGCCGCTGGATTGCGGGCGTACTCTGTTGGCTGTGGGTTGCTTGGAAGAAGCGCGTCAAGAGGCACAGCGCGTGATTGACGCGACGCGAGAAGCGGTTGCACAGGGCATACCGGTAGTCGGTCTCGAACCTTCTTCTATCCTCACTTTCCGGGACGAATATTTGGCTCTTTGTCCGGGGCAGGATGCGGAGTTGCTGTCCAATGCCACTCATACCTTTGAGGAATTTCTGGCCAAACAGCCGGAACTGCCTCTCAAAGCGATAGATCGCCCCATCTATGTGCATGGTCATTGCCACCAGAAAGCGCACGATGCCGTCACACCGATGGTTAACTTACTTAAGCGTATTCCCGCATCACAGGTTCATATGCTTGAAAGCAGTTGCTGTGGTATGGCAGGGGCATTTGGATACGCGCCCGGCACTATTGATGTCTCGATCAAGATGGCGGAACTCGACCTGTTTCCAGCTTTGGAGGCGGCGCCTGCGGATGCAATTGTTGTGGCCGATGGAACATCATGCCGCCACCAAATCGCCGAAGGTACGCAGCGCCAAGCAATGCACGTCGCGCGCCTGCTGGATATGGTCCTTGAATATTAGGATGTGGATATGAACCTGACGGATAGCATTAATCGCCCGACCCTTCATGAAGAGTTGGTCGAACGCTTGCGCAATCTTGTCGTCGAAGACGTTTTGAAACCGGGTGAGAAAGTGCCCGAGAAACAGCTTTGCGACTCATTGGGTGTTTCCCGGACACCATTGCGAGAGGCCCTAAAGGTTCTTGCATCCGAAGGCTTTGTGGTGCTTCAAGCCAACCGGGGTGCCCGTGTCGCGAGTGTTACGAGGGAAGAATTGGAAAAAACGTTTCCAGTGCTCGCAGCGCTTGAGCAACTGGCGGGGGAACTAGCGTGTCAGCAAATGGACGTTGCGGAAATTCAACGGATTGAAAGTAGCCACGAGGATATGCTGAGCGCGTACGAGGCGCGTGATCGGCAGGCGTACTTTAAAGCCAATCAAGACATCCATCAGGCACTTATAAAGGGCGCGCGAAACGACATACTGGGAAACCACCACAAGCTTTTGGCCGCGCGGGTCCGCCGTGCACGTTTTATGGCCAACTTGTCGGACGAGCGTTGGGCTCAGGCAATTGACGAACATGAAACCATGATGGAGTTGCTCAAGGCCCGAGATGCAGATGGGCTTGGTAAGGCTATGAAACTTCACATGATGAACAAACTTTCGGCGCTTGTGAAAGCGCTGAAGCCAGAAGTGACGCCTCGCTAAACCCTGGTCAAAAGTGCATACCGGCTTCCCAAAGATATGCCGCTAGTCAGTGTTAACATCAGGAAACGGGGGAGTCAGTCCACAGTCCAGGGCAAGATTGTTGAGGTCTCGGCAAAGAGCGGGGTTGAGGCTTACACCGTCTTTGCGACGGGCCTCAGCTGCGGCCGTTTTTCCGTCTCCGGGCAGGCGTACCGGGTCATGACCGGGCAGGGGGTCGGATGCGCGCATTTCAGAGAAGACGCGGGCTGCATTCGAAGCAAAGTCTTTTTCCATTCCAAAGGCCGCCGGATCAAGCGCCATTACGAATTGGCCTGTGTTTGTGGATGAGGTTGTGTCTGATGTGAAGTTGACCACGTCAGAGCCGAAGGCAGCGCCGTTCAAGACTCCGGCCATCAACCCTATGGCCACGGAAAGGCCGAAACCCTTCGGACCTCCGATCGGCAAAAGAAACCCTTCTGATTTGCGGGCAGGGTCCGTTAACGGATTGCCATCACGCCCAACCATCCAACCTTCGGGCATAGGTTCGCCTTGCTGCAACAGGGTCTTGATCTTGCCCATCGCGGCAACTGTCGTCGCCATATCAAACACAAACGGGTCGGGACCATCGACGGGGGCGGAAAAAGCAATGGGATTGGTACCAAGAAGCAAGTCGCTACCGCCATAGGGCGGGACGTGGTTCGCGCTGCCCACTGCCGCGGCCATACCAAGCAGCCCTGCCTCGGCTTGTGGACGTACATAAAGTGCCAGTGGTCCAGCATGATTGCCGCGCCGTACACCAACCCATCCGATGCCGGCCTCTTTTGCCTTTTCAATTGCAAGATCCCGAGCCGCCGTCATAGCCAGATGGCCGAGGCCGTCATCTCCGTCGATCAAAGCGGTTGCAGCGGTCTCATGTACTACTGTGACTTTGGGCGTAGGATTGGAGCCACCTCCCGCCAGCCGGGCTAGGTACTGTCGAAGGCGAAAAACACCGTGCGTGCCATAGCCATAAATGTCGGCCTCAACCATCGTCGAGGCCACCTTGTCCGCATCTGATTTTGGCACACCTCGAGTTTCGAGTGCGGCCGCCACAAATTCACGCAGGGTGTGGCAGTCAATTTTCAAAGGCTCAGAAGTCATCTCTTCCCACCTGTTCCTTGTGCCAGAACACCAATTTACGCTGTGTCCAAACCACCGACGCAAATACGACCAGACCGACAAGGCTGAGATACAGGATTAACGAGAAGACGCGCGGCGTGTTGAGCTGCGAGGCGGCAACCCGAATAAGTTCGCCAAATCCCTTGCCACCGCCTAGGAATTCTCCTGTGATCGCACCGGCCATAACGCCGACTGCTCCGATCTTGAGGCCGGTAAAAATCTGCGGCAGGCCAGTCGGCAGTTTCATCTTGAACAATGTCTGCATCCGACTTGCGCCCATCGTCTTGAAAAGCATACGCGCGTTTTCATCGGCGGCGTGAAGCCCAGCCGCAGTACCGACCACGATTGGAAATGTCGCGATAAAGGCAGCAAGCGCCACCTTCGATTCAATACCAAAGCCCAACCACGCTACAAAGAGTGGGGCAAATGCCACTTTTGGCATGGTATCTATCGCCACCAGGTAAGGCATCACTGCCTTTTCACCAAATGCCGTTTCCCCCACCAATACGCCCAGCGAAAATCCGATCGCGATTGCCAGTGCAAAACCATAGATAACTTCTTTGATTGTGATCCACAGCGCCCCAAGCATGTAGCCGCCAGTCAATAGATTTTGTCCCACGAAGATCATATCTTTCAGGGTTTCCAACGGTGTAGGCAGAATGATTGGGGAAACCAGCTTAAGGCTCGTAACAATTTGCCAAGTGCCGACGAAAACCACGAAGACAAAGGTCATCGCCAGCCAGCGTGGGACCGAGTCGATAAAGTGAACTTTTTGTTCCCATACAGTGTCTTCTGCGGTGTCGGCGTCTTTTAGGGCAGGTGAGTAGTTATGAACGTCGCTCACATTTCTTCTCCCTTATCCAGGAGGCCGCGAATGTAGTCTACAATAGCGCCAAACTTGGGTGTGGTCATCATATCCAACGTGCGTGGGCGTGGCAGATCGACCTTCACAATTTCGGCAATCCTGCCCGGGCGTGGTTTCAACACGACGATTTCGTCGGACAAAATAACGGCTTCCTGAATAGAGTGCGTAACAAGAAAAGCAGTCGCATCCTGTTCATTGCAAATCCGCTGCAGTTCCATATTCATCATGTCGCGTGACAGCTCGTCCAGCGCGCTGAATGGTTCGTCTAACAAAAGTACAGCTGGTTCTGTGATCAGCATACGGCAGATTGAGGCGCGCTGAGCCATGCCGCCCGACAATTCGTTCGGGTATACGTCTTCGAAACCCTTCAAGCCCACGATGTCCAATAGTTCGTGAGCCTTGCCCATTGCTTGCTTGGCGGCTGCCTTTCCGTCGCGGATCTCGATTGGCAACACGATGTTTTCCACCGCTGTTTTCCAGGGAAATAGTGTCGCCTGTTGAAACATCATACCAATATCTCGACGGGGACCGGTGACTGGCAGGCCCTGTAGGATCACACGCCCTTTGGTGGGAGGGATCAGACCCGCCATGATCTTGAGCAGAGTGGATTTCCCGCACCCGCTGGACCCAATTACAGAAGTGAAGCTTCCTTTCCGTAACGTCAGATTAATGTCCTCAAGCGCAACAACAAGATTGCGTGCATAGGTCTTGCTTAAATGGGTCAATTCGTAGACCGGCGTGCCCAAGGGCGCGCCGGAAAACTCTTTTGCGGCTGCAGCGTTCATTTGCTGGCGGCCTCGTTGCCGATGGCGGCAAATTCATTGGTCCAGGCAGCGCTCAAGTCATCAAGCGGTCCCGGAATTTCGCCACCTGCAACAAGTGCGTCTTGCCATTCCTGCCAAACTTCGGCGGGGTACCATCCCAAACCGTTGCTTGGATCCGCTGCTATGGTTTTCGAACGTACGGCATCGAACAGCGCTGACTGGAACTCCTTGTCCTCGCCTTCCTGCGGATTGCCGTCCGCCAGGTGCTTCAACACAGCTTCGCGGTTGGCATCATCCAGCGCAAAGGCATGACCACGAGCGAAAGCGCGGCTCCAGGCCTCGACCAGTTCGCGGTCGTTGGCGATTGTGTCGGCCATTGTGGCGATGCCGTTACCGAAGAAACGCCCGAATTCTGCAGGCGTAATGTCACGCACTGCCATTCCGCGTTGGTTCAGAATTGCCGTGTCAGCGGTTGACGCGGAATACGCGTCGATTTCGCCATTCAGAAAAGCCGCGGTCGCAGGGCCACCGTCGCCGACAGTCAGGAAGGTATAATCTTCACCTTCTTTCATTCCTGCGCCGGTCATCACATTGCGCGCAAAGCCCACTTCTGCGCCATCAGCTGTACCTGTCCCGATAACTTTGCCCCGCAACTCTTCAACGTTTTGGATGTCAGAGTCTTCGGGCACTGCGATGCCAAAGTTGCTGCGCGCCGCAACATTGTAAATATGCACGGCATCCACATCACGCGAGCGTGCTGCAATCAAGGGGCCGGGTCCTGGGCGACCGAAGTGCGCCTGTCCGGCGGATAATGCCTGAAGCACGGCTCCCGAACCGTTGATCGCCTCGACGGTCACGTCCAAACCTTCGTCCGCGAAGTAACCTTCTCCAATGGCGACAAAAACAGGAAATGAGTTGATCGCCGATGGGCTCGGCTGCACAAAAGTGATCTTACGCAAGTCCTGCGCAAAACCTTTTGTTCCCAATGCTCCCGCTACCGGAACTGCCGAAAGCAAGGACGCTGTGAAAGTCCTTCTGTTCATCATTTTAGTCTTCCTCCCTTGCATGGTTGGCATCCAGCAGCTTCAGAGATGCAGGAGCCACTTACACGGCGCGCACGGTATTCCTGAGCGTGCCGATTTCTGAAATTTCACAAACCACCGTGTCCCCGCCTTTTAGGAACTGAGGTGGGTCCATTGCGTATCCGACGCCAGACGGCGTGCCGGTCGCCAGTACGTCGCCCGGTTCCAGGGTCAGGCCTTCTGATAGGGATGCGATCAGCGTTGGAATGTCGAAAATCATGTCCGACGTAGTGCCGTTTTGGCGCTGTTCTCCGTTGACTGTTATTCCAATGGACAATGAATGCGGATCGCTGACCGCGTCAGCAGTCACTATCCAGGGACCCAATGGGCAAGAACCATCTAAACCTTTGCCTTTGAAATACTGCCCACCATGTCGGCGTTGAATGTCGCGTGCGGTGATGTCATTTAGGATAGTATAGCCGTATACATGGTCGTATGCGTCAGCCTTGGCTATATTTCGCCCCGGTTTCCCAATCACAACTGCCAGTTCAACTTCATAGTCAATGGCTTGTGAGACCGAGGGGAATATCAGAATGTCTGCCTCTGGCGCCACAATCGATGTCGGCGGTTTTGTGAAGAAAACCGGATGCTCTGTTACACCAATTTTTTGGTTTTGTGCACGTTCGCCCTCGGCGATGTGTTCAGCGTAATTGCGCCCCACACAGAAAACGTTCTTACGCGGGGAAGGAATTGGCGCGAGAAACGGCGCGTCATCCGGGACCAATGCGTCCTTTAGATTACCTACTTCGGCCGATAAAACGAGGCTATTCAAAACGCCAAGCGTATCTTCTCCGCCTGCGATCAGCTGCTGCATTGAACCCGCGTCCAGCGCTTTGCCAAGCACTTGCGCTGCGCGCAAAACGTCCAACTTGCTGCCATCGTTTAGTATTGCCACGCAAACGGCGTGGCCTTCTACGGAAACAGTTGCTAACCGCACTCGGCACTCCTCCCTCGTGCTGATGTCAAGCTGTGGTCACGGATACCGTCCAGCGACTCGTTTTTTGCTTTTGTCTTGCCCTTGAGTTTTTTCCGACTTGGCGTTTCAATCAATCAACCAATCACCAAATTGGGTGGAGATATGAACGCACCAACCGAACTCGCGCAAAGTGTACGCGACCTGATTAACAATGCCGGCTACAGGCATAACGACAGGCTCCCACCTGAACGTGAGCTGTGTTCAAAACTCGGGACAACTCGCAATCAGTTGCGAAGAGCGTTGGCAGAGCTTGAGGCCCAGGGGTTGATCTGGCGTCATGTGGGGCGGGGAACATTTGTTGGTTCCAGGCCGGTTCTCAACCTCACCGATGTAACTTATTTGGGCAACCAAATTAAACCTGAGCAGGTTGTATCCGTTAGATTTACGATCGAGCCGCAGCTTAGCCGCCTCGCAGCGCTCCATTCCACACGTTCCGATCGTGAGCAAATGAGGCTTTGCGCGGACAAATGTCGTACCGCAGAGGATTGGCGCACGTACGAAGCTTGGGACAATAATTTGCATTACGCTATAGCTCGCTCCACTCGTAACCAGCTCTTTTTATACTTCTTTGAGACTTTGAATTCAGTTCGAAGATCGATTGTTTGGGGGCAGCCACGCGAAACTTTAAAGCCCACAGAAAACTATTCCAGCTTTAGCGAACATGATGTGATCGTGTCTGCCATAGCAAAGGGCGACTGTGAGCTTGCGGCCAGTGCCATGGTGGATCACCTGAAATCGGTTTATTCGCGGGTGCTGCCTACGAGCATCCAGTCCGACAGCTGAAGTGGCGCTGGCGCCCAACCAATTCGGGAAATGGTCGGGGCAGATTGTGGCCGTTGGTCTTGCAAAACAGCCTGAATTTTGGCGATGACTTGGTAAGCCGCCGCGTCCGTTTGAATGTGGCGTGGCATCGATCGGAAGGTATCTGACCGTTTGGAAATCCGATCTTTGGCAGTTAAACGTCCAGGAGGAAAGCGATGTCAGATCATGTAATTCCAGCGCCGCAGGTGCATGTCATACCCGTAGCGAGCGGCGGCACGTTCCCGGTCCGGCGTGTCTACTGCATTGGGCGAAACTACGCGGCGCATGCAATTGAAATGGGCCATGACCCGAACCGGGAACCTCCATTTTTCTTTCAAAAGAACCCGAACAATTTGGACCCTTCAGGGGAATTCCCGTACCCTCCACACAGTTCCGACGTGCACCACGAAGCAGAAATGCTTGTTGCGCTCAAGTCCGGCGGCACGAATATCTCGGTGGACGATGCATTGGATCATGTCTTTGGGTACGGCCTTTCGCTTGATATGACCCGTCGCGATCTGCAAGGACAGATGAAAAAGATGGGCCGCCCGTGGGAAATTGGGAAAGCGTTTGAGCGCTCGGCGCCATGCGGACCAATTCACAAGGCATCAAAGGTCGGGCATCTCGACAGAGGTCCGATTACTCTGACGGTGAATGGTGAAGTTCGGCAAGAAGGCGACTTGAACCAAATGATTTGGAAAGTCCCCGAGATGATCTCGTACCTGAGCGACTACTTCGAGCTTGCGGCCGGTGACGTTATCCTTTCAGGGACACCTTCTGGTGTTGGTCCCGTCAACCGAGGGGATGTTATGGTCTTGGCCGTCGACAAGCTGGGCAGCCTGAATGTACGCGTAACTTAGGACCTGCTGCGACAACCTTACTTTGCGAAAGAAACCGACGCTTTTGTAAACGGATAACAGATGCCCCATTTAGTCGCTGAATTGATCGCACACCACGCAGACGCTGCAGATGCCATTGGTGCCCCTGGCCGGTCTTGGTTGAGCTATCTTGGTTTGCGCCAGCATTGCGCGAAGGTCAAAGAGGATTTGCATCAGATCGGAGTAGGGCGCGGTGACAGGGTGGCAATTGTGTTGCCCAACGGACCAGAGATGGCGACGGCATTCATATCCGTTGCCCAAGTGGCGACGACGGCGCCCTTAAACCCTGCATACACTCACGAAGAATACGTATTTTACCTCAAAGACTTGAAGGCCAAGGCTCTACTTGCAAGCGAAAACGAAAATGGTCCTGCCGTAAAGGCGGCGAGGGACCTTGGCATCGCTATCCTGAGGGCGTGTTGCGACAGTTCACATCCAGCTGGGCAGTTTTCCATTTTATCCTGTGACCCGATTGGCGAGGCTGATACATCCGCACCGGGCGAAGATGACGTTGCCCTGATCCTCCACACGTCAGGAACAACGTCGCGTCCCAAGATCGTTCCGCTGACGCAGGCTAATATCTACGCGTCCGCGAGAAATGTGGCTTCATCTTTGAAACTGACAATCGATGATCGTTGTCTGAGCATCATGCCGCTGTTCCATATCCATGGGCTGATCGCAGCAGTCGCAGCTTCTTTAGGCGCCGGATCGCAAATTAGCTGCGCCCCTGGGTTCAACGCTCTTAGCTTTTTTTCACAGGTCGCTGAGGTTGATCCGACTTGGTACACGGCGGTTCCGACGATGCACCAGGCTATTCTGACCCGAGCTGCACGAAACCAATCAATCATTGATCAATCGCGGTTGCGCTTTCTTCGATCTTCTTCTGCTTCCTTGCCCGCACCAGTCATGGAAGAGTTGGTGGCAACATTTGATGCACCCGTTATCGAAGCCTACGGCATGACAGAGGCCGCGCACCAAATGTGTTGCAACCCGCTTCCTCCGAAAAAGCAAAAGTCCGGATCTGTTGGATTAGCTGCAGGCCCCGAAGTCAGAATTGCGGACGAAACGGAAAATGTATTGATCGCTTCGCGTGATGTTGGAGAAATCGTTATCAGCGGTCCGAACGTGACACCGGGATACGAGAGCAACCCGCAGGCAAATGCAGACAATTTCTTTGAAGCGGATGGAAAGCTCTGGTTTCGCACCGGTGATCAGGGGTCGTTCGACGAAGAGAATTATCTGCGTCTGACCGGACGCCTCAAAGAGCTGATCAATCGCGGTGGAGAAAAAATCAGCCCACTTGAGGTCGATGCCGTGCTTCTGAGCCACCCGGACGTTGCTCAGGCAGTTTGTTTTGCCGTTCCGCACGAAAAACTTGGCGAAGACATTGCGGCCGCGGTGGTGCTCTCAGAAGGAGCCGCGATTGCAGGTCAGGAAGTTCGGGATTTCGTTGGCGCTCGGCTCGCAAAGTTCAAGGTGCCGACTTCAGTGGTTATTCTCGAAGAGATTCCAAAAGGCGCGACTGGTAAGATACAAAGGATCGGGCTGGCCGCTAAATTGGGACTGGCAAAGGCTTAGACACATGAAAGTTTGCATCTTTGGAGCCGGAGCTATCGGAGGTTACGTGGCCGCGAAGCTCGCGCAGACCGACGTCGACGTCAGTGTCGTTGCACGTGGCCCACATCTGGCTGCAATGCAAGAAAAAGGGCTGACTCTCCTTGAGGATGGGCGGGACCCGATCAACGTGCCAGTACGCGCCTCAGACAATGCCGCCGATCTTGGCCCACAAGATTATGTCTTTATCACACTAAAAGCGCACTCTGTTCCAGCAGTTGTGGACACAATGCAGCCGCTGATTGGAGCCGAAACAACACTAGTAAGTGGGGTGAACGGGGTGCCTTGGTGGTACTTCCACAAACTGGATGGTCCCTACGAAGGGACGAGGTTGCGGTCTTTGGACCCGGGTAACGTGCAATGGAACGGTTTCGGGCCAGATCGGGTTCTTGGATGTGTCGTCTACCCAGCCGCAGAAGTCGTTACTCCGGGAACTATCAAGCATGTCGAAGGCAATCGTTTTTCGTTGGGCGAGCCTGATGGTTCCAAAACAGACCGCGCTGCCAAGTTTTCGGTGGCACTATCCGCCGCTGGGTTGCGTGCGCCCGTGAGACCAAGAATTCGGGACGAAATTTGGCTGAAACTATGGGGTAATCTGTCTTTCAACCCTATTTCCGCTCTTACCCACTCAACACTTGATGTATTATGTACCAATCCGGGCACACGCTCTGTGGCGCGCGGAATGATGCTAGAGGCTCAGGAAATCGCTGAGAAACTTGGGGTCAGGTTTCCGGTAGATGTTGAAAAACGTATTGACGGCGGGGCAGCAGTTGGCGCCCACAAGACCTCTATGTGGCAGGACTTGGAGTTGAGCCGACCAATGGAAATTGACGCACTGGTCACTTCGGTGCAGGAATTGGGGCAACTGACCGGGATCGCAACGCCCACAATCGACACTGTTGCATCACTGATAAAACTGAGGGCAAAGGTCGCGGGTCTCTACTAAGTTTCTGCCAGCGATCATCTGAAGAGATCAGTTTTGGGCGGGCGGGGAGCTGAATAGCGATCCGGCGCTACAAAACGCGTCTCTTTCAAGCGTCTTGTCAGAAGAGCTTTGCTTGAGCGGGGCAGGAAGCTTTCGTAGCTTTTTCTCATGGAACGATGATCCCCCAGTATTTCAAAACCAGTCCCGAGATCATCCGTCTGGCGGTGATGCTGTACATCCGTTTCCCGCTCTCGCTTCGGAATGTTGAAGACTTGTTGCACGAGCGAGGCATCGACGTGAGTCACGAAACTGTCCGATATTGGTGGAATAGGTTTGGCCCAATGTTTGCTGCTGAGATCAGGCAGAAGCGTGTTCAGAAACTGCGCGCATTCTCGAAATGGAAGTGGCACGTGGATGAGTTTTTCGTGAAGGTGAATGGCAAGCGGCATTATCTTTGGCGGGCTGTTGATCACGAGGGCGAAGTGCTGGAAGCAGGCGTCACCAAACGACGAAACAAAGCTGCCGCATTGAGATTCCTCAAGAAATTGATGAAGCGACACGGAAAAGCGGAAAACACTATCACGGATCGATTCGCATCCTATAAGGCTGCGCTCAGACAATTGGGTGCACTCGAAAAACAAAGAACGGGCAGGTGGCTCAACAACCGCGTTGAGAATTCGCACCTGCCGTTTCGACGGCGCGAAAGTCCGATGCAGCGTTTCAGGCGAATGCGAAGTTTGCAAAAGTTCGCCGCCGTCCATTCCTCGGTCTACAACCACTTCAACCAGGAAAGATCGCTGGCCAGCAGAGATACCTTCAAGCTGACACGCACCGCCGCTCTTGCCGAGTGGCGCGGTCTTTGTACCGAATAAAGGGCAGCTTTACTGGCCTAGCTGAGACTGGTTCGAATTTGTCTGACAGCACCACCAAAACCACGCTTGACCTGATAGGTGGGAACAAAGTTTGCGACAGAACCTCTGAATCAGGTGTGTCGCAAAATTTGGAGTAGCTAAAACTCTGCAATAGTGCCGTCAACTTTAACGGTTTTCCGAAACGTTAGAACTTATGGCTTCCCTTACGTAAGTCAATTGTGTACGTGCTATGTTGCTTGAAATTGCTAGCGCTAACATCTCGAGCTCTACCACCGACTACGTTGGAGACAATCGTGAAGAAACAGAAAATTGAAGAATCCAAAATCCGTGAAGCAGCATACCTTTTTTGGCTGGACGAAGGTCAGCCTGAAGGGCGCGAACAGGAGCATTGGTTAAAAGCCGAAGATGCGCTGAATGCAGTTCTGCCTAAGGCAAGGACAACTCGTCAGGTTTCCGCCAAACCACGTGGTGCAAAAATAAAAAATGCATCAAAGAATGCGGCGGCAAAAAGGTCCTCGACCGCGACTACCCAGAAGAAGTCTCGTGCGCAGTAATCTTACATAATACGTAGGTCGAACCGGCCTACGTATTCAGCCCTAAAGGAGGTGCTGTTAGGGGTTTCCTAATTTATCTCTCTTCAATTGCCCAAAGAAGTTGACAAGCTAGTAGACCGATGAGGAGCACTCTTGTTTGAAGCTTTTCAAGTTCGGCAATCTACCTGAGCACGCACGCTCGGAACCCGTGACGGCGGCAAGACCCGGTGTTTTGATGAAAATCAATCTACGGCCGTCACGACTATTGCTGCTTCAAGATGAGCTGCTGACTAATTCGATCGTGGTGTTTTCTATTACCATCCAGTGCTCCGTTTCCAAATTCTGTGGTAATTTGAGATTTCCGGGTGTGCATCTGCCGAAAGCCAAGGAAGAATTACAAAGCGTATGCATCAAACGGTCACTTGCTACCCTGTACGAGAAAATTTCCTAAAGTAGACTTGAAGAACGTGATAATCTCCGTGACCATCGACTGCGGAGTAACGCCACTATGTCAATCGGATCATCGGGTGCAGCCCATTTCGACCCTAGAACAATAGAGATTGATACCTCTAGAGTTCTGGCGCGCCGATCAAAGCATTACGCCGTCATTGATGTGGGTTCCAATTCAATTCGGCTTGTCGTCTATGATGATCTTTGTCGAGCGCCATTCCCCCGGTTTAATGAGAAATCACTGGCGGCACTTGGTGAAGGCCTGGATGAAGACGGTAATTTCACACAAGAAGCAATTGACCGTGCCTTGCATGCAATAACGCGCTTCAAGGCAATCACTGAAGCGATGGGTGTGACCAGAGTCGACATACTTGCAACGGAAGCGATGCGAAAGGCCAAGAATGGGTCGGAATTGGTCGCAAAAATTCGGGATTTGACAGGTGTTGAACCAAAACTACTGTCAGGTGATGAAGAAGCAACCTACGCGGCCTTCGGCGTGATATCCGGTTTTTTTCAACCGCGCGGAATGATTGGGGATATTGGTGGTGGAAGTCTCGAAATCGCGGAAATTCTTGGCGACCGCGTGGGAGAGCGCAAAGTAAGCATGCCCTTAGGCGCATTGCCGGTCCGAGCAATGATGGGACAGAGCTACAAGGAAGCAAGAAAACGCGTCGACGCCATTCTGAAAGACGGTTTGCCGCCTGTGCTGACGGACTCGACATTTTATGCAGTCGGTGGCGGTTGGCGGGCTCTGGCGCGAATTCATATGGCGATGAACGACTGGCCGATCAGCGTCGTACACGCCTATGAACTTCCTGCAGAAGAGGTCTCGGACTTAGCCAAATCGATCTCACGAATGTCACCTGAAGAAATAGCGAAACTTCCGGATGTGCCAAGCCGGCGCGTCGAGACTTTGTCGGCTTCGGCACTGGTGATGTGGCGGGCACTTCGAAGGTTGAAATCCGACAAAGTTATCTTTTCTGCGCTCGGCCTTCGGGAAGGGTGGTTGTACGCACAATTGGATGAGGAAGAGCAGTATCGTGATCCATTGATCGAAGGGGCATTGGCCACTGGCCTTCCCGACGCCCGTGTTCCCGACTTCTCCGAAGCGTTGGCACGGTGGACGGATAACCTCTTCCCTGCCGAGATTCCAAATAACCGTCGCGTTCGGCTGGCGGTATGCGCGCTAACCGATATCGCTTGGCGCGATCACCAGAAAGTACGCGCCGCCGAGAGCTTTTTGCGCATCCTGCAATTTCCGTTTATCGGAATAACCCACCCGGAACGGGCATTTCTAGCCACTGCCGTCATGGCGCGCTACGGGGGCAAACCAGCGAAACTGGACACCAGGGCGACGGATACATTGACATCCAATGCCGTGAGGAAAGCAGAATTTCTTGGAGGCGCTTTGCTTTTGGGTCATCGGTTTTCAGCAAGCGTGCCGAAGATCCTCGAACACGCCAAGATCATTGTGGACCCGGATGTCCTTCGCCTGGTCATCGAAGAGTCCTCGGAAGTGCCCGACAGTGATGCCGTAAAGGCCCGTATGGCGAAGCTGGCGAAGGTTTTCGGTCTGGATGCATCAATCGAAACGCAGGAGGGCGGTCAGGCGGACTCCAGCCCTTGAGTCAGATCACGCGTCATCTACGTAGGCGATTAGAGCGGCTTCGCAGCCATTCGCCCAAATCATTGTCAGCCATTTCGAGAATGCATCAGAAAATGGTCCGGCTTCACTCAATTCGCCGTAAATCCGGCCTTGATTGAGCCACACAGCCGGGTTTGATGCCGCGGCAAAGGCGTTTTGTGACAGTTGATCCCAAATCGGATCATTTGCCTCGATGACGCTGCCATCTTCGCGCGTTCCTGCGCACATGCGTGCCCACAGAGCTTCGACAAGCGCGAGGCCTTCAACGGACCGCCCGGCTTGCAATTGGTCCCGAAGGATCGGCAAAACGAACCCAGTATGGCGCGCCGAGCCATCGAAGGCAACGCGGCGGGTGGTGTCGACGATCCGCGGGTTGGAGAACCGGCTTTCGATGAGGCTGATATATTCAGCCGGGCTTTTGCCCGGTACAGCGGCTACCGTGGGCGCGATTTCCGTTCTCTGCACTTTGCCGAAGAATGACGAAATAACAGAGTGCTGCATACATTCGGAAATCGTCCTGAGCCCGAGCACTTCGCCAACATTGGCAAGGACCTGGTGCCCAGCATTGAGGATTCGGATCTTCATGGTTTCGAATGCGTGAACGTCATCGGAGAAGGTTGCGCCGACCGCGTCCCAGTCTGGGCGTCCGGCACAGAAGTTGTCTTCGATTACCCATTGGCGGAATGCTTCGTGGGTAACCACCGCGTCATCGTCGATACCGAAGTCCTTGGCAAGCGCCAACTCGTTTGGGCCAGTGGCAGGAGCGATACAATCCACCATCGAGTTGGGGAAGGTCGCATTTGCGTCGATCCAATCGGCTAGATCAGGGTCGGACAGACGCGCCAGAGACACCACGGTCTGACGCAGGATGTCACCGTTGCCTTGCAGATTGTCACAGCTCAGTCCCGTAAATGCTCCACGCCTTGCGTCGCGTCGCAGCCTCAATGCGGCCACCATGGCACCAAATGCCGTGCGCGGTGAGTCGGGGTGGGCTGCGTCGTGCTGAATATCGGGGTGGTTGGAGTCGAACTCCTTGGTGACAGGATCGATGTAGTATCCGCTTTCTGTCACAGTCATGGCGACGATACGAATGGCAGGTTCCGCCATTGTGATGATCAGTGCCCCATTGCCGTCCTCGATTGGCAGATAATCGATCATGGAACCAATGACCTCGGCCGAAACTTTTTTCGGGTCGAGTTCGATCAGAGTTGTAAGGCAATCCTGAGCAAGAAGTTTTTCGCGCATGGCGGCATCATAGGGGCGCACGCCGGCGCCTATGATGGCCCAATCATGCGCTTTGCCCTCCTGCATCAGGCGGTGCAGATACCATGCCTGATGTGCACGGTGGAAATTGCCGACGCCGATATGCACGATGCCCGGTTGCAGGGTTGTGCGATCATATCGTGGACGTTCAACAGCCAGTTGATCGAGTGTCGCATTCGAAAGGGAGATCAGCTCATCCATTGTCCACCATCCACGTTGTAGGTTTGGGCGACGATGTAATCCGCCGCGTCACTGGCGAGAAACACAGCCATGCCGGTCAAATCGTCCGGTGTGCCCATGCGCCCGTAGGGCACTGCGGCACCGACTTCCTGTTTCTTTTGCCCCGGGGCCTTGTTTTCGTACTTGGCAAAGAAAGCGTCTACGCCGTCCCAATGCTCACCATCGACGACACCCGGAGAAATGGCGTTCACGTTTATGCCGTGCCGGATCAGGTTCAGCCCGGCGGATTGAGTCAGGCTGATCACTGCCGCCTTGGACGCGCAATAAACAGCGACTAGCGGTTCACCACGCCGCCCGGCCTGACTGGCCATGTTGATGATTTTGCCGCCTCGTCCACGCTTGATCATGTGGCCGGCCACAGCCTGCATCGTGAACAGCGTTCCTGCCACATTGATGTCAAAGACGCGCTGGTAATCATCGCGCTCGATTTCGACAATAGGAGCGGCGGTAAAAAGCGCGGCGTTGTTAACCAGAATGTCGATGTGACCGAACTCTTCCACCGTAAGCGCTACTGCTCTACCTATGCTGGCCTGGTTGGTCACATCCAAGGCAACTCCGATAGCACTTTCGCCCAACGCGGCAGCGCATTCGCGGGCGCCATCGATATTGATATCTGCGATGGCAACCCGCGCGCCCTCGTTAACATAGGCCTCCGCAAAGGCCCGCCCGATCCCTCGGGCAGCACCAGTAATCAAGGCTGTTTTTCCAGCCAGTTGCATCAGACAATCCTCAGACCCTGAGCGTCGAACTTGTGCAGCTTGTCCATTTGCGGAGTCAGAAAGATCGTGTCGCCGTGCTTGGCCTGTATATCCCCGGTAATTCGCACGGTGACCATGTCGGCAAGACCCGTGTCATGAACGTGAATGAAGGTGTCCGAACCAAGGTGTTCGGCCACACCGACAACACCTTTCCAAGTCCCTTCCGTCATGCTGACATCCGTGTGCTCGGGGCGGATGCCAATGGTGGTTGCCCCGTGTTTATTGGCCTCGGCCCCACCGATCAGGTTCATCTTCGGAGATCCGATAAACCCTGCGACAAATTCGTTGCGCGGGTTGTGATAGAGCTCCAGTGGAGAACCCACCTGTTCAATTACACCGGCACGCAGGACAACGATCTTGTCCGCCATGGTCATGGCCTCGACCTGATCGTGCGTAACATAGATCATCGTGGTCTTGAGCCGTTCGTGCAGTTCACTGATTTCCAGCCGCATACCAACGCGCAGGGCCGCGTCGAGATTGGACAACGGCTCGTCGAAAAGGAACGCTGCCGGTTCCCGCACAATGGCGCGGCCGATGGCGACACGCTGACGCTGACCGCCAGACAACTGGCCCGGACGCCGGTCCAGATAGTCTGTGAGGTTCAGCGCCTTGGCGGCACCTTCGATGCGGCGTTTTTGCTCGTCTTCATCGATCCCAGCCATTTTCATCGGGAACGCGATGTTCTTACGTACAGACATGTGCGGATACAGGGCATAGGATTGGAAGACCATTGCCAGACCGCGCTTAGCCGGAGGTACATCGGTTGCATCCGATCCGTCGATTTCGATGTGACCAGACGTGATGTCCTCGAGCCCGGCAATCAGGCGCAGCAGCGTAGACTTACCGCAGCCCGAAGGCCCGACAAATACCGTGAACTCGCCATCTTCAATCGTGAGGTCCAGAGGCGGAATGACTTGAACATCTCCGAAACTTTTAGTCACTTGGTTGAGTTTAATTTGTCCCATTGGTCAAGTTCCTTATTTGACGGCGCCGAAGGTCAAGCCGCTGACAAGTTGTTTCTGGCTGAACCAGCCAAGAATGAGGATTGGCGCAATGGCCATAGTGGAAGCTGCGCTGAGCTTAGCGAAAAACAGGCCTTCGGGGCTGGAATAGCTGGCAATGAAGGCCGTCAGCGGTGCTGCATTGGCTGCCGTCAGGTTCAGTGTCCAGAACGCTTCGTTCCAGGCCAGAATGAAGTTTAGCAGCAAGGTCGAAGCAATGCCGGGAACCGCCATAGGAGTGAGGACGTAGAGGATTTCCTCTTTCAACGTCGCCCCGTCCATTCGTGCAGCTTCCAGGATCTCACCGGGGATTTCCCTAAAGTAGGTATACAGCATCCAAACGATGATCGGCAGATTCATCAGCATGAGGATGATCACCAGCGCGCCCCGGCTGTCGAGGATGCCAAGCTTGATGCAAATCAGATAGATGGGGTACAGGACGCCTACCGCTGGAAGCATCTTGGTTGACAGCATCCACAGCAGAATGTCCTTAGTGCGCTTGGAAGGTACGAACGCCATCGACCAGGCCGCAGGCACCGCGACGATGATGCCCAGAATTGTCGAGCCACCGGCGATTATGATCGAGTTCCAAAGGAACCGGGCGTAGTTCGACCGTTCCATCACAACTGAATAGTTCTCGAGCGTCCAATCAAAGGCCAGAAACACCGGAGGGTCGGCAATCGCCGTAGCCTCAGTCTTGAAGCTGGTCAAGACGGTCCAGAGGATTGGGAAAAAGATCAGCAGACCAATGCCCCAAGCGGCGGCGGTGTTGATGATTTTACGTTGTTGAGTAACTGCGCGGGCCATTTTTTCCTCCTCACGCGTCCAGGTTCTTGCCGACGATGCGCATCAAGAAGATCGCAACGATATTGG
The DNA here is from genome assembly GCF_013110635.1 of Ruegeria sp. HKCCD6604. Lineage (NCBI taxonomy): Bacteria > Pseudomonadati > Pseudomonadota > Alphaproteobacteria > Rhodobacterales > Roseobacteraceae > Ruegeria > Ruegeria sp. HKCCD6604. Next base: position 21,996 of record NZ_WVQW01000015.1, on the reverse strand, counting down.
CGAGAATGATTGCATAGACACCACCGGCGGACCCGAGGCCTACGTTCTGACTTTCAAGTACACGCTGGAAGATCAGGTAGGTCAGTGTACGGGTGCCAAATGCACCTCCGGTTGTGACAAAGATTTCCGCGAAGATCGCCAGAAGGAAGATTGTCTGGATCAGGATCACGATCGTGATAGCCCGGCTGAGATGCGGAAGGGTGATGTAACCAAAACGCTTCAATGGTGGCGCACCATCCATTTCGGCGGCTTCCAACTGCTCACCGTCCAGCGACTGGATTGCGGTCAGCAGGATCAGCGTGGCGAAGGGTAGCCATTGCCAGGATACGATCATGACAATCGAAGGCAGGGAAGCCTCGGACAGCCATGAGATCGGCTCGGCTCCGAAAAAGCGCCACAGATGGGCGAACAATCCATTCACCGGGTCCATGAACATGTTTTTCCAGACCAGAGCTGACACGGTCGGCATGACAAAGAAAGGTGCGATCACGAGGATGCGGACGACACCTTGCCCCCACATCGGCTGGTTCAGCAGGATAGCCAGCAAAACACCGAGGACGACCGTTATCAGAAGAACGCCGCCGACAATGGCCAGCGTGGCGCCTACTGCAGGCCAAAACGCGCTAGAAGTTACGAATCGGACGTAGTTTTCGAAACCAACCCATCCAAGGTCTCCACCACGTAGCGGAAGGTATTTCTTGAATGAGAACATCAGGGTCATGATCAGCGGCACGAGCATCCATCCGAGGAGCAAGATGACCGCTGGTGCCATCATGAAGCGAGCCGCTGATCGAGAATGTTGGGTTGCCATGGGGCATACCTCCTCTGTTGATCGCCATAAGGCCATCTTAAACGGAGCTGCGGTTAAAAGAGAAAAATGGGGCCCGAGGGTACAGGGGAGAAAGTGCACCCCCGGGCGGGGAACGCTTAGCGGTAGCCTGCGGCTTCCATAGCGTCGTTGGTCAGAGCCTGGGCCTTGGCAAGCGCTTCTTCCACGGTCTGCTGACCGGCATAGACTGCCGAGAACTCCTGGCTGACTTCGGTTGCGATGCCAGCGAATTCAGGAATTGCAACGAACTGGACACCTACATATGGAACCGGCTTCACAGTTGGGTTTGTCGGATCCGCTGCAAGAATCGAGTCCAGCGTCATCTGAGCAAAGGGGACTTCCTTGTAGTTCGGGTTTTCGTACAGCGAAGTACGCGCACCCGGGGGTACATTGGCCCAACCTTCATTCTCAGCGACGAGCTCAATGTAGTCTTTCGAGGTGGCCCACTCGATGAACTCTTTCGCGGCTTCTTCTTTTTGTGTACCGGCGGGAACAGCCAGAGCCCATGCCCACAGCCAGTTGGCTTTCTTGTCAACGCCTTCGCTATTTGGGGCGAGGGCGAAACCGACCTTGTCAGCGACCGTCGAGTCGTTGGGGTTGGTCACGAAGGATGCGGCAACGGTTGCGTCAATCCACATGCCGCATTTGCCCTGCTGGAACAAGTTCAGGTTTTCGTTGAAGCCGTTGGTCGCGTAGCCCGTCGGACCGGATTCTTCCATCATTCCAACAAAGAAGTTAAGCGCCTCGGCCCATTCCGGCTGATCAAATTGAGCATTCCAGTCTTCATCAAACCAGCGGGCTCCGAAAGAGTTGCCGGTCACGGTGATAAAGGCCCCGCCTTCGCCCCAACCGGCCTTGCCACGCAGACAGATGCCGTTGATGTCATTATCGCGGTCGGTCATGGCCGCCGCTGCTTCGCGGATGAACTGCCAGGTTGGCGCTTCGGGCATTTCCAGTCCGGCCTTTTCCATCAGGTCCGTGCGGTACATGATCATCGAGCTTTCGCCATAAAACGGCGCGGCATACAGCGTGCCATCGTGGCTCAGACCGGCGCGCATGGCGGGAAGGATGTCGTCCGCATCATATTCTGCCGACAGGTCGTCGAGCGGAACCAGCCAGCCGTTCGCGCCCCAGATCGGTGTTTCGTACATGCCGATTGTCATGATGTCGAAGGATCCGCCCTTGGCGGCGATATCAGTGGTGACACGCTGACGCAGTACGTTTTCTTCCAGAGTTACCCATTCAACCGTGTGGCCGGTCTTGTCGGTAAAGTCCTGGGTCAACCCCTGCATACGGATCATATCTCCGTTGTTCACGGTCGCGATGACAAGGTTTTCTGCCAAGGCGCCGCCCGCGGTGACGAGCGTCATGGCTGTCGCTGCGCAAAGTGTTTGCTTGAATGACATCCCAAATTTCCTCCTCGTTGGATGATGGATAGCACTCTAGCCAATATAATGACGCGAAGTCAATTAAAAATTAACGCGCGTAAAGAAACTATAAAGCGGGCGCGTTTTTAATAGCTTAGGCGGAGTCTCGCATAATCAAACGACCTTCAAAGAGTGTTTCCTGCCGATCGCGCAGGTTTTCTTCCGTCTCGAGTACTCCAAACAATGTATGTACTGCTCGATTCGCAATTGCTTCGTAGTCCTGCGCGATTGTCGTCAAAGGAGGGCAAGTGAATTTTGAAAATGGATGGTCGTCATGACCGGCTATCCTGATGTGGCAACCAGCGGTCTGACCGACGCGCATCCCAAGACCATAGGCGGCAGATAACATGCCTATGGCTAGGCGATCATTGCTGCACAATACAGTGTTGGTGGGAAACACGTTCTCAGCCAGCAACCGACCTCCTTCGTCTCGACCGATTTCTTCAAAATTCCACCCTTTTCCATTGGCTTGAAAGATATGCGGCTTTTGCCCGTGCCGTTCCATACTTTCGATATACGCCGTACGGCGCTTTTTGGCATTTGGATTGGTTGGAAATTTCATTTCAAAGAAACATGGTGGCTCGCCGCTTCGACACAGGTATTCAACCATCAAATCGATGCTTTGGGTGTTGTTGGTGCCAACGAACGCTTGACCGACGCCACTGATGTTCGCGTCAAAAAGCACCAGCGGAAAATCTGCTTCAAACGTTTTGACCAGATCTTTTTCTGAGAGGCGCCCGAATGGCGCAAGTAGAACGCCGGCAGCTTTCAAAGACCGGAGTGACGTGAGGTTGTCGCGTTCCATCTCTGGGTTGCCATGCGAGCTAAGCAGGATAGGGCTATATCCCGCCTCGATACAGGCAAGTTCAACCCGACGCGCGATCTCCGAGAAAAACGGGTCAGCCAGATTTGGCACGACAACGCCAATGTTCTTGGTTCTGCGCCGGTTCTGGTTCATTGCGAACACATTCGGGTGATAATCGTGTTCCTCTAACGCGGTCTCGATTTTCTTCCGTGTGGTCGCGCGGACGCTATCCGGATCGTTGAAGTATTTCGATACAGTCGGGCGGGAAATTCCGCTGACTGCGGCAAATTCTTCCATATTGCGAATTCTGCGTTGTGCCATATTTCCCCACACCAATTTAAAATATTGCGCGCGTCAATTATTGTCAAATTTAGGGATGCAAACTTGGGATTGTCAAGCGCCCGAACTTCATTTGCTCGTCAGTCTGGGTTTGAATCGGATACGGGGCGTGTTTGATCGTAGATGCTGAGATCGCGTTGGAAAAATTTTCGTTCAGACGGCCAGCTTTTTCAGCAACCTGCAGGTCGATGCATCTTTTCCATTTGGTGCCGCACCTTTAACCATTGGTAAGAGCATATTGGCAAGTTCTTTGCCAAGCTCGACGCCCCATTGATCAAAAGAGTTGATATTCCAGATCGCACCTTCGACAAACACGCGATGTTCGTACAGAGCAATGATCTGCCCCAAGACGAAAGGGGTCAGTTTGGGGAATGCAAGTGTGATCGAAGGCCGGCTTCCTGGAAAAACCCTTTGAGTCGCCTGGGTATGAAGTTCGGAGCCGTCGTAGCCCAAGTTTCGGGCAATCGCTAACGCCTGATCATAGGTGCGACCCAGCATAAGTGCCTCGGATTGTGCAAGACAATTCGCTTTGAGAAGGTCATGATGTTCTTGCAAAGCGGGTTCATGCCCTTTGGCCGCGATCAGGAATTCAGCAGGAGCAACTTCGGTTCCTTGATGCAAGAGTTGGAAAAACGCGTGCTGCCCGTTGGTTCCCGGTTCGCCCCAGACGACCGGGCCAGATGCATGGCTCAGTTCTTTGCCGTCTAACGTTACCCGTTTGCCGTTACTTTCCATATCCAATTGCTGAAGATATGCAGGCAAGCGGCCTAAGCGTTCATCATAGGGCAGAATGGCTCTGGACGAATACTGGCATATGTTTCGGTGCCAAATTCCTACCAACCCCAGAAGGACTGGAAGGTTGCGCGCGAATGGTGCGGTTTGAAAATGTGTGTCCATTGCAAGACCGCCCGCAAGAAACTCGCGGAAGTTCTTGGGGCCAATCGCCATCATTATCGGTAGGCCAACTGGCCCCCAGAGCGAATACCTACCGCCTACCCAGTCTGCGAAACCAAAAACTCGCGTGGGATGGATTCCCATTTCCGCTGTGCGTTCGAGACTGGTGGAAACGGCGGCCAAGTGGTCTGCGACAGCTTCACCAACACCGGCTTTCAACCATCTGAGGGCAGATTTGGCATTGGTCATGGTTTCAATGGTGGTGAAGGTTTTCGATGCAATGATCACCAGCGTACGTCGTGGATCCAGACCACAAAGGGTGTCTGTCAAATCTGCGCCATCGACGTTGGAAATGAAATGGCATCGTGGTCCAATATGATACGGGGCCAGCGCTCGTGTCGCCATCGCGGGGCCAAGATCGGAGCCGCCAATTCCAATGTTGACTACATCTGTGAACCGTTCGCCGCCTGACGCCAAAATTGTGCCGGATTGGACGGCTCGGCAAAAGCTTTCCATCCTGGACAGCGTAACTTCGATACCATGTCGCACGTCTTTTCCATCAACGGTTAACGGTACAGTGTTGCTTGCACGCAAAGCGGTATGCAGGACCGCCCGATCTTCAGTCTTGTTAATCTTTTGTCCTGCAAACATGGCCTCGCGCTTGGCGGCAACTTCAGTGTCTTCGGCCAATCTGATCAGCAACGCCAAGGCTTCGTGATCGATATTGGTTTTGGAAAAATCTAGCAGAAACTGATCCGTTTCCGCTGAGAAATGATCCATTCGGGTCGTGTCGTCAAACAGCGAATTTATGCTTCGATCCTTCGCAGACGAAAAATTCTCTTTAAGTTTGCTCCAGCAGTTAGTCATGTGTCTTCTTCCGCTTCTATGTCCTTAGTCTTATGCCGGCCTCTTGTGTTTCGATGCGCAGATAGCGCTAACATCGCGCCTCAAAAAAACGCCGACAAAGATCACAACTCGTTTGCCCAGGGTGGGTTGGCGCCAGCTCGGGAAACCGTAACGGCGGCGACTTTTGCTCCATGCTCCAGTGCCTGCTCGACAGTTTCTAACGGTACGCCTCTAAGGTTAGTTTTCTGGAGAGCACCCAATTCCGACAGTTTTGCCAGAAAGCCTGCATTGAACGTATCACCCGCGCCGACAGTGTCGCAGATTTCAACACGGCGCGCGGGTACAGTGACCTCAGTCCCGTCAGCCAGAAACCCTGTTGCCCCTTCGCCGCCGCGCGTGAGGATGACAACACTCGGGCCCATCTCTATAACCAGCTCGACCTTTTTGTTCAGCGACAGCGGCGATGGGACAATCCAGTTCAGATCCTCGTCCGAGACTTTTAAGATGTCTGCGGCACTCATCATCCGGTTCAATCGCCCCCGGTAGGACTGTATGTCCTGAATAAACTGTGGACGGATATTCGGGTCGAGCATAACAGCGCGATTCTTGCCTTCTCGTTCGAGCAATGCTGCATAAGCGTTCGCACCGGGTTCACAGGCCAAACTGATCCCTCCAAAATAGAGTGCCGAAACTTCGGGGGGCAGGTCCGGCAGATCCTGAGGCGTTAGCATACGTCCAGCAGTGTTTTCGTCATAGAAATCGTAGGTTGCATGCCCATCCTGCAAGCGTACAAATGCCAGTGTGGTCGGGCGCTCCGAAGTAATCACATGAGAAGTGTCGACATGGCTGGCTTTTAGTGCTTCGGAAAGCTGCTGCCCGAACATATCGCTGGACAACCCGGTCAACATCCCCGTTTGCACCCCGAGCCGCCCCAAGGCTATCGCCGTGTTGAAAACCGCGCCACCCGAATGTGGCACAAAACCATCCGAGCCAGCATTGCTTGGAGTTGGAATCATGTCGATAAGAGCTTCACCACAGCACAGGATCATGAGGTCGAACCTTTCAGAAATGCTTTGCGTTCCACAAGGAAGCGCTCGGACAAAGGCAGACTCGCCGCGCCGAGTGAGCGCGCGTCCGGCCCAATCGAACCTTCCAGAACATTCGGGATATGGATGCCTGCAGCGGAGTGCCGGGACACATACGATCGCACGCGATTGACCAGTTCAGAGCGCACCGAGTCAGGCATCCACCCATCAATCAGAACGTGGTTCACGTCGATCACGCTAACGGATGACAGGATCGCATGGCCGATCCCCTGTGCTGCATCAGCAAACCATGTCGCTAACGTGTTTTCCGGCAATCTCCAGTCTACCGGAGAATTCCAGGGCATTGCTGCCGCATGTCCTTCGGCAATTACAGCGTTCTCCAATGTCGCCAATGAGGCGATCTCGACGAGTTGACGCAAACGCCCATCTGATGCCGGCACATAAAGTGACCCCAAAGCTGCGGCGTTCCCCGTTGATCCTGTATAAAGCGTGTTGTCGAGAACCAGCCCGCCGCCAATAAAGAAGCCGATGAAGAAGTACAGGAAATCTCGGGGTTTACCGGCATCACCGAACACCAGTTCCGCGCCGCATGCAGCTGACGCGTCGTTGCGCAAATACACGGGAAATTCAAATAATTCGCCAATTTCTACAGCGATGTTCCGATTGCGCCAACCATCCATCTTCGAAGGCTCAACACCCAATGTTCCCGCCCAGTCCCAAAGCTGAAACGGCAGCGCAATACCTAGGCCACCTACACGTTTCTGGTGATCCGCCGGCATCCGACTTAACAGCCGCTCAATCTCGTTTCTTGCGAATGTCACCGCGCCATCGGGTGTCGGATAGGCGTGGTTTACGCACACCCTCTCCCTCACTTTGCCCAGGAAATCGGTCAGAACCAGTTCAAGGCTGCGGCGGCCAATTTTCAAGCCGAGAAAAAACGCCCCATCTTTTGCAAGACTAAGAGGTACGGAAGGTTGCCCGATCTTGCCGCGAACCGGCGCGTGGCGTTCCAGCAGCCCATCTGCCTCAAGTGACCGGGTGATGACTGATACGGCCTGCGCGGAAAGCCCAGTCTTGCGGGCAATCTCCGCCTTGGCCATCGCGCCAGCTTGGCGAACCAGCGACAGAACCAGGCGCTCGTTGTAGACGCGCATGCCGCTTTGATTGGACCCTCGCGCTGCGACGTCTGTTTCGACGAATTCATTCATAACTCTTGGGTCGTATTCCATCAGGTTCCCATAAACAGTGCCGGGCAGAGCGTTTTTTTGCCAAACTGGCTGACTCCGTGGGCTGTGTCAATAATTAAATCACTGTGAATTAGTTATTGACTGAACGAATTGGTTTCGGCATGCAATTATCACCACATCGACTCACTCATGGCGGCGATTCGGCGTCAGCAAAGGAGCACTCTGGAATGACTATCTCCACGCATCGACTTGCTCGGGAAACGATGGCTTTTGTCCTCGCAGGAGGGCGGGGCAGTCGCCTGAAGGAACTGACCGACATTCGCGCCAAGCCCGCAGTCTATTTTGGCGGGAAGACACGCATTATCGATTTTGCTTTATCCAACGCCGTGAATTCCGGCATTCGCCGCATCGGGGTCGCGACGCAGTACAAGGCACATAGTCTGATCCGGCACTTGCAGCGCGGTTGGAGCTTTTTCCGCGCCGAGCGAAATGAGTCACTTGACATTCTTCCGGCATCCCAGCGTGTCAACGAACGCCACTGGTATCTGGGAACTGCCGACGCCGTTACGCAAAACATCGATATTATCGAGGGTTATGCGCCCAAATACATACTTATTCTTGCAGGTGACCATATTTACAAACAGGATTACTCGCTGTTGCTGAAACAGCATGTCGAAACCGGAGCAGATGTCACCGTAGGGTGCATTGAAGTGCCCCGTCACGAGGCCAGCGCATTTGGCGTTATGGCCGTGGATGACAGCGATCGAATTCTGGAGTTTGTCGAAAAGCCCGAAGATCCACCGCACATGCCGAGTGACAAATCCCAGTCATTGGCCAGCATGGGTATCTATGTCTTCAAAACTGACTACCTTATCGAGTTGCTGCGCGAAGATGCTCTTTCCGAAGCGTCCGAGCATGATTTCGGGAAGGACATCATTCCAGCGCTGGTGGCAAAGGGAAACGCGTATGCGCATCCTTTCAGCCGGTCCTGCGTGACCAGTTCTTTAGAGCAAAAGCCATATTGGCGTGATGTCGGAACAGTTGATGCATTTTGGCAGGCCAATATTGACCTGACCGACTTTCAACCTGAACTCGACCTCTATGATCAGTCCTGGCCGATCTGGACGTATTCCGAATTGACGCCACCGGCAAAATTCATACATGACGAAAAAGATCGCCGCGGCCTTGCCGTATCTTCGATGGTGGCTGGCGGATGCATCATCTCCGGGGCGCAGTTGAACCAATGTCTGTTGCACACCGGTGTGCGCGCAAACTCCTATTCTGAACTCAACGGTGTGGTGGCTTTACCCAACGTCGATATCGGGCGCGGAGCGCGGCTCAAGAATGTCGTGATTGACCGCTCGGTTCGCATCCCTGAGGGGCTTGTTGTCGGAGAAGACCCCGAAAAAGATGCGGCGCGCTTCCGTCGAACGGAAAATGGCGTATGCCTGATCACTCAACCCATGATCGACAAACTGGACCTATGACCCTCAAGCAACTCTCAATCGCTTCTGAATGCGCACCCTTTGTCAAAACCGGAGGACTGGCCGACGTGGTGGGCGCGCTCGCCCGGGTTATGGGCGATTTCGATGTTGAATGCCGCGTTCTGCTGCCGCTGTACCGCCAAATCGCGCATCTGGCGAAGGGAGCCAGGGAAGTTATGAATTTGGGTGCGGCTTTTGGTGGGCCCGTGCGGGTGCTCGCCAAGAAAGCCAGCGGCGTCAGTTTGCTATTGGTGGATGCACCGCACCTGTATGACCGACCTGGCCAAATATACCTGAACGAAGCGGGCTTGGACTGGAAAGACAACCATTTGCGGTTTGGCCTGCTCAGTTGGCTGGGTGCAGAAATCGGGCGCGCTGGCATCGACGGTTGGCGGCCTGATGTGCTTCACGCACATGACTGGCAGGCTGGCCTTACGCCAGTCTATGCACGAGCAAGTGGCGCTGCGACACCACCCTGTATCCTAACCATCCACAATATCGCCTTTCAGGGAAATTTCCCTGCAACGATGATGGGGACGCTGAACCTTGATCCGGCACAGTTTACGCAAAGCGGTTTTGAGTACTACGGACAGATCAGCTTTCTCAAAGGGGGGCTGATGGCGGCAGATCAAATAACGACTGTCAGCCCGACATATGCACGCGAGTTGCTTACGCCTGAGTTTGGCATGGGGCTTGAAGGTGTGCTGAATGCGCGTAACGCCGACTTGTCGGGCATACTTAACGGGATCGATACTCAGGTCTGGGATCCCTCCAATGACCCTGCGATCGCGCAAACCTATTCCAGCCGCACTTTGGCCAAAAAAAATAAAAACAAACAGGCTCTGCTACGACGTTTTGGACTAGGGGCCGATAGGACGGGGCCACTATTCTCGGTTATCAGCCGACTGTCCGGGCAGAAAGGTCTTGATCTGGCGTTGGAAGCCTTGCCCTTTGTTCTGGATAAAGGAGCTTCCTTTGTTCTGCTTGGCTCAGGCGAAACGGCGCTGGAATACGGGTTTCGGGAATTGGCCCAGCGATATCCGGATCGCGTTGGTGTTGAAATCGGCTTTGACGAAGACCTCGCGCATTTGATCCAAGCCGGGGCAGATGCCACATTGGTGCCCTCACGTTTTGAACCATGTGGGCTGACCCAACTGTGCGCGATGCGCTATGGCACGCTGCCAGTTGTGTCGCGCACGGGTGGTCTGGCAGACACGGTTATTGACGCGAATGCAGCAGCGCTTGTCGCCGACTGTGCAACAGGTTTTCAGTTCGGGCCCGTCAGTGCGGAAAATCTAAAAGAGGCTTTGTTCCGTGCGATGGAATTGTACGAAGATAAAAAGGCTTGGCAGAAAACACAGCGCAACGCAATGAAACACCCGGTCGGGTGGAACCGTTCGGCACAGCGCATGGCTGATGCCTACAAGTCGCTACAGGAGAATTAAACCGGCATGCAGGACAACAGGCCCATCATGAGCATAAACGCCGGAGATCACGCCACACTGGGCGCGGTTTACAACGGGCAGGGGGTCAATTTTGCCGTGTTCTCGGAAAACGCGACGAAGATCGAATTGTGTCTGTTCAGCGCCGATGGGCAGCGCGAGGTGACACGGCTGGTATTGCCCGAGCAGACGGGCCCGATTTGGCATGGCTTTGTGCCCGGCCTGAAGCCCGGCACGCTGTATGGCTATCGAGCATACGGGCCGTATGAACCCGATCGCGGCCACAGGTTCAACCCTAGGAAATTGCTGGCTGACCCATACGCCCGTGCGTTCCGTGGATACTGGTCGTCAGGCAAGGAGATGCTTGGGTATGAGCCCACGGGCCATTACACCAACACGCAACCCAGTCAGATCGACAGTGCGCCATTTGTGCCAAAGTCGGTGGTGCCGGACATTGAGCGCCTCTGGTCAGGGGCGCCGGGCCCGCGCAGAGAATGGAACGAAACGGTAATCTATGAGGCCCATGTCAAGGGCCTGACCCAGTTGCACCCCGACGTGCCCGCAGAACTTCGCGGAACCTATGAAGCCCTCGGTAGCGATGCCGTGATCTCGCACCTGAAAGGTCTTGGGGTGACCGCGTTGGAGTTGCTGCCGGTCCATACCTTTCTAAATGACGGCTTTCTGGTGGATCGCGGACTGACTAACTATTGGGGATATAACACTCTGGGTTTTTTTGCGCTGGAGCCGCGTTACTTTGGCCCAAACGGGGCGGATGGGTTTCGTCAGGCCGTCGATCGGCTGCATGCCGAGGGGATCGAGGTGATCCTCGACGTTGTCTATAATCACACCGCCGAGGGCGATCACCGCGGGCCGACCTTGTCTTTCAGGGGGCTGGACAACAAGGCCTACTATAATTTGCAGGCCAGTCATGCGCGCTACTATGTCAACGATACAGGGTGCGGGAACACTCTGGCGATCAACCACCCCTTCGTATTGCGCCTTGTATTGGATTCGCTGCGATACTGGGTCACTGTTATGGGAGTCGACGGGTTCCGGTTTGATCTAGCCACGGTTTTGGGTCGCGAGCACCACGGGTTTGACCTGCATGGCGGCTTCTTTGATGCCATTCGACAGGATCCGGTGCTAAGCCGGTGCAAATTGATTGCCGAACCCTGGGACATCGGCCCCGGCGGCTATCAGCTTGGAAGTTATCCCGCTGACTGGGGCGAGTGGAATGACAAGTTTCGCGATTCTACCCGCAGGTTCTGGCGCGGGGATGCACATTCTGCGCAAGAGCTAGCGGGCAACTTCCTTGGTACGGCATCCGTATTCGATCGACCGGGGCGCCGGACCACCAGTTCCATCAACTTCGTTGCAGCGCATGACGGGTTCACCCTGGCCGACGTAACCCGCTATCGCGAGAAGCACAACGAAGCCAATGGCGAAAGCAACAAGGATGGCCACGGAAACAATCTGTCGGACAATTGCGGAGTAGAAGGGGACACGGACAATCCAGAAATTCTTGAACGCCGCGCCCTGCGCATTCGTAATCTGCTGGCCACTTTGTTCCTGTCGCAGGGCACGCCCATGCTGCTGGCCGGGGACGAAATCGGCCGAACGCAACGCGGGAACAACAACACTTATTGTCAGGACAATGAAATCAGCTGGATCAACTGGGCTTCGGCTGACAACGACTTACTGGCATTTGCGCAAAACCTTATCGCGCTTCGGAGCAATACACCCGTTTTGCGCCAAAGCCGATTCCTGCACGGGCGAGTCCGGAACGATGGCAATCCTGATGTCACCTGGTCCGGGCTTGACGGAGGCACGCTAAACTGGCGAGACCCGTCGCTGGACGGGTTCTGCCTTCAGTTGCGTGGCGAGGCGGAAGGCTCGTTTTCTCCCGAGGGAACCGCTCTGATTGTGGTCAACGGAGGAGACCAGCGCAAAAAACTACTCTTACCTGATCCGGGGCCGGGCCTGGTATGGCAGCGTGTACTGGACACAGCCGAGCCCGATGCAGAGCCTGTCGATGTGGTTGACAGAATTCGTCAATGCGCCTCTGCCCATTCCGTGTCACTGTTTGTTGGCAAGGCGACCGCATCATGACGGATTGGGTAGCAGAACTCTGCCGCTTTGTTGGCGTGACGTCCGAATACCGGGGGTTTGACGGGCAACTGATCCAGGTTGCGCCCGACACCCAGGTAGCCGTTCTGCGCGCCATGGGACTGGACGTGGCGTCTGATGCAGACGCAAGGGTGGTGCTGCACCAAATGCGGACAGTAGAAGAACAGCGCCAGCTGCCGCAAGAGCTGATCGTCACGGCAGGTCAGCCAGCTAGGTTTCCGGTTTCGCGCACGGTTTCGTGGAGCCTTGAAACCGAATCTGGCGAGAAGGTTGTGGAAAGCGGAGAGGCGGTACAATCCATCTCTATTCCTGCTTTGCCAATCGGCATTCATCGGCTCTGCCTGAACGGAGAATTTACCTCCTGGGTCCTGGCTCGTCCGTCGCGTGCGCTGAACCTTTCAGACTTGATCGCCGAGCCGCGCATTTGGGGCGTTCTTGCTGCTTTGTACGGGCTTACAGACAAGACCGCAGCATCTCTGGGTAGCTATCATTCTCTTGGGGAATATGCTGCGGCTATGGCAGTGCATGGGGCCGATTTTGTCGGGATCAATCCCATACATGCGATGGGTCAAGTCCGTCCTGATGACGTAGTTAGCCCTTATTCGCCAAGTCATCGTGAATTTTTGAATACATGGTACTGCACAGAAACGGGATCGGCTTCGTGTGACCTGATCAACTACCGGGCTGCATTGCAAGAAAATGCAGCAGCCCTGGATGATGGGTTTGAGGAATTTCTACGTCTACCGGATGGAGCGCCTGAAAAGCGTTCGTTGGCCGGTTTTAGAGCCTCGGGAGGAGCGCGCCTGCGTGATTTCGCGGTGTTTGAAGCGCTTGCCCTTCGCTTTGGTTCAGACTGGCGCAAATGGCCCACGCCATACCAAGATCGGGCCTCAGGCGCAGTGGCCGCATTTGCGCAAGATCACGAGCAGGAAATCGCACTGGTTGAGTGGGGGCAGTGGCAATCTGATGTTCAGCTCACCAACGCGCAGACCCGCGCCATCAAGGCCGGTATGCGGCTCGGCTTGTATCTGGATCTTGCAGTAGGACCACGCCTTGGTGGCGCGGAAACATGGAGCAAGGACTCTGCCCTGGTGACCGGCGCTACGTTGGGCGCGCCGCCCGATCCGTTAGGTCCGTCGGGGCAAAGCTGGGGGCTCGCCCCGCAGTGCCCAATAAGAATCCGAAAACAAGGCTATGCCGGATTTGCGCGACTGCTGCGGACAGTAATGCGTCACGCCGGAATGATCCGGATTGATCACGTGCTGGGTCTGATGCGCAGCTACTGGATACCGGAAGGAAGTGAAGAAGGCACCTATGTCAGATATCCCTTTGACGCTCTTCTCGCTGTGGTCGCCATAGAAAGCGTGAGAACCAAATCGATTGTCATTGGCGAGGATCTTGGCCTCGTTCCCTCCGGCTTGCGCGAAAAGACTGAAGCGGCCGGGATATACGGGCTCGACGTGCTGCAATACATGCGCTCCGAGGGCGGTGGATTTGTTGACACCTCGAAGACGCGGAAAAAAGCTGTCTGTACATTCGCCACACATGACACACCCACCATTGCCGGGTTTTTCGCGGCAGAGGATGCCCGAGTACGCGCCGAGATTGGCAGCATAGACCGCACTTGCTTTGCGAACGTTCGCGCGGACCGTCAGGCCGCAGCTCAAACATTGGGAGCATCACGGCCTGTTCAGGAAATCCACCGCCGACTTGCGCGTTCAAGCTCCGAAATCGTGGCCGTCCAACTCGATGACATTGCGGAACGAAAAGACCAGCAGAACCTGCCAGGCACCGTTGACGAATTCCCAAACTGGCGGCTGAAAGCGCCGTTTTCGGTGAGTGACATAAAGACGTCCGACGCATTTGTGTGTCTTGGCACAGAGATGTCAGCGCAGAGTCGGTCAAACCAAAATGGAATGGAGAAGGACAATGACCTTCAAGACTGTTCGCACGTCGCCCATTGAGGGGCAGAAACCGGGAACTTCGGGTCTGCGAAAGAAAACCTCAGTATTCCGCACACCGGGATATCTCGAGAACTTTGTGCAATCCGTGTTCGACGGCACCGGCGGTGCCGCGGGCAAAACTTTTGTTGTTGGCGGGGATGGGCGGTTTTACAACTCCGAGGCCATTGGAGTAATCATCCGTATGGCGGCAGCCAACGGTGCTGTTCGATTGATTGTTGGACAGAACGGCATCCTGTCAACGCCCGCAGTATCCAACCTGATCCGGAAATTCAAAACCGATGGGGGTATCATCCTGTCGGCAAGCCACAATCCAGGTGGTGAGGACGGTGATTTCGGTGTGAAATTCAATGCCCCCAATGGTGGCCCGGCACCCGAGAAGATCACAGATGAGATCTTCGCCCGAACCCAGCAGATCACCGAATACAAAATCGCTGAAGAAGACGCATGCGATTTTGACGAACCCGGCCGCTTCAGATTGGGCAAAACGCAAATCGATGTGGTTGATCCGGTGGCGGATTACGAAGCGCTGATGCAGGAACTGTTCGATTTCGATGCCATCCGCACCCTGTTTGCGAACGGCTTCCGCATCTGCTTCGATGCAATGCATGCGGTCACCGGTCCCTATGCCAAGCGCATACTGGAAGGCGCATTAGGCGCGCCAGCTGGTTCGGTGATCAACGCGGTTCCATCGCCGAATTTCGGCGGTGGGCACCCTGACCCCAACCCGGTATGGGCCAGTGAGCTTGTCGGCGTCATGAACGGCCCTGATGCCCCTGATTTTGGCGCCGCCTCCGATGGAGACGGCGACCGCAACATGATCATGGGGAAACGCACGTTTGTGACGCCTTCTGACAGTCTGGCGCTGTTGACGGCCTACGCCCACCTGACCCCGGCATATTCCGGGAAACTTAGCGGCGTCGCGCGTTCGATGCCGACAAGCCAGGCGGTTGACCGAGTTGCCGAACGGTTGGGGATTCCCTGTTTTGAAACGCCGACCGGCTGGAAATTTTTCGGCAATCTGCTGGACGCGGGTAAGGCGACACTTTGCGGCGAGGAGAGCGCAGGCACTGGATCCAATCACATCCGCGAAAAGGATGGTCTGTGGGCAGTTCTGCTGTGGCTGAACATTCTGGCGCGGGATGGTCGGGATATCGTGCAGCTTCAGCAGGATCATTGGCGCAGCTTTGGCCGGAACTACTACTCGCGTCACGACTACGAAGAGATCCCGACCGACATCGCAAATACGTTGATGACGGCATTGCGCGAAAGGTCAGACACGCTTCCCGGCTCAATGGTCGAGGACATGAAAGTCGTTGAGGCAGATGATTTCTCGTACCGCGACCCGATTGATCAAAGCCTGACCGTAGGGCAGGGCGTCCGCGTCCGCTTTGACGGCGGTTCCCGCGTTGTGTTTCGTCTGTCCGGCACGGGGACCCAAGGGGCTACGTTGCGTGTCTACCTCGAGCGGTTCGTCGGTTGCAGCGGCGATCACAACATGAATGTGCGAGAAGCGCTGTCCCCAGTCATTCAGGCTGCAGAAGCGCTAGCGCAGATCAGAAGGCACACCGGGCGCACAAAGGCGGATGTCATCACCTGATGCGACCGTCCGAGACAAATCAGAACAAGAGCAGGATGGAACAGACCATGAAAGATATCTATGAACCCGGGTCGCTGACACAGGCAATCGACTTTCATCTTGCCCATAGCGTTGGCAAGACCCCGGACACGGCCTCCACCACGGACTGGCGCCTCGCGCTGTCCCGCGCGGTGCGCGACAAACTGATCGCACCGTGGTTCGAAGCGACGAACCGTACATATGCCAAGGACCGGAAGCGGGTTTATTACCTGTCGATGGAGTTCCTTTTGGGACGTATCCTGGAGGACGCGGTCAACAACCTCGAGCTTGCAGATGATGCACGCGAAGCCTTGGCGAAACACGGCGTCAGCTTTGCCGATGTGGTAAACGACGAACCGGATGCAGCGTTGGGTAACGGCGGTCTGGGACGGTTGGCCGCTTGTTTTCTGGACAGCATGAGCTGTCTCGGCATTCCCGCATATGGCTATGGCATCCGTTATGCGCATGGTTTGTTCCGGCAGTCCTTCGATCAGGGCAAACAGGTAGAAATGGCAGAGGACTGGCTGCGCCACCAGCACAATTGGGAATTCGAACGCTCGGAATGCCTCTATGATATCGGCTTTGGCGGTGAGGTCATTGAGACGGGCGCACAAGCCAAATGGAGCCCATCCGACATCGTGATGGCACAGGCTTATGACACGCCGGTTGCCGGTTGGCAGGCGCGCTGGACAAATACGCTGCGGCTTTGGTCCGCTAAGCCCAAGAAGATTTTTGACCTCGATCCGTTCAACCGCGGCGAATACATGCAGGCCGCCGCACCCGAGGTGCTGGCGGAAACGATTTCGCGCGTCCTTTACCCCGATGACAGCACCGAAACAGGCAAGGCATTGCGCCTCAAGCAGGAGTTTTTCTTTACCTCCGCCTCGCTTCAGGATCTCTTGCGCCGCTTCCTGACGCACAATGGCGATCTGCGCGCGCTGCCAACCAAAGTTGCGATCCAGATGAATGATACCCATCCGGCAATCGCGGGCCCCGAGTTGATCCGTCTGCTGACAGATGTGCACGGGTTGAGCTTTGACGATGCGTTCGACACTGCGCAGAACACATTGCACTACACCAACCACACACTGCTGCCTGAGGCATTGGAAGCGTGGGATGTCGGGCTGATGGGCAACATCCTGCCGCGTCACATGCAACTGATCGAACGGATCGATGACCGGTTGAGCCGGGACGTTGCAAAATCAAATACCAGCGCCGCCCCACGCATTGTCGAAAACGACGTGGTGAACATGGGAACGCTTGCCTTTACGTGTTCGCGCAGGGTCAATGGGGTCTCGGCCCTGCATACGGACCTGATGAAGCAAACCGTCTTCAGTGATCTGCATAAGGTATATCCCGAGCGAATTCTCAATCAGACCAACGGTGTAACGCCGCGTCGGTGGCTGCATGGATGCAATCCGGGTCTGCGGGATTTGCTAAACGAAACCATCGGAACGGAGTGGGTTTCAGATCTTGAGCAGCTGGAAAACATCGCGCCATTGGCGGATGATCCCGCCTTCCGCAAGCGCTTTATGGCGATCAAGCAAGACAACAAACGCAGGCTTGCGGATTGGGTCGCCGAAAACATGAACCTGCAGATTTCGCCCGATGCGATGTTCGACATTCAGATCAAGCGGATTCACGAATACAAACGCCAGCTGATGAATGCATTTGAAACCGCAGCCCTTGCCAACGCAATCCGCCGCGAACCGGATGCGGATTGGACACCTCGAGTCAAATTCTTTGGCGGTAAGGCGGCACCAGCGTATATCGATGCCAAGAACATCATTCGGCTGATCAACGACATCGCACAGTCAATCAATACTGATCCTGTATTCGGAGATCGGCTCAAGGTGGTCTATCCGCCGAATTATAATGTGTCCTTGGCTGAGATGCTGATCCCGGCGGCGGACCTGTCCGAACAAGTATCAACTGCTGGCAAAGAAGCCTCCGGCACCGGAAACATGAAGTTCGCGCTGAACGGTGCGGTTACGATCGGCACGCTCGATGGTGCCAATGTGGAAATCTGCGACCACGTGGGGGCCACCAACATCTATATCTTCGGGATGACCGCTGCCGAAGTACAGGCCGCGCGCGAGGGATATGTCACGCAGGACTATATCGACCGAAGCCCGATCCTGAACGAAGTCATCGAGCAAGTACGCACCGGGTTTTATTCGCCCGGTGATCCGACGCGTCACTGGCCGGTGCTCGAAAAGCTGTTGCGGGACGACTATTTCATGGTCGCCGCCGATTTCGATGCCTACTGGGACGCGCAGCGCAGGGTCGACGGCGGCTTTGCCAACAAAGACGCGTGGGCGCGCATGGCCGTTCTCAATACCGCATTGTCCGGTTGGTTCTCGTCCGACCGTACAATCCAGGGCTATGCGAAAGACATCTGGGGCATCGACTCGCTTGCAGGAGAGACAGAATGACCACAATCAGCTATTCCCCCGCCTTTGACTCTGCCACTGCCGAAGCGTTGCTTGCAGGTTCGATGAGCGATCCGTTTTCGGTTCTTGGCCCTCACAAAAACGGGCGGCGTTGGAGTGTTACCGTGCTGATCCCGGGCGCACTGAGTGTCGAGGTTCTGGACGGCAAGACCGGTAAAGTCGAAGCCGAGCTGCATCGCCTTGACGGGCGCGGGCTGTTCTCGGGCTTTGTCCGCAAACCCGTGGCGACTGGCGCCTATCGCCTGCGTGCCCGCAATGACAGCAATGTCTGGGAGCAGGATGACGCCTACAGGTTCGGGCCGGTACTCGGCGAGATGGATGAGTACCTGATCGCCGAAGGTGCACATCTGCGCCTGTGGGAAAAACTCGGGGCCCATCCGCTTGAGCATGATGGCGTAAAGGGCGTGAACTTCGCGGTCTGGGCCCCGGCCGCGAGCCGTGTTTCCGTTGTGGGCGAGTTCAATCAATGGGACGGACGGCGAAACGTAATGCGTGCACGGGGCACGACCGGGATTTGGGAGATCTTTATTCCCGGCCTGGGCGAAGGGTCGCTCTACAAATACGAAATCCGTAATGCGCAAGGTAACATTCTGCCGCTCAAGGCCGACCCGGTTGGCTTTGGGGCAGAACATCCCCCCGCCACGGCGTCGGTTGTGCGCGATTTAGACGGGTATGATTGGAGTGATGACGCCTGGATGGCAACGCGCGCGGACCGCAACCGCTTTGACCGGCCGATTTCGATCTACGAGGTCCATCTGGGGTCGTGGCGGCGCAAGGTCGAGGACGGCAACCGCCCGCTCAGCTATCTCGAATTCGCCAAGGAGTTGGTGGATTACGTGCGCGAGATGGGGTTCACACATATCGAACTGATGCCTGTCTCTGAGCACCCGTTCGACGGCTCGTGGGGGTACCAGCCCATAGGTCTGTTCGCTCCGACAATCCGCTATGGCACTCCGGATGAATTCCGGGAATTCGTGAATGCCTGCCATATCGCGGGCCTTGGGGTGCTGCTCGATTGGGTGCCGGGGCACTTTCCGACCGACGCGCATGGATTGGGTCAATTCGACGGGTCCGCGCTTTACGAGCATGCCGACCCGAAAGAGGGTTTTCATCAGGACTGGAACACACTGATCTACAATTACGGGCGGCGTGAGGTGCAGAACTATCTCTGCGCCAACGCGCTCTACTGGCTCCGGGAGTTTCACATCGATGGGCTGCGCGTAGACGCGGTCGCGTCCATGCTATACCGCGACTATTCCCGCAAAGAGGGCGAGTGGGTGCCAAATGAACATGGTGGCCGCGAAAATCTTGAGGCGATCGCCTTTCTCAAACGCACCAACGAACTCGTGTACGACGCTGATGCTGGCATCATCATGGCCGCCGAAGAAAGCACGTCCTTTCCGGGAGTCAGCCAACCCACCGACCAGGGTGGGCTTGGGTTTGGGTTCAAGTGGAACATGGGGTGGATGAACGACACGCTGCAATACATGGCGCGCGATCCCATTCACCGGTCGCACCATCATCATGAAATGACATTTGGCCTCACATACGCGTTCTCGGAGAATTTTATCCTGCCCATCAGTCATGACGAAGTTGTGCATGGCAAGGGCTCGATGATCTCCAAGATGCCGGGCGACGGCTTCGATAAGTTTGCTGGGCTGCGGGCCTATTATGGTTTCATGTGGGGCCATCCGGGCAAGAAACTCCTGTTCATGGGTCAGGAATTCGCTCAGGGCGCGGAATGGTCTCACGATCGATCCCTCGACTGGCACTTGCTGGATCATGAATGGCACCGCGGCGTTCAGGCGTGGGTCAAGGCGCTAAACAAGTTCTACGCCGAGACACCATCGCTATTCGAAACTGATTGTATGGCCTCCGGCTTCTACTGGCTTGAAGTCGATCAGTCTGATTTGTCCGTCTACGCATGGCTCCGCCAGGGCGATGAAGGCAAGGATCCCGTGATCGTTGTCTGCAACATGACCCCGACACCTCGCGACGGATTCAGGCTGGGTGTGCCTAATTCAGGCCACTGGGAAGTTGTCCTGAACAGTGATGCTGCAGAGTTTGGAGGAACAGGCCACGGTTGGGGCTCCTATGAGAGTGAAACGGTTGCATGGAGCAATCAGGATCATTCAATTTCTATGCACCTACCGGGTAATACGACGCTGTTTCTCAGGCAAAAGGGATAACGGTGCTGTTTCTGGCCCAACTGGCCCAAAGGTGCGTATTCGGACAATATGAGGACCACAAAAAGAACGCACAATATAGCAGCCACTCGAAACGCTGTTCACGAACTGGGAAGAAGCGGGACATAGTCGCCTCTAGTCTGAACGATTTTCTATGGCGGGATCCGCGGAACTGAGATTGTTTTGAGTCCATCGGTGGCAGTATGCCCAGACAAGCAGGCGGCGGCAGCTTTCTCGCCAAATTTGAGACAACTCTCAATAGGCCAATCTTCATGGAGACCATGAATAACGCCGGAGCAGAAAGCATCTCCCGCACCCACAGGGCTGATGATTTCTTCAGCAGGTATCGGATCAGGCGCGAAGGCAATTTCAACCTCTGTTTCACAACATACGATTTGTGTTGGGCTATGTATTATTACCGCTCGATTGACCCCACCGGATTTCAGTAAGCGAGCTGCTTTCATCATTTCGTTGGGATCAGACTTTTGCGTGAGATTTATGCCTGTTGCCGCCTCAGCTTCGAGTTCATTCGCGAACAGAAAATCGATTTCGGGAAGCGTCTTTGACACAATATCCGAGTAGGTGTCGGACCTGAACGATGCGAGGTCAACGCAAGTCCTCACGCCTTTGGCGCGGGCAACTGACAACAGCCGTGCGGCTCTAGTTTTTCCCTCTGGCAGGATCTCATCCAGTCTGTCTAGTAACGTTAAATAACCAAGATATAATAGCTTAATACCGGCGTCCGATAGCTCATCAATATTAACCGACGCCGCATCAAATAAACTGTTAGCGCCTCGGTGGTGAAAAAAGGTGCGGCTGTCACCTTGTACGTTCATCACATGCGTCTGGGATGTTGTTGCACGTGTTGTTCGCAGTAGGCCGTCTAAAGGCAACCCCGCTTCTGCGCTTAGACGCAAAACTTCGTCGCCCAATGCGCCTGCGCCTATCAGACCAATTGGAATTACCGGATAAGACACGTCCATGGCTTTCAGTCCCAAGGCTACATTGGCGGGTCCGCCGCCAAGGTCGACATGCTGGGTTTTTATGAGCGCCAGCCCCGACTTTTCAGGCCAATGCGAAATTGAGTGAACTGTATCAAGTATCCAATTGCCAGCACATGCAATGCCTTGTCTTACTTTTTTGGGCTGAATCGGCTCGAGCACGATGTGTTCCTACATAGAAAATGATGCTGCCTTGAGAGTATCAGACCTCCTCAAGCCTCGCACTCTAAAGCCACACCACCGGTGGGCTTTCCAGTGACTCTTAAGCTTCAGATTTGCGCGGCATAAGGTAAATTTGAGAACGGCGGTGAGAAAGTCGACCACGGTAGCGGCGGGATGATCTTGGTGCGG
>NZ_WVQW01000014.1:0-60034 GCF_013110635.1 Ruegeria sp. HKCCD6604 | reverse complement strand
GCATCTGCAAAACCTTAACAAACGCCTCTTCCGTCGTCATCTTCATCTGAGTGCTCTCCAACCAAGAGTGAGTGAAACCGGGCACTGTGCCCGGCGTTTGATATGGTTTTGGCGCAAGGGTGCGACCGGCGTTAGGGCCAAAACGAAAGCCGGATTAGGTCCAGATGAGGCTCACACGGCCCGAATTGCGTCGGCGATCAGTTTCACGCCGGGCGCGATGCGGTCTGTTGGAATTGAGGAATAGCCCAAGCGATAGAAATTTTGTGGCCTGTCCGGCCCCGAGAAGAACGGTGCGCCGGGCTCGATGTGAACACTCTGGTTTTGCAGCCTTAATGCCAGTTGAGTTGTGTCGATGTGCTCAGGGGCTGACATCCACATTGAAGAGCCGCCAATCACACCCCGTCCAGCCACGGTCAGCCCACTTTCTGCGATGGCTTCGTCCATCGCGTCGCGCCGTTCTTGCAAGGCCTTCGACATACGCCGAATTTGCGCGTCGTAATGGCCCAACGACAGGAAATACGCCGCCGTGCGCTGAATGTGGCCTGGCGGGTGGCGCAGAACCAACGAGCGCAGCGCGCGCGCCTCGCGGATAAATGGCTCTGAGCCGACCATGTATCCAAGTCGCAATCCTGGAAACAGCGACTTGGAAAAACTGCCGACATAAATCACGCGCCCATCCCGATCCATGGATTTCAGCGCCGGCGAAGGGGCGCCTCGGAAGGCCATTTCAAACTCATAGTCATCCTCGACAACCATCGCATCCAGATCGCGTGCTCGGTCCAGCAACTGGTTGCGACGGTCGATCGGCATCGTTGCGGTTGTCGGGCTTTGATGGCTGGGGGTGGTAAAGATGACGTCCGCTTCGTCGGGAATCGCCTCTGGAGGCAAACCGTCCCTGTCCACACTCAAGGGTGTTACCGCACAATCCCAATGGTTCAGAAGACTTCGCAGTGCATAGTAACATGGGTCTTCTATGACGGCCGTGCGATTGTGCGTCAGCAAGATGCGCGATGCCAGCCAGAGCGCGTTCTGCGCGCCCAGAGTGATCAAAATCTCTTCGGGGCGGGCCGCGATGCCACGTCGAGGTAGAGTGTGACGGGCAATAAATTCGATCAACAACGGATCATCTTGATCCACGTAGTCTCCGGTCAGCGAATCGAAATCCTTGTGTCCCAACGCGCGGACGGCGCATAACCTCCAGTTGGCGTGGTCAAACAAGGTTCGGTCAGCCTGCCCGTAGATGAACGGATAACGGTACTCTCGCCAGTCGCTGGGTTTTGGCAGAACGTCACTATCCAGAAAGCGGCGCGCCAGCGCCTTGTCCCAGTCAACGGATTCGGTGCCGCGCTGGACAGGCGAATACTTGGGCGGGACGGGTGCGTTTTGCGAAACGTAATACCCGGACCGCCCCTTTGCCGTCAGATAGTCATTGGCCAAAAGTTCGGTGTAGGCCAACGTCACCGTTATTCGGCTGACACCCAGATGCGCGGCCAGTTTGCGTGACGAAGGGAGTTTTTCTCCGACGTGAAAGCGACCGGACAAGATGCCTTCGGCAATCATCTGCTGGATCTGGGCCTGCAATGTGCCCTGACCATTGAGCTCAAGAAAGAATGTATCGACCGAAATCCCCATGCCTGCTTATAGGGTGGACTTAAGGCCGGGGCAATCTGGACTTACATCGCAGTCACGAAATTTTGTCGGCGGGGTTGACCGGAGAGTTCCTTCGGACTAAATAACCAGAAAGCTAGTTTAATGGAGATAGTGGATGTGGGAAGCTGCTGCTGCCGGATTTTCTGCCATGGGCTCTGAAGCTCGGCTGAAAGTCCTCAAGACGCTGGTCCGGGCTGGCAAAGCCGGATTGACCGTTGGCGAGATACAGGACCGGACAGGGATTGCCCCGTCGACCCTGGCCCATCACCTGCGGTTTCTTGCGGCCGGTGGTGTGGTCGAACAGGAAAAGGTCGGTCGAACCACGATCAACCGCGCCAATTACGACGAATTGAGAAATCTGGCGCAATTCATTCTCAGCGAGTGCTGTGCTGACGAAGTTGGAAAGGCTGCGAACGATGGCTGAATTGACACAGAACCCGCGCATGACTGCCAAAGTGGCGCTGGACCTGATCAAGACACCCTGGACGCTGATCGTCGTCATTCTGGCGGCGGTGGCAATCCTGGATCCCGGAAACTTGCCCGAGGTGGTGACATTTGCAGCCAAGGCTCTGGCGCATACAGGGCAGTATATTCTGTTTGCAGTGCTTCTGCTGTCTTACCTCAAGGCGACCGGCGCAGAGGTGATGGTGGCGCGTGCCTTTGAGGGGCGCGAAACCCGGATGATCTTTCTGGCTGCCTTGTTCGGTGGTCTTGCACCGTTCTGTTCTTGCGAGGTTATCCCCTTTATTGCGGGTCTTCTGGCCCTTGGTGCGCCGTTGTCCGCAGTCATGGCGTTCTGGCTCAGCTCACCCTTGATCGATCCGCCTACGCTTTTGATTACCGCCGGTGCGCTGGGATGGCCCTTTGCCATCGGCAAGGCTGTTGCGGCTGTTGCGCTTGGCCTGTTCGGTGGGTTCGCGGTTCGGTTGCTGATGCGCAACGGCGCGTTTGCCCAGCCCTTGCGCGAATACAAGCCCGCCGGGTGCTGCGGATGTGGTCCGAAAACGGATGACAAACCGGTCTGGAAATTCTGGCAGGAGCCCGAGCGTCGCGCCCGGTTCCGTTCGGAATTCGTGCACAACGGTCTGTTCCTGTTGAAATGGCTTGCGCTGGCTTATGTGCTGGAGGCGCTTTTGGTAAACTATGTCCCCGCCGACCTGATCGCAGGCTTGGTTGGCGGAGAAGGCGTGCTGCCGATCGTCGTTGCTGCGCTGGTGGGTATGCCGGCATACCTGAACTCCTACGTGGCGCCGCCTTTGCTGGCAGGGTTGATGGAGCAAGGTATGACAGCGGGTGCGGCCATGTCGTTCATGGTTGCCGGTGCCGTCAGTTCCATCCCGGCGATGGCTGCGGTCTGGTCATTGGTCAAACCACGTGTCTTTGCAACCTATCTGACCCTGGGGGTCGGTGGCGCAATCGTGGCTGGTATCATCTTTCAATTGGTTTGAACGCAAAAGCCGCCCGGTGTCACATCGGGCGGCTTTTATCCGTTCGGTTCCGTCGATCAACTACCGTCGCACAGACGTGGCAGTTTGAACCGGTATCGGGCTTCTCCGCTTTCGACGTAAACGCGTTTTTCAATACAGGCCGTCGTGCCCACTGTCTGCGAAATCTGCGCATCTGTGGACGTAATCGATGTGGCGGACCCATCAGGCAAGCGGACCGACGCCACGACGCCGTTCTTCAGATCTCCGTTCACCGGAGTTGCAGACAGAACCGGGACGATCAGAAACGCCTCATGCTCGTGTTCGCCTTCATCCCCCAGCAGAAACAATGTCGTGACGATGGCAATCATGACAACGCCGCCGGCCAGACCAAGCCCCCACGTTTTCAGAAAGGCATAAATCGTGACGGCGCGGTGCGGGCCAAATACCGCAGATAGAACGTTCAGCATGGCAAGTCCGTGAAAAAAGCCCCAGCCGTCATGGCCGAGGCTGTTTGCGCGTTACGGACGAAGATCGTCTTCGTCTTCGTCATCCGCCCCACCCTTGGGCAGGTTGAAAAAGCTGTCTGCGTCGATGATCGGCTCGTCTTCTTTCTCTTCCGACGGCTCGTCGGACAGCGAGAAGGTTTCCAGACCTTCAATTGCGGTCGGGATTTTCGGCGCTGCGTCCATTTCCAGCGACTGCTCGGTCGACACCAGCTTGCGACGTTCGTCATCGCTCATCACGCCGCCTTCAGCCGCTTTCTTGGCCGCCGCTTTCTGCACGGCGGTGTCCAGTTCGGACTGTTTGCACAGACCCAGAGCAACAGGATCAATCGGCTGCATGTTGGCGATGTTCCAGTGCGTGCGTTCGCGGATCGACTGGATGGTGGGCTTGGTGGTGCCCACCAGCTTGGCAATCTGGCCGTCGCTGAGTTCCGGGTGGAACTTGACCAGCCACAGGATCGAGTTCGGACGGTCCTGGCGTTTCGAAAGCGGCGTGTAGCGCGGGCCACGGCGCTTTTCCTCGCCGGCGGCCGATGGGTTGAACTTTAGCTTCAGCTTGTGAAGCGGGTTGTTCTGTGCCGCGTCGATTTCTTCTTGGGTCAGCTGGTTGTTGGCGATCGGGTCAAAGCCCTTGACGCCGGCGGCGACGTCACCATCAGCGATACCCTGCACTTCCAACTCGTGCATTCCTACGAAATCCGCGATCTGCTTGAAGCTGATCGTGGTGTTGTCCACCAGCCATACGGCGGTTGCCTTGGCCATAAGCGGTTTTGCCATCAGCCCGTCTCCTATACATACATCTGTCCCGTCGCCGGAATTCGGCGGCCCCTTGGTTTTGGGGCAGGTTTCCGTTGTCGGGGAACTTGGCCCGTATATAGTCGCGCAAAGGCAAGAAGGGAAGAGGCGAATGCGCCAAGGGATTACGGGGCTGGTTTTGTGGGTCTTGAGCGCGGTCGCTGCGCTGGCCGAGGGCGAAAAGGCGGGCGAGTTCGATTACTACGTGCTGTCGCTCAGCTGGTCGCCCAACTGGTGCGCCCGCGAAGGTGACGCGCGCGGCTCGGATCAATGTGACGATCGGCATGATCACGGCTGGATACTGCACGGGTTATGGCCACAGTTCCATCAGGGCTGGCCGTCCTACTGCCGTACCCCCGAAAGCCCACCTTCGCGACGCATGACGCGGGAAATGAAGGATATTCAGGGCAGCTCCGGCCTTGCGTGGCATCAATGGAAGAAACACGGCACATGCTCGGGATTGTCGGCATCCGACTACTTTGCCTTGTCCCGGCGGGCTTATGAAGCGGTCAAGAGCCCTGAGGTGTTCCGCAAGCTGGATTCATCCGTCAAACTGCCGGCTTCGGTGGTCGAGGAGGCATTCCTGAAGGCCAACCCGGAGTTGGAGCGCGACATGATCACGATCACCTGCAAACAGGGCTATATCGAAGAAGTCCGCCTGTGCCTGTCCCGCGATCTTGATCCCGTACCCTGTGGCCGCGACGTGATCCGTGACTGCACCGCCAAGGACGCGCTGTTCGATCCGATTCGTTAGAGCTTTTTGTTCTGGCAGTCCCGCGCATAGTCCAGCGCCTTGGCGGTGCCTTTCAGATCGATGGCCATCACCACTTCACCTGCCGGATTGTAGACGGTCATCGTTTTGTTCTGAGCGATGGCGTTCACAAAGCTCCGGTCGGTGAAAAACACGGTTGCGCCCGGCACGTCGCGTTCGTTGAACCCGATGGCCGTCGCATCATAGCTTTTGCCGTCCAGATCAAAGCGGATCGGATAACTCTCACCCTGTTTAATGTCGCCCCATGCCTTGTTGTACACGGCGAAATACCCACGGTTGCCCAACGCATCATAGCCCAGCCGCACCACCGAGAGATCCTGATACACCGTCTGGATCAGGCACCCGTTGCCAAGCGCTGGGTCCATCATGATGTTCCAACCTTCGACAAAGCCCTTGTCCACAAGGTCCTGCGACAGGGCGGCGGTTGCAGCGAACGTGGCGAAGGCGAGGGCGAGAAGGCGGGCCATAACGTATTCCAATCAAAGGGATCAAGTCCGAGGCATTCTACTACGCGCGCACGGAAGGCAAAGCCCCTTTTGCTTTGTAGCGAGTATTTTATCTCCGGGTCATGACCCATGCAGCGGGGTGAACCCTGCTATGAAGGCATGGGAAGCAACTTGAAAACTAAACGCTGTCCAATAGTTTTACGTCTTAGCAGATTAAGGAGCCTTCTATGTCTCAGTTTCCAAGGACTTTTTCACATATCGGGTTGTCCGTTCCAAACGTGGACGAAGCCGTGAAGTTCTATTCCGAGGTCTTTGGTTTTTACGTCATCATGCCGCCCACGGACGTGGTCGAGGATGACTCGGATATTGGCGTTATGTGCACGGATGTTTTTGGCCCGGACTGGAGGAAACTGCGTATCGCGCATCTCGCGACAGCGGACAGGATTGGAATTGAACTCTTCGAGTTTGACGGGAATTACGCGCCTGAAAACAACATCGATTTCCGCAGAAATGGCACGTTTCACTTTTGCATTCAGGACCCTGACGTCGAAGGTCTGGTCGAAAAGATTGTGCAGGCTGGTGGAAAGCAGAGGATGCCGATACGGCACTACTATCCCGGAGAAAAGCCTTACCGAATGGTCTATGTTGAAGACCCCTTTGGTATCGTATTCGAAATCTACAGCCACTCGTATGAGCTGACCTACTCGTCTGGCGCATATACCTGAAGCCCGTGAGCCCGCGTTGATACGTGCTGGGGCGATGGCGCAGTTATCGCCCCGATCCTCCGAGGTTAGCTAGATTTCCTTCCGCGCCCGCAGCGCGGCCGTGATCGTCCCGTCGTCCAGATAATCCAGTTCTCCGCCAATCGGCACACCTTGCGCCAGTGAGGTCAGGCGCACCTGCCCCTCCAACTGATCGGCGATGTAATGGGCTGTGGTCTGGCCATCTACGGTGGCGTTCAGCGCCAGGATGACTTCGGAAATCCCTTCGGACACAATCCGGTCCTTGAGGCGGGGAATGCGCAACTCGTCGGGGCCGATCCCGTCCAGCGCCGACAGCGTGCCGCCCAGAACGTGATAGCGCCCTTTGAACACTCCGGCACGCTCCATCGCCCAGAGGTCGGCGACGTCTTCGACCACGCACAGCTCGCCGGTTGCGCGGGCCTCATCGTTGCAGATGTCACAGATATCGGTGGTGCCCACGTTGCCGCAATTCAGGCATTCGCGGGCGGTCACGGCGACTTGCTGCATGGCATCAGACAGGGGCGTCAGCAGCAGGGCGCGTTTGCGGATCAGGTGCAGCACAGCGCGGCGGGCCGAGCGCGGGCCCAGGCCCGGCAGTTTGGCCATCAGGTCGATTAGGTTGTCTATATCGCTATTGGAACTCAACCCGGGCTCTCCTGCAAACAGGCCGGGCAGGGGTGCCCGGCCAATGATCCGTCAGGAGTATGTATCAGAACGGAAGCTTGATGTCTGCTGGCAAGCCCATGCTTTCGGTCAGCTTGGCCATTTCTTCCTGTGAACGTTCAGCGGCTTTGGTCTGCGCATCCTTGATGGCGGCCAGGATCAGGTCTTCGACCACTTCCTTGTCATCGCCGTTGAAGATCGACGGGTCGATATCCAGACCTTTGAGTTCACCCTTGGCTGTCGCCGTTGCCTTGACCAGGCCTGCACCGGATTCGCCGACAACCATCATGTTGTTCAGCTCTTCCTGCATTTCGGTCATCTTGGTTTGCAGGTCCTGCGCGGATTTCATCATCTTGGCCATGTCGCCCAGACCGCCAAGCCCGCCGAGTCCTTTCAGCATAGTATTCTCCTGTGTCTCCGTTTGCGCTCTAGATACGGGCAGCAGCCACATGGCACAAGGGTTCTCCCGCCGGTCGGAGGCTCTATCGTTCCGGCCGGCATGTTGATCGGCGCAGGCGTCAGCAGGATCGTGCCGCCCGTCTGCGACGCCATATTCGCCTGCAGGTCCGACACGCGCGGATCGTCCTTGGCGCGCATATGGCCTGCTGCCGAGACTGATCACACAGGGCAAAGAAAATCTGGGCGTGGTTCGAATGGCTACGCGGCATCCGGATCAGAATTGTCACGGGCCGCCTTCCGTTCGCCGGTGTTGCAACGAACGATCTGAGACATGCGGGCGGATGTGTTCGATCGAAACCTCGATCTGTTTCGTTTGAAACAGGGGGTGACGGGCGGTGAGGTCAGTCTTCCTCGAACGGGTCCCACTCGTCTTCAACCTCGGGAAGCGCTTCGGTCTCGACCTTGGCGGCGCGTTGCTCCGGCGTTTCGATCCTGGTGATTTTCGCCTTTGGGAATTGCGCCAGTACCGCCTGCACCAACGGGTGTTTTTCGGCCTCGGATTTCAGAGCCAGCTCGGCCTCGTCCCGTATTTCTGCAATTGTGGGGGCTTCACCGTCCGAGACGATCGAGACAGCCCACCGATTTCCTGTCCAGCGTTGCAGGGCAGAGCCCAGTCGTGGCGCCAGATCGGCCGGTGCCTCGGCGGCAGGCGTGAATTCGATTCGTCCGGGTTGATAGGAGACGAGGCGCACGCCGTTTTCCACCTCGACCAGCAACTTCACGTCGCGATTGGTCCGGATCAGTTCCACCACGTGGTCGAAGGTTGGGTACCGGGCAAGAGCCGTCTGGGCATCCTGCGCCAGGGCTGCAACCGGTGCGCCACCGGCACCGCGAGGGGACGGCGCATAGGCAGGTGGATGGGCCGCGCCAGCCGGCGCCGGACCGGTGCCCGGTCGGGATATCGAAACGCCGCCATTGGGCCCGCCCGGCGGCGGTGGCGGGGCATCTTGCAACCGTTTGATCAGCTCTTCGGGGCTGGGCAAATCCGCCACATGGGTCAGGCGAATAACGGCCATTTCAGCGGCCATCATGGCGTTGGGGGCAGCCGAGACTTCCTCGAGCGCCTTCAGCAGCATTTGCCACATCCGGGTCAGAACCCGCATCGGCAGAGCCTCGGCCATCTGTTGGCCCCGGGTCCGTTCGTCCGGAGAAACCGTCGGGTCCTGGGCCGCGTCAGGTGTGATCTTTACGACGGACACCCAGTGCGTGATCTCGGCCAGATCGCGCAGCACCGCCAGCGGGTCCGCGCCTTCGGCGTATTGGCCGCTCAACTCGGTAAGTGCTCCGGCGGCATCACCGCGCAGGATCATATCCATAAGGTCCAGAACCCGGCCACGGTCTGCCAGTCCAAGCATTGCACGGACCTGATCGGCGGTCGTCTCGCCAGCCCCGTGCGAAATCGCCTGATCCAGCAACGAGGTCGCATCCCGGGCCGATCCTTCTGCTGCTCGGGTGATCAGCGCCAGCGCGTCTTCGGCGATCTGGGCGTTTTCCGCTTCGGCGATCTTGCGAAGCAGGCCAATCATGTCTTCGGGTTCGATCCGGCGCAGGTCGAAACGCTGACAGCGGGACAGCACGGTGGCAGGGACTTTGCGGATTTCAGTGGTTGCGAAGATGAACTTCACATGCGCGGGCGGTTCTTCCAACGTCTTGAGCAGCGCGTTGAACGCGCTGGTCGAGAGCATATGAACCTCGTCGATGATATAAATCTTGTAACGCGCGCTGGCGGCGCGATAGCGAACACTGTCAATGATCTCGCGGATGTCGTTGACGCCCGTACGGCTGGCGGCGTCCATCTCCATCACGTCGACATGGCGGCCTTCCATGATGGCGACACAATGTTCACACTGACCGCAGGGTTCGGTCGTGGGGCCACCGGTTCCGTCGGGTCCGATGCAGTTCATGCCCTTGGCGATGATCCTTGCGGTCGTGGTTTTGCCGGTGCCGCGAATGCCGGTCATGATGAAGGCCTGCGCGATCCGGTCGGCCGCGAACGCGTTTTTCAGGGTGCGCACCATGGCATCCTGACCCACCAGATCGGCAAAGGTTTCCGGGCGATATTTGCGGGCGAGAACCTGATAGGCGGGGCTGGAGCTGTCTGTCATGTCTTCTCGTTGGGATTCGGTGCTTGGGCACAGCGTAGTGGCCACCGTTGCCCGCGTCCACAGCGGGGCGCGATGATTTTTGATTTAGAAACGAGTCGCTTTCGCACTAAACTGCATCAGCGGATTTAATGGCTCATTTTGTAAAGAGTTCTTTGGGGAGGACAGGATTCATGTCGCAGTTGGTGATCTACGCCCTGCAAGTCGGTGGCGGAACGCTGGCGCTGACCTCAATGCCCGGACGCGGCGGAGATTACTCCAGCGATCTGGATATGATCGCAGCCTGGCAGCCGGGGCTTGTTGTTTCGATGACGACGGATGTCGAAATGCTTCAGGACGGGGCGCAGGAATTTGGCAGCGATGTTCAAAGCCGCGCCAGCCGATGGGTTCACCTGCCGATCGAAGATTTCGGAGCGCCGACAAAAGCGATTGATGACGCGTGGCCGTCCGTCAGCGCCGCGGCCCGGCACGCGCTGTCAGGCGGAGGTCGCGTATTGGTGCACTGCCGCGGGGGATGTGGCAGGTCAGGTATGGTTGTCCTTCGGCTTATGGTCGAATGCGGCGAACGCGCGGACACGGCGCTGCAACGATTGCGGGCGGTGCGCCCTTGCGCCGTCGAAACGGATGCGCAACTGGCCTGGGCCTCTCGGCGCGCCCAGGCACAGGTCAGTCTGGATTCAGATTGAAATCTGCACGGGCGCGCAAGCAGGTTTCCGAGGCCGGATCGTGGAAACTTCGATCATCGCGCAGGGTGGGGTTTTCACGACGCCGGATGGCATCGCACTGAACGTGTTTCCGAAGATCAGGTCGGCATAGCCGTTCAGCGGCTCAATTGCGGTTTCGGGCTGCGTCCCGCAAAAGACACGAATGCTGTCTGATCGCGCGCGGAAAATTGCATGACATCCGTCGGTGCAATGTGACAGCTCGCTGCTGCCCTCAATCTCGAAATCGTCACTTGTGGCCGAGGTCGCCTGGGCCATGGCTTCGGAAATCGAGCGCGCCAGCCGCGCCAAAGCGGGGCAGGTTTTGCCTGTCCGCTGACATACTGTTGCACTGAATTCATGTGTTTTTGTCTTCCAGATCATCCTGCGCCCTCCGCGCTTGGTGGACAGGATATTTGGGACAGGTGGGACAGCGTGATGCCGTCAGGACCTGCCCGGACACCCCGCCCGAGTTTCGGTTTCGTTTCCGATGGCAGGTCTCCTGACTTGCGGGTCATCGCTTCGCCGACCTTCCCAGCCTTCGGGGCCAGTGGTGTTTCGGCATCGCTTACCGCTTACAGTTGCGGGGGCAGTCGCGGATTTGGTTGTTGCCTGCATGACCAGACATTACCGCACCGTGTTCCCTTTTCATCCCGACCCCTTGTGGAGGCCGGAAACCATCACACAACCGCTAGCGTTTGAGCACGCATCGAGTCAAGCCGATCTTTTGGCCGGACGCTTGGTCATGCTGGATACGATGTTGGTTCATGCATAGTGTCGAGGGCGTTGAGGTTCGGAAACCGGATTTACCAAGCGCAAAGCCAGAGATCATGTTGGACACAGAGCAAACGGTATTGACCGAAGAGTTTCGCTTTCCGTCCGGGCAGAAAACACTGTCTGCCCGGTTGTACAGCCCGCTGACCTCGCCCGAAATCGTCGTCGTGCTGAACAGTGCAACGGGTGTGCCGCGCGATTATTACCGTCATTTCGCACGATGGCTTGCTGCCAAGCAGGGTATGGCCTGCCTGACCTATGACTATCGCGATTACGGGCATTCCTTGACTGGCCGCCTGAAAGACTCGCGTGCGACGATGACGGATTGGGCCTTGATCGACATGCCCGCGGCAAGGGCGGAAATGCGCAGACGGTTTCCCGATTCGCAGCATTGGACCATCGGTCATTCGATCGGCGCGATGTTGGGGCCTGTGCAGCCGGATATCGATCTGATTGATCGCATGATCTGTGTGTGTTCGGGGCTGGTAACCCTAAGCGACCACCCGTGGCCCTATCGGGGTTTGGCAGGGTTGTTCTGGTATGGCCATGCGCCGCTTTTGGCCCGAGCCCTTGGCTACCTTCCCGGAAAGGCGATCGGGTTCGGCTCGGATCTGCCGGCATCGGTCTATTGGCAGTGGCGCAAATGGTGTACCGCGCCTTTGAATTATGTGCCTGAAATCGGGCATGAGTTACCTGCGGCGCAGTGGAAGGATTCTGGAACGCCCGTGGATTTGTTCACCTTCGAGGACGACCAGATGGTGCCGCCGGACGCGGTTTGGCGGCTTGCGGATCTTTACGGCCCCGATGCCAACCGCCACCTGCTGAGCCCCGCCGATTTCGGGTTGCCCGAAGTTGGTCATATCGGAGCATTTGCCCGGCGCAATGCAGCGGTTTGGCCGCGACTGATCGCTTGATCAGACGCGGCGCAGAACGGGCCAGGCCCCGACCCGCCATCACCGGTTGCGAAGTTTCTTTTCCTTCATGACGCCACGGACCATCTTGCCGAACGCTTTGTCCCGCGCCCGGGACTGCGCGACGGTCTCAGAATTGCGCTGATCTTCGCGCCAAAGCTTGCGCCACCGGTCCAATCGAGCCGGATCAAGCATGCCGTGGCTTATTGCCTTTTGCACGGCACATCCGGGCTCGGAGCTGTGCTGGCAATCCGAAAAACGGCAGTCCCGGCTCAACTCGGCAAGGTCCGAGAAAACGTCGTCGATCCCATCCTGAGCGTCCAGCAGGCGCAACGCGCGCATTCCAGGTGTATCGATCAACCAGCCGCCGTTGCGCATCCGGTGCAGTGCGCGTGCGGTCGTCGTGTGTCGGCCCCGCGCGTCATCCTCGCGAATGTCCGAGGTGGCAAGATCCTGATCGGTCATGTTATTGGCAAGTGTCGTCTTGCCAACGCCCGACGAACCAACCAGCACTCCGGTCTGGCTTTTGGGGCACCAGGACAGCACCTTTTCAACCTCTGCCGGGTCCAGTGCGTTGATCGTCAGAACCGTCAGGAACGGGTCCAGTGATTGCACCTGTCCCGAGAAACTGTCAGGGTCCGCCGATTTGTCGGCCTTTGTCAGAACGACGACCGGGTAACACCCGGCCTGATACGCAAGCGCCAGATATCGTTCCAGCCGGGGCAGGTTGAAATCGGCATTGCAGGAGCTGACGATGAACAGCACATCGACATTGGCTGCGATCAGTTGCATTGCGGCGCCTGTACCGGCGGCGCGTCGGTGCAGCAGGCTGCGCCGGTCGAGCAAATGGCGCACGCGTTTGTCGTCATCGGCGAGAACCCAATCGCCAACAGCATAGCTGCCGGTCGTTTGATCGGGGGTCAGCAACGGGACTTCGCCGTCAGGGTTCAGCCCGATCAGGCGGTCCCGATGAACGGAAGTGATGCGAAAAGGTGTGCAGGAAGGATAAGCCGCGTGTTGCGCAGCAAAGTGAGAGGACCATCCCAGGTCCGAAAGTGCAAGAAACATTGGTTTGCCTGTCGTCAGAAACAGCACTCCCGACGGATGGCAATCGCTCATCCCCGGGTCATGTGTTCAGGCAGTCAGTCGATACCGTGAGGTCAGAACCGTGCTGCCCGAAGGGTCTTTGCTACAATCATAAAGCCCTCCTGCGGCCAAGGTTCGTAAAGTGAGAGGTTGGACATCGACCCAAGCGGGGCTCGTTGTGGCTGCTTCCTTCCGGACCTGACCAGGTTGGCGAGGCGCTCGCCCGCGCCAACCTCTCGACTCTGGATATAGGGAAGGCTTCGGCAAAAGACAACCCGTCAGAGCGTCAGCCGAATGCGTGCAAAACCGTTTTCGTCAGGGTCCAGAATCTTGGGGGCAAACCTGTTCAATTCGTCGACATACTTCAAAGCACCGGGACCGGTCCGAAGAATGGTCGTCATCCCCGATTTCGGCATCAGAGAGAACGGGTAAGGTTGCCGGGCCAATGGGTCGGGTGGCAGGCGGTGCGTCATGTAGTCCCGCAAAATGTCCCGGATATCCAGCGGGGGCAGATCGATGGCCGGGGCCGATGACACATGCGGGAAATGTCCGCCCCCGCTTGCGCGATAATTATCGAGCGCAACGACAAATGCCTGATCGGGTTGCACGGCCTGGCCTGCGCAAGTCAGATGATGCACCCGCCTGTGGCCGGGATGGATCATTTGCCCCCCGACATCGTAACGCGCCGGTTGCGACGGGTCGATCTGATAGGACAGGCCAAAGATGACATCGAAATTGTATCCCGCCCGATCCCGGTCGAACAGCTCTGCCTCGGCGTCGGGGAATTGTTGGTTGAATGCGCTGGCTGACATCTCCAACCACTCCAGCAGCTGCGCGCCCGTGATCTGAACCGCGCGCAACTCGTTGGGAAAGACATGCAGGTCCGCCACGTGACGCAGACAGATTTCACCGGGCGGCACGTCCGTATAGTGCTTGGGGCCAGAGCGTCCGCCGCATTTGGCCGGTGACGCGGCTGACAACAGCGGCAGCTCTGCAAGCGTGGTGCCGTGTAAAAAAGGGCGCAACGCGGCTGCCTGTGCGGCTGCCACAAGCGTCAATCCACGATCCGGCGCACAGAAACTGAAATAGCTGTGCAATGTGTCCGAGACGCGCGCAACGGGCGCGGCCATGTCCTGACGGGTCTGCTGATGTGCGGGTTCAACCAGATGCGCGATTTCCAAATCTTCGCCAATCGCGGTGCCGCCCACCGAAACCGGGCGCAATTCGGCGTGGCTGTCGACAACACGCAGCCCCGACTGGGGCTGTAGGGTAACGGCCAGATCGATTACTCCAAGATATGCGCCTGCCGAGCCGGGCATGACAACCGGCGTTCCATGCACCAACCCTTTCACGTAATCCACATTCGGGGTTTGCGCGCCGATGCGTGCGGGAAGGTTCAGGTGAGTGTGCCCGGCGACAACAGCGTCGATGCCCTCAATCGCGGCCAGGGGAATAACGGCATTTTCAGTGTCGGTCGCTGCGTCCGGGTGTCCAAGCCCGGAATGAGCGAGCGCCACGATCAGATCGCACCCCTTTTCGCGCAAGATACGCGTCAGGGACCGTGCCGCGACAACGATGTCGTCCGCCGCTACGGTTTCGTTCAGATTGTGTTTTTCCCAACGCGTCGTCTGCGGCGGCAGAACCGAAAACACGCCGACGCGAATGGGCACATCCTTGTTTCCCACTCTCACGACACGGTCAAGGATCGTAAAACGCTGCCATGATTGTTGTTCTCCGGACCGATGAAGATTGCCGCACAGAACCGGGCACGGGGCTTGTGCAAGGGTCTTGTCCAATGTCGGCAGCCCGAACCCGAAATCATGGTTGCCCAGACCAATCGCATCATAGTCCAGCGCCTTGAATGCCTGCATCATCGGGTGGGGATTGTCGTTCCGAACGGCCCATTCGCCCATCGGCGTTCCCTGAAGCGAATCCCCGTTGTCGAACATCAGCACCAGCGCGTCTGTGGCCTCGTGTCGGGCCTTGCGGATCAGGCTGGCGGTGCGTGTCAGCCCAAGCGTCGGGTCCGGTGTGTCCGCGTAATAGTCAAAACCGGTCAGATGCATGTGCAGGTCGGAGGTGGCAAGAATACGAATACGCGCACGGTCTTTTGTGGGTTGAACCTGCGTCGATGGGTTTTGCTTCACTTTTTTTGTTCTGCTTTTGAATGTGGTAATGGGCTAAAATCATCAAAGCGCAGTCTAGATGATTTTTCCGAGGCCGCCATGCGGCTTTTCGGCGGCGCGTCTCTGCGTTTTGCGTCTTGAATTGCCATTGCAACAGGGCCTGAGACATGGCAGCCCTGTGCGCAAGACCAGAAGGAATTCCAATGAAAAACGCAGAGCAGGTGACTTTCGGTGGCTCGGGCCTGAATCGGGCAGCGCATCTTCGTGGGGATTCAGAGAAGCTGGCCGAGATGGCGCGCGACCCTGCTGCGCGATGCATATTGCTGTGGCGAGGCAAGCTTTTGGTCGTGGGCGCGGCGCTGGATCAGCTTGCCCTGACGCAGATGACCCACCCGCTGGTATGCGATGGCCCCGGCGGCGTGATCGAAGCACCGGTTTTTCTGGGCCTGAACGCAGAGGGCGCACCCCTGTTTGCCGCGGATATCTCGGCCTGGGGGGCAGAGGGATTGGATCTGACCGGCCTGGGAGAGTTCGTGGACAGATCCGAACAGCAGCACCCGGATTTGCCTGAAGGGCATGTTTTCGCCGAGCTTCGCCGGATCATGGCGCGATTGTCGCCTCGTGATGCCGAACTGGCCGCATCCGCCAAGGCGGTTGTCGGTTGGCACGAAACACATCGCTTCTGCGCTCGCTGCGGCGCCGCCAGCGATATGTCGCAAGCGGGATGGCAGCGCAGTTGCCCGTCATGCGGCGGGCAACATTTTCCGCGCACGGATCCGGTTGTGATCATGCTGATTACGCATGGGGACAATGTGCTTATGGGGCGGTCTCCGGGTTGGCCCGAGGGAATGTTTTCCTTGCTGGCGGGATTTGTCGAACCCGGCGAAACGCTCGAAGCGGCGGTGCGCCGCGAAGTGATGGAAGAGGCAGGCGTACCTGTTGGCGCGGTGTCTTACCTGTCCAGCCAGCCCTGGCCGTTCCCGGCATCCCTGATGTTCGGATGCGCCGGCGAGGCCCTGTCGCGCGACATAGTTATCGATCCGGTCGAGATCGAAGAGGCGATGTGGGTCAGCAAATCCGAAATGATGCAGGCATTTGCCGGCGAACATCCCCGGTTGTTGCCGGCTCGCAAGGGAGCTATCGCTCATTTTCTGCTTCAGAACTGGCTTGCGGATACGCTGGACTGAGGAAAAACTGGTGAAGCCATAAACAGCAAAGGTCATAATGCAGTTTTCAGCGCGCGAAGATATCGAAGCCCCGATCAATTCGGTGTTCGACATGGTGTCGGATTTCGAAAGGTTCGAACGTATGGCGATGCGTCGTGGTATCGACGTGCGGCGTCTGGAGGCTGATGCAATGGTGGTTGCCGGCACTGAATGGAAAACCGAATTCAAGTTGCGTGGAAAGCCGCGCAAGATGTCGGTGGTGATGACGGATTACGACAAGCCGTCGCAAATGCGGTTCGAGGCGGCCAGCAAAGGGATGACCGGCCTGACGACAGTTGATTTTCTGGCCCTGTCTCCGCGCCGGACACGCCTGAGCATCGAAATGTCCTTGGCCGCAAAGTCCTTGCCCGCGCGGTTGCTGTTGCAGTCCATGAAGCTTGGACAGTCAAAGTTCCGCAAGCAATTCCAGGTGCGGTTCAGCGAGTTTGCGCGTGAACTGGAGCAGCGTCACCTGCACGGGGCGTGAACGGCGTCTGCTGGGCTGATCGGGGCAAGGATTGGAAAAGAAACCGCAGATGTCGCACATCATTTTTCTGCATGGCGCATCAAGCAGTGGTAAATCGACGATCGCGCAGGCTTTGCAACAGAAGATAGCGAAGCCGTTCTGGCATATCTCGATCGACCACTTGCGAGATTGTGGTGTTCTGCCGCTGGATCGCTATCGCCGTGGCGAGTTCGATTGGTCCGACGACCGATCGGCAGTCTTTGATGGGTTTCATCAGTCGCTGGCTGCCTACGCGGCCTCGGGCAACAATCTGATTTTGGAACATATTCTGGATACGCCGGGGTGGGACAAAGATTTGCGCGACCTTTTCCGCCCGTTTGATGTTCTGTTCGTGGCTGTCCATTGCCCGGTTCCCGAGCTGAACGCGCGCGAACGATTGCGCGGCGACCGCCCGGTGGGAAGCGCCCAACGGGACCAATCCATGATCCATGCTGGTAGAGTTTACGATATCGAGATTGTTTCGATGGACGGCATTGAGGCCAACGTGAAGGCAATTCTTCAGGCATGGCGCAGTGACCTGCGCCAATCGGAATTCAGCCAGTCTTTCACGTGACCTGTCAGCCGCGAGGATGGGCCGCAGGGTAGACGCCAAGAACCTCGACATTGGTCGTGAAGTGTTCCAGTTCGTCCATTGCCAGCTGCACGTTGCGGTCTTCGGGATGTCCAACGATATCCGCATAAAACTGCGTTGCAGTGAAGGACCCGTCGACCATATAGCTTTCCAGCTTGGTCATGTTGATCCCGTTGGTGGCAAAGCCACCCATGGCCTTGTACAGCGCGGCCGGGATGTTGCGGACCTGAAACACGAAGCTGGTGATCATTCCATACTCACCCCGACGTGACAGATCCGCCTCTCGTGACATGACAAGAAAACGGGTCGTGTTGTCGTCATTGTCCTCGATATGGCGGGCCAGCACGTTCAGGTCGTAGATTTCAGCCGCAAGCTCGCTGGCCAGAGCGGCGGAATGCAAATCCCCGATTTCGGCCACTTCGCGCGCGGCGCGGGCATTGTCGGGACTGACACGGCCGCGAATACCGTGTTCTTTCAGAAAGCCGGAACATTGCGGCAGCAGCACCAGATGCGAATGCGCTTCGGTGATGTCTTCCAGTTTTGCGCCGGGTACACCAAGTAGGTTGATGTGAACACGCACGAACGCTTCATCGATGATGTGAAGCCCGCTATGGGGCAACAGCCGGTGAATATCGGCAACCCGACCATAGGTCGTATTTTCGACCGGCAGCATCGCCAGATCGGCCGCGCCCGAGCGAACTGATTCGATCACATCCTCGAATGTGCGGCAGGGCAGGGCCTCCATTTCGGGTCGTGCGTTGCGGCAGGCCTCGTGACTGTAGGCGCCGGGTTCGCCCTGAAAAGCAATGCGATTGGTCATTTGGTCGATTCCATGCAACAAGTTCGCGATTTGGTCGTTTCGTCGCGGTGTCTATACCTTGCCTCTCGCAAGTGGAAGCCTTAGACACCTGCGCAGACAGCTGAAATGGACACGCGATCAATGTTCGACACGATGACAGTTACGAAGGCCGCCGCAGGCCTGTTCGGCACTTTCCTGGTGCTGCTTCTGGCCAAATGGGGGGCTGACATCCTCTATTCTTCCGGTGGCCATGGCTCGGCTGAGGCCGCCTACATTATCGAAACCGAAAGCTCGGGCGAAAGCGCCGACGGCGAAGAAGTGGTCTTTGAAGATCTGCTGGCCGCCGCTGACGTTGAGAAGGGCGCGAAAGTATTCCGCAAGTGCACCGCGTGCCACAAGCTGGAAGACGGGGCGAATGGAACCGGCCCTTACCTGTATGGCGTAGTTGATCGCCCGGTTGCCTCGGCAAAAGGTTTCACCGGTTACTCAGCCAGCATGCAGGCCCATGGCGGCAACTGGACGCCCGAAGCGCTGGATGCCTTCCTGGAACGCCCAAGCGCCTATATCTCGGGAACATCGATGAGTTTTGCTGGCTTGAAAAAACCTCAGGACCGCGCGGACTTGATTGCTTATCTGCAGACAATTGGCAACTGATTGCCTGAGAGACCATTGAAGTTCAGAGCCGCTGCCCCGCGCAGCGGCTTTTTTTGTCTGAAGGGAACTTCACAAAGCGCTCACGCATTCTAAACTTGAAACTGTCAGCGTTGGCACTTTAGCTAGCGTATGCGACATAAAAGATTACAATAACCCAGAGGATGAGCCCCATGATATCCCTAATGCCTGCTGCACGTGATCTTAAGGTCAGGCCATTGGCTGGCATATTCGGGCTTTGTGCTGTTCTGCTCTCACCGCAAGCCGCTTTGGCATTGGATGAGGGGGTTACCCGCAGTCATGGATATTCGTATTTCGGCAATCTGGATTACACTGCTGACTATCCACATCTGAATTACGTGAATCCAGATGCGCCCAAAGGTGGTGAGTTGTCCTTGGCGGCTTCGGGGACGTTCGATTCCCTGAATCCCTATTCCCGCAAGGGGCGCGCAGGCGCCTTGACGACGCTGCAATATGATCGCCTGTTCGAAAGCTCTGATGACGGTGTCGGGCAGTATTACGGCGTGCTGGCGGAAAGTCTGGAATATGATGAAGGGCGCAACTACGTCATTTTCCATTTGCGACCCGAAGCAACCTTTTGGGATGGCACGCCGGTGACGGCCGAGGATGTTGTCTACAGCCACCGCCTGTTCATCGAACAGGGCCTGCCTTCGTACGCCCAGGCCGTGGGCCGCATGGTGACGGGGGCCGAAGCGCTGGATGATCACACGGTCAAGTTCACGTTCAATCCGGAAGTCACACGCCGCAGTTTGATCGAGACCGTTGGGTCGACCCCCGTCTTTTCGAAAGCATGGTTCGAGGCGGACGAGTCCCGGCGTCTGGATGAGCCGCGTCTGGAAGTTGCGGTCGGCTCGGGCCCCTACAAACTCGACAGCTATGACATCAATCGCCGTATCGTTTACAAGCGACGCGACGACTATTGGGGTAAAGATCTGCCATTCAATGTTGGTCGTAACAATTTCGATACCATTCGCGTCGAGTATTTCGCCGATCAGACAGCGGCGTTCGAGGGGTTCAAGGCCGGTGAGTACACGCTGCGGATTGAAAGTGATCCCAAGCTTTGGGCGACGGCGTATGATTTTCCGAAGCTGAACGAAGGAGTGATCGTACGGGACGAGATACCGGATGGCAGCCCGCCAACACCGTCAGGCTTCGTCTTCAACCTCGGAAAACCGCAGTTCTCCGACAAAAACGTACGCAAGGCCCTTGCCTTGGCCTTCAATTTCGAATGGGCAAATGAATCCCTGCTGTTTGGTCTGAATTCACCGCGCAATTCCTTTACACAAGGCACCCCGCTGGAAGCGCAAGGCCTGCCCGAGGGCGATGAACTGGCGTTTCTTCAAGCGCTGGGTGAGGTTGTGCCCGAGGACCTTCTTTCAGAACCTGCCGTGACGGTTCACGAGTCAAACCCCGCGCGCCTGAACGATCGCAGAAATCTGCGAAAAGCCGCGAAATTGCTGGACGAGGCCGGGTGGCCTGTCGGCGATGGCAACGTGCGGCGCAACGCGGAAGGACAGACGCTCAAGGTGGATTTCCCCTATCCTTCAAATCTGCCGACTTCGACGGCCACGATGATTGAAACCTATGTCCAGAACCTGCAAGCCATTGGCGTGGATGCGTCGGCGGAAAAGGTTGACCCGGCGCAATACACGCTGCGCAGCCGCGAGCGGGACTATGACATGGTCTATTCCACACGTTACGGGTCTTTTTTGTCGACCGGTGGCGGGTTGAGTCAGATGTACGGCTCGGAAGAGGCCGCATTCAGTCTTTTCAACCCGGCCGGATTGGCAAGCCCATTGGTTGACGCAATCATCGAAGCATCCTTTGATACCGACAATCAGGCGGATCAGGACACGGCGTTGAAGGCGTTGGATCGCGCTTTGCGGTACGAGTTCTTCGTGATCCCCGTAGGATACATCGCTGACCACTGGGTGGCATATTACGATATGTATGAATACCCGGAAAACCTGCCGCCTTATTCCTTGGGCTATCTGGATCTGTGGTGGATCAATCCGGAAAAAGAGGCCGCACTGAAAGCGAAAGGCGCGCTGCGATAACATGGGCGCCTATATTCTAAGACGTTTGTTGCTGATCATCCCGACCCTTCTGGG
Organism: Ruegeria sp. HKCCD6604; assembly: GCF_013110635.1. Taxonomy (NCBI): domain Bacteria; kingdom Pseudomonadati; phylum Pseudomonadota; class Alphaproteobacteria; order Rhodobacterales; family Roseobacteraceae; genus Ruegeria; species Ruegeria sp. HKCCD6604. The sequence goes on along the minus strand of NZ_WVQW01000014.1, from coordinate 38,992 downwards.
CATCATGATCGTCAACTTCACGCTAGTACAATTCGTGCCTGGCGGACCGGTCGAGCAGATCATTGCCCAGATCGAAGGTCAGGGGGATGTTTTCGCCGGTTTTGCGGGTGCGGGCGATGCCGGCGCGGGGGCAGAGCCGGCGGGCGGCGTTTTCGACGACAAATATGTCGGTGCGCGGGGCCTGCCGCCCGAGTTCATTGCTGAACTTGAAAAGGAGTTCGGCTTCGACAAACCGCCCTTGGAACGTTTTCTGATCATGATGGGCAACTATCTGACGCTGGACTTCGGCGAGAGCTATTTCCGCTCGATCAGCGTGATTGATCTGGTGCTCGAGAAAATGCCGGTCTCGATCTCGCTGGGCCTGTGGTCAACGCTGATTGCCTATCTGGTTTCGATCCCTCTGGGCATTCGCAAGGCGATCAGGGACGGTTCGCAGTTCGACACGTGGACCAGCGCAGCGATCATCGTGGCCTATGCGATCCCTGGCTTCCTGTTTGCCATTCTACTGCTGGTGCTTTTCGCCGGTGGATCCTATTGGCAGATCTTCCCGCTTCGGGGGCTGACATCCGACAACTGGGACAGCCTGAGTCTCTTTGGCAAGATCGCAGATTATTTCTGGCATATCGCGTTGCCGACCATTGCGCTGACGATCTCGGCCTTCGCGACACTGACGCTGCTGACCAAGAACTCTTTTCTTGATGAAATCAAAAAGCAATATGTCATGACCGCCCGCGCCAAAGGCCTGAGCGAACGCAAGGTGCTGTATGGCCATGTGTTCCGCAACGCGATGCTGATCGTCATAGCCGGATTTCCGGCTGTGTTCATCGGCGTGTTCTTCGGAGGTTCGATCATCATCGAAACGATCTTCTCACTTGATGGTTTGGGACGTCTGGGTTTTGAAGCCGCCGTGGCGCGGGATTACCCGGTGATTTTCGGCACGCTGTTCATCTTTGGCCTGATGGGGCTGGTGGTCGGCATCATCAGCGATCTGATGTATGTGCTGGTCGACCCGCGCATCGATTTTGAAAAGCGGGAGGGGTAAATGGCATTGTCCCCCCTGAACCAGCGCCGCTGGAGCAACTTTCGCCGAAACAAGCGCGCCTTCTGGTCGTTGATCATCTTCGCCGTGTTGTTCGGCCTGTCGCTGTTTGCCGAGTTCATCGCCAACGACAAACCGATTCTGGTGAAATACCGGGGCGAGTTTTACATGCCGGTCTTCAACTTCTACGCGGAAACCGAATTTGGCGGAGACTTCCAGACAGAGGCGATCTATCGCGACCCCGAGGTTCAGTGCCTGATAGACAGTGGCGGGCTTGAGCAGTGTTTTGACGATCCCGAAGGCATTATCGAACAGATCGACGCCGGCACGTTCCAGGCGGAGGGGTTCGAGCGTGGCTGGTCGCTTTGGCCGCTGATCCCTTATTCCTACAACACGTCTGTGGACCGCCCCGGGGCCGCACCTTTGCCGCCCAACGGCCAGAACCTGCTGGGCACCGATGACACCAAGCGCGATGTGCTGTCACGGGTGATTTACGGCTTCCGCTTGTCGATCCTGTTCACGCTGTTGGTGACGGGCGCTGCCAGCCTGATCGGTGTTTTTGCCGGTGCCATACAGGGTTTCTTCGGCGGTTGGCTGGATCTGATCTTTCAGCGGATCATCGAGATCTGGTCAGCGACACCATCGCTTTACGTCATCATCATCATGTTCGCGGTATTGGGGCGAAGTTTCTGGCTGCTGGTCGCGTTGATGATCCTGTTCAGCTGGACCGGGCTGGTTGGCGTGGTGCGCGCAGAATTCCTGCGGGCGCGAAACCTTGAATATGTGCGCGCTGCACGGGCACTGGGTGTGGGCAACATGACCATTATGTTCCGCCACATGCTGCCCAACGCAATGGTTGCCACGCTGACCTTCATGCCCTTCATCGTTACGGGCACCATTGGCGGGCTGGCTTCGCTGGATTATCTGGGTTTTGGTCTTCCGGCTTCGGCCCCTTCGCTGGGGGAGCTCACCTTGCAGGCAAAACAGAACCTTCAGGCCCCATGGCTGGCCTTTACGGCCTTTTTCACCTTTGCCATCATGCTGTCCCTGCTGGTCTTCATCTTTGAAGGCGTGCGGGATGCGTTCGATCCCAGAAAGACCTTCTCATGAGCCTGCTGGATGTAAACAACCTGAAGGTCTCGTTCCGGCAGGACGGTCAGATCAGTGCTGCGGTTCGGGGCGTGTCATTCCATGTCGATCGCGGGGAAACCGTGGCGCTGGTGGGCGAATCCGGATCGGGCAAATCTGTGACCGCGCTCAGCACCGTATCTTTGCTGGGCGACAGCGCGATCGTTGAAGGGTCCGTCACCTATGACGGGCAGGAGATGATCGGCGCCTCGGAGCAACGCCTGATGGATGTGCGCGGCAATGACATCAGCTTCATTTTCCAGGAGCCGATGACATCGCTGAACCCGCTGCACACGATCCAGAAGCAGATGGCGGAATCGCTGGCCCTGCATCAGGGGGTCACGGGTGATGTCGCGCGCGAGCGGATTCTTGAACTGTTGAACAAGGTCGGTATCCGCGACCCCGAAGACCGGCTGGACAGTTATCCGCACCAGTTGTCGGGCGGACAGCGGCAGCGCGTGATGATCGCCATGGCGCTGGCGAACAAGCCGGACATCCTGATCGCCGATGAACCGACAACGGCGTTGGATGTAACCATTCAGGCACAGATCCTCGAGTTGCTGGCCAGTTTGCAGAAATCCGAAAATATGGGGATGCTGTTCATCACCCACGATCTGGGCATCGTGCGGCGCATCGCCGACCGGGTTTGCGTGATGAAGGATGGTGAGATCGTCGAGACCGGCGCGACCGCCGAGATCTTCGACAACCCGCAGCACCCCTATACCCGCAAGCTCCTGGCCGCGGAACCTTCGGGTCAGCCAGATGCCGTTGCAACAGATGCCGAGGAAGTCGCGCGCACCGATCACCTGAAGGTCTGGTTCCCGATCCAGCGCGGGTTTCTGAAACGCACGGTCGGCTATGTGAAGGCGGTGAATGACGCCACGCTGAGCGTGCGCGCGGGTGAGACCTTGGGGATCGTGGGCGAAAGCGGGTCGGGCAAGACCACGCTGGCGCTGGCGATCATGCGTCTGATCGCGTCCGAAGGCGGCATCACCTTCCGCGATCAGGATGTTCGAAAATGGTCCACGCGAGAGCTGCGCCGGCTGCGCAAGGATATGCAGATCGTGTTTCAGGACCCGTTCGGCAGCCTCAGCCCACGCATGACCTGTCAGCAGATCATCGCGGAAGGTCTGGCCATTCACAACATTGATCCTCATCGCGCGCCGCGCGAGCTGGTCGCTGAGGTGATGACCGAAGTGGGCCTGGATCCTGCGGCGATGGACCGGTATCCGCACGAGTTTTCGGGCGGTCAGCGTCAGCGCATCGCGATTGCGCGCGCGATGGTCTTGCGCCCCAAGCTGCTGGTTCTGGACGAACCGACCAGCGCGCTGGACATGACGGTTCAGGTTCAGATCGTCGATCTGCTGCGCGATCTGCAAAAGAAATACGGGCTGGCGTATCTGTTCATCAGCCATGACCTGAAAGTTGTGCGGGCGATGTCGCACAAGGTGATCGTCATGCGAAACGGAGATGTGGTTGAAATGGGCACGGCCGAGGATTTGTTCGAAAATGCCCAGACCGACTATACCCGCGAATTGATTGCTGCGGCGGGCTGAAATCAGCCCGCCACCGTCAGTCCATCAGGCGCTGGCTTTCTCTTTGGCCGCCGTTTTCGGCACCGGCCCGCGCAGTTCTTCATAGTGATCAAAGCTCAGCTTGACCCACCCGGTTCCGCGCGTGGCACTGGCAAGAGTGCGATGCAACTCATCCTCGGCCACGGCGGGAATCAGGGCGTTGAAAATCTCCCAGCCTGATGCGTTTGGGTTGCCCTCAAATCCCAGAACCTGCCCTTGCAGAGAGCTGATCGTCGGCACGAGGTCGCCGACAAAATCAGAAGGCAGGTGGATTTCGGCGTTCAGGATTGGCTGCAAAACAACGGGCTTGGCCTGTGGCAGCGCTTCGCGCACGGCGTTCTTGCCCGCGGTGCGGAAGGCATAATCGGAACTGTCCACGTTGTGATGTTTGCCGTCATGCAGCGTGACCTTCACATCCACCACCGGAAAGCCCTCGGGGCCTTGCTCCAGCGCGTCTCTGGCGCCCTGTTCCACGGATGGGATGTAATTCTTGGGCACCGCGCCGCCCTTGACCACCTCTTCGAACTGGAACCCTGATCCGCGCGGCAGCGGCGCGACCGAGATCACGACATCCGCGAACTGCCCAGCCCCGCCGGATTGTTTGCGGTGTCTGTGGCGATGTTCGACAGGTGTTCGGATGGTTTCGCGATAGGCGGTTTCGACCGGGTCGGCTTCAATCTCGATCCCGAAATCCTCGGCCAGCTTGGCGGTCATGCGTCGCATGTGCTGCGGACCTTGAGACCCAAGAACGGCGTGGCCGGTAAGCTCATCCTGTTGCAGGTGAAGGCCGGGGTCGATCTCGGCCAGGCGGCTCAGGGCGTTTGACAGGCGCACATCGTCCCGCTCATGCGCGGGCGAGACGATCTGACGATGCGCCACCGGATGCGAGGCTGCCCATTCCGGCAGTTCCGTCGCCGAATTGCTGTCGTAGATGTAGCCGGGGTTTAGGTGATCGGATTTCACCGCCAGACCAATCTGCCCGGCCTCCAGCGTGGCGATCTGGGTTTTGGCATCCAGCGTTGTCAGATTGCCGACGGTCTCACCGCCCAAGGCCTCATGGGCTTGCACGCCGTCCCCCAGGCCGCGCAGAACCACGATTTTTCCGATGTGCTTTTTGACATCCGCAAAACCGGCAATGGCGCGGGCGCTGTCTGCGGCCTCGTCGCGCCCGGCGGCGATGTCAAATTCGGGGGCTTCGTGCCGCAGCGCCTTCATCAGACGCGTCAGCCCGTTGCCGTGACTTGCGGCACCCAGACAGGCGGGAATCAACTGATGGTTCTGCAAAACCTGTGCCGCCAGATCATAGACCTCGTCACTTGGCGGCTGTTTGTCTTCGATCAGCTGTTCCAACAGGTTGTCATCGAAATCGGACAGGGTTTCGAGCAGCTCGGTTCGCGCTTCCTGCTCGCGGTCTTCGACGGATTGAGGCAGTTCGATCAGGGCCGAGGGCTGGCCCTCCTGATATTTCCAGGCCCGTTCCGAGATCAGATCAACCGCCCCGATGATCGTATCCCCTTCGCGGATCGGCACCTGACGCAGGGCAATGTGGTGGGTGCAGTATGTTTGCAGAGCGGCGATGATATCGCGGACGCGGCCATTGGGGTTGTCCATCCGGTTGATGAACAGAAAACAGGGGATGCCGGCCTCTTCGACCAATCGCAGGTAGGGCGCGCACAGAACGGCGGCATTCGGGTCGGGGGGCACCACGACCACGGCGGCGTCCGAAATCGCCATTGCAGGGCCGACATAGGCCAGTGCATCGCCGCCCCCATCGACGTCGATCGCGCACCAGGGCTCGTCCAGGTAAGAAAAACCGTGCAAATGCACGGTTCCGGAAACATCGAATGTGGTGGGGCGCCCGTCGAGGCGGCTGATGGCCTCGACAAGCGTAGATTTGCCCGATTGGCTGGGCCCGAGGACGGTGAAAACGCGCATGAGTGTTGTCCCTCTTTCAGGTTGCAGATTGGCTACACGAAAGGGACCGACCGACGCGTTGGCGCCGACAAGGATTGTCTGTATTTTGCCCGCCTCAGACCGCAGAGCGAGACGCCGCCCTACAACATGAGTGTGGGAAAAACCGCAGGCGTGCGTCAAGCCCCTGATGTGTTTTGCGCGTCACGGGCCGAATGTTGCCCGCCGAAAAAGGGTCAGATGGCCGAGCTGTGCCCGGCTTTGCTGAGGTCATAGGCGTCAAAGCTGCGGGCGATCATCCGGGTCAGCGCCCGCGCTTCGGGCGGTATGAAAAGCCCGGCTTCGGTGATTTGCAGCATTCCGTCGAAAGATGCGTTGGCTGCGCGGTACATCTCGTCCAAGTCAGAGGCCGAAATATCGTGATCCCGCAGGATTTCCGCCGAGTCGATCTTGAAATCGCACATCAATGCCTCGATCAGGCGGGCACGCAGAATGTCCTGACCTTTGAAGAGGTGACCTCGGGATGTCGAAAACTGCCCATCGCGAATGGCTTTGGTATGGGCAGAGGTGGCCGGAGCGTTCTGCGCGTAGCCTTGCGGGAAACGAGAGATCGAGCTGGCCCCGACACCAATCAGAAAATCGGCCTGATCGTCGGTGTAACCCTGGAAGTTCCGCTTGAGGCGGCCCGCGCGCAAAGCGTGTGTCAGACCGTCATCCACAGTGGCGAAATGGTCGATACCGATCTCGGCATAATTGTCCCAAAGGAACAAACGTCGGGCCGTGTCGAACAGTTCAAGACGCTGTTCCGGTGTGGGCAGGGCGTCCGACGGAATCAGCTGCTGCCGCTTGGCCATCCAAGGCACGTGGGCATAACCGTAAAGTGCCACGCGATCCGGGTTGAGCGACAGGAGTTTCTGCACGCTTTCCGTCATGCGCGCCTTGGTCTGATGTGGCAGACCGTAAAGGATATCCGCATTCAGGCTGGTGATGCCACGTTCACGGATCATGTCGATGGCGTCGCGCGTGGTGTCGTAGCTTTGAATACGGCCTATTGTTTTTTGGATTTCGTCATCGAAATCCTGCACCCCAATCGAGGCGCGGTTCATGCCCGCGTCTGCCAGCGCATCCAAACGCGCCTCGTCAATCTCGTTCGGGTCGATCTCGACCGAGAATTCGGCATTCGGCCCCATGGGCACGATACCCAGGATGTGTTGTGCCAATTCGCGCATCAATTGGGCGTTCAGCAATGTTGGTGTGCCGCCGCCCCAGTGCAGGCGCGACAGAACCACTCCTTCAGGTAGACGTGCCGCCAGAAGGTCCAGTTCGGCCTTCAGAACATCGACATAGGCGATTACCGGATTATCGGTTTGTGTCCCTTGTGTTCGGCAGGCACAGAACCAGCATAGCCTGCGGCAGAATGGGACATGAATGTACAGCGAAATTGCACTGCCGGGTTTGATCCCGGAAATCCAGTCGCCGAACATATCTGCTCCCACGTCGTTGCTGAAGTGGGGGGCGGTGGGGTAGCTTGTGTAACGCGGTACTTTCGCGTCAAAAAGTCCAAGCTTTGCCAATTGTGGTTTCACTATCATGGCGATACCCTTATGCGACAGGCGACACAGGTGCTTTGATGGAGATCAAGTGGGAACGCGCATGACAGTAAAAGCACAATTTGACCATTCAAATTGCGGAGATTGCCCGATTCGTCATCGCGCCGTCTGTGCCCGTTGTGATGCCGATGAGCTGGAAGAGCTTGAAAGCATTAAATATTACCGAAGTTTCGAGGCTGGTCAGACGATCATCTGGTCTGGGGATCAGATGAGTTTTGTCGGCTCGGTTGTGGCCGGAATCGCATCGTTGACCCAGACAATGGAAGATGGCCGCACCCAAATGGTTGGTCTGCTGCTGCCAAGCGACTTCGTTGGCCGCCCGGGTCGCGATACTGCGCCTTATGATGTTCAGGCCACGACGGATGTCGTGATGTGCTGTTTCCGCAAGAAACCGTTCGAAGAGTTGATGGACCACACCCCGCATATCGCCCATCGTCTTTTGCAGATGACTTTGGACGAGCTTGATGCCGCCCGCGAGTGGATGCTGGTTCTGGGGCGCAAGACGGCGCGTGAGAAGATTGCCAGCCTGCTGTCGATCATTGCGCGCCGGGACGCTTCGGTCAGCCAAAAGGGTCTGACTGGATCTATCGTGTTCGACCTGCCCCTGACCCGAGAAGCAATGGCGGATTACCTGGGTTTGACATTGGAAACGGTCAGTCGCCAGATATCAGCTTTGAAAAAAGACGGGGTGATCACACTTGAAGGAAAGCGACACGTGACCATCCCCGATCTGGGCCGCCTGATGGAAGAGGCAGGTGACGATTCGGATGGCGGCTTTCCGGTCTGACGCGAACGGTTTTTGACCGCCAACAGCCGTCGCGGTCTTGTTCGCAGGAATGTCTGATTCAGGAGATCGACATGGAATTTACCAGTTTTTTGGCAATGCTTTTGGTCGGCGCAATCGCCGGTTGGCTTTCCGGAAAGATTATGGAGGGCAGGGGTTTTGGTCTTTTCGGAAACATAGTTGTCGGAATCGTAGGTGCGTTTCTGGCGGGGTTGATTTTTCCGGCGCTTGGATTCGCCGTTGGCGGCGGCCTGCTGTCATCTATTCTCTTCGCAACAGCAGGTGCCGTAATCTTGTTGTTCCTGATAGGCCTGATCCGCAGAGGATGACAAAAGCCGCCAAGTCGGGCGGCTTTTGAAGGGCGGATCAATGAGCCAGGAATACCGGTACGGTAGACTGCTCCAGCATGTTGCGTGTTGCGCCGCCCAGAATGGCCTCGCGAAAACGGGAATGACCGTAAGCGCCCATGACGATCAGATCTGATTCTGTATCGGATGCGTGGCGGTTGAGAATATCCGACACGCGCGTCATGCTTTTGCTCAGCACATCAATCTCACATTTGACCCCGTGTCGCGCCAGCATCTGTGACAGCATTCCGCCTGGATCAGACCGGTCCGGCCCATGGCGGGGCGGATCGATGACCACGATTCGGACCAGCTCGGCCTGTTTCAGGAAGGGCAGGGCGTGACGAATGGCGCACATGGCCTCTACGCTTTCGTTCCAACCTATCATGATATTGCGCGGCACCGTCAGGGGCTCGGCGTCGTCCGGTACGACCAGAACCGGGCAATGCCCCTCGAACATGGCGGCTTCGATGATCGGCTCGGCCTCGGCAGCGCGGTCTTTGCCATAAGGGTGCGGCAGGACCACCAGATCGGAAAACCGTGCCCGATGCGCAACATGGCGTCCGATATCGGCAATCTGCGCGACGCCGTGCTCGGCGGACCAGCGAACGCCGGACTTGCCAAGGTAGTCATTGGCAAAGTTCAACAGCTCCTGGGCCTCGGCATTGGCCCGGCTCAGTGTTTCCTGAACGATAAGCGCATTGGCACCAGCATAGTAATAACCTGTCTGACTGCGATCGACGCCAAGGCACAGGGCTTCGGCATGTGCATCCTGCGATTCTGCCAGGGCCACCATCTGCGCCAGAGCGGCGGGTGCCGTCTGCGTTTCGGTCATGACAGTGAGTAGTGATTTGTAAGTCATTGCGACCTCATGATTCGGGCATTTGGTCTCATGTGACCAGTCGGCCTATTTCCTCTACAATGCGTGTCACAGAAAACGCAGAACTGTCTTGATACAGATCAAAGCAGTAACAGCTGCCGTGCTTCAGAACGGCAGCCAGTCAAATGGGTTTCGCGCGTACAAGAATCAAAAACGCGCGGGGCATGGCAAAGGGACGCAATATGTCGAATTACATCAAGCTGATCGTGCTTGGTCTGATCGCGCTGTTTGCAGCGATCGGAACCAATTATGCACGCGATTTGGCGTATCAGGTACATGCACTGCTGGTGATGCTTATCGCCAGTGGCCTGTTTATCTGGACGCTTCGAAACACTGACGAGCCAGATATTCTAGTCGATCGCTCGGGCGAATACATGGATGACGTGATCCGCTATGGCGTGATCGCAACCGCCTTCTGGGGCGTGGTCGGGTTTCTGGCCGGGACCTTCATCGCGTTTCAGCTCGCCTTTCCGGTGCTGAACTTTGAATGGGCACAGGGGTATCTGAATTTCGGTCGTTTGCGTCCGCTGCATACGTCGGCAGTGATTTTTGCCTTTGGTGGCAACGCGCTGATCGCAACGTCGTTCTACGTCGTTCAACGTACCAGCGCCGCGCGTCTTTGGGGCGGCAATCTGGCCTGGTTCGTTTTCTGGGGCTATCAGCTGTTCATCGTGCTGGCGGCGACGGGCTATGTTCTGGGCGGAACGCAGTCCAAGGAATATGCCGAGCCTGAATGGTATGTCGATCTGTGGCTGACCATTGTCTGGGTCGCCTACCTGGCCGTGTTCCTGGGCACGATCGTCAGGCGGAAAGAGCCGCATATCTATGTGGCCAACTGGTTCTACCTGGCCTTTATCGTCACCGTTGCGATGCTGCACCTGGTCAACAACATGACCGTTCCTGTCAGCATCTGGGGTTCGAAATCGGTCATCGTCTGGTCGGGCGTACAAGACGCCATGATCCAGTGGTGGTACGGCCACAACGCGGTGGGATTCTTCCTGACTGCCGGCTTCCTGGGCATGATGTACTATTTCATCCCGAAACAGGCCGAACGCCCTGTATTCTCGTACAAGCTGTCGATCATCCACTTCTGGGCACTGATCTTCCTGTATATCTGGGCCGGTCCGCACCACCTGCACTATACCGCGCTGCCTGACTGGGCTTCGACGCTGGGCATGGTGTTCTCGGTGGTCCTGTGGATGCCGTCCTGGGGTGGTATGATCAACGGTCTGATGACTCTGTCGGGCGCATGGGACAAGCTGCGCACTGACCCGGTGATCCGGATGATGGTGATCTCGGTCGGCTTCTACGGCATGTCCACCTTCGAAGGCCCGATGATGTCGATCCGCGCGGTGAACTCGCTGTCGCACTACACAGACTGGACCATTGGTCACGTGCACTCGGGCGCGCTGGGCTGGAACGGCATGATCACCTTCGGTGCGCTGTACTTCCTGGTGCCCGTCCTGTGGAAGCGTGAGCGTCTGTACTCGCTGCAGATGGTCAGCTGGCACTTCTGGCTCGCCACCATCGGCATCGTGCTTTACGCCGCGTCGATGTGGGTCACCGGTATCATGGAAGGCCTGATGTGGCGCGAAGTGGATGCCAACGGCTTCCTGGTGAACTCGTTCGCCGACACCGTGGCTGCCAAGTTCCCGATGTATGTGGTGCGTGCTCTGGGTGGCGTGATGTTCGTCGCCGGTTCGCTGATCATGTGCTACAACCTGTGGATGACTGTGCGGAAAGCGCCGGCCAAAGAGGCCAGCCTGACCGTCGCGGTCCCGGCTGAATAAGGAGGGCCGGAGCAATGGCAATTCTCGACAAACACAAGATCCTCGAGACCAACGCGACCCTCCTGCTGATCTTCAGCTTTCTGGTCGTGACCATCGGCGGCATCGTTCAGATCACCCCGCTGTTCTATCTTGAGAACACAATCGAAAAGGTGGAGGGCATGCGCCCTTATACCCCTCTCGAAATGGCGGGGCGCGAGATCTATATCCGCGAAGGCTGCTATGTCTGCCACAGCCAGATGATCCGCCCGATGCGGGATGAGGTCGAACGCTATGGCCACTACTCGCTGGCGGCGGAATCGATGTACGATCACCCGTTCCAGTGGGGGTCCAAACGGACCGGACCGGATCTGGCGCGTGTCGGTGGCCGCTATTCTGACCAATGGCATGTCGACCACCTGCGGGATCCGCAATCCGTTGTGCCGGAATCCGTGATGCCGAAATACGGCTTCCTCGAACACCGCAAAATTGACGGCAAGTACATCGGTGATGTGATGGCCGCCAATGCCCTGGTCGGGACGCCCTATTCCGAAGAGATGCTGGAAAACGCACAAGCCGACTTCCTCGCTCAGGCTGACCCGGACAGCGACTATGACGGGCTGCTGGAGCGCTATGGCGACAAGGTCAACGTGCGCAACTTCGACGGCCAGCCCGAGTTGACCGAAGCTGATGCGTTGGTTGCCTATCTTCAGATGCTGGGCACGTTGGTCGATTTCTCGACCTTCACCCCGGACGCAAGCCGCTAAAGGAGGATCGTGATGGAAGAATACACAATTCTCAGGCAGTTCGCGGATAGCTGGATGCTGCTGCTGTTGTTCGCCTTCTTCGTTGGTATCGTCATCTGGGTTTTCCGCCCCGGTGCCAGCAAGGAATACAAGGACACCGCCAACATCCCCTTCCGGCATCAAGATAAACCCGCCACATCCAAGGAGGCGCGGCAATGAGCAAGACACCTGAAAAACAGCCGGGTGATCCGAATACAACCGGGCACAGCTGGGACGGGATCGAAGAGTTCGACAACCCGATGCCGCGCTGGTGGCTGTGGACCTTCTACGCCACTATCTTCTGGGGCGTGATCTACACGATCATGTATCCAGCATGGCCCCTGGTGCAGTCGGCAACCGCCGGCGTCATGGGATGGTCTTCACGGGCTTTGGTCCAGCAGGAGATGGTCGCATTCGAAGAGGCAAATGCACCCTGGAACGCCAAACTGGTAGAAACACCATTGGAAGACATCGCGAAGGACGCTGAGCTTCAGCAATATGCCGTGAACTCTGGCGGTGCCGTGTTCCGTACCTGGTGCGCACAGTGCCACGGTTCCGGTGCGCAGGGCGCGCCGGGTTTCCCGAACCTGCTGGATGACGCCTGGCTGTGGGGTGGTACGATGGAGGATATCGTCTACACCGTCAGCTATGGTATCCGGAACGAAGAAAGTGACGATGCGCGCTATTCCGAGATGCCTGCCTTCGGTGAAATCCTGGAGCATGACGAAATCACGCAGGTGGTTCAGTATGTCATGTCGCTGAGCAACGCTCAGACCGATGACGCGGCGGCACAGGCGGGCAAGATAGTCTTCGAAGACAACTGCGCGGCCTGCCATGGTGAAGATGGCAAAGGTGACATCTTCCAGGGGGCGCCGAACCTCACCGACGCGATCTGGCTTTATGGCGGTAGCGAAGAAGCTCTGACCGAAACTGTGACTTACAGCCGCTTTGGTGTCATGCCGCCCTGGGATACCCGACTGACCGAGGCGCAGATCCGTGCGGTTTCCGCCTATGTCCACCAGTTGGGTGGTGGACAGTAAGACCTAGAGGGCACCTTCGGGCGGTTGGCCGCCCGAAGGCTGTAGCACCGGCTGTTCCATCTGTTCGCGCGTTTCCTGAACAGCCGGTGCTTTTTTACACTGAATTCCTGTTGTTTTGCCATTCCGTTCTTTGCAACGACGGCCGATCACCCGCGTTCGGGCAGGGCTGACCCGGGGCTGCGACAATTGGTCGGCACTTGGAAAACTGCATGTACCACGTGCAGCTGGTATCGCGCCACAAGTAGATTTTCCGCCAAAATAGGCTGAAAATCGGCTAAAATACCTGATCTCCGGTGCCGGCAAGATGGGCTGATCTTCAAAAGATGTTTGCTCGATGCGCTTTTTGACCCATGTCAAAGTTCGCCTAGGCATGATCTGGAACAAGACGTCTTCAGAAGACCCATTTGTGGAGCCAGCCAGTGAGCGATTCCGATCCCGCCCCCAGCCTTTACGCCGCGCGTGAGCCGATTTTTCCAAGACGTGTTTCGGGGCCGTTTCGAAACCTGAAATGGATCATCCTCATCGTGACACTGGGCATCTACTATGTGACACCCTGGATCAGATGGGATCGCGGCCCCAGCCTGCCTGATCAGGCTGTCCTGCTGGATCTTGCAAATCGACGTTTTTATTTCTTCTGGATCGAGATCTGGCCGCACGAATTCTACTTTGTCGCTGGTCTGCTGATCATGGCAGGTTTGGGTCTGTTCCTGTTTACGTCCGCTCTGGGTCGCGTTTGGTGCGGATACGCATGCCCGCAAACCGTCTGGACGGACCTGTTCATTCTGGTCGAGCGGTGGATTGAAGGTGACAGAAACGCCCGCCTGCGCCTGCACCGTCAGGAAAAGCTTGATTTCCGAAAGGCTCGCTTGCGGGTCACCAAATGGGCGGTCTGGTTTCTGATCGGTTTGGCGACAGGTGGTGCCTGGGTGTTCTATTTCGCGGATGCACCTACGCTGGCCCGTGATCTTGTGACGGGCAACGCGCATCCCGTTGCCTACACGACGATGTTGATCCTGACGGGTACAACCTTCTTCTTCGGCGGGTTCGCCCGCGAGCAGATCTGTATCTATGCCTGCCCATGGCCGCGCATTCAGGCGGCGATGATGGATGAGGACACGCTGGTTGTCGGCTATCGCGAATGGCGGGGTGAACCGCGCGGCAAAGGCAAGCGGACGGCCGATTCTGAATTGGGGGATTGCATCGACTGTATGGCCTGCGTGAATGTCTGCCCTGTCGGAATCGATATTCGGGATGGCCAGCAGCTGGAATGCATCACCTGTGCCCTTTGCATCGACGCGTGTGATGACATGATGGCCAAGATCGGAAAGCCACGTGGGCTGATCGACTACATGGCGCTGAGCGATGAAGAGCATGAGCGATCCGGCGAGCCCGCCAAGAATGTCTGGAAGCACATTCTGAGGCCGCGTACGATCATGTACACCGCATTGTGGGCGCTGGTCGGGTTCGGGCTGTTGTTTGCACTCTTCATCCGTTCTGACATCGATCTGACTGTTGCACCGGTCCGCAACCCTACTTTCGTCACCCTGTCGGACGGTACAATCCGCAACACCTATGACGTTCGACTGCGCAATAAGCACGGTGAGGACCGTCTGTTCAAACTGTCTTTGGCGGGCGATCCGGCGATGCGACTGGAAATCGAGGGAACCAAAATCGATACTGTGAATGTCACGGCGGATACGGCACAATTGACCCGTGTATATATCGTGGCCTCCCGCGATAGCGATCCGGCCGCAGCAGAGGCGACGCCAGTACGGATCTGGGTCGAAGACCTCAGCAGCGGCGAACGCGCCTACAAGGACACCACGTTTAACGGACGAGGGAACTGATCATGGCCGAACGTAAATTCACCGGAAAGCACGCTTTGGCCGTGTTTGTCGGCGCTTTTGGCGTGATCATCGCGGTGAACCTCGTGCTGGCGTATAATGCGGTGAAAACCTTTCCGGGGTTGGAGGTCAAGAACTCCTACGTCGCCAGCCAGGAGTTCAACGAGCGCCTGAAAGAGCAGCAGGCGCTGGGCTGGACAGTTCGGGCGGAAACCAAAGGCGGCCTTCTGATCCTGCACATCACCGACGAAAGCGGTGCGCCAGTTGAGGTGAGCGAATTGCAGGCCGTGGTCGGCCGGGCAACCCATTTGCGCGACGACTTCGTGCCGGATTTTACGTTCGACGGTACAGCCTATGCCACGCCTGCTACACTGGGTAAGGGCAACTGGAACATCCGATTGGTGGCGCGTGACGGAAAAGGCGCCGAATTCTCGCAGCGCGTCCCGCTTTACGTGAAGGGGTAAGCATGACGGCTCAGCTTTCATCCGGCACAGCAGCTTGCCCGGGCTGCCTTGCGGCCCCGGCAGAACCGGCCCGGCCCATACCGGAAGATGTACAGATCGCCTTGTCGCTGCCGGGCATTCATTGCTCGGCCTGTATCGCGACGGTCGAGCGTGAGCTGAACGCGCATCCCGGCGTCGAAGACGCCCGGGTGAACCTGACGCTCAAACGCGCGATGATCAAAGCCACGCCGGAAACGCGTGCAAGCGATCTGATCCCGGTGCTTGAACAGGCAGGATTCGAAGCACATGAGCTTGATCCGGGGGCTTTGTCCGCAACGCAGACAGACAAGGCCGGGCGTGATCTTCTGATGCGGCTGGCCGTGGCCGGGTTTGCATCCATGAACGTGATGTTGCTGTCGGTGTCGGTATGGTCCGGTGCGACGGATGCAACGCGGGACATGTTCCACTGGATTTCAGCGGCCATTGCGCTGCCGGCCATTGCGTTCTCGGCCCAGCCGTTCTTTGCCAATGCCTGGAGCGCCCTGCGCGTGCGACGGCTGAATATGGATGTGCCGATTGTGCTGGCGATCCTGTTGGCGCTGGTCACGTCGCTGTGGGAAACCGCGTTGAGCGGCGAGCATGCCTATTTCGACGCAGCCCTGACATTGACCTTCTTTCTGCTGGCCGGACGGTATCTTGATTACCGCACCCGTGCCGCGGCGCGATCTGCGGCCGAGGAATTGACCGCGTTGGAAGTTCCCCGCGCCATTCGTGTCGCCGATGGGGTTGAAGATGAAGTTCCCGTTGCCGAGTTGCGCGTCGGAGACCTGATCCTTGTGCGACCGGGTGGGCGCATGCCCGTGGACGGCCAGATCATGTCGGGTCAGTCAGAACTGGATCGATCCCTTCTGACGGGTGAGACGGTGCCAGTCTTTGCCGAAGCCGGACAGACTGTGAGCGCGGGCGAAGTCAACCTGACGGGTCCGTTGACAATCCGGGCAACGGCGGTCGGGGAAGACACGTCGCTCCATCGTATGGCTGATCTGGTCGCCATCGCCGAGTCTGGCCGGTCCCGTTATACCTCGTTGGCCGACAAGGCCGCCAAGCTGTATGCGCCGGGTGTTCACATTCTGTCGGCGCTCAGCTTTGTTGGGTGGTACATCTATTCCGGTGACTTGCGCACGGCGCTGAATATCGCGGCGGCTGTTCTGATTATTACCTGCCCCTGTGCGTTGGGTCTGGCCGTGCCAGCAGTAACCACGGCCGCGTCGGGCCGGTTGTTCCGCAAGGGAATGCTGATCAAGCACGCCACGGCACTGGAGCGGCTGTCCGAAGCCGACACGGTTGTATTCGACAAGACAGGCACGCTGACATCCGGCGCGCCGGAACTGGTCAATCTGGCAGACCATGCACGCGCCAAGATCGAGGTCGCTCTGGCGCTGGCCGAGGCTTCTGCACATCCATTGTCCGTATCACTAGCAAAAGCGGCACGTGCGGCAGGGATCAAACCAGCAAATGTGCGGGGAATAGCCGAGGTTCCCGGCTATGGCACTGAGGGCGAATTCCGTGGTCAACGTGTTCGTCTGGGGCGGGCGGCCTGGGTCGGCGCGGATCAGGGTACCGATACTTCGGCCTGGCTTGCAATCGGCGAGGACGCACCCGTGGCCTTCCGATTCTCGGACGCGTTGCGCCCCGGCGCTGCTGAGGCGGTGGATGCCCTGCGTACTTCGGGCAAACGTGTACTTTTGATTTCAGGGGATTCGCAGGGGGCGGTGCGCGCCTTGGCGGAAAAACTGGGAATTGCGGACTGGATCGCCGAGGCTTTACCGCAGGACAAGGCAAGACGCATTCAGGATCTCAGCGATGAAGGCCACAAAGTTCTGATGGTTGGCGACGGGCTGAACGATACCGCCGCTTTGGCCGCGGCGCATGTGTCGATCTCTCCGGCCTCTGCGCTGGATGCGGCGCGGGTCGCGTCGGATATCGTGCTGTTGGGCAATGATCTTTCGCCCATTGCGGATGCGTGTGACACGGCCGTCAAAGCCACCAGACGCATTCGCGAAAACTTCCAGATCGCAACCGTTTACAACGTGATCGCCGTTCCTCTGGCCGTGATCGGATTGGCGACACCGCTGATCGCGGCCTTGGCGATGTCGACCTCGTCCATTACCGTGTCCCTGAACGCCCTGCGGCTGAGGTAACCTGAATGGAAGTGCTTGCTTATCTGATCCCGATTTCCCTGTTCCTGGGGGGCGTTGGTCTGGCTGCCTTCGTATATACCGTTCGTACGAACCAGTACGAAGACCCCGAAGGTGATGCGCGCCGGATCCTGAGCGACGAATGGGATGACAAACCCAAACCCTGAACGAATGCCCTATAGAGGCAGAGTTGAACCAACTGCCCTTGAAATTGCCGCAATGCCCGGCTATGTCCGGCCCATCCGCTAGCAGAGAGAACACGCCAAATGGCCACCACCAATCCGATCCAGTTCATTCAGCAAGTCCGTGCCGAAGTCTCCAAGGTCGTCTGGCCGACCCGGCGCGAGGTGCTGTTGACCACGGTAATGGTCTTCATCATGGCGGCGCTGACGGCTGTATTTTTCGCTTTGGTCGATTTGGGTATTCGGGGTGGTCTTCAACTGATCCTGGGTGCTTTCAGCTAGACGGGATCAGCGCGCTGAAACGTCTCTGCCCCCTTGCGCTGCGGGCAATGTCAGAGTAGGTGACGCGGTACTATTCGGAATGGGCGTGTGGCGATTCGGGCTGCGCGCCGCTTTTTATTCCGGATGGCGTGACAAGATTTTAATGACGGGTGTGTCCGGTACGCTTGATGCCCCGAAGACAAACAAGGACGACAGGTTCATGGCGAAACGGTGGTACTCGGTCAGCGTTCTTTCGAATTTCGAAAAGAAGATCGCAGAACAGATCCGCACGTCGGTGGCTGAACAGGGCCTTGAGGACGATATCGACGAAGTTCTGGTGCCCACCGAAGAGGTGATCGAAGTGCGCCGGGGCAAGAAGGTCACGACCGAACGCCGCTTTATGCCTGGTTACGTTCTGGTGCATATGGAAATGTCGGATCAGGGGTATCACCTGATCAACTCGATCAACCGCGTCACTGGTTTCCTGGGCCCGCAAGGCCGCCCGATGCCGATGCGCGACGCCGAAGTGAATCAGATCCTGAACCGTGTTCAGGAAGGTGAAGAAGCACCCAAGCTGATGATCAGCTTCGAGGTCGGCGAGAAGGTCAAAGTCAACGACGGCCCGTTCGAGGATTTCGACGGCATGGTCGAAGGTGTGGACGACGAAAACCAGAAGCTGAAGGTTTCGGTTTCGATCTTCGGCCGGGAAACTCCGGTCGAGCTGGACTTCACGCAGGTTACCAAGCAGAGCTGAGGAAACGTTCCTCGAGAATTGAAGCGCCGCGATGCCAAGGGCAACGCGGCGCTTTTTGTTTGGGTATTCGCTGAAAACGGATCGACCTATTGCGCCTGAACCATGGCCGCGCGCAAGAGTTGCGGGCGGTCGGTCTGGGAAGGCAGGAACACAGCCTGCGATCCGGCATCCAGTGCCGACAGGCTCGCGTCATACCACTGCATCGCAAGATCGCGACGTTTCTGCACACCGAAGCCTTCGCGCAGATGGTGGCCAATCAGCTCGCCATAGGCGGGCTCACCCATTGCGACCAGCATCAGGGCAGACCCAAGCGCGGCATCCATGTTGTCCTGACGATAGCCAATCGCAAGGCAAACCTTACTTGTCGCGGCAAGATCTTGGGGGCTGAGGCCCGAGTCCAGCGCCAGCTTGCGCATCTGGGTTTCAGCCTCAGTTTTCGAGTTGATAGACAGAGCATCAACCTGAGGCGCCACCATTTCACCATACGAGTCGCATTGAGCACTCACCTGATCCGGCGTGAGCCCCTGGATATCCTGAATCAGATCTTCACCGCGCGCCATCGCGTAGCTGCGGGCAAGACAGAACTGTTCGCTGAGCGCAAAGTCGGGATCCGACATGTTCGCCAGGGTCGTATAACCGCCATTGGTAGATGTTTGCAGCATGACCCCGCTACAGCGATTGGCCAGCGACGGGCCTCCGGTGCCGCCGGAAAACAGGCTCGGCAGGCTGGCAGACGTTGTTTCGGTTGTCTCCGGCTCAGGTTCTTGCGGTGTCGCAACCGGAACAGGTTGTGCCGGGGCGGTTTGTGCCGGAGCTTGCGGGGCAGTAGCCAAAGCAGATCCCGTCTGCACCTGACGGCGATACGCCATCAGAAGCGGTTGGCCCGCAAGTTGAGTCGTCGCCTGTCCACCGCTTGTGGCCCAATAGTAGGCTTGCATCAGAAAGTCATACTGATACGGCTGAAAATCATAGCCGTTTACAGGATAACCCATCGAGGCCTGATAGCGCTCGATTGCGGACCGGGTGCCGCGACCGACCTGACCATCGACGCGTCCTGCATTGTACCCGAAGTAATTGAGCGCGGTCTGAGTTTGCGCGCCTTGCGCGGTCGATGGAATACCTGACCGATAGGTGCGGTTCGATGTAGTTGTTCTCTGAGATTTTTTCTTTTGTTGGTCCTTGCCGATTGCGTAACCAACGATCCCGCCGACGACCGCACCACCAAGAAACTCTCCAGCGTCGGCCCGTGCCGTTTGAGGGATGGCAGCAGCAAGAGAAAAGGCGATGCCAAGAGTTAAAGCTAAACGAAGTATCATAATTAACCTCCACCAATAATCACAATTTTTAAGGAGTATAGCACGGTCATCTGCGTTATGGCGAAGCAAGCGCCAATGTCGCGTTCAATTGGCGGCAAACTGGCGGTTTTACATGTCTTTGCAGATTGTTAGAGGAATTTGAAACTGTACGGACATTCGCGTGCGATCATGCAGGCAGCAAGAATCCTCTCAGGGTTTGATTCAGGGTTTGATTCGGTACAACCCGAATGGTGCGCCAACCACTTGTCATCTCTCCTGATCCCATGTAAACGCCGCCTTTATCGTCTTCGGGCGAGATTCTCTCGTGGGAGGTTGCTGGGGTCGCGATCCCGGACCGGACCACGCAACATAATCTGGGTGGGACGCGTTTCACCCAAGTTGAAAGGAAAACCAAATGGCCAAGAAGCTTGCTGGTACAATGAAGCTGCAGGTTCCTGCAGGTCAGGCGAACCCGTCGCCGCCAGTTGGTCCGGCGCTGGGTCAGCGCGGCATCAACATCATGGAATTCTGCAAGGCGTTCAACGCCAAGACTGCAGACATGGAGCAGGGCGCCCCTTGTCCGACCGTGATCACCTATTATCAGGACAAGTCCTTCACCATGGACATCAAGACGCCACCCGCGTCTTACTACCTGAAAAAAGCAGCTGGTCTGAAGCCGGTTGGCAAGCGTAACCGCCCCCGTGGCGCGGAAAACCCAGGTCGTGAGACCGTGGCAACCGTGACCTCGAAGCAGGTTCGCGAAATCGCCGAAGCCAAAATGAAAGATCTGAACGCCAACGACGTCGAAGGCGCAATGCAGATCATCCTGGGCTCGGCCCGCTCTATGGGCATCGAGGTGAAGTAAGATGGCAAAACTCGGTAAACGTACGCGCGCCGCGCGCGAAGCTGTCGCTGGCAAGGAAAACCTGTCGGTAGACGAAGCAGTTGCCCTGGTCAAAGCCAATGCAACGTCGAAATTCGACGAAACCATCGAGATCGCTCTGAACCTGGGCGTTGACACCCGTCACGCGGACCAGATGGTTCGAGGTGTTGTCGGCCTGCCGAACGGCACCGGTAAAGCGATGCGCGTTGCTGTTTTCGCTCGTGGCCCCAAGGCAGACGAAGCGAAAGAAGCAGGCGCGGATATCGTTGGTGCAGAAGACCTGATGGAAACCATCCAGGGCGGCACCATCGAATTCGATCGCTGCATTGCCACCCCGGACATGATGCCGATCGTCGGTCGTCTGGGTAAAGTTCTGGGCCCCCGCAACCTGATGCCGAACCCCAAGGTTGGCACCGTGACCATGGACGTGAAAGCGGCCGTGGAAGCAGCCAAGGGCGGTGAAGTTCAGTTCAAGGCGGAAAAAGGCGGCGTTGTGCATGCCGGTGTTGGCAAAGCGTCGTTCGACGAAGCCAAACTGGCTGAAAACGTCCGCGCGTTTGTCTCGGCTGTAGCCAAGGCGAAACCGTCGGGCGCCAAAGGCACCTATATGAAGAAAATCGCGCTGAGCTCGACCATGGGCCCCGGTGTGACCGTTGATGTAGCAGAGGCCTCGGGCGAGTAAGCCAGACAAATCTGATGCAAAGAATTGATCCCGGGTGGTGCAAACTGCCCGGGATTTTCATTTTGCCGGGTTCGGTGCGAAGATAAATCGCATGCATTTCAGTTCTGGCAATCGAACGGACCATGGCTATGGAAACTAAGCGCGAACTGCTCCAAAGATTTCTTAAGGGTTTGGAAACCGGTGACGCCATGGCGGCAGCGGTTGTGAATGAAGAGAAGTACATCCAGCACAACCCTCAAACTCACGAAGGCAGCGAAGGTATTGCCGACCTGTTCGCAAGGCTGTCCAAAACCTCACCCAAGGTTACATTCAAAAGGGTTTTCGAGGATGGCGACTTTGCCTTTGCGCATATCGAGTACGATTTCAGTAGCCTGCGCGCCGCGTTTGAGGTGTTTCGGTTCGAAGATGGCAAAGCCGTAGAGCATTGGGACAACATTCAGCCTTTGCGCGGTCCAAACCTTTCTGGGCGTGGAATGCTGGATGGTCACACCGAAGTAACGGACCTGGAGAAGACGGAAGAAAACCGGGCCGCTAGCAGCATGTTTGTAACAGACGTTCTGATAAAGCGCAGGTTTGACAGATTGGCGGACTTTGTTGCAGAGGATCTAAAACAGCACAATCCGGACATGGCCGACGGAATCGTAGCGCTCAAGAACGTGTTGGAAGGAACAAGCGAAAGCGGGGCAAAATTTGTCTACAAGCATTTGCATCGGGTTTTGGCAGAGGGAAATTTCGTCCTTTGCGTGTGTGAAGGGGAAAGAATTGGGGTGCATTCCAGCTTTTATGATTTGTATCGCTGGGACGCTGATCGGATCGTCGAACATTGGAGCACCATCGAAGCGGTTCCGCCGCGCGAGGAATGGAAAAACGAC
Source organism: Ruegeria sp. HKCCD6604 (assembly GCF_013110635.1). Taxonomy (NCBI): domain Bacteria; kingdom Pseudomonadati; phylum Pseudomonadota; class Alphaproteobacteria; order Rhodobacterales; family Roseobacteraceae; genus Ruegeria; species Ruegeria sp. HKCCD6604. The sequence goes on along the minus strand of NZ_WVQW01000014.1, from coordinate 16,717 downwards.
AACGGGAAGTTCTGAAAACATGCCCTTGGAATTTGGGTGCTGTATGATCTGAATTGGGTGCAATTTACCCCTTGGAAACCCCCTCCATCTGCCCTAAGAAGACCTGCGGAACAAAGCGTGCGATTCGTCGTGCGCTTTGTTTCGTTTCGTCCAAGACGGTGGGTGGGCCCATTCGGTCCCTTAATTCCCTGCCTGAGACGGGTAAGACCAAAGAATTCTGGGGGTCCCACCCTCGGGCGCATTTTGGCCAATCCCGTAACAAGGACCTGAACGCCGGAGCGAAAGCTGCGGCAAATATGAGCCGGGGTGAGATTTCGCCCCTAACTTGGAGAGAACTGTGGATAGAGCCCAGAAAGAGAAAGTGGTCGAGGAACTCGGCCAAATCTTCGAAAGCTCTGGCGTCGTAGTGGTTGCCCACTACGCCGGTCTGACAGTTGCCGAGATGCAGGACCTGCGCGCGCGTGCACGCGAAGCGGGCGGTTCCGTGCGTGTTGCCAAAAACAGGCTCGCCAAAATCGCCCTTGAGGGTAAGCCGTGTGCAAACATGGCCGACCTGCTGACAGGGATGACCGTTCTGACCTATTCCGAGGACCCCGTGGCAGCAGCCAAGGTGGCCGAGGACTTCGCCAAGGAGAACAAAAAGTTCGAAATCCTTGGCGGTGCAATGGGCGAGAACGCTCTGGACCGCAAAGGCGTCGAAGCTGTTTCGAAAATGCCGTCTCGCGAGGAGCTTATTGCTTCGATCGTTGGCTGCATTGGCGCACCTGCTTCGAACATCGCCGGCGCGATTGGCGCACCTGCAAGCAATATCGCAAGCATCCTTTCCACCATCGAAGAGAAGGCGGAAGCTGCGTAAGCGGTTGGCACTGAATGATCTGCGTGGGGCATGTGCCCTGACGTTGGAACACACACTGTAAACGGAAAGAGCTGATAAAATGGCTGATCTGAAAGCACTCGCAGAAAGCATCGTGGGTCTGACCCTGCTGGAAGCACAAGAACTGAAAACCATCCTCAAAGACGAATACGGCATCGAGCCCGCAGCTGGTGGCGCCGTAATGGTCGCAGGTGCAGCTGGCGACGCCGGCGGCGCAGCTGAGGAAGAAAAAACCGAATTCGACGTCGTTCTGAAGAACGCCGGCGCATCGAAAATCAACGTCATCAAAGAAGTTCGCGGCATCACCGGCCTGGGCCTGAAAGAAGCCAAGGAACTGGTCGAAGCCGGCGGCAAGATCAAAGAAGGCGTGGACAAAGCAGAAGCAGAAGACGTCAAAGCCAAGCTGGAAGCAGCTGGCGCCGAAGTCGAACTGGCCTAAGCTTATCCTCAGGTGCATCGCTGATGTGCCGAAAAATTTGGCTGGGTCCGGAGAAATCCGGGTCCAGCCGAACCTGTCTTAGAAAGGGCCTCAAGACGCGAGGCGTTTTCTAAGACACGGTTTTCGGATCGGGAGGCCGCCTTCGGGACGGTGGCCATGAATTGATCCGGACGTGTTGTCTCGATTGTGCAAGATGCCGGGGCCCGACGGTGTCTTTGCCCGCTGAGAACATCGAAAGGTGACATCTGACATGGCTCAAACGTTCCTTGGCCAGAAACGTCTTCGTAAATATTACGGCAAAATCCGCGAAGTGCTGGAGATGCCGAACCTTATTGAGGTCCAGAAATCTTCTTATGATCTTTTCCTGCGCTCCGGCGATGCAGAGCAGCCCACTGACGGCGAAGGCATCAAGGGCGTGTTCCAGTCGGTTTTCCCGATCAAGGATTTCAACGAAACCTCCGTTCTGGAATTCGTGAAATACGATCTGGAAAAACCCAAATACGACGTTGAAGAATGTATGCAACGCGACATGACCTACAGCGCGCCGCTGAAGGTAACGCTGCGTTTGATCGTTTTTGATGTCGATGAGGACACCGGCGCAAAATCGGTAAAGGACATCAAGGAACAGGATGTCTTCATGGGCGATATGCCTTTGATGACGCCGAACGGCACATTTGTCGTGAACGGGACCGAGCGTGTGATCGTATCCCAGATGCACCGTTCGCCCGGCGTGTTCTTTGACCACGACAAGGGCAAGACTCATTCCTCGGGCAAGCTGCTGTTTGCCTGCCGCATCATCCCGTATCGCGGCAGCTGGCTGGACTTCGAGTTTGACGCCAAGGACATCGTGTTCGCCCGGATCGACCGTCGCCGCAAACTGCCTGTGACAACCCTGCTTTATGCATTGGGTCTGGATCAGGAAGCGATCATGGACGCGTATTACAACACCGTGTCCTACAAGCTGGACAAGAATAAGGGTTGGGTGACACCGTTCTTCCCCGAGCGCGTACGCGGCACCCGCCCGACCTATGATCTGGTTGACGCCAAATCCGGTGAAGTGATTGCCGAAGCGGGCAAGAAAGTTACCCCGCGCGCGGTCAAGAAGCTGATCGACGAAGGCACCGTCACTGATCTGCTGGTTCCGTTTGATCACATCGTCGGCAAGTTTGTCGCCAAGGACATCATCAACGAAGAAACTGGCGCGATCTATGTCGAAGCCGGTGATGAGCTGACCCTGGAATATGACAAAGACGGTGACCTGATTGGCGGCACCGTGAAAGAGCTGATCGATGCGGGTATCACCGACATCCCGGTTCTGGACATCGACAACGTCAATGTTGGTCCGTACATGCGCAATACCATGGCTCAGGACAAGAACATGAGCCGCGAAACCGCGCTGATGGATATCTACCGCGTCATGCGTCCGGGTGAGCCGCCCACCGTCGAAGCGGCGTCGGCCCTGTTCGACACGCTGTTCTTCGACAGCGAGCGTTATGACCTGTCCGCCGTTGGCCGCGTGAAGATGAACATGCGCCTGGCTCTGGATGCGCCGGACACCCTGCGCACTCTGCGCCGCGAAGACATCGTGGCCTGCATCAAGGCGCTTGTTGAACTGCGTGACGGCAAAGGCGACGTGGACGACATCGACCACCTCGGCAACCGTCGCGTGCGTTCGGTTGGCGAACTGATGGAAAACCAGTACCGCGTCGGTCTGCTGCGCATGGAGCGCGCGATCAAAGAGCGTATGTCGTCGGTTGAAATCGACACCGTCATGCCTCAGGACCTGATCAACGCGAAACCTGCTGCGGCTGCTGTCCGCGAATTCTTCGGCTCGTCGCAGCTGTCGCAGTTCATGGACCAGACCAACCCGCTGTCGGAAGTCACTCACAAACGCCGTCTCTCGGCGCTTGGCCCCGGTGGTCTGACACGTGAGCGTGCGGGCTTTGAGGTGCGTGACGTACACCCGACCCACTATGGCCGGATGTGTCCGATTGAAACGCCGGAAGGTCCGAACATCGGTCTGATCAACTCGCTGGCCACCTTTGCCCGCGTGAACAAGTATGGCTTCATCGAAACACCGTACCGCGTCGTCAAAGACGCCGAGGTGACCGATGAGGTTCACTACATGTCCGCGACCGAGGAGATGCGTCACACTGTGGCGCAGGCGAACGCGACCTTGGATGCCGATGGCAAGTTCATCAATGATCTGGTTTCGACACGTCAGGCCGGTGACTACACGCTTGCCCCGCGCGAGAATGTGGACCTGATCGACGTGTCGCCGAAACAGCTGGTCTCGGTCGCTGCATCGCTGATCCCGTTCCTTGAAAATGACGACGCTAACCGCGCTCTGATGGGCTCGAACATGCAACGTCAGGCGGTTCCGCTGCTGCGGGCCGAGGCGCCGCTGGTCGGTACCGGTATCGAGGAAAAGGTTGCGATTGACTCGGGTGCTGCGATTCAGGCGAAACGCGCCGGTATCATCGACCAGGTCGATGCCCAGCGTATCGTTATCCGCGCCACCGAGGATTTGGAACTGGGCGACGCTGGCGTTGACATCTATCGTCTGCGCAAATTCCAGCGTTCGAACCAGAATACCTGCATCAACCAGCGTCCGCTGATCAAGGTGGGTGACACCGTCCAGAAGGGCGAGGTTATTGCCGACGGTCCGTCGACCGATATGGGTGAACTGGCTCTGGGTAAGAACGTGGTCGTCGCGTTCATGCCGTGGAACGGTTACAACTACGAAGACTCGATCCTGATCAGCGAACGTATCGCGCGCGATGACGTCTTTACCTCGGTCCATATCGAGGAGTTTGAAGTCGCCGCCCGTGACACCAAGCTGGGCCCGGAAGAGATCACCCGCGACATCCCGAACGTCGGTGAAGAAGCGCTGCGCAACCTCGACGAGGCGGGCATCGTTTACATCGGTGCGGACGTCGAGCCGGGCGATATCCTGGTCGGCAAGATCACTCCGAAGGGCGAAAGCCCGATGACCCCGGAAGAAAAGCTGCTGCGCGCCATCTTTGGTGAAAAAGCATCCGACGTGCGCGACACCTCGCTGCGCGTGAAGCCGGGCGATTACGGTACGGTCGTCGAAGTCCGCGTGTTCAACCGTCACGGCGTCGAAAAAGACGAACGTGCGTTGCAGATCGAGCGTGAGGAAGTCGAACGTCTGGCCCGTGACCGGGACGACGAGCTGGCGATCCTTGACCGCAACATCTATGCGCGTCTGCAAGGTCTGATCCTGGGCAAAACCGCTGTCAAAGGCCCGAAAGGCGTCAAGGCAGGGTCGGTGATCACCGAGGAGCTGCTGGAAACCCTGACCCGTGGTCAGTGGTGGCAGCTGGCGCTGGAAGACGAGCAGGATGCACAGATCGTCGAAGCTCTGAACGAGCAGTACGAAGTGCAAAAGCGTGCTCTGGACGCCCGTTTCGAGGACAAGGTCGAGAAAGTCCGTCGTGGCGACGATCTGCCGCCGGGTGTGATGAAGATGGTCAAAGTCTTCATCGCCGTGAAGCGCAAGTTGCAGCCGGGCGACAAGATGGCTGGTCGCCACGGGAACAAAGGTGTGATCTCCAAGGTTGTTCCGATGGAAGACATGCCGTTCCTGGCCGATGGTACGCCGGTTGACTTCTGTCTGAACCCGCTGGGTGTGCCGTCGCGTATGAACGTCGGTCAGATCCTTGAAACCCACATGGGGTGGGCCGCACGCGGTCTGGGTCTGAACATCGATGAGGCGCTACAGGAATACCGCCGTTCGGGCGACCTGACGCCGGTACGTGACGCGATGAAACACGCCTATGGCGAGGATGTCTATGAAGAGGGCATCAGCGGCATGGACGAGGACCAGCTGATCGAAGCGGCCAGCAACGTCACCCGCGGTGTTCCGATTGCTACCCCGGTCTTTGACGGCGCCAAAGAGGCTGACGTCAACGACGCGCTGGTGCGCGCGGGCTTCTCGGAAAGCGGTCAGTCGATCCTGTTCGACGGTCGTACCGGTGAGCAATTCGCGCGTCCGGTGACCGTGGGCATCAAGTACCTGCTGAAACTGCACCACCTTGTGGACGACAAAATCCACGCGCGTTCGACCGGGCCGTACAGCCTGGTTACCCAGCAGCCGCTGGGTGGTAAGGCGCAGTTCGGTGGTCAGCGCTTTGGTGAGATGGAAGTCTGGGCTCTGGAAGCTTACGGCGCCGCCTACACCCTGCAGGAGATGCTCACCGTGAAATCGGATGACGTCGCCGGCCGGACCAAGGTCTATGAGTCGATCGTCAAGGGCGAGGATAACTTTGAAGCGGGCGTACCGGAATCGTTCAATGTTCTGGTTAAAGAAGTCCGTGGCCTCGGCCTGAATATGGAACTCCTGGATGCGGAGGAAGAGTAGGGGCGGCAACGCCCCAAACTCATCCCATCCCAATTTGTAAGGACGCAAAATGAACCAGGAAATCACCAATAACCCGTTCAACCCGCTGACGCCGCCGAAAGTCTTTGACGAGATCAAAGTCTCCCTGGCGTCGCCCGAGCGGATTCTGTCTTGGTCCTATGGCGAGATCAAGAAACCCGAAACCATCAACTATCGGACGTTCAAGCCCGAGCGTGACGGTCTGTTCTGTGCGCGTATCTTTGGCCCGATCAAAGACTACGAATGTCTGTGCGGCAAATATAAGCGGATGAAGTATCGCGGCGTTGTCTGCGAGAAATGCGGTGTGGAAGTCACCCTGCAGAAAGTCCGCCGCGAGCGTATGGGCCACATCGAACTGGCAGCACCCGTTGCGCACATCTGGTTCCTGAAATCGCTGCCGTCCCGCATCGGTCTGATGCTGGACATGACGCTGCGCGATCTGGAACGTGTTCTGTACTTTGAAAACTATGTCGTCATTGAGCCCGGTCTGACCGACCTGTCTTATGGCCAGATGCTGACCGAAGAAGAGTACATGGACGCGCAGGATGCCTATGGCATGGACGCGTTCACCGCGAACATCGGTGCCGAAGCTATCCGTGAGATGTTGGCCCAGATCGATCTGGAAGCCGAAGCCGAGCAGCTGCGCGCTGATCTGGCCGAAGCAACCGGTGAACTGAAGCCCAAGAAGATCATCAAACGTCTGAAGGTTGTTGAATCTTTCCTCGAGTCGGGCAACCGGCCTGAGTGGATGGTGATGACCGTGATCCCGGTCATTCCGCCGGAACTGCGTCCGCTGGTTCCGCTGGATGGTGGCCGTTTCGCGACTTCGGATCTGAACGATCTGTATCGCCGCGTCATCAACCGGAACAACCGTCTGAAGCGTCTGATCGAACTGCGCGCACCTGACATCATCGTCCGCAACGAAAAGCGGATGTTGCAGGAATCCGTGGATGCTCTGTTCGACAATGGCCGTCGTGGCCGCGTGATCACCGGCGCCAACAAGCGTCCGCTGAAATCGCTGTCGGACATGCTGAAAGGTAAGCAGGGTCGCTTCCGTCAGAACCTTCTGGGCAAGCGCGTCGACTTCTCGGGCCGTTCGGTCATTGTGACCGGTCCGGAGCTGAAGCTGCACCAGTGTGGTCTGCCCAAGAAGATGGCGCTGGAGCTGTTCAAGCCGTTCATCTACTCGCGCCTTGAAGCCAAGGGTCTGTCTTCGACTGTCAAGCAGGCGAAGAAACTGGTCGAGAAAGAGCGTCCCGAAGTGTGGGATATCCTCGACGAGGTGATCCGCGAACATCCTGTCATGCTGAACCGTGCGCCGACGCTGCACCGTCTTGGCATTCAGGCGTTCGAACCGGTGCTGATCGAAGGTAAAGCCATCCAGCTGCACCCGCTGGTCTGTTCGGCCTTTAACGCCGACTTCGACGGCGACCAGATGGCCGTTCACGTCCCGCTGAGCCTTGAGGCCCAGCTGGAAGCCCGTGTTCTGATGATGTCGACGAACAACGTTCTGTCGCCTGCAAACGGCGCGCCGATCATCGTTCCGTCGCAGGATATGATCCTGGGTCTGTACTATGTGACCCTGGAGCGTGAAGGCATGCCCGGCGAAGGCAAGGTCTTTGGGTCTATCGAAGAAGTTCAGCACGCACTGGATGCGGGCGAGGTGCATCTGCACTCGAAAATCACGGCCCGGATCACGCAGATCGACGAGGAAGGCAACGAAGTTCAGAAGCGATATGAAACCACCCCGGGCCGTCTGCGTCTGGGTGCGTTGCTGCCGATGAACAACAAGGCACCGTTCGAACTGGTCAACCGTCTGCTGCGGAAGAAAGAAGTGCAGCAGGTGATCGACACCGTCTACCGTTACTGCGGTCAGAAAGAGTCGGTGATCTTCTGTGACCAGATCATGTCGATGGGCTTCAAGGAAGCGTTCAAGGCGGGCATCTCGTTCGGCAAGGATGACATGGTCATTCCGAAGGACAAGTGGAGCATCGTCGATGACACCCGCAGCCAGGTGAAAGACTTTGAACAACAGTACATGGACGGCCTGATCACTCAGGGCGAAAAGTACAACAAGGTTGTTGATGCCTGGTCGAAGTGTAACGACCGCGTGACCGAGGCAATGATGAGCACGATCTCGGACGTTGCCAAGGCCGAAGACGGGTCGGACATGGAGCCGAACTCGGTCTACATGATGGCCCACTCGGGTGCGCGTGGCTCGGTCACTCAGATGAAACAGCTGGGCGGTATGCGGGGCCTGATGGCCAAACCGAACGGTGACATCATCGAGACGCCGATCATCTCGAACTTTAAAGAAGGTCTGACCGTTCTCGAGTACTTCAACTCGACCCACGGTGCCCGTAAGGGTCTGTCGGATACCGCTCTGAAGACGGCGAACTCGGGTTACCTGACCCGTCGTCTGGTGGACGTGGCGCAAGACTGTATCGTTCGTGAGATCGACTGCGGCACCGAGCGTGCGATCACAGCCGAAGCAGCCGTGAACGACGGTGAGGTTGTCGCCTCGCTGGCCGAACGCGTGCTGGGCCGTGTGGCCGCTGACGATGTTCTGCGTCCGGGCACCGATGAGGTGATCGTCGCAGCCGGTCAACTGATCGACGAACGTATGGCAGACACCATCGACGAAGCCGGCGTTCAGTCGATGCGCATCCGCTCGCCTCTGACCTGTGAGTCCGAAGAAGGCGTCTGTGCGACCTGCTATGGTCGTGACCTTGCACGCGGTACGATGGTGAACACAGGTGAAGCTGTCGGCATTATCGCGGCTCAGTCGATCGGTGAACCCGGTACACAGCTGACCATGCGGACCTTCCACATCGGTGGTGTTGCGCAAGGTGGTCAGCAGTCGTTCCAGGAAGCCAGCCAGGAAGGTATCGTTTCCTTCGAGAACCCGCAGATCCTGGTCAACGCAGCCGGCGAAAGCCTGGTCATGGGCCGGAACATGAAGCTGGTGATCAAGGACGAACACGGCGAAGAGCGTGCCAGCCACAAGCTGGGCTACGGCTCCAAGCTGTTCGTCAAGGACGGCACCAAGGTGGCCCGTGGCGACAAGCTGTTCGAGTGGGACCCGTACACCTTGCCGATCATCGCCGAGAAAGCCGGTACTGCGAAATATGTCGATCTGGTTTCGGGCCTCGCTGTCCGCGACGAGACCGACGAAGCAACCGGTATGACGCAGAAGATCGTGATCGACTGGCGCGCCGCCCCCAAAGGCAGCGACCTCAAGCCCGAGATCATTCTGGTTGGCGAAGATGGCGAGCCGGTCCGCAACGATGCGGGCAACCCGGTTCACTATCCGATGTCGGTGGATGCGATCCTGTCGGTCGAAGACGGTCAGAAGGTCGAAGCCGGTGACGTCGTCGCGCGTATCCCGCGCGAAGGTGCCAAGACCAAGGACATCACCGGTGGTCTGCCGCGTGTGGCCGAACTGTTCGAAGCGCGCCGTCCCAAGGATCACGCGATCATCGCCGAGGCCGATGGTTATGTGCGCTTTGGCCGCGACTACAAGAACAAGCGCCGCATCAGCATCGAGCCGGCTGACGAGTCCATGGAGACCATCGAGTACATGGTACCCAAGGGCAAGCACATCCCGGTCGCCGAAGGGGACTTCATCCAGAAGGGTGAATACCTGATGGACGGTAACCCTGCGCCGCATGACATCCTGTCCATCATGGGTGTCGAAGCGCTGGCGGATTACATGATCGACGAGGTGCAGGACGTGTATCGTCTGCAGGGCGTGAAGATCAACGACAAGCACATCGAGGTCATCGTGCGCCAGATGCTGCAGAAGTGGGAGATCCTGGATTCGGGCGACACCACCCTGCTGAAGGGCGAACATGTCGACAAGCAGGAGTTCGACGCGGCCAACGAGAAGACCATCGCCCGCGGTGGTCGTCCGGCACAGGGTGAGCCGATCCTGTTGGGGATCACCAAGGCCTCGTTGCAGACGCGCTCGTTCATCTCGGCGGCGTCGTTCCAGGAAACTACTCGCGTGCTGACCGAAGCTTCGGTTCAGGGCAAGAAGGACAAGCTGGTCGGCCTGAAAGAGAACGTCATCGTCGGTCGTCTGATCCCCGCCGGTACCGGTGGTGCAACGCAGGCTGTCCGCCACATCGCGCAGTCGCGTGACAACGTGGTGATCGAAGCCCGCCGGGAAGAGGCCGAGGCCGCCGCCGCCCTGGCCGCGCCGATCATGGATGACGATATGGTCGGGGATGAGCTGGACGTTCTGGTCGAAACACCGGAAAGCCGCGAATAAACCGCGTCATTCAGAACCAAAAAAGGCCCTGCGATTTCGTGGGGCCTTTTTTCGTCGCCTCTCCTGCTACGCAATTGTGAACCGTCGTGACAGAGCACAGCCTTTGACGCGATTGCATCAGGCTTGTGGTTCTTCAATCGGTGGTTTAGCGATATTCTGTGTTTTCGGATTATTTTGAGCTGAACAATGGACACCAAAAGCAACTCTTTCGAGGACCGTGTGGCGCGGATCAAAAAGCGTTCGGCAGAAAACACACACAAGTCGCCTATGCCTCGAACCGAGAGTATCTGGCAACGTCTGGGGTATCCCGCTGCGTTTATGGGGGCTTTTTTACTGGGTGTTTTTGCGGTCTTCCTGTCCCGCCTGATTCAATACCAATCGGTTGGCATTCCGGTGCCCGGCAAGGTAGGAACGCAGGATTTCGTAAGCCTCGGCCTCGCAGGCGGGGCCTGCATCATGGTTATGCTGTTTTTGAAAGGTAAACTGCGAGAGTTCGCTGGGGCGCTCACGGTTGGTGCGTTGGTGACGACCTTTTCCTTTCATAATTTCGTGTGGAAATATCCTGTGTTTTTCGAACTTGTATACGGGGAAGACTGGGTGGAGTTTGTAAAAGACACGACAGAGCCTTCCAGCCTGAATCTGTTCGGGACCATCCTTCCATTCGGTTGATGATCTCTGCACCCCTTGTGCGTTGTTGACATCCAGCCCGTCTCGGCGGCCAATGCGGGGCGATCAATAGCCCCGGAGCCCGAAGCAGCATGACTCCAAACACCAAAGGTGCTTTGCTGATGATGGGCAGCATGGCTGCCTTTACCCTGAACGACACGCTGGTGAAGGTTGCCTTGCAGGATCTGCCATTGTTTCAGCTGGTGGCCATGCGCGGGTTTCTGGCGGTATTTCTGATCTATGTGCTTGCCCGGTCACTGGGCACGTTGCATCTGAATTTTTCGCGCCATGACAAGTGGCTGGTTGCACTGCGCTGCCTTGCAGAGCTTGCGGCGACATTCTTTTTCCTGACGGCGCTGAAGAACATGCCGCTTGCCAATGTTACGGCCATTCTTCAGGCATTGCCTCTTACGGTAACATTGGGTGCTGCTCTGGTTTTTTCCGAACAGGTTGGTTGGCGACGCGCTTTGGCAATCGCCGTGGGTTTCGTCGGAATGCTGCTGATCGTAAGACCCGGCCCAGGGGGGTTCAGCGTGTATTCCATCTATGCGCTGGTTGCAGTGGTTTCGATTACAGTTCGGGACCTCATCACGCGACGCATGTCAGCCGACGTGCCGTCAATGCTGGTTACCCTTGCCACCTCGGTTTCCATAGCGGGGGCTGCGGCAATAGCCTCGGTTTTCGAAGGATGGGTTGCGGTTTCGGCAACGGCGGGTTCTCTGGTCGCGGCGGCGGCCGTGTTTGTGCTGCTTGGCTATTTGTTCAGCGTCATGGTCATGCGTCAGGGAGATGTCGGATTCGTTGCACCGTTCAGATATTCCAGCCTGATCTGGGCGCTCGGGTTGGGTTGGGTCGTGTTTGACGAATGGCCTGACAGCCTGACGATGCTGGGTGCTGTCCTGATCGTGGGTGCCGGTCTGTTCACCTTGTTCCGGGCACGTGCGCGTCAGGGCTTGGCGTGACGCCGTCTGACCACGTCCGGATCAATGGCGAAACGGGTTTGAAACTCGAGCTCCTGCTGCCGGGTAAGAGGGTTGAGCGCTACATCCATGTTTCTGGTTCGCGGTGAGTCATTGAACCGGTTCAATCCCCGTACCCACATCGGACTATCGGGTCGGGTCACAACGGGCATCGCGCGGTTGATCCTGTTATGGGCAAAATTCATGATCGATTTCCGCTGCCCGCCCCGCACGTACATTCCCAGACCGGCAGTGATCAACGGGCGATGCACGCGCGTGGCCTGTATCCCCTCGGAATTGGCGCGGGCCAGATAACCGCAGTTGAAGTCAACGGCGACCATCGCGTGCCTTTCGAACAAGCCAACGCATTCCCTGACACAGCCCCGGAACCGCTCGACAAAATCCACGGCCACTGCATCATCATCGTCATGGCGAAACTGAAGGCAGGGTTGATCGGGATCGTTCCGCGCCGAATTCAGGACATCCTGCATGATTTTTCTGTGCCGCCCCGGAGGTTTCGCGACAATGCGCACCTGTTTCAGCCCACCGGTCAGATCGTTGAGGCGGTCAAATGCCGGCTTGGGCAGGCAGTCGCCGACCACGATCACCAACTGGAAATCTTCGTCGGACTGTTTTTTGAAACCGGGCAGGGCGACCGTCTCGAACAGGCGAAACCGTTCTTCCAACCTGTCGTGCTGGTACAGGAATTGCCGTCTTTCTTCGACACTCTCGTGCGTTGTCTGAAAGCCGCCAATTGCGGGATAGGAAAACCGACAAAGGCCAATCACTTGCATTTTCTCAGCGCGCCGCATATCTGGCCTCGAACGCGTCAGGGTCGATCGAGAACCGTACCCGCAAGTCTTCTGCCTGTTCAGGCGTGAAAGGCGATAGCTCGCTGGTATCTTTGCGCGCGTGGTCCGAGTCGTTGAAATCGTGCAGCATCCTTACCCACATAGGCGTGTCCGGATAGCTGACCACGGGCATGAACCGGGCGAGCCTGTTGTGCAACCGGTCAAAGATCGTCCGCGTGCTGCCGGCTTGAACATACATGCCCAGGCCAACGCCCAGCAGCGATCGATAGACCCGAGCGGCCCGAATTCCGTGGGCCTCGCGCCGGGCGATGTACCCTTGATTGAAGTCTATACCGACGGACTCGCTCTGCTGCATCAGCCCTGTGTTTTCGACAACAGCAGCGCGAAGGCGTTCCATGAAATCAACGGAAACGGCGTCATCGTCATCATGCCGAAACTGTAGGCAGGGCTGATGCGGGTCCGCGCGGGCGGTGTTCAGCACCTCTCGCACAATCTGCTTATGATCCCCTGGTTCTTTTGCAATGATACGGATCTGTTTGATCCCGGCGGTCAGGTCGCGCAGCCGGTCCGCATGGATCTGAGGCAGGCACGTCCCGGTCAAAACATACAACTCGAACGTCTCATCGGTCTGGGTGCCAAAACCGGGCAGGGTGATTGCCTCGAAAAGACGAAGGCGTTCTTCCAGCCGGTCGGGGGCATACAGAAATTGCCGTTGTTCTTCAATCGTATCCCGGTTCAGCCGAAAACTGCCGGTTGCGGGATAGGAAAACCGGCAAAGGCCAATCACTTGCATCTGTAATCCATCAGCAGATATTCGACCCGACTATGCCCTTGCCGCGGTTCAGCCGCAACCGGGACAGCGGCGCGCAGGAATGGCAATCCTACAGGCTGCATTCAACGCGCGCGCCTGGGCGCCGGGATAGGGCTGTTGACACTTGGGACGACTCCCCCTATACGCGCGTCATCTCGGTACCGGGGGCCGCCCCGTAGCCGATTCCAGTAATGAACTGGTCAAGGCCCGGACAATTTTGCAGTTCGCGCCCTCTGAGAACCAACCGCGACGTTCACCTCGGAATGGGAACGCTCGTGGGTTTTGCGCTTGTGGACGCATAAGTGCAGCGAATTTAGCCGCACGCAACGCGCGTGCATGTCATGTGTGTTGCAAAACGGGGAAAGAACCGGAATGCCAACTATTCAACAGCTGATCCGCAAGCCGCGGCAGCCCAAAGTCAAACGCTCGAAGTCCATGCACCTGGAGCAGTGCCCGCAGAAGCGCGGTGTCTGCACACGTGTCTATACCACAACGCCTAAAAAGCCGAACTCGGCGATGCGTAAGGTTGCCAAGGTGCGCCTGACCAACGGGTTCGAGGTCATCTCGTACATCCCCGGTGAAAGCCACAACCTGCAGGAACACTCGGTTGTTCTGATCCGTGGCGGCCGTGTGAAAGACCTTCCCGGTGTGCGTTACCACATCCTGCGCGGTGTTCTGGATACTCAGGGCGTCAAAGACCGTAAGCAACGTCGTTCGAAATACGGCGCGAAGCGTCCCAAGTAAGAAGGAGAGGCTGATATGTCACGTCGTCACGCCGCCGAAAAACGCGAAGTCCTGCCTGACGCCAAATTCGGCGACAAGGTACTGACCAAATTCATGAACAACCTGATGATCGACGGCAAGAAGTCGGTCGCAGAGCGCATCGTCTACAACGCATTTGACCGCGTTGAGAACAAGGTAAAGCGCGCTCCGGTCGAAGTGTTCCACGAAGCGCTCGACAACATCAAACCTTCGGTCGAGGTTCGCTCGCGCCGGGTTGGTGGTGCAACCTACCAGGTTCCGGTCGAAGTGCGCCCCGAGCGCCGCGAAGCACTGGCCATCCGCTGGCTGATCACCGCTGCGCGCGGCCGCAACGAAAACACCATGGAAGAACGCCTCGCCGGCGAACTGCTGGACGCCGTACAGTCCCGCGGTACTGCCGTTAAGAAGCGCGAAGACACCCACAAGATGGCCGAGGCGAACAAAGCCTTCAGCCACTACCGCTGGTAATTCTAGAGGCTTATCCAAATGGCACGCGAATATCCGCTCGAACTATACCGTAACTTCGGTATCATGGCGCACATCGATGCAGGCAAGACGACCTGCTCGGAACGCATCCTGTATTATACTGGTAAATCCCACAACATCGGTGAGGTGCACGATGGTGCCGCCACCATGGACTGGATGGAGCAGGAGCAGGAACGCGGCATCACCATCACTTCGGCTGCGACCACCACTTTCTGGGAACGCACCGAGGACGGTAAAACCGCCGATACCCCCAAGCACCGCCTGAACATCATCGACACCCCCGGCCACGTTGACTTCACCATCGAAGTCGAACGCTCGCTGGCGGTTCTCGATGGTGCCGTCTGCGTTCTGGACGCAAACGCCGGTGTTGAGCCCCAGACCGAAACCGTGTGGCGTCAGGCTGACCGCTACAAGGTTCCGCGTATGGTTTTCGTCAACAAGATGGACAAGATCGGCGCAGATTTCTTCAACTGCGTTCGCATGATCGAAGACCGCACCGGCGCACGTGCTGTTCCGGTTGGTATCCCGATCGGCGCCGAATCCGAGCTGGAAGGTCTGATCGACCTGGTCACCATGGAAGAATGGCTGTGGCAGGGTGAAGACCTGGGCGCAAGCTGGATCAAAGCTCCGATCCGCGACAGCCTGAAAGACATGGCTGAAGAATGGCGCGGCAAGATGATCGAAGCGGCCGTCGAAATGGACGACGACGCGATGATGGAATACCTGGAAGGCAATGAGCCCGACGTTCCGACCCTGCGTAAACTGCTGCGCAAGGGCACACTGGAAATCGCGTTCGTTCCGGTGCTGGGTGGTTCTGCGTTCAAGAACAAAGGCGTTCAGCCGCTGCTCAACGCTGTGATCGACTATCTGCCCAGCCCGCTGGACGTTGTCGATTACATGGGCTTCAAACCCGGTGACGAGGACGAAGTTCGGGACATCGCCCGTCGTGCTGACGACAACATGGCGTTCTCGGGTCTGGCGTTCAAAATCATGAACGACCCCTTCGTCGGTTCGCTGACCTTCACCCGGATTTATTCGGGCGTGCTGAACAAGGGTGACTCGATCCTGAACTCGACCAAAGGCAAGAAAGAGCGCATCGGTCGTATGATGATGATGCACTCGAACAACCGGGAAGAGATCGAAGAAGCGTTTGCAGGCGACATCATCGCGCTGGCGGGTCTGAAAGACACCACCACCGGTGACACCCTGTGTGACGCGAAGGATCCGGTGGTTCTGGAAACCATGACCTTCCCCGATCCGGTGATCGAGATCGCGGTCGAGCCCAAAACCAAGGGCGACCAGGAGAAAATGTCTCAGGGTCTGGCGCGTCTGGCAGCCGAAGA
This sequence comes from Ruegeria sp. HKCCD6604, assembly GCF_013110635.1. Classification (NCBI taxonomy): domain Bacteria; kingdom Pseudomonadati; phylum Pseudomonadota; class Alphaproteobacteria; order Rhodobacterales; family Roseobacteraceae; genus Ruegeria; species Ruegeria sp. HKCCD6604. The sequence goes on along the minus strand of NZ_WVQW01000014.1, from coordinate 890 downwards.
CCCGTCCTTCCGTGTGGAAACCGATCTGGAATCGGGTCAGACCATCATGAAGGGCATGGGCGAACTTCACCTGGACATCCTGGTTGACCGCCTCAAGCGCGAGTTCAAGGTCGAGGCCAACATCGGTGCGCCGCAGGTGGCCTATCGTGAAACCATCTCGATGCCGGTCGAGCACACCTACACCCACAAGAAACAGTCTGGTGGTTCGGGTCAGTTCGCCGAGGTCAAGCTTGAGATCACTCCGACCGAGCCGGGCGAAGGTTATTCGTTCGAAAGCCGCATCGTTGGTGGTGCTGTTCCGAAGGAATACATCCCGGGTGTCGAAAAAGGCATCCAGTCTGTCATGGACAGCGGCCCTCTGGCTGGCTTCCCCGTGATCGACTTCAAGGTTGCCCTGCTGGACGGTAAGTTCCACGACGTTGACTCGAGCGTTCTGGCGTTCGAAATCGCTGCCCGTATGTGCATGCGTGAAGGCATGCGCAAAGCCGGCGCGAAACTGCTGGAACCGATCATGAAGGTCGAAGTGATCACCCCGGAAGAATACACCGGCGGTATCATCGGCGACCTGACCTCGCGTCGTGGCCAGGTGTCTGGTCAGGAACCGCGCGGCAACGCAATCGCGATCGACGCGTTCGTTCCGCTGGCGAACATGTTCGGCTACATCAACACTCTGCGTTCGATGTCGTCGGGCCGTGCCCAGTTCACCATGCAGTTCGACCACTACGATCCGGTTCCGCAGAACATCTCGGACGAGATCCAGGCGAAATACGCATAAGCGAAGATTTGAGGGAGCGTGGGTATCACGCTCCCTTCATTACCGAAAAAGGAGGCCATCATGGCAAAGGAAAAGTTTGAGCGTACAAAACCGCACGTCAACATCGGCACGATTG
>NZ_WVQW01000013.1:0-69324 GCF_013110635.1 Ruegeria sp. HKCCD6604 | reverse complement strand
CAGCGCCGGTGAAGGGGGTTCTAAGTATAACAAACAAATCCCGCAAGCAGAAAATACACAAAAACAGAAGAAATTCTTGAAAAGCTCATTTATCGATTAATTACATACACTTAAATCGGACCCACCAAGCGTGCTGCCGCTGACAACCATGTAAAGGCAGGTCAGAATTCCCGGTTCAGCGCGTTATGCACATGATTACCCACAGACTCACCTCCGAGTCAGGCGGAATCGGCCCTGTTGGACCACAAAGACAGGTTGGGAATCGGCAGGCGCAGGGCAAGCAGGGCGATGATGGCAGCCAGGTAAGCAAGCGGCTCGATCTGAAAACCTTTTGCCAGCAAGAGGTAATGCATCGCCCCCAACAATGCGGCCGCGTATACAAGGCGGTGCAGCTTGCGCCAGCGCAGTCCCAGTCGGCGCACCGACCAGTTGTTGGAGGTCAACGCCAGCGGAAGCAGAAGAAGGAACGCCGTCATGCCGACCGTTATGTACGGGCGTTTGAGGATATCCGCCCAGATCTGGCTGGGAAGCTGCACATCCAGAACCAGCCACACAAGAAGATGCAACGCGACGTATACAAAAGTGAGCACCCCGATCGCTCGGCGAAACTTCATCAGGTTGAGACCGACATGCCGGCGCAGGGGTGTGACCGCCAGACCGGCAATCAGCAACTGAAGGGCCAGTTCCCCATATCTGTGCTCCAACGCCTCAATCGGTTCGACCCCCAGACCACCGGTCAGGCCAAGATAAAACAGCCAGGGCGCGGGCAACGCCCCCAGCAGATATATCGCCCATACCGGAATACGGCGGAGTGTCTGGTTAATCGACTGCATGATTCTAATAGTTCTTGGCCAGATCCATGCCCTCGTAAAGACTGGCGACCTCTTGTTCATAGCCGTTGAACATCAGGGTCGGCTTACGTGACGCGAAAAGCCCGCCCCCGATCTCGCGTTCGGAAGCCTGAGACCAGCGTGGATGGTCCACGTTGGGATTCACATTACTGTAGAACCCGTATTCGCGTGGATTGGACATGTTCCAGCTGGTGGGCGGTTCATCCTTTGTAAGCGTGATCCGAACGATCGACTTGATCGATTTGAAGCCGTATTTCCAAGGAACGACCAGACGCAAAGGCGCACCGTTCTGGTTGGGAATCGGGCGGTCGTAAATTCCGGTTGCCATGATTGTCAGAGGGTGCATCGCCTCGTCCAGGCGCAAGCCCTCTCGGTACGGCCAATCGAGAACGGGAAACCGCGTTCCCGGCATCTCGTCCGGGCGATACGCCGTCTCAAAAGCCACATATTTCGCGCCGTCTTGCACGCCCGCCATATTGAGAAGGTCGGCCAGCTCAAACCCGTTCCACGGAATTACCATCGACCAGGCTTCCACACAGCGGAAGCGGTAGATCCGCTCCTCTATCGTCATCCCGGACAGGATGGCCTGAAAATCATAGTCGCCGGGGCGGTCGACCAGACCGTCAATCGTGACGCTCCAGGGTTCGGTCACCAGCGTATGAGCATATTTCGCCGGGTCATCTTTTCCGGTCCCGAACTCATAGTAGTTGTTGTAGGTGGTGATCTCTTCCCACGTGTTCGGCTCCAACCCATCCTGTGCTGCCGCCGGTTTGGCCATCGCAGTCAGGCCGACACCTGCCAGCCCGGCCATAACCTGCCGCCGGTTGAGGAACGCCGCCCGGGGGGTGACGTCGGCATGTGTCAAAGTATTGGTCCAGCGATGCGCCATGTGGGTCTCCGTCATCTTCAGTGGTCGCTATTGACGTAGTGTGCTGATAGCACAGAGCCACGGAAACAGGCGTAACGATTGAGCGAAGTGATTGTAACGTTCCGATGTGACTGAGCATTCGAGTAACGTTTACAGCACCGAAAACCATAGACTAGAGAGCTTTTGGAGCCCGGCGGAAAACCGCGGTTTTAGTGGATTACCGTCAGAACACGGGTACAAAACTTTACAATTGCGGGCGCAAGGCTGCACTCTGTCAGACGGGCGCCACGCCAAGCCGAACGCGAGGCAAGGCTGCGATTGCAGCCTTTTGGCCGCAATGGGAGGAAGAAAAATGTGTGATATCTGCGTAATGAATGCCGTCAAAGACAAGATGCTGTCTCGTCGCGGGTTCTTCAAAGCTGCCGCCGCTTCGGGTGTTGCAGCAGCCGCAACCGGGGCCGTCGCGCCGGCAGCATTGGCGGCCGGGCATGGCGGTGTCGAGGATATGACCCATACGCTGAGCCCGGATTTCCCGACATGGGGCGGCGAACCCGGCATTTCCGCCGAGCAAGCATTCAACTTTGCTGATCACGGCTTCAATCTGTTCAACCTGTCAATCAACGAACATACGGGCACGCATATCGATGCGCCGCTTCACTTCTCGGCGGATGGGACGTCGGTTGATGAAATCCCCGTCACGGATCTGGTCGCCCCCTTATGCGTCGTGGACATCGCCGCCCGAGCGGCCGAAGACGCTGACACGCGCGTCACCCCGGACGATCTGAAAGCCTGGATTGCGGCCAATGGCGATATCCCTGATGGTGCCTGCGTGGCGATGCACTCCGGATGGGCAGGCAAAACCGCCACGGATGAGTTCCGCAATTTCGACGGCGAAGCGCAGCATTACCCGGGCTTCCACGTTGAAGCCGCGCAGATGCTGATGGAAGAGACCGGAGCGCGATCAATTGCCGTTGATACCCTGTCTCTTGATCACGGCATGTCCGCAGATTTCGCGACACATTACGCTTGGTTGCCGTCAGGCCGGTTCGGGATCGAATGTCTGGCTGGGCTGGATCGCGTGCCTGCGTCTGGTGCAACGCTGGTGATCGGCGCGCCCAAGCACCAAGGGGGCACCGGCGGGCCGGCCCGGATCTTTGCATTGGTCTGACGAATTCCCGGGCGGCTGACCAACGCCCGCCCGGCCATCTTTCCGGCAGAGCCAAACTTCTGCCAAAGTTGCAGACCAAGACTTCGTGCATTCTTGATCTGTTTGGGACACCCTGCCTCCATGTTGCTCAAACCACTTGTTGTTTCTCTGTCTTTGCTGTGCGGACCGGCATTGGCTGATGTGCAATCGTGCAAAAAGCTGTTTGAGCGCGCGCCGCAGGTCCTGAGCGATCTGAACCAGATCGGGTCTGAAGTTTATGAAGACAGCCATCCGGGCCTCGGCTATTCCGCCACTTTTGCAGACCCGTCCTCCAAGATCACGGTTTTCTTCTATGACCATCAACAAAGGGACGTCTCATCCGAAATGGCCCTTGAAAGCTTCAAGCAAGCTGCACGCGATATCGCTGCAATAGCTGCGCGGCGCGGTGCCGAGCTTGGCGAAATCAACGCCTATCAGTTGCGTGATCCGTCGCAGGTGTTGCCGTATCGGGCCGAGGCCAAGGCATCGGATGGCCTGTCCGAACTTCTGGCAGTCGGCGTCGTGGAAAATTGTATTGTGAAGCTGAGGTTCACGGCCCAGTTTCAAATGGAGAAAGCGCAGGTCTGGATGAAGGTCCTCAGTGATTATCTGAACAAAGGCTATGGAAAGCCGACATGAAAAAGGCCCGCCAAAAAAGCGGGCCTTTCGGTTCACGGTGTCAGATCAATGCACCACGGCATCGTCCGGGCGGGGTCGCTCGGAAGTTCCCAAACGATCGCCGATGATCAAACCATCCGGCCCGGCGGTGACCGGAACGACGTCACCATCCTTGATCTCACCGGCCAGCAATGCCTCGGCCAGCGGGTTCTGCAAGGCACGTTGGATCACGCGTTTCAGCGGGCGGGCACCGAAGATCGGATCATAGCCTTCATTCGCCAGCCATTCCTTGGCGCCGTCGTCCAAGGCCAGTTCGATCTTGCGGGCGGCCAAACGTTTCTGCAGACGTGCCATCTGGATATCGACGATGCCATCCATATCGGCCCGCTTGAGGCGGTCAAAGATGATGGTTTCGTCCAGACGGTTCAGGAACTCGGGCCGGAAATGCGCCCGAACCGCGTCCATCACATCGCGCCTTGCCTGAGCGCTGTCCGCACCTTCGGGCAACTGGCTGAGCGCCTGAGACCCAAGGTTCGAAGTCAGGATGATCAGCGTCTGCTTGAAGTCCACGGTACGGCCCTGACCATCGGTCAGCACGCCATCGTCGAGAACCTGCAACAGCACGTTGAACACATCCGGGTGTGCCTTTTCGACCTCGTCGAACAGCACGACCTGATAGGGCCTACGCCGCACGGCTTCGGTCAGCACACCGCCTTCGTCATAACCTACATAGCCCGGAGGGGCACCGATCAGACGAGCAACCGCGTGTTTCTCCATGAACTCGGACATGTCGATGCGCACCATCGCGTTGTCGTCGTCGAACAGGAAGTTCGCCACGGCCTTGGTCAGCTCGGTCTTACCCACGCCAGTCGGCCCAAGGAACAGGAACGAGCCCAGCGGGCGGTTTTCGTCGTTCAGACCCGCACGAGCACGGCGTACTGCATTGGCAACAGCGGTGACTGCCGCATCCTGACCGATCACGCGCGAATGCAGTTCTTCTTCCATCCGCAGCAGTTTCTCGCGTTCGCCTTCCAGCATTTTGGCGGTCGGAATGCCCGTCCAGCGCTCGACAACGCTGGCGATCTGTTCCGGACGCACCGTTTCCTCGGCCATCATGGCGTTGCTTTCGGCATTCTCGGCCTCGGACAGCTTTTTCTCAAGCTCGGGGATGATGCCATAGGACAGCTCACCCGCCTTGGCGAGGTTGCCTTCGCGCTTGGCGATTTCCAGATCGGCCCGCGCCTTGTCGAGCTGTTCCTTCAAATCCCGCGCGCCAGCCAGCTTGTCGCGTTCGGCCTGCCACTGCGCAGTCATCTCGGCGGATTTTTCCTGAAGTTCGGCAAGATCCTTCTGCAAGGTTTCCAGGCGATCCTTCGATGCCGCATCGTCTTCCAGCTTCAGCGCCTCTTCCTCGATCTGCATCTGAAGGATCTGACGATCCAGCTGATCAAGCTCTTCGGGCTTGGAGTCCACCTCCATCCGCAGACGCGACGCCGCCTCGTCGACAAGGTCGATGGCCTTGTCGGGCAGGAACCGGTCGGTGATATAGCGATGCGACAGGGTCGCCGCCGACACCAGCGCCGAATCCGAGATGCGCACGCCGTGGTGCAGCTCGTACTTCTCTTTGATACCGCGCAGAATGCTGATCGTGTCCTCGACCGTCGGTTCCTGAACCATCACCGGCTGGAAGCGGCGCGCAAGGGCCGCGTCTTTTTCGACATATTTGCGATACTCGTCCAGTGTGGTCGCACCGATGCAGTGCAGCTCACCCCGTGCAAGCGCAGGCTTGATCAGGTTGGCGGCATCCATCGCACCATCCGATTTGCCCGCGCCAACCAGCGTGTGCATCTCGTCGATGAACAGGATGATCTCACCGGCGGCCTCGGTCACCTCGGTCAGAACAGCCTTGAGGCGTTCTTCGAATTCACCACGGTATTTCGCACCAGCAATCAGCGCCCCCATGTCAAGCGCAAGCAGCTTCTTGTCCTTCAGCGATTCCGGCACGTCGCCGTTGACGATGCGCAGGGCCATGCCCTCGGCGATCGCGGTTTTACCGACGCCGGGTTCACCGATCAGAACCGGGTTGTTCTTGGTGCGGCGCGACAGAACCTGCATCGCGCGGCGAATTTCCTCGTCGCGGCCGATGATCGGGTCGATCTTGCCTTCGCGCGCGGCCTCGGTCAGGTCGCGGGCATATTTCTTGAGCGCGTCATAGCCCTCTTCCGCCGTTGCGGTGTCAGCAGTACGCCCCTTGCGGATGTCGTTGATGGCTTCGTTGAGCTTTTGCGCAGATACGGCACCCGCCTCCAGCGCCTCTTTGGCCTTGGATTTGACCATGCACAGCGCCATCAACACGCGTTCGACCGGAACAAAGCTGTCGCCCGCCTTGGTGGCGATCTTTTCAGCCTCGTCCAGAACCTTGGCCGTCTGGCCGTCCATGTAAATCTGGCCGGCATCGCCGCTGACTTTCGGGATCTTGCCCATAGCTGCGTCAAGCGCCTCGACCACGCGGTTCGGCGCGCCGCCCGCGCGTGTGATCAGATTGCTTGCCAGCCCCTGATCGTCATCCATCAATGCTTTGAGTATATGTGTGGGCTCCAGCCTCTGGTGCCCCTCGCGCAGCGCAATGGTCTGCGCCGCCTGCACGAACCCCCGTGCACGTTCGGTGAACTTGTTCAAGTCCATGGTATTCTCCTTTTCCAAGCGCCCGGTGAATTTGCGCCCGCTTGGCAGCACGCAGTGGTCCGGGCCTTGACCTCAATCTGGGAAACTTCTCCGCCGCTTCAAGAGGCTAGAGAGTGGAAAAACGCCTCAACCACGCGGAATCGTATAGACAGTGTAGCCCCCGGTTTCGGCCACCTGCTGGGCATCGCTCGTCTCGACCAGCGACTGCGCGGCGGCGCTGCCCGTGGGGCAGGATACAAGGTCGGCGGTGTGGTCGAGGAAATTGCCGGTAAAGGCGGTTTCTCCGGTCAACTGGCACCAGTCATCTTCGGACCGATAGCCGCGGACAAGATTCAAATCATCATTGGTCGGGGGCGGCGCGGCGCCTGTTTCGGTCTGTGGCGGCGTGTCGACGCAGGCGGCCAGCGTGGCCACGACGGCCAGCGGAACAAGGTGCTTCATGGTCTGTCCCTTTGATGCAGTTTTCGTTTCAGAATGGCAGCACCATAGCACAGTTGGGACAATGCGGGGACACCGCTGGCTCGTTTGTCAGCCGTGGGGGTCAATCGCCTTCGATCTGCCGGATCAGCTTTTGCACCTCGTCATCGCCCTGCTCGGCCGCGAGGCGAAGAAACCTCAGCGCCTCTTCGACATCGCCGATTTCATAGAGCAACCGGCCGAATTTGCGCTGCGATTTCACATCGCCGAGCTTTGCTGCCCTGCCCCAGAACAACAAGGCTGCTTCCGTGTCCTGGGGCACACCGTCCCGCCCGTGATAGGTCAAAGACCCGAGATTGTGCAGCGCCACGACATTGTTCTGCTTGGCGGCCTGGAAATAATAATCCAGCGCCTGTTCGATGTCCTTGGAGTAGCCGTTCTCGCCGATCTCGTGGATATAGCCCAGACGCGCCGCGGCATCGGCGCTGCCGTTTCGGGCCGCCATCTTCAGATAGTCGACCGTGCGCTGCATATCGCATGCGACATGCGTGTCTTCGCGATAGATTACGCCGAGGTGCAGCAGAGACGGCTCATATCCGAAGAATGCGGCCCTTTCATAATAGTACAGCGCCTTGTCGATGTCGGGCGCAATACCTTTCCCGTTCTCGTAGCCATAAGCGACGTTGTGCATCCCCATCGGCAGACCGGTTTCGGCAGCGGCCATGTACCAGGCAAACGCGGTCTCGTGTTCCGTGGGAACGATCTCTCCATCATTATAGAGCGAAGCGCGCGTGTTCATCGCCAGCCCGCTGCCCTCCATTGCGGCCAGTTCCGAAAACTCGAGCGCCATTTCCAGCTTGCCGCCTTTCATGAGCGCCCGGCCAAAGGCGGCCACGACCTCGGCATCGACATCCTGGTCTTTCAGCAGCAGATCGGCACAGATCGCCATCGCATTCTCGGCGTCCATGTCGGCCCATTTCACTCCGTCGAAATAGGGCGACTGCCCCGGAGCGGCAGCGGCCATCAGGCAGTCATACTCTCCATCCGAATAGTCGGGGTCCTGCGGTGGATCGTCAGGGTCGGGTTCCGGCCGAGGCCACCACACCCAACCGTATCATCCCGTATTTTCCTGCGTCTTTTCTTGTCTCAATGCGTCACACGCTCTACAGAAGCGCCGATCCCGTCAAGTTTGAAAGGCCGAAACAATGTCCCAAACCGCCGATGACCGCCTGATCGTCGCCCTCGACGTCCCCAACGCGCTGGAAGGGCTGAAGCTGGCCGAGACGCTGGGCGACGCCGTGTCGTTCTACAAGATCGGCCTGGGCATGCTGACAGGCGGCGGGCTGGCACTGGCCAATGAGCTCAAGCAGGAACACGGCAAGCGCATCTTCCTGGACATGAAGCTGTTCGACATCGGCAACACAGTGGAAAACGCGGTGCGGGGGTTGGCGCAGTTCGATCTGGATTTCCTGACCGTGCATGGCGACCCGCATGTGGTGCGCGCCGCCAAGGAAGGCGCGGCGGGCAAGGATCTGAAAATCCTGGCGGTGACCATCCTGACCTCGCTGAACCGCGACGACCTGGATGCCGGCATGATGAAGGCCGGTGACGTTCAGGACATGGTGGTGGAACGCGCCGCCCACGCCTTCGAGGCCGGGGCCGATGGCGTGATCGCCAGCCCGCAGGAGGCCGCCCTGATCCGCGCCCTACCCCAGGCGACGGGCCGGCTGATCGTAACCCCCGGCGTGCGTCCGGCAGGCGCGGCACTGGGCGATCAAAAACGTGTGGCCACACCTGCCAGCGCCATCCAGGGCGGGGCGGATCATATCGTAGTTGGCCGCCCCATTTATCAGGCCGAAGATCCGAAATCCGCGGCCGCGGCCGTTTTGACCGAGTTAAATTCTCTGAAAACGAGATGAGCAGGATCATCGTTTCAACAGGGATTCACGCTGAAAAAACCGCCGCAACAGGTTGACCTTACGTCAATTTTTCGCGAATCCGCGCCAAATCGTCCCTGTGCCAGAAAACACACATTCAAAAAGCGAGTTTTTGAAAAGCGCGCTTAACCCTATCTCAGCCCGAAAATCTTAGCGATTCTTAAGGGGATTTACTCCCCAACGAACCTATTCTTCCTGAGGTTCGTTACTTCCCCCCGCGAAGCGCGGGGGGTTTCTTTTCTCTGAATGATCTTTGATCGATATCACTGGATGATATAAAGAACCCCCAAGACAACTGCGGAACACACGAGGACGCAGATGCCCGGTCTTTGCCGAGATTGCCTGACCCCTTTGACGAACGAACGGCGCTGCACGGCCTGCGGCAGCCCCAGGGTAAAGTCTCATCCCGAACTGTTTGATTTGTCCATCGCGCATATGGATTGCGATGCCTTCTATGCTTCGGTGGAAAAGCGGGACAATCCGGAATTGGCAGACAAGCCTGTCATCATCGGCGGCGGCAAACGCGGTGTTGTGTCCACGGCATGCTACGTGGCCCGAATTCGCGGTGTGCGATCCGCCATGCCCATGTTCAAAGCGTTGCAACTGTGCCCCGATGCCGTCGTGATCAAACCACGCATGTCCGTGTATGCCCAGGTGTCACGGGACATCCGCGCCATGATGGACGAACTGACACCAGTGGTCGAACCCCTGTCGCTGGACGAAGCTTTCATGGACCTGTCCGGCACCGAACGCCTGCACGGAGCCCCCCCAGCCGTCATGCTCGCGCGCCTGGTCAAACGCATGAAGGATGAACTGGGCGTGACAGGATCCATCGGGCTGAGTCACAACAAGTTTCTGGCCAAGGTTGCCTCGGACCTCGACAAACCCCGCGGGTTTTCGGTGATCGGCAAGGCAGAGACGGCAGAGTTTCTGAATGACAAACCCGTAAGGTTGATCTGGGGCATTGGCCCCGCCGCGCAGGAATCACTGGATCGGGCAGGGATTCGAACCTTCAACGACCTGCTGCGTTGGGATCAGGAGGCTTTGACTGCGCGTTTCGGCTCGATGGGGTATCGCCTGTGGCATCTGGCACGGGGTCAGGACAAACGGCGCGTTTCAGCCCATGAACCGATGAAATCCATCAGCAATGAGACCACGTTTTTCGAGGACACCGCCAATATTGATGTTCTGGACGGACATTTGTGGCGCATGGCCCTGAAGGTCTCGGACCGGGCCAAGGCCAAGGATCTGGCTGGCCGGGTCGTTACGCTGAAGCTGAAGAAAGCCAATCACAAGGTTCTGACACGGCGCGTATCATTGCGGGACGCAACGCAGATCGCGGACAGGATTTATCGCACCGCAAAAGGGCTTTTCGATCAGGTGGGAGATCAGGGGCCGTACCGCCTGTTGGGGTGTGGCCTGTCTGACCTGTGCCCGGCGGATCAGGCTGACATCTCCGGCGACCTGCTTGATCCCGGCGCCGACCGCAGATCACAGGCCGAGCGGGCCACCGACCAGATCCGCCAGAGGTTCGGCCCGGAAGCAATCGTGAAGGGCCGTGCTTTGCGCTAGTTTCATTCCGCCGCCAGACGATGAGGTTTGGAACCGATCCTGGATATGTCGCGCACCACCTGCCGAAGGAGTTTCGAAAACGTCATGAAATTGGCGTTCGGCGCAATCTTTTCTTCGTCCATATACAAGGCCCGGTCGATTTCAATCTGGATCGCGTGTTGCTGGCGGGTGGGGCGGCCATAAGTCTGAGTCACATAGGCCCCCGCAAACGGGGCATTGCGCACAACATTCAGACCTGCCGCAGCAAACGCCGATTCGACGAGGTCCACGATTTCAGACGAGGCCGAAGCACCGAACCGATCACCCAGCACGATCTCGGGCCGTTTGTTTCGGGTCGTACCAGCCATGGCCACCGCCTCATGCGGCATGGAGTGGCAATCCACCAGTATGGCCTGGCCGAATTTCTCGTGTGATTCGGCCAGCAGGGATTTCAAACGTGCATGATAGGGGCGCCAATAGGTGTCGATGCGCAGCCGCGCCTCGTCCATGGTCAGCTTGCCGCTGTAGATTGCCCGTCCATTGGCCACAACGCGGGGTATCACACCCAACCCTGATGCGACCCTGGGGTTGTGCCCATGCCTGCGGGCACCGCTGATCAGCGCCGGGTCCAGTTCGTCCAGACTGCGATTCAGGTCCAGATAGGCGCGTGGCATGGTCGCTTTGATCAAAGGCGCGCCATTCTCGGCCGCAGCAGCAAACAATTGATCCACGAAGGCGTCTTCCGAGGATCGAATCACGCTTTGATTCAGAACGGACCGCTTCAAAAACGCTTCTGGATAATTCCGCCCGCTATGCGGAGATGAAAAAACCACGCATGAACTACGGTTTTCAGGCATATCCAATACAAAGGCTGCGTTCTGCATGATCCCTCCATGTTCGCAATCAACATAGACCGGAAAATAGTTCTACCAAACCCCTTGAACCCCTTTGCGACTCCTTTTATAGACCCCGCTACCGGCGCGGGGTTCCGCGCCCCATTTCGTTATGGGGCTGGGCGCGCAAAGGGAAAGTGGGCGGTTAGCTCAGCGGTAGAGCACTTCGTTGACATCGAAGGGGTCACAAGTTCGATCCTTGTACCGCCCACCATGATTTCACTGTTCCGGAAATCCGGGACACCCGAGTAACCCAGGCGCTGGCCACGTCCTTGATGAAGGCGCCGCAGATTGGAGACAGACCATGAAGGTCAAGAACTCGCTCCGCTCGCTCAAGAATCGGCACCGCGACTGCCGTATTGTGCGTCGCAAAGGCCGCGTCTACGTTATCAACAAGACGCAGCGCAAGTTCAAAGCTCGTCAGGGCTGAGAACAACGAAACATCGTTTTAGAAAACCGCGCTCTTGAGCGCGGTTTTTTTGTTTTCTGCACCTGTGCGCCCGACGTGCTACCCTTGCTTCGATATTGTGGAGTGTAAAACCCATGCGCGAACACGGCATCGACGTACTGGTGGGGACGACCAAGGGAACGTTCATTGTCTCTGGTGATCAGAACAGGTCAGACTGGAAAGTGACGGGCCCGCATTGCGAAGGATGGCCGATCAACCACGTCATCGGCGACAAGGAAACGGGCACGCTTTGGGCCGGGGGCGGTGGTGACTGGCATGGCGCCGGTGTCTGGTGTTCCGAAGACGGCGGTGTGACTTGGCAGGTCGCAAAACTCACCAAGGGCCAAATGGACGAGTGGGCCGCCAACGATCAGGATTTTGCCCAGATGATCGGCTGGACCGGAGAACCCGCACCATTCGCCGATGAGTTTTCGCAGGTCTGGTCTTTGCGTTATCAACATGGAACGTTGTACGCTGGCACAAAACCGGCCCGCCTGCTTGCCAGCCACGATAATGGTCGGACATGGGACACGCTTGAGGGCCTGACAAACCACCCCTCAGCACCCGATTGGAATCCCGGCGGTGCGGGGCTGGTCCTGCATACAATCGTGACTGACCCAAATGATTCGAAAAAGCTCTGGGTCGGCATTTCCGCTGCGGGTGTGTTTGCAACCGAGGATGGCGGCGCAAGCTGGGAGCGGCGAAACAGATTGTCCAACGCCGAAGCTTGCGCGCATCATGATCATCCCGCTGCCCCGAGGGATGGTGAAACGGGTCATTGCGTCCACAACATGGTTCAAGCTCCGGGAACCGCGGATTTGCTCTACCAGCAAAACCATCACGGTGTCTGGCGCTCGGTCGACGGAGGGCGCAGTTGGGATGACATCACCAAAGGCCTGCCATCCACCTTTGGATTTCCGATTCATGTGCACCCACGTGATCCGGACACGATCTGGACATTACCCTTGAACGGAGACAGCATCGGGCGCTATCCACCGGATGCCGCTGCGGCAGTTTGGAAATCCACAAACGGAGGCGCAACATGGCAAGACCAGCGGCGTGGGTTGCCGCAAGAAAACTGTTTTTTCACTGTTCTGCGACAGGCCATGGCCGGAGACCACCGAGACCCCGCCGGTATCTATTTCGGGACCAACAGCGGCTCGGTTTTTGCCAGTGTTGATGAAGGGGACACCTGGACGGAAGTCGCGCGCCATTTGCCCACGATCCTTGCAGTTGAGGTACTTGATCGTGAGTGATCCAGACACTTCCCTGTGACGCGGATCTTCCCGTTCAACTCAAGTCGCGCCCGCCCGGAAAAGCCTCGCAAGGGCGCCTGCGCTCATTTGACCAAGTAAATCTGTCGGATTTTCTTGCATCTCGCTGAGAATCGTATAATTGAGCAAATCAGTCGGGATATCGACCGACGCGAAATTCAATTGTTGGGGCAAACTATGCTGAAATCCACAACCTGCCTGGCCGCCGCTCTGTCGGCATTGATCGCAACATCAGCCGCGGCTGAAGGCGAGCTGAACCTTTATTCGTCGCGCCACTATGACACTGACGAACGTCTTTACACGGACTTCGAAGAAGCGACCGGCATCAAGATCAACCGGATCGAAGGCAAGGCGGATGAATTGATTGCGCGCATGGAAGCCGAAGGCGCGAACTCTCCGGCTGACGTCATGCTGACGGTCGACACGTCTCGCCTGGCGCGCGCCAAAGATGCGGGCATTCTGCAAGCAATCGACAGCGAAACCTTGGAGGAGCGCATCCCCGCCAACCTTCAGGACGAAGACAACCAGTGGTTCGGCTTTTCACAGCGCGGTCGGATCATCTTTTACAACAAGGAAAACGTTGCCAATCCGCCGGCCGCTTACGCGGACCTGGCCAAGCCGGAATACAAGGGCCTGATCTGCATCCGGTCCTCGACCAACACCTACAACCAGACCCTGCTCGCTTCGATCATCACACATGAAGGCGCCGAAGCTGCAAAATCCTGGGCCGAAGGCGTTGTCGCCAACATGGCCCGAGACCCGCAGGGCGGTGACACCGACCAGTTGCGTGGCATCGTTTCGGGTGAATGCGATATCGCTGTGTCGAACACCTACTACTATGCACGGGCCATCCGCAAAGACGTCAAAGGCCTGTCCTCTGACCTCGACAAGATCGGCTGGGTCTTCCCCAATCAGGACAGCTATGGTGCGCATATGAACCTGTCGGGCGGTGGCGTCGCGTCAAATGCGCCGAACAAGGAAAACGCAATCCTGTTCCTGGAGTATCTGGCAAGCGATCAGGCGCAGAAGTACTTCTCGGCGGGTAATGACGAATTCCCGGCAGTACAGAGTGTTGAACTGGCGGAATCGGTAAAGGCACTGGGTGAGTTCAAAGCTGACGACGTGAACCTGTCTGAGGTCGCAAAGAACATCCCGGAAGCACAGAAAATCTTCAACGAAGTCGGCTGGAAGTAATCCACTGCCTCGTCAAAAGCTGGCAGAGGGCGCGGAGTTTCTGCGCCCTTTTTCATTTACATATACATAATTTTATGCTATTTTCCCTTAAATGAAAAATCTTCTCGTTTGTGATCCATGCTCGACAACCTCTCAAACCGCCTTGCCGTCCGTTTGAACGATCTCCGCCACGGGCGCGGATGGTCGCTGGATCAACTGGCCGCTCAAAGCGGAATCAGCCGCGCCACGCTGTCCCGCATGGAGAAAGGAGAGGTCAGCCCCACCGCTGAGAATCTTGGCCGCCTCTGTGCCGCTTATGGCCTGCCGATGTCCCGGCTTTTGATGATGGTCGAAGACAGCTTTGACCCCAAAGTGCCGTTTGAACGCCAGACCGAATGGCGCGATCCCGAAACTGGCTTTACCCGCCGTGCAGTTTCACCCCCTGCAAACGGCCTGAACGCCGAGGTCGTGGAATGCCACCTGCCGCGCGACACGGTCATCACTTACGAGGCGCCGCCCAAGTCCGGGCAGGAACACCATCTGGTCCTGATCGACGGCGCACTGACACTGACAGTTGACGGAACACCCCATGCGCTAAGCGCCGGAGATTGCCTGCGCTATCACCTGTCGGGCCCAACCCGGTTCGAAACCGGGGCATCTCGCGGTGCGCGTTATCTCTTGGTGCTGATATGATCTCGCGTCTGACCCATCTCGATTTCAGCGCGGCAGTGGATGATCTGGCGGGAATCCTCCACGCCTGTGTGCATGACGGGGCCAGCATCGGCTTTGTCCTTCCGTTTACCGAGAGTGACGCACGAAAATACTGGCTGCAAAACGTTCGACCTGGGCTGAAATCCGGTGCATTGGAGCTGTTTGTCCTCCACCACAACGGGCGCATTCAGGGCACGGTGCAACTGATCCCCGCGACCATGCCCAATCAGCCACATCGCGCGGATGTCGCGAAGCTTCTGGTTCACCCGAACGCCAGACGGCGCGGTTTTGGCCGTGCCTTGATGGAAGCCCTCTTTCAGCGAACGGCAAAGTTGGAACGCACGATGCTGGTTCTGGATACCCGCAGCACCGACCCTTCTCGATTGCTTTATCTGGACCTGGGGTTTCAGATCGCCGGGGAAATTCCGAACTATTGCCGGAACCCGTTCGAAACCAGACTGGAACCCACAACTTACATGTATAAAGAGCTGTCAGCCTGACGCCAAACAGCGACCGTATGGCCGTGGATCATGGATTTTTCCCCAATGGTCCACGCGAAGTCGTGCGAAAGGTCCGGGGCATTCCCATGCCGCGCTTTTGCGCGGCGCGCGCTGCAACCAGGCCTGAACACAGCGGAACTCAATCGCCCGGCCACCTGAAGGGATGACCGGGCAATCAACTTTGTGCCTTGCGTTTAGAAATGCGCTGACTTCGTGCCTGCGGGCTTTTCCATCGGAGGCGCAAATTTGGTCAGGTCGATACCTTTCACGGCCGATTTGTATTCCTCGGCGGTCGGCATTCGGCCCAAAACAGCCGACAGCACCACCACCGGGGTCGAAGCAAGCAGGGATTCGCCTTTCTTGTCCGCCGCGTCCTCAACAACACGCCCCTGGAACAGGCGTGTGGACGTGGCCAGAACAGTGTCACCCTTTGCGGCTTTCTCCTGGTTGCCCATGCAGAGGTTACATCCCGGACGCTCCAGATACAGGATGTTCTCGTATTCCGTCCGTGCTTTGCTCTTTGGGAACAGATCGTCGAATTCAAAGCCTGAATACTTCTGAAGAATGCTCCACTCGCCTTCTTCTTTCAGCTCATCGATGATGTTGTAGGTGGGCGCAGCAACGACCAGCGGGGCCTTGAACTCGACAGTGCCCTTTTCTTTCTCAATGTTTTTCAGCATCTGCGAGACGATGACCAGATCGCCCTTGTGCACCATGCACGATCCAACAAATCCCAGATCGACCTTCTTTTCCCCTTTGTAGTGGGAAACCGGCCGTATCGTATCGTGGGTGTAACGTTTTGATACATCGGCGTTATTGACATCCGGGTCGGCGATCATGGGTTCGCTGATCTCATCCAGATCAACCACCAACTCGGCAAAATACTTGGCATTTTCATCCGGTTTCAGGGCAGGCTTTTCACCCGACTTGATTTCCGATATCCGAGCGTTGGCCTTGTCGATCAGACCTTGCAGTGTCCGGGCTTCGTTATCCATTCCCTTGTCGATCATGATCTGGATACGGCTTTTTGCGATTTCCAGAGATTCGATCAACGTGTCATCCGCCGAGATGCAGATCGAGGCCTTGGCCTTCATCTCGGCCGTCCAGTCAGTAAAGGTGAATGCCTGATCCGCCAGCAATGTGCCGATGTGAACTTCGATGATCCGCCCCTGGAACACGTTGTCGCCGAATTTCTTCAGCATCTGCGCCTGGGTGGCGTGAACCACATCGCGGAAATCCATGTGATCCGCCATCTGGCCCTTGAATGTCACCTTGACCGATTCCGGGATCGGCATGGTGGCTTCGCCAGTGGCCAGCGCCAGTGCGACAGTACCCGAGTCAGCGCCAAACGCGACGCCTTTGGACATGCGTGTATGCGAGTCGCCACCGATGATGATCGCCCAGTCATCCACGGTGATGTCGTTCAGAACCTTGTGGATGACGTCTGTCATCGAGTGATAAACACCTTTGGGGTCACGCGCGGTGATCAGACCAAAGTTGTTCATGAATTTCATCAGTTTTGGGATATTTGCCTGCGCTTTGGAATCCCAAACCGAAGCAGTGTGACAGCCAGACTGATAGGCGCCGTCAACGGTGGGAGATATCACTGTCGCCGCCATGGCTTCCAGTTCCTGTGCCGTCATCAAGCCGGTGGTGTCCTGCGAACCGACGATGTTGACCTTCACCCGAACATCCGAGCCCGCATGCAGAACTTTACCTTCGGCCACGCCAACCGCATTCTTGTTGAATATCTTTTCAACCGCCGTCAGGCCCTGCCCTTCATGCGAGATCTCTTTGGACGGTGCGAAAGCGGATTTCAGCTCGATGCCGAGCGTCTCGGCCGCGAATGTCTGGAGCTTTTTGCCAAAGACAATAGCATAAGATCCTCCGGCCTTTATGAACTCGGTCTTTTGCGGCGTGAAGGATGATGACAGATCGACCAGCTCTTTGTCGCCTGCGTCATTGTACAGCTTTTTGTCCTTGGTGTTGATGGTCAGTACCGTTCCGGTCTCGACGGAATATTTCTGCTCGAGGATAGGATTGCCGTCATTGTTCAGGATCGGATTGCCGTCGGCATCCACTTTCTTGACCCAGTTCTTGAGATCGATGCCGATCCCGCCGGTGACGCCGACTGTAGTCAGAAAGATCGGTGAAATCCCGTTTGTACCGGCAACAACCGGCGCGATGTTCACGAAAGGAACATAGGGGCTGGCTTGCTTTCCGGTCCACAATGCAACGTTGTTGACACCGGACATGCGCGACGATCCAACGCCCATCGTCCCTTTTTCAGCGACCAGCATGACACGCTTGTCCGGGTGCTGTTTTTGCAAGTCCTGAATCTCGGCCTGTGCTTCGGGTGAGATCATGCACTTGCCGTGCAATTCACGGTCCGACCGCGAATGCGCCTGATTGCCGGGCGACAGAAGATCGGTCGAAATATCCCCTTCGGCCGCCACATAGGTCACAACCTTGATTTCTTCTTCGATGTCGGGAAGCCGGGTAAAGAACTCGGCCTTGGCATAGCTTTCCAGAATGTCCCTGGCAACGGCGTTCCCGGCCTCAAAGGCTATTTTCAGACGGTTGGTATCTGCGTCGTACAGGAACACCTGGGTTTTCAGAACTGCCGCCGCTTTCTGCGCAATCTCTGCGTCATCGCCCAGCGCCAGATCAAGCAGAACCTCTACCGATGGGCCGCCCTTCATATGCGACAGCAATTCAAACGCGAAATCCTGCGAGATTTCTTCGACCGTCGCTTCACCCAGGATGATCTCTTTCAGAAAGCGCGCCTTTTCACCTGCGGCGCTGGTTGTGCCCGGAAGCGTGTTGTAGATGAAGTAGTTCAGTGAATCGGCACGATGAGCGTGACCCGTATCTTTGATCTGCCCGATGATTTCCTGCAAAAGAGCACCGTCTTCGATGGGTTTGGGGTGCAGACCCTGTTCTTTGCGCGTCTCGATTTCGTTCAGGTATTCTGTGTAAAGGCTCATGACGGTTCCGACCATTTAGCTGATGCACCGGGCCATGTGAAAGCCCGGCACCTTGAATTTGTATGCGGCGGTATACCAAACTGTGCCGGCGTGCAAGATACCGATCTGCGACCCAGTGTCCTGCTCTACGGGCGATGCCCGCCGCAATGTCGGGCGGTGCGTCGATGGGAATGTTCGATCCCCTACCCCCCGAAAGCCGCAATAAGCGCTTTCGCCAAGGGCAAAGAAGAATAGCCCACCCGTGAAGGTGTAAGCCCCATCCGCACGACGACCATGTCACGCGACGGGAAAATTCCGATGGACTGACCGTCATGCCCTTGCAACCAAACCGCGTCTTCAAACGGTGGCAGGTCGCCCGGCGATTTCAACCAAAGTTGACCTTTGGCATATTCCCCACCAGACGCCGCAACGGGTTCGAACATCCAGTCCACAAAACCTGTGGGCAAAATCTGTGCGCCGTCCCAAACCCCTTTTTGCAGCAGAAACTGGCCATACTTCGCCCAGTCTCGGGCCGTGGCGTACATATAGCTGGATCCGATGAATGTATCGGCGACATCTGTCTCGATGATCGCCGAAGCCATGCCAAGCGGTTCAAAAAGCGCATCCCGAGGATAGCTGAAACCGCCATCGGTCAGCTTGTCCTGCCACACCCGGGACAACACGGTGGACGTGCCGGAGGAATAGTTGAAGTCGGTTCCAATGCCGGCTTCCAGTGCACGGTCGGCAGCGAAAACGGCCATGTCATTGCTGAGATACAGCATCCTGGTCACGTCTGACACGTCTCCGTATTCTTCATTCCATTGCAGACCGCTTGTCATCGCCAGCATGTCCGCAACAGTAATGTCTCGCCTTGCGTCTTCTGCCCATTCGGGAAAGCTGTCGACAAGGGTGTCCGATACATTCATCTGACCCGCGTTGATCAACGTTCCGATCAGCCCGGCCGTGACCGTCTTGGTCATGGACCAGCCCAGCAACGGTGTGTCGGCGTCGAACCCTTCCGCATAGCGTTCGGCCACGATGCGCCCGCCTTGAACCACCACTACGGCGCGGTACCCTTCGCCAAGCAGCGTATCATCCGACAAGACGGCCTGAATTTTGGGATCTTGAGACTGCGCAACGTCGTTTCCTGTTGGCCAAAGACCTGTCGGCGCGGGCTTGGCGGCCTCAAGCCCTAGCGCACTCAGGGATTTAGCATGCACGTTGGTGCAGCCAAGCCCCTGCCGGAACTGCGATGTGGCGGGCGCGAAGAACCGAAAGAGTCGCGCATGAACAGTCTGCGCCTCTCGATCGACCTCAATCGAAACATGTTTGAGCAGCGGATGCCCCGGGGCCTGCACATCCACCGCAAGGACCTCTTCCGGATCACGTCCGGCAATGAAAACATTCGAACAGACAATCTTGGCCGAGTAATTCGTGCCTACTTTCAACAAATCGGGCGGGGCGATCAGAAGATAACCAAGCAGCCCCACGACGCCCAGAACCGCGACACCTATACCCGTTTTCAATACCTTCCTGAACATCCGCTGACCTGCCCTGTTGCTGTCATTTCAGCACAGGTTAGATACATCCAGCTCGGTTTTGCCACTATTCCGTTGCGTATTCTTCCGACGCTGATCGGCAGACCCGGCACCTTTCTCGGTGAACGGCTCAGGTCGCCTCGTCGTTTTGATCCTGCGACAACCAAAAGCTTTGCGATTGCCCGGCAAGACGTTGCCAAATCTGTTCACTGAACTCTGGCTTCGCTTCGGCCAAACGGACCATTCTTATTGTCAGCGCCTGCGCAGGCAGGGCGTCTTCAACGCTTACAAGCTGTCCCTGAGCAAGCGGCGTGGCGACCAAAGAATAGGGCAACCAGGCAACGCCGATTTCATTCACGGCATATTGCAGCATCGCCAGCGTCAGGGCCGTCTCGGCCTTGGCCACGAGTCTGGTTTCGTCGGGCAACCGCGGTGCAATCAATCGGGAAAATACCTGGCCAAGAAAGACATCAGGCGGGTAGACAATCGCAGGAATGGTCTTGCCATCCAATTCCCCGCGCATTGCAGGTGCGCATACCGGGATCAATGTGTCGGCACCAAGCGTCTTCGCCTGAAACGCACTTTCGAGGTTCTGCACAACGCCGCCCGATGCAGCGTACATGATCGCGAAATCAACTTCTTTCGAGATCAGTTGCAACAGGCATTCGTCCTGGTTCCCCGATCGCACCTGAACCGAGATATCGCTGTTTTCGGTCAACATCCGGACCACTTTCGGCGAGACGGTTGTCGTCAGCGCATGCTGGCACACGAGCGACAAAGACTGGCTGGCCTGATCGCTTTCTGTTTTCAAACTGTGACGCAGTTTGTGCAGACGCGCGCTCAGTTCGCGCAGTTCAGGTTCCAACGCCTGAACGCCCGGCATCAGGGATACGGGTTTGCGGCGACGATCAAACAGGGTCGCACCGATACTGCCTTCGATGAGCCGCACCCGACGGGTGAAGGCAGATTGGGTCAGCAGCCGTTTTTCCGCGGCGCGCGTCAGCGATCCGCTGTCCAGCACGGCCAAGATGTCGTCGATCCATTCCAAACGCATGTGAACCAGATAGCCCAGACCTTACTAATATGCAATTTTTGCAACATACTTACTGAATTTCGAATTAGCAGAGCGGCAACACACAGCGTAAATTGACGAAAATCAATATTAGGAATTGTGACATGCATCTTGCGCGCTTTCCCCGCCTTCACCTCGCCCATCTTCCGACACCGCTTGAACCGATGAAGCGGCTTTCCAAAGAACTGGGGGTGGAAATCTGGATCAAGCGCGACGATTGCACCGGCATGTCAACCGGCGGCAACAAGACCCGCAAGCTGGAATTTCTGATGGCCGAAGCAGAAGCGCAGGGCGCCGACATGGTGATGACGCAAGGTGCCACCCAAACCAACCACGGTCGACAAACCGCAGCGTTTGCCGCCAAGCTGGGCCTTGATTGCCATGTTCTTCTGGAAGATCGCACCGGCTATCAAGATGGCAACTACAATACAAACGGCAATGTCCTGCTGGATCATTTGCACGGCGCGACCACCCAGAAGTTTCCCGGGGGTCACGATATGCCGGGCGAAATGGAAAAGGCGGCCGCGAAGAAACGGGCAGAAGGCCGCTCTGTCTATGTCATTCCCGGCGGCGGCTCGAACCCGACCGGGGCGCTGGGCTATGTAAACGCGGCCTTTGAACTGTTGGGTCAGGCCAATGACAGCGGATTGCGGATTGACCGGCTGGTACATGCAACAGGGTCGTCCGGTACGCAGGCAGGTTTGGTGACGGGAATGTGCGCCATGAATGCGCAGGTGCCGGTGCTTGGCATCGGGACAAGGGCACCTCGGCCAAAGCAGGAACAGATGGTGTACGACCTCGCCTGCAAGACGGCCGAAAAGCTGGGGTGCGCGGGCGTGGTAAAGCGCGAAGATGTCATGGCCAATACCGACTATGTCGGCGAAGGCTATGGCCTGCCCACTGAAAGCGGTATCGAAGCGATCCAGATGTTTGCCGAATTGGAAGGTATCCTTCTGGATCCCTGCTACTCGGCCAAGGGTGCGGCGGGCCTGATCGATCTGGCGCGCAAAGGCGAATTCAAAGACCAGCGGGTCGTTTTCCTTCACACGGGCGGCGCGGCGGCTTTGGCGGGGTATGACTTTGCCTTCGATCACAAAGACCGCTGGGTGAATATCTGAGCAATGACGCAGCACCCCATCGGCATTCTTGGCGGCATGGGCCCCGAGGCAACGATCCTCCTCCAGCGCAAGCTGGTCGAGGCTGTGCCGGTGAGCGACGACCGGGACCACATTCCGCTTTTGATCGACATGAACACTCAGGTCCCGTCACGGATCGCGCATCTGATCGACGGGGCGGGTGAAGATCCGGGGCCGACACTGGCGGCGATGGCAAGACGTCTTCAGGATGCCGGCGCAGTGGCGCTGGCAATGCCCTGCAACACGGCGCATCACTATGCCAAGGCGATCACCGATGCCGTGACCGTTCCGCTGTTGAACATGGTTGAACTGGCCGCGGATCACGCCGTCGGGACACTCGGGAAGGGTGGGTGCGTTGGTGTGCTCGCTTCTCCGGCGGTGCGCCGTACTTGTCTTTTCGAAACAGCTCTGCACGCGCGCGGGCTGTCGACCGTTTGGCCAACGGATGACGACGCGATGCTGGCGGCGATCCGCGCGATCAAGGTCAACGGTCAAAGCGAGAAGGCACGCGAAACGCTGCGAGCGTCCTCAAGGGCCTTGGTCAAGGCGGGGGCGGACTTGCAGTTTGTCGCTTGCTCTGAGTTCTCCCTCATTGCCGACAGCGTCGCGGATGACGCCAATGCAGTGGATACGATCGATCTGCTGGTCCGCGCGATCGTCAATTTTTCTCAGACGGGCCGGCATAGGAGGTAAAGGCGCATTTTCCGTTCAATGGCCCGTCGGTGCGCCAAAACGAATCCGTCCGGTCACAAACGCTGCCAAAGCTGGTGCGCGATCTGATCCAAACTGGCCGGATTGGAAAAGGCTGAAATCGTCAACGTTGCACACCATGCATCGTCACCGATCGGCACCAGCAACCCCTGATCCAGCTCCGCCGAGATCGACGTTTCGGGCATCCAGGCAAATCCGCTGCCAGTCATCAATCTTCGCTTGATCGTTTCGACCAGGCTATCGACATATATCGTTTCGGTATTCTGGGGTTTCCGGTCAACGGTGTTTTCAACGACCATGCCCAAGAAGGACGATCGGTCATAGGCCAGATAGGGGATCGGTGGGCCATCCTGCCGGGACAAATCCCAACCCAGTGCCCGCACCGGCTGAGCGGCAGCCACCGGGATCAGACGGTCCTTCAACAGATCCTTGCGCTCGAATGCGGTTTCGTCGATCATGGGCGAGACAGTATGGTGATAGTAGCACAGCAGGATATCCACCGCGCCTTCGACCAAAAGATCACAACAGGTGCTCAGAGAATCGGACAGGACGCGTGTGCGCAAATCTGGGATCTGCTTCTGCAACTCTTCTATGCGGGTTGCCAAAAAATTAACCGCAATGGTGTGCAGAACCGAAAACCGGATGAACCGACTGTCGCCCCGGTCGGCGTCCCGCAGGGATTGGCGGGATTCAGACAGCTGTGAAATTGCCGCCTGGGCAACAGGCAGGAATTGTTTGCCGGCCTCGGTCAATTGAACCGGATAGGTTGCCCGATTGACCAAAGGCAACCCCACCCAGCTTTCCAAGGCTTTGATTCTGCGACTGAATGCGGATTGCGTGATGTTGCGTTCATCAGACGCACGGGTGAAGTTCAAGGTCCGAGCGAGGCATTCAAAATCGCGTAGCCAATTCAGATCCACTGCGTATCCCCGCTTGTGAAAGAGCATCTTCAGCAACGATACAGAAAACTATGCAGAAACAGAATAGTTTGATGAAATGTTCGAATTGGCTCTCGGAAAAGCTCCTGTTCTAGACTTCCGGGCAGGGTCTGGCGGTTGGTCTTGTTTCAGCCTTCCGTCCGAATGTGTCGCCAAAGGCAAGTTGGCGCGCCCCTATTGCGCGATAGGAAAATCGAACGACGGAAAAAACGACGCCGAACCACGGTGCATTTCAACAGAGGAGAAGACCATGAGAACCAATCTGAAAAAGCTGGGGATGGCTGCTGCGCTCAGCGTCTGCGCTGTGCCGGCATTCGCAACCGAAGAAGTGAAAATCGGCGTGCCATCCTGGACCGGCGCCCAAGCGATTGCCCATGTGCTGGGCGCGGTCGTGGAAATGCGCATCGGGGGCAAAGTGGAATATGTGCCCGGCAACAACGCCACGATCTTTCAGGCGATGGATCAGGGCAAGGGCGACATCGACGTTCATCCCGACGTTTGGCTGCCCAACCAGGAAAGCTTCACCAAGAAATATGTGGACGAAGCGGGCACCGTCACCCTGTCATCGAACCCCTACGAGGGCAATCAGGGTTTCTGCGTCAGCAAAGACTTTGGTGAAGCCAACAACATCACCGACATCGCCGATCTGGGCCGCCCGGATGTGGCCGCATTGATGGACAGTGACGGCAATGGCAAAGGTGAAATGTGGATTGGCGCGCCGGGTTGGGCTTCGGCCAACGTGAACGAAGTCAAAACCCGCGACTATGGTTTACTTGATTTCATTGAGCCGATACGTGCCGAGGAAAGCGTGAAGACCGCGCGGATCAAGGACAGCATCGCCAAGGGCGAAGGCTACGCCTTTTATTGCTACAAGCCGCATGCCGTCTGGTACATGTTCGACGTCCAGATGTTGACCGAGCCACAATTCGACCCGGCAAAATACGTAATGGTCCAACCGTCTGATGACCCGGACTGGTACAACAAATCCAATGTTGCGACCAAGGACGCCCTCAAGAACGTGCAGATTGCGTGGTCCAACACGCTGCCAGAGCGTTCTCCGGCGATTGCCGATTTCTTGGCGAATTTCGCATTGACGGCGGATGATGTCAGCGAGTTCGCCTATGAGATCAGCGGCAAGGGCCGTGATCCGGCAGAGGTTGCACGCGAGTGGGTCGAGGCGAACCCTGATCGTGTCGACGCTTGGCTGGGCCTCTGATCGAGCTTCCAGAAACAGGGTGGCGGCATCTGTTGGCGCCACCCAAAAGCAGACCTCTGGGGGACTTATGAGCGACGATACCGTTATTGAAATCTCGAATGTCTGGAAGATTTTCGGGGGCAGGCCCGATGTAGCGCTGCAGGCAATCCGCGACCGTGGATTGGACAAGGCCCAGGTGCTGGCGGAATACAACTGTGTTGTCGGCGTCGCGGATGTCAGTCTTTCGGTCAACCGGGGCGAGATATTCTGCATCATGGGCCTGTCAGGCAGCGGGAAGTCCACTCTGGTCCGCCATTTCAACCGGCTGTTGGAACCCACCGCAGGCAAGATCGAAATCGAGGGCACGGACGTGATGGCCCTAGGCCCGAAAGAGCTTCAGCAGTTTCGCAACAACAAGATTGGCATGGTCTTTCAGAACTTTGCGCTGATGCCGCATCGGTCTGTGCTGGACAATGTCGCAATGCCGCTGGAGATCCGGCAGGTCAGCAAGAATGAACGCATGCGTCAGGCAGCGGCTATTCTGGATATCGTCGAACTCGGAGCCTGGGGATCGAAATTCGCACACGAGCTGTCCGGGGGTATGCAGCAACGTGTGGGCCTTGCCCGGGCACTGGCAGCGAACCCGGATGTGTTGTTGATGGACGAACCGTTCTCGGCGTTGGACCCGTTGATCCGGCGGCAATTGCAGGATGAGTTCATTCGACTGAGCAAAATCCTGAAAAAGACGACGATCTTCATCACCCATGATTTGGATGAAGCCGTCCGCATCGGGAACCGGATCGCGATCATGCGCGACGGCAAGGTGGTGCAGATCGGAACGGCCGAAGACATCGTCATGAACCCCGCCGATGACTATGTCGCCGATTTCGTGGCGGGTATCTCAAGGCTCAAGGTGGTGCGTGCCCACGCCGTCATGCGGCCCATACCGGAACATGTCGCGACCCATGGCCCTCTGCCCTCGGACGCCCCGCGTGTGAATGAAGGCGAAAACCTGAGCACGCTGATCAATCTGGCAATCGACACCGACAGCGCGATCCTTGTGGAGGACGGCGGCGTGGATGTTGGCGTCATAACCCGTGCCGATCTGTTGCGCACCGTGATCGAAGGAACCGAAGTGTCATGAGTTCTTCAGATGTGAACCCGCTGGAAGATACCGAGAGCGAAGCAGCCCAGGCATATGCCGAAGAACGGCGCGAAAACATCCGTGCCTTCGTTCGCACCAGCCCCGACTATTACATCCGCAACTTCGACAAGATCGGCGCGTCGTCCCGATTTACGCCGACTTTCAATCTGATGGCCGGGTTGTTTGGCCCGGTCTGGTTCGGTGCGCGGGGGTTGTGGTCATGGGCGTTGCCATTTCTGATCCTCGAAACAATAGCCTATGTGCAGATCGCGCGCGGGATGTTCGGCGACCTGGCGGCCGAGGCAATGGAACGCATCGCGTCAATTGAAGGGACGCTTGAGCTGCGCCGTCAGCAGTTGGCCGCTGCCATCGAAAACAACTCGGACAAGATCGACGTCTATCAGCGGACGGTGGACTCGCTCGAGGAAAACATAGGTGGCATCCGCGCCGAAGCCGAAGCAATGGCTGCTGAAGGGCCTTACATCGTTCTGACCGGCCTGATCATTCTGATCATCGTCAAGCTTGTTCAGTCACAGGTGGCAAACTGGGCGCTCGAGGCGCGTTTCTCGGAATGGCTGTCAGATCGTTCAATCCGATCAGCAATGCCGGTATCGCAGATCGTGTTCAGCGCGATCTTCATGGCGCTGATCGTTGCTGCGGCGATGATGCATTACAGCTTTCCGGGGCGTTTCTCGTTGCTTAGCCACTTCCCGACAGACCCCAATATCCGCCTGACCAGCATCACCTGGGTGGAAGACTTCATCGCCTGGTGCGTGCGCAACAGCGAAGCGTTCTTTGACGGGCTGACATTCGGTATCCGTACCCTGCTGGACGCGCTTGAGGTCATCTTGGTGCAGACGCCATGGATCGTGATCGCCAGTCTCATCATTCTGCTGACATGGCTGACTGCGGGTGTCAGCACGGCAATCTATTCGGGCGCGTTTCTGGCCTATATGGGGCTGTTGGGCTTTTGGGAGGGCGCAATGACTACGCTGGCCTTGTTGGGGACAGCGGCATGCCTGTCGATTGTCATCGGAATTCCACTGGGCATGTTCGCGGCGCGTCGCCCTCGGTTCTACGCTTTCATCCAGCCGATCATGGATTTCATGCAAACCATGCCCGCCTTTGTTTTCATGGTCCCCGTGATCGCGTTTTTTGGTGTCGGCAAGCCGGCGGCAGTCGTGGTCACGATGATTTTCGGTGGTACGCCCGTGGTGCGCCTGACCGTTCTCGGCTTGCGTGGCGTGCCCGAAAGCGTGCGCGAGGCGGCGATCAGTTTCGGCGCCAACAAATGGTACCTGCTCACCAAAGTCGACTTGCCGCTGGCAAGCCCGTCGATCCGGGCGGGGATCAATCAGACAATCATGTTGTCACTGGCAATGGTTGTTGTTGCGTCTCTGATCGGTGCCAAGGGGCTGGGCGAGGATGTTCTTGAAGCGTTGCAATACGCGAATGTGGGCCAGGGTATTCTTGCAGGGTTCTCAATCCTGTTCTGTGCCATGATCCTCGATCGGATTGTGCAGGGCGGCCGGAAATGACACCCATCGTGTTTGTTCACGGGTTCCTGGGCGGCAGTCGGCAATGGCAGCGGCAGGTCGAGGCTTTGCAAGGTTACGATGTCATCACGCTGGATCTGCCGGGTTTTGGCGAAAATGCGCAACGTGACGCGTTTTGCAGCATCTCGGGATTCGCGGACTGGGCGCTGAATGAGCTGAAGGCGCGCGACATCGAGACATTCCACCTGGTTGGTCACTCGATGGGTGGAATGGTCGCGCAGGAAATGGTTGCCCGTGCGCCCGAGCGTGTTGACCGTTTGGTTCTTTATGGCACCGGGTCCGTAGGTGTGCTGCCCGGGCGGTTTGAGACCATCGACACCTCGAAAACCCGTGCCTGTGCAGACGGGCCGAAAGTGACGGCGCGGCGGATTGCGGCAACCTGGTTTCTCGAACGCGAAAAAGCCTTGGAATATGAACTTTGCGCCACGATAGCCCAGAAAAGCAACCTGAAGGCCATGCTGTCAGGTTTGGATGCGATGCATTCCTGGAGCGGCGCTGAAAACCTGCCGGCAATCAGGACGAAGACGCTGATTGTCTGGGGGGATCGTGATCGCACCTACCCATGGAGTCAGACGGAACAGCTGTGGCAATCCATCCCGAATGCAAACCTAGCGGTGATACCAAACTCTGCACATGCGACGCATCTGGAAAAAGCTGAACTGTTCAACGGGATATTGCGAGATTACTTAGTTGCCTGATGAATTGTGCCAAACAAATGAACCGGTCAGTTGAAGCCATTCTGCGGAAAACCGGATGATCAATTTGGTCGAACGCCATGGTCCGTCATATTAATCCGTTGATCGGCAGGGTTTCCGTGTCAACACGTCGCCGCAAGACCACCAGTTCGTGGCCTGATGTTCAGCAGGGCCCCAAATACCCATGCGTTCCTGCCATCACGCTGGATTCGCGAAAAAAGCTACCTTCGCACCATCTGTGCACCCAATCCAACGGCACTGCGCAAACCAATCAGATTTGCAGAACATGAACGTCCGGCATGGACCGGATCGTGGCCAGATCCTGCTCGTAAAGCTCTGTGAACGCTTCAACTATGTCGGAATTCCAGCCCGGTAAATCGAGCTCTTCTTCGATTTGCTCCGGCCGGGCGTATTCGTCCAGAATATTCGCCATCTCTTCACGTCGGCGGCCGTGATCGATGGCGTCCCCTTTTCTCACGATGTCCAATACATGACGTTGTCCGGCTTCTGTCAAAAGGGAGGACAGGAATGCAAACTCTTCATGAAGCACAGCCTCGTCAGGCAGTCCCGCTATGGCGCGGATGATATCGCCCCAGATAAGCGGGGAATTCTCGTGTTCCCACAAGGTGAGCTGAACCTGAGGCGCAAGATCCCGCAGGTCTTCGATCATGCCAAGCCAGCTGAGGCAGCTTAAATCGGTGCTGGCCAGAATGTCCCGCCGATGGTCTTCATGGATCGAGGCCAGAATCTTTGGGATAAAAACCCCGGGGTTCACCAGCCCTGCAAACACTTGAACCTGCACGCCGTCCAGCAGAGTGTCCGTATGGGCTGTTCTATTCCCCGCAAACGGATAGATCTGGCCGTCTTGCAGCGCGGTGCGCCTGGGGCCAAAGAACTTGTCACTCGACACAACCACGCGGTCCAGATTCTGGTTTCCGGCCACAAGCTCGGACAATCTGTTCCGTGCGTCTGCATCAGATACACCCTGCAGAATCGAGTCAGACATCACTTTGACGAATAGCCGGGACCGACGCGGCCCCAGAACCGCAGTTCGGTATTTGGCAAGTACGCTCCTGTTCGCGCCAAGCGAGGACATCACCAGCCCTTCATCCGAAAAGGCAACACCGGCGTGTATGGCAACCTGCATTTTTTCCTTTACCCCTTGGCTTTTCTGCATAGCCGCGTCCGTTACCACTCGCGAGATATTTGCAACGGATGAATTCAGCGTTTTTTTGCACGTTCTCAGGAAATCGGGCAATGTCTAAGTTTGGGCTAAAATTCAGGCTTGCAGTCTACTGCCAGAGGAAGTAATCGACAGCCAGTGCCCCTATAGCTCAGCTGGTAGAGCAACTGATTTGTAATCAGTAGGTCCGCGGTTCGAGTCCGTGTGGGGGCACCATCCCCTCAGCTAACACATTGGTATCGCTTCAGCTTTTAGCCACTGCTAGGAGCCGTAGACCATGTCGGAGACCATTTCGCGCCCATTCACCTTCATCAAAGATGGTGTTTTCTACTTCAGCCGCCGTATCCCGAAAGAGTTGAGAAACCACTACACGTCGCCTCGGATCACGTATTCGCTACGGACAAAATCGCCCAAGATCGCTGAAGCAAGAGCCAGAAGAGCAGCCGATCAGCTGGACGAGTACTGGTATCACCTGCGTTGTCGTGATGCAAAGCTACCAGAAAGCTCATTTACCGAAGTGGGGATGAACAATGGTCTACCGGAAGCCGAGTTACCCGAGACTTTTGATGGCGATCAGTTCCGGGTCTTGCTAGCCGCTGAGAAGTATCAGACAGGTTTCGACCAGCCCCTGCTGCAAACCATGTATGTCGTGAAACGGTTGGCAGGAGTTCAGGCTGTTCAGACCCTCTCCAGGCAAAACCGCATGGCACCGGGTAAGTCACGAACCTTTGTCCTCGATTTCGCCAATGAAGAGGAAGACATCTTCAACGCGTTCAAGCCCTACTATGAGGACACACCGGTCGGGGATAACTCGGACCCACAGAGGCTCAACGAGTTGCAGCACCGTCTGTTGGAATGGGCGGTCTTCACACGTGAGGATGTGAGTGCTTTTTCATCTGTTTGTTACGGGAAGCCGCGCGCGATACTCAGACCGAACTGGATATCCATTGGCATCCATTCGAGTTGATTCCGCAGATGGCCGAGGGTGGTGAGAACCTGCGCGAACACTTGGCATCGAAATACGGGACGACGTTGGAAGGGTCGATCAAGGCACGAGCCCGCCTGACCGAGATGGGCGCGGCACTGGGGTTCACGTTCAATTACGCCGATGACATGCGGATGTATAACACCTTCCGTGCGCATCAATTGATTGACTGGGCCGCCGAGCAAGGCAAAGGCCATGAAATGAAGCAGGCCCTTTTTTCGGCGTTCTTTACACGCCGCGAAAACGTCTCGGACATACAGGTTCTGGCCGATGCGGCTGCTGGCATCGGGCTGAACCGCGCGGATGCGTTGGACATGTTGCAAAGCCAAGATCGGGCCAATCACGTGCGCCAGAAAGAGCAATTCTGGATCAGCCGAGGAGTTCAGGGTGTGCCCGCAATGGTGTTCGGCAAACGTCACCTTGTGACCGGCGCGCAGGGCGAGGAAAACTACGCCCGCATCCTGCTGCATCTACGAGACGACAGGGCCGCGTGACATCCGTGAATACCGGGCACTGCCAGCGCAATAAACCCACGATCGGGCGGGTGTTGCCCGGCATGCCCTCGCTTAACAACAATTGTGGGGGTTGCATGACGAAAGTCTCCGCGACAACCTTCATCTTATAGTGAAACTCAATCTGGGTGGCGCTTGTCGGCCACAACAGCCTTCCAACCTTGAAGAGTTCCCAATTTATGGCATTGCATGACCACCCCATGTGGCGAAAGCCCCAACATCACCAGGACCTTGACCATGCACATGATCATGTCCACTGGGCCGAGCTGTTCTACGACCTGATCCATGTCGTGACGATCTTTCTGCTGGGCAATTACTTGTCGCATCATCTCGATCTGCATGGGTTTCTTGTGTTCGCCGGGGTCTTCATCACGCTCTGGTACGCGTGGGGCGAACTCAGCATATTCAACTCGATCTTCGTCAGCACCGATTTCTGGCACCGGCTGATTATGGCCGTGATGATCTGCACGGTGATGTTCATGGCAGCGGCGATCCCGGCTATTGACGGCAAGGGTTGGGTTTTCTTCGCGTTAGGATTTGCAGCGAACAGGGCCATGCTCGCGGCGCTGTACTATCGCGCCCGGCGGGCCAATTCATCTGGCGAGTCCATGTCGACGGCCCAGATCCGGAGTTTTTCGGTTTTTGCGGTGATCTTTGCCATCACGGCATTTCTGCCAACACCCTTGGCCTATTGGGTGTTTGCTGCCGCAATGGTGGCCACGCAGGCGATGTACATGATCCCAGGCCTCACTGTATTGCGCTTCGAACGTTTCGTCCCGCGCCTTGGCCATATGGCGGAACGGTTTGCTCTGCTTACACTGATCGTTCTGGGCGAAGGGTTCTTCAAACTCGTCGTAACTTTGTCCGAGAAAGGCATCTACAAAGTCTCACTTGATATGCTTGTTAATTTCGTCATCGGTGGCGTTTCGATGTTCATCATGTGCTGGATTTATTTTGACTTTGTCGGCAACGCCAAGCCCAACGACAAGAAGGTGTCGACATTGGTCATCTGGTGGCTTGCGCATCTGATCTTGATGTTATGCGGCGTCATGGTAGGCGTGGCCTTAGCTGCCGAGGTCAAAGTCGGTTTTTGGGAGCCATACCCGACCGAATATGCCGCCATTGGCTGTTTCGGCCTTGCAGGATATATCGCCATGCTTTGGGTGCTCCAGAACGTTATTGAACACCGTCTTGCATCGGACTTTGGGCGCTGGGATGTAAGGGTATTTGGGATCGTTCTGGCTATTGCCTGTTTCTTTATCGTCCCCCATGTTCCCTCGTTGGTTGGCAATCTGATCTGGGGCACAGCCTTGCTATCGCAAATCGCGATCCCCCTGATGCGCGCCTGGACGCAGTTTCGACATGAGTGAGGCAGTTACAAATTCGGGCTATCTAAAAAGGAAAGTCTATTGGTGGCTCGAGCGCCCGGACAGGGCGGCCACCGGTCCATGGTTGCTTGAAATAGCTCTAATTGCCCTCATCACACTGAACGTGGCCGCCGTTATCCTGGAGACGGTCGACTCCATATATACCCGTTGGGGCCTGGCGCTGAACCTCTTTGAGGGTTTTTCTCTGTTCGTATTCGTGGTCGAATACGCGGCAAGGCTGTGGGTCGCCACCGAAAATCCAAGTTACAAAACGCGTGCTGCCTGGGCTGTCTCCCCGATCGCCATCATCGATTTACTAGCGATTTTACCTGCGCTGCTCTATTTGTTCTTCCCGGTTGATCTGCGTCTGTTGCGGACCTTCCGTATGTTGCGGCTCCTCAAACTCACTCGGTACTCGCCTGCACTCGGAATGCTGCTCGCTGTGTTTGAGGAAGAGGCCGGCGCCTTTTTTGCGGGTTTCTTCATCCTGATGGTGATGCTGATCTTTGCGGCCAGCGGTGCGTGGCTGGCAGAGCACGAGGCGCAACCGGAGGCATTCGGCTCGATCCCAGCGGCGATGTGGTGGGCGATGGCAACGCTTACGACCGTTGGTTATGGCGACGTAACGCCCGTGACAGTTGCCGGTAAGATCTTCGGCGCTGCGATTACGGTGATTGGCATTGGGATGGCCGCATTGCCCGCAGGGATCATTGCCAGCGGTCTGAACGACCAGTTGCACCGCCGACGAGCCAGCCTGGAACGTGAATTTCGAAAGGCCTTGGAAGACGGCGATATCTGCGACGCGGACGAGGCCGTTATTGAAGCCGTTCGCAAGCAATTGGGTCTCTCGCGTCGCGCTGCCGATCATATCCGAAACCGCGTACACGCTGAGACCATGTCCCAGGCAGATCACTGCCCTACCTGCGGGCAAACTGTGCAATAGGCCAAGCCCCAAGCGTGAGCAATTGGCCTGCCACTGATCAGGTGCCGAGCTCCCAACTGGATCACAGCAGATCTGTGAAAATAGGGGGTTTCGAATAGAGTATTTCGCGTGCTTGGATGTTTCGCTGCTGTCCTACGCGATCTGTGTTGTCGACGGCATCCACGCAACTTGCTGTCGATAGCACGATGTAACAGAGCAAGCTTTCTCAGGTTTTTGCGAGTTCAAGCCGGGGGTGAATGACCCAAGCCTGCTTTGGCCGCATGGCCGCTTCTGTACCAACAGCCGTCCCTTGTTCCAGGGGCGCGACGTGTTGCGAAAACGGGAACTTGGTTTTTGAACATTGTGGAGCCTACATCCATTCCCGTCCTTCCCAAATTCGGCAAGTTGCCAATGGCTGTGGTCTGGTTGCTGCTCGCGTGCCTTCCCTTCGCACGAAGTCGCCCAAGCTCGCTGAAATGAAAGCCAGAAGAGCTGCCGATCAGCTCGATAAATACTGGTACCACCTGAGGTGTCGTGACGCAGAACTTGTGGGGAAGCACATGCTGAGGCTTCAAAATGCAGCGGGAGCCGACCACTCTGAACTGCCGCTGTTGCCTCCTCGTCATCTGTTCTTTTGTCTGAGGTCGTGGGGATTTACCTGCGGTTGAAGAGTATAGGCCGCCCTGTGACTTAAGAAAAACCGCAGAACCTAACCCATAAACCTGCGCGGTGTTTGGTCACAGCTTTGCACAGCTATCCCACAGATTTGCATGCCACAGAGAACCCCAAGAACAAACAGGGTCCTCTGGCACAGTTGCTAAACACAAAAAACAGTTTACTCCCAGCTTCCAGCAGACGAGCGCCAAGTCTTGGCTTCGGCATCCCAAACACTGGCGCTGACGCATGGCGTCGGATTTATTCCCTCGCAATCGGATCCATGCACGTCCGCGATGACAATGCGTTGGCTCCCAAAATCAACGACCGTCCAGCCTTGGTTGAGCAAGGAATGCACCTCTTCGCTAATCCAAAAGTGCGACATGCATCCGCCGGTACCACAGTAAAGGGATGCGGCGCTCGAACACGCAAAACCAGACTCATTCAGAACCCAGTCGCGTTGTAGATCTCCGTCGAGATCGACCCTTTCAACCGCGCCCCATGCTATGTCAAACTGACCGTCGTTGAACTCCGCGCAGGCTCGTGCCGCCAGATCAACCTTCGCCTGCAAACCGGGCGGAAGTTGCGATACATCAGCCGCGACAGCTGGTGAGGTCCAAACTAGTCCCGAAACAAGTACGATCCCGGAAACCAAATACTTCAGCTGGTGCTCTATTGGGGAAACTGATTGGAAGGCGGCGTCAATTGCATTGATCATATCTGAAGTCCCCGTATTCCAGCCAGTTTTCCGCGCCTTCGTAAAAAATCAGAAACTCGGACCTGTCTTCCCCAAGCAGGGCGACGACAAATCCGGCCGGCGGCTTAGAGTTTCCAAAATAACTATAGGCGGTCATGGCTCTGATCAACTCGCCATTGACCGATACTCGCGCGTCCCACTCCCCGTCCGGAGTGTCCAAAATTACCGGTTCGATCACGCGCTCTACCGCTCCGCCACCACAATAGGCGATGCCTTCGGGCGCTTCGTAGGAAGCCCCCTGGCGAGCACCTGAATCGCAGGCGGAGCGAAGGGACTGAATTGCCGCGCTGGAACCTTTCAAGTCAAAGATTCCATAGCTGATATCTTGATCAATCATGGACAGATTAACCGATGCATTGGCCGCAAGCTGGTCCAGTACAAAACCATAGTCCTCTTGACTATTGAAACTGACTTCGACGGGATAGTTGTCGACGATCTGCACGGCAGCGTTTTCTGCGCCAACCTGAAATGCCCCAACTTCGGTGGTGCCGTTCTTCAAAAATCGAATGGAAAGCCCCTGCTTCTGCACAATGTCCTGGCTGTCCTCAAATCCAGCCGGAGCAAAGCGGATACGGTTACACTGAAGTTCCAGCGTCATGTTTCCGGTCTGAATAAATGAATTGGGACTAGGCCCGGAACTGAACGACCACTCCGCCGATGCTGTGGTTGCCATTGCCATCATCAGCGCTCCAACGGAAATCGGCTTGAAATTCATTCTTTCTCTCTCCACGGCGTTGCATTTGGCTCTTTCTTGCAGCAGAGCGTCGGGCCCACCGCCCGGGTAACCAGATCAGGAAACAGGTTCGCCGTATTCGTTTGCGCCTTCTTGGGAAGGGCGCGTTAGCCACCAGATCATCAGGATGGACAGAACCAATTGAAGAATTGAGAAAACAACAATGCCGGTTGCGCCCAAAACTGCCGCGGGTCCACGTAATGTATCGGGGTTTTCCGTTCCTTGCTCCAATACCGAAAAGAACGCCACCCCGCCCAGCATAACAAAAAGCGTTGTAATGCTAAGCGCCATCGGCAGCAGCAAATACCAGCCAGGTCGTCCTGTATCATGCAGCCTCCGCCAACCGGCGGCCAGCATGGGTATGAGAACAGCCAGTTGGAAAACAGAGGACAGAACCCGAGAACCCTGCCCTGTTTCGGGATTGGTCCCGAATATGATCGTATCCAGCACAGCTAATACGGCACTCACGAGAACCACAAACAAGAAGAACCACCAGTATTCTGATCGTAAAGCCCGACCCGAGAACTGGAAGTATTTCGAAAAACACGTTTTTACTGCTTCACCGAATCCCATGTTTTTGTCCCTTCGTCGTTTCTTGGCGGCGTCAAAAACGCTTGGCCGCGTAGGGAACACTCGCTTTTCTGAAAATCCCCACATTCTTTTTGTTTGAAAGCAAAAGCCTTTCGCACGAAAGCCTAGAGAAATTTACGCGCGGAAAAAATATTGATTTATGAAAAATTAGATTCAAATATGAGAATTCGACGCAACTTTATTTTACCTCCGTTGTTGTCGCTGTCGCCCGATTTACCGGGCCCTTCCGACTGCCGGAGTGAGTGCTGGCAGTCGGAAGGCGTTTTCAATGATCGAGCGTTGGGAGAACGCGATGCCAAGACTCAAAGCACTAGCTCTTCTTCCAACGTTCGCTCCAGCTTTTCCAGTGCGGTCACGCGTTGTTGGCAGTGCATGCGATCAACGCAATATTGTTCTGCCGGCCAAACCTTGAATGGCGAGTCTTTTGCAAACGGCAGTCACCATATCGAGGTATGTTCTATTGGGCGCATAGACGCTGGAGCTTAAAAAATGTCGCTTCCAACTCAATTGAGATCAACGAACCAGAGGGAGAAGAAAATGACCAACAAGATGGTGATGGTTGCAGGCACGACATGTTTCGCACTGCTTGCGGCCTGCGACGATACGGGTACATCAAGCGCGTCTGCCGAGCTCACGCCCGCTCAGCAAGCGTGTTTGCGAGACGTGGCCAACACAACGAACAATTCGCAAGTCGTTGTGCTGTCGTCTGCGTTTAGCGAGGCGGGAACCCAGGTCACCGTCGGCGTTGGCGAGGATCGTGCCCCATGGAACTGTATTGCTTACAGTGATGGCGCCACAGCCGGTATCGAGTTCCTGGGCGACGAAGGCGCATTGTGACCTGTTTGGTGCGTGGCTGAACACGGCCGCGCAGCACTGGCTCGCTCATCGGAATGCTCGACTTGGTTTGTAGAATAGCCACTATCATATTCGCGATCCTTTACCTGTTGGCGTTGGTTGCGTTCATGACGGGTACATTTGGCTGGTTGGGGCAAGAAAAAGACCCTTTGTCCGGGGTGTTCCTTTTGCCGTTGGGGTTGCCCTGGATACTTCTAGCGGACTTGCTCTCGGAGGCGACCAAACCGTGGTTCGCGGCGCTCGCACCGGTTTTCAACCTTTTAGCGCTGGTCTTGATTTGCAGATGGACACGCAGTTTGCGGCAGCAGTGAACGCCGAACGCATTCTCACCAAAAGGGAGGAAAACATGGGAAAAGTGATCTTGGGTATCGTGATCGGGCTCGTCCTCGGCGTGGTTGGGGCGATGACCTTGGGTGGAGGTGCCGCGGTGGGTGTCGGCGTTGCGACAGGCTTGTCCGCCGGTGTCTGCTCTACATTGAAAGGCGCACAAGCCGAGAATCTGATCACCGCCGAGCAAGCGGATCAGATCCTCAATCGCGTGAATTCCGAGATGGCATCACTGCAAGGAATTGAAACGACGGACGAGATCGTCGGCAGCGCACAGGCATGCGATGAGTTTCTGTCCAAGTTGCGGGAAGCGAAATGAAGTTCCGCTTTGTACAGAAGAACACTGTAAGGATTAGCCAACAGGGGACAATCTGATGAAACTCCGTTTACTGAATCTCCTCACACCCATGTTTGCAATTTCGGGCACAGCTGCTCTTGCAATGTCGGAAGCCGATGACGCGTGTATCGATCATTTACGGCAAGTTGGTGGGCCAGACGGTCAATCCGGTACGATTGAAAGCTCAGAGTTTTCCGAAGCTGGCACGCTGGTCATGCTACGTGACGCAGGTGGGACACTTTGGCGATGCATCGCGTACAAGGATGGAAGCATCGGAGAGATGTCGGTTGTCGAGGCGATGGATGATGGTGGTGGAGCTATGGCCGGTGCCGAAGGATCTACTGAAAGCCGACGCGTCAAATTTGATGCTGGTTCAACTGGCGCCGAACTCGTTGGCCAACTCGCGCCCGGAGCGTCCCAGCAATATGTCCTTGGCGCCAAAAACGAACAGTTCCTTTACGTTCGCGTTGCTCCGCGAAATGGCACCTTGGACTACGTTATTCGAAACCCCGATGGTTCTGAACTGTTGGGATTGATGTCGGCGGACAAGGAGTATCGAGGGCAGCTGTGGCAATCCGGTGATCATGTTGTCGAGCTCATCAACCGCGGCAACTCTTCCGTCGGCTACAACGTAATTTTCGGAATTGAATAGGTGATCGACGGAAAACCCTGGAACGGCAACTCAAATCAGCTAGGAAAAAACAGATGAAATCCAAAGTCTTTTTGGTGATCGGTACAGTGTGTATTTCTGTACTCTCAGCATGCGACGAGAGTGGCGGGTCAGTGGATGCGAGTGCACCAACTGTGGGCAGCTCTAGCGATCTTTCGTCATTTGAAGGGGCCAGAGCGGGTCAGGCTGAAATGGGCATCCAAAGTCTTGGGTTTGAACTTATCCGAAGCGAAGGGCTGACCTCTTACTGGTTTAACAAAGATACCGGCGCATGTGCGCGGATCACGACATCTGAAGGAAGGTATTCAGATGTAACTATGCTGCCATCAGGCGACTGCTGACAATTTTCAACAATCCCAAATCTGAAAAAAGGAGCTCTAGTTTGCATTTCGATCTGGCACATGCGGCGGTCATCGTTGTCGCTTTGATTATCACAAACCTGGCATTGAAATCGGCCGGCGTGATCAACGAAGAAAACAAACACCAGTGGAATTGGAAAGTTGTTCTGGCCTACTTCGTGGTCGTCGTTATCATCAATCTGGTGTGGCCAATTTGAAGCTTCGCGGCGGGACGCTAACCGCCACCAAAGATGTTTACGGTGAATGTGTCTCTGCGAGAGATTACCGGCTGGAAAAGTGTGAGCATCACGGGCTGAACACAGAAAGGAACACGCATGCGGTTTTTGACGTCACTTATATTCATTGGTGTTCTGGCAACCGCTGCGACTTCTGACGTCACCAGCCGAAACGGTGGCCCTAGCAACAGCCAAATGCTTTCAAAAAGTGGCGACGGAGGGGTCGATGGCGTCGCTTTCTTCCGCCCAGTCTTAAGCGGTGTGTTGTATCGATCCGGTTTCAAGGGCGGCGACAAGGATCGAACGGGTCTGAGTGACGTTCAACGCGAAACCTTGTGCGAAAAAGGGTTTTCAACCGGGTTTTATGCCGACTTCGGCAAAAACACTCAGTACGGCCGCACCAGTTGTGGGAACGGATCCTTTGACTATCAGAGCGCCAGATCCTCCCGTCCCGGTGCCGTCATGGCATCCATACACGAAGTAATTGAAAACCCTGGAAAGGGCCCTGTCCTGGTACACTGCATGTGGGGCGTTCATTCCTCGGGTGCATTGTCGGCGATGGCGCTCGTTCAGTTTTGCGGTTGGACAGAAGAAAGGGCCAAGGAATATTGGAATGATGCCCGAAACGGTGCCCCATGTTCAGGCGGATGCGACAAGTGGATTGACGCAAAATTCTCCAACTTCAGTGTCGACGCCAATCTGAAGATTTCCGCCGAACAACGGGCTGCGATTTGCCCTAGATGATATCCGGAGGACTATTCAAATGAAGTTCCATCTTCTGGGGTCTCTTGCTTTCATTGCACCCACCATCTTGTGTGCGAACGACGATGTTCTCGGTGAAGCCACGACATTTGATAGTCCCAACGGCGTTACTGAACGCTGTATTCGGATCGAAAAAGTTCCAACGGGCGAGTATAAGAAAAGCGATCTTGAGGAAGAAACAACCTATTGCGAGATTGATTTCTATGCCTCCGAAATTGCTGTTTGCCCAAAAACCTGGAGCACCAGCCCAGGAATGGCCGTCTACGATATTTCGGAAGGACCCTACGCCGGGAACCGTTCCGAATTCGAGAGAAACGCTTGCAAAGAGGGGAAGGCGGCAAAAGATCTGGCAAAGGACAGGGTGGCTAAATTCAAATCCACCATGAACCAGAAGGGTACAAGCGGAACGTTTTCAACCTCTTCGCTGCTCTACTACCATTTCTCCAGGTATTTCGACGCGACGGTGAACGTTCCGGTGGCGGTCTGGCGTAGCATGGACGCTCAGGCGCATCTCACCGAGGTCGCAGAGCCCGGCCTTGCGATTTCTGGTGGCTCTCATGGCGGGCGCATGAACCATGAAGGCTGGCG
Source organism: Ruegeria sp. HKCCD6604 (assembly GCF_013110635.1). NCBI lineage: Bacteria > Pseudomonadati > Pseudomonadota > Alphaproteobacteria > Rhodobacterales > Roseobacteraceae > Ruegeria > Ruegeria sp. HKCCD6604. The sequence continues at coordinate 29,444 of NZ_WVQW01000013.1, read as the reverse complement.
GGTATTCGTGGCTGCGGATGCCGGTCCGAACTCGTACCAGCCAACCGATGATCTGTTCACCGCGGATCGAACGCAGATATACGGTGTCCTGCTTGACAGCCCCGGTCATCGCTACGGCTCGGAAATCAACGGCACCCGTAAATCCGGTTGGGGCAAAGGCCAAAACCGCGATTTTCAGGAAACACCCGCCTTCTTGGCCTTGCGGTCTTCAAAACCCTTGCCCGAAGCCATTGTAGAGGGTGTCAGGGAAGGTCGAAAGGATCGGCAGATCAACAAGGATCTCGGCCCCGATGTCAGCGACCAACAGATGGCATTTTGGATGCAAGAACTTACCGAGATTGTTCTGCTCGACTTCATCTTTAGCCAGCAGGACCGCGTAGGAAACATAGACTTCACACCCTATTGGTATTGGGTCGAAGACGGAGACCTGAAGCACAAGAAGGCCAAGCACCATAAGCCAAACGATGGAGATGTTCCAGCCGACGCATTATTGATCCGTCGCAGCAATCTAAACGACAACGATGCTGGTGGGCGTGTCGAATATGCCAACTTTGCGAAATCCACTCAGATGCTGGAGAAAATGCGACACTTTTCTCCAAGCACTTACCAGCGCTTGTTTGCTTTGAATAACGACCTTCAAACGCAAGGCCCGATTTATGACTGGTTGTCGCAAAGCTTTGGCCTGTCAGATAGGCAGATTGCGCAAGCCGTTAAAAATACAGCGCTGGCAACGTCCATTCTCCAGAGCAATTGTTCAAAAGGTGTTTTGATGTTCGACTTGGACCCCGTCGCATTCTTTCTGAAAAACGACACCGAGGTAAAGGCTGTAGACTGTAATGACCCGTAAGCGCTCCGTCACCGCGGCGGTGTTGATTTGGTCCGCTCTGCTTGCCTGCAAAGCGGCGGCTTTGGATGTAATCGTCATATCGGATCTGAACGGAAGCTATGGCTCGATAAAATACGATGCCCGTGTCGACAAAGCAATTGAACGGATAATCGAGATTGATCCCGATCTGGTGGTTTCGACCGGAGATATGGTTGCGGGTCAGCGCATTCCCAACTTGTCAGACAAACAGGTCAGAGAGATGTGGAAGGCGTTTCACAAGGCAGTGTCAGACCCGCTGGAGGCTGCCGGAATTCCATTTGCGGTCACGCCGGGAAACCATGATGCCTCTGCCTATCGCGGGTTCGAACGTGAAAGAAAAATATACGCCGAGGAATGGGCACCGAGAAAACCAGACGTCGATTTCCTGGTTTCGAAGGACTATCCGTTCTTCTACGCGTTTGAGATGCAAGGCGTCACGTTTGCGTCTTTGGATGCCACGACCCTTGGGCCGCTATCCATCGATCAGCAGGACCAACTTGAGGAACTGGGGGCGAATGGAAACCCGATTGTCACTTTCAGTCACCTGCCGCTTTGGCCCTTCGCGATCCAGCGCGAACGCGAAATCATCGGTGACCCGGCACTTGAGAAAATCTACCTGCAAAGCGGGGTCGTTCTGCATCTGTCCGGCCACCATCATGCCTTCTACCCAGGCTGGAAAGACGGTGTGGCTTATGTTTCCCAAGCTTGTTTGGGCGGTGGTCCACGACGGCTGATTGGTGATAATGTCAGATCACCTCACAGCTTCACTCATGTTACGTTCCAGCCGAACGGAGAGTTTGGGATAGCAGTATATCGAGGGCCCGATTTCGAAAGGTCGGTAAACTTCAAGTCGCTCCCGAAAGAGATCAGATCCCCGAATGCGGTGTTGAAACGATTGGACCTTGTGAAATAACTAGAGGTTGAGTTTCAACTCAACTTTTTCGGGGACCAGATCGTTTATCATCTCTTCGATCCGGGCTTCTGAAAGTCCACCCGAAGTAATGAAAAGCAATGAAACGCGAGACTTGCCGGGGACGTGGTGTTTTCTGACCAGCTTCCAGCCGGCGTCTGCGGCCATGGCTTCAATGGCGCCGCTGACGTTCAATGAGTGCTCTTCGTCTGAAGCTTTGAGAGAAATCTCAACACCCTTGTTACGTCCACCGAGCCAAATGAAACACCAACAAACAACTGCCACCAGCGTGGCCATCAGCGGCAAGCCCAAACCGACCGCAAGACCAAGAACAGTTACGACTATCATTTCGACGGTGTCTACCGGATCATCCAGATTGGAGCGAAACCTGAGCAAAGCTCCGATGCCAAATATGACAAAACCAATCATTGATCCGTGCTGAACCACCAGGAATCCAACAGCCATGCCAATAAGAGCATAAAGGAAGAACAGCCTCGGCATGACCAAGTCGCCGATGCTTCTACGGGCTTTGCGTCTCACCGGATGATAGACGATCAAGCCAGCCAGAATGATCGTGACCACCACATCGAGAGTAAAGAAATACAGTTCCTGTTTGCCGCGAAACTGAGTCCATTGGCGTTCGATCAGAATTTCTGACTCCGAAGCTCCGGCCAGCATCGTTGCAGGATCGATTTGCGACACCGCAGCGCCTGGCAACAGCAGCATCAACAACACGGTTTTAAACGGGAATGTCGTATTCAGCTTTTCTTCCTTCCTGCTCAGGCCAAGGGCTTAGGCTTCACCACAGGCACATCGTGCCCCATTCAATTCAATCGCAACAAGCGGGATCAGGTAAAGAGTTCAATGAGCATTCTTCCGACATCGCATCTGAGTTGTGATAAGAACGCGATAAAGGGATGTGTTCAACGGGCGAGAAAACTGAATGGCAGAAAACAAAGTGTTTCCGTCAAAACCTGAAATTTCACGGAGCTTCTTTATGCTTAGACGGCTCGCTTTTGCGCCCGGGTTAGTGGCGGCAGCCTTCCTGCTGTGGGCTGATCCTGCATGCGCCGAAAGTGCTGATCTGGTTCTGGTCGATAGGTTCAAGGTCGCAGACAAATCAGAAGGGTTTTCAGAGCCTTCAGGTCTGTCGCTTTCCAGCGCTGAAGGCTTCTTGTGGTCTGTCAGCGATGCCGAACCTAAACTGCATCTCCTTGGAATCGACGGGGCATTGGGAAACTCTTTCAAGTTGCCATCACTGAAGGGATCAGACCTCGAGGGTGTCGCTTGGCGAAAAGATGGATCTGTTTTGGTGCTTCAGGAAACTGACCGGTCAATTCTAGTCGTTCACCCAACCAACCCCATTCAACTTACAACGGTTCCACTTGCTACTCTCCAGGGTTATTCGGATGCAGCTGAAATGCTCGTCGGCAATCCATTGAACAAAGGGCCTGAGGGCATCACAGTCGATCCGGACACTGGGCGAGTATTCGTGGTCATCGAAGGGAAACCGCGGTTGTTGCTGGTATTGTCACCAGAGCTGACGGAGATTGAGGAAATCACCCCCTTGGATCGCGAATCTGGTTTTATGTCCGATCGCATAAATGACGATGAGCTGGATGTAAGCGGATTGGCTTGGTCTGCGTCCTCAGGTGTACTGTGGATTCTGAGCGACAAAGGGCGCCAGATCTTTTTGTACAATCCCGAGACGAGAACGGCAGAGACAATAGAACTAACTTATATGAAAGACGGCGACCGTAAGGTTGTAAAGCATCCAGAAGGGATCGCCCTGGATGAGCCCAATGGACTTCTCTACATCCTGACAGATGATGCCGAGAAATCGCGACTGTATGTTTTTGATATTCCCGAATTTTGATAGCTAGAAAACGAAGCTCACACCGCCACAATGGCTTCCGCAAGTTGTTGCAGCTTGCTTTGTACGCTTCTACCTTTGTCCGCCTCGATCAGAACCTCCGTTGCAGTGTGGCTCGGACTAGGCGACCTTGATCCAGCGCAGGACATTGCGCGGGTAAATTTCATGCTCACGTCATACGTCGCAAAAAGGCTTCAGCCGTCGTGACATGCTTGTTTTTGACCTCTGGCGACATGCGCCCAGCCGTACGGCACATCATCGCCCAACGGGGATTGCCAGCAAGTCTATCGGTGTGTTTCAGGATAAAGCGCCAATAAAGCCCGTCCCAGATATCTGCCCAGGGCCCTTTGCCCCAATGGCTCATTTTTCGAATGTAGTTTGAGCCGGAAAAATACGGTTTGGTGGTGATCAACCCGCCATCGGCATGCTGGCTCATCGCGTAGGCATTAGGAACCATCACCCAATCATAGCTGTCGACGAACATTTCCATAAACCAGCGATAGACATGGTCTGGATCAATCTCACACAGAAACATAAACCCTCCCAGTACCATAAGGCGTTCAATGTGGTGGCAATACCCGGTTTCGAGCACCCTTTTGATCGTGTCGTCCAGCGGATCAATACCAGTGGTTCCGTTGTAGAAAGAGCGAGGCATAGGGCGATGATGGCCCCAATGGTTTGTAGTGCGCATCTGCACACCAAGGTTCTCATAGGTAGCACGTATAAACTCGCGCCAGCCAATGATCTGGCGGATGAATCCTTCTACCGAGTTAAGGGGAATGCCCTTGCGATCAGCATGCGCCAGGGCAGCGTCCAAAACTTGCTTCGGCGTCAACAAGCCAATGTTCAAAGCAGGCGTAAGAACGGCATGCCATAGCCAGTTTTCGCCCTCGACAATGGCATCTTCATAGTCGCCAAAGTGTTCGAACCGCCGTTCCAGAAACTGCGTCAGCCAGTCGGATGCAGCTTTGTGTGACGTCGGATAAAATAGCGTATCCAGGCCGCCCAATGCATCTGGAAATTCAGCGATAACGCTCGCTTTTGCAGCTTCATCAACTGCGTCATGGGCAGGCCAGTCGATCCAAGGCAGGCTGCCCAACAGCGCCTTGGGCACTTTTTTGCGGTTTTCCTCGTCAAAACTCCATTGTCCCCCGGCCGGTTGGCCGCTGTCCATCAACACGTTCAAACGGCGGCGTTGGCCCTTGTAGAACTCCGCCATGAACCAGCGTTTTCGACCGGCAGACCAATCCAGATTGTCGGCCCGCGTATTCATAAAGCCGGGGGATGGCTGGATATCGAGCGTGATGTCGGTATTGCCAGCCGCTGCCCGAAAACGTCTTTCTGCAATGAAGTCTACTGGATCAGCCATGATCACTCGGCTGACACCACGATCACGCAAGTTTTGAAAAAGTCGCAGACATGCACCCGCCTGCGGCTCAAAGGGCCAGATCGCAGCATCAAAGCCCTTGGCGACCAAGCCATCGCGATAGCGCGCCATTGAGGCGCGGTGCAGCCAAAGCTTTTGCTTGTGCATCGTGGCGGGATAATACGCGTCGCCAAAGAACAGCGGGTCTTCGAAAAGCACAACAGTATCGGGCCGGGCGGCCAGGCCCGGGTGTTGGGCAAACAATTGGTTGGGAAGTAAAAGGGCGGCAGTGGACATGGGCTATGGTCTTTGTTGGGTGGCCAAGTTCAGTTGGCGTAGAAGCGACGGGATCTTCTTTCGAAGGCCGAAGAACCCGGCCTTCGCATGAGGCCATGTTATAGCGTCGTACGGCCGCATTATCCTGTTCAAAGAAAGGCCTGCGTCTCTCAATACAGGTTCCGCACGATCCAGCCGTGACTGAGTGGGACCGACAGGCGCATAGGCTGTTGCAATGGTCGCAACACCTGCATTCCGTGCTGCCTCGATCAACGCACCACACCAGTCCTCGGTCGATTGCCCGAGTTTTCCGTGGGGTTCCAAAGCGTTGCTCATCGCGCCCTTGGCAAAATCCTGTACAACGTCTCCCAACGGGTTTGGGGATCGGCCATGCGTCGCCAAAAGTCCGATCTTGGCAACAGGCGATGTCGGCATCAATTGATGAGCTGACAGATCATCCTCTGTCAACAGCAACAGATAAGGGCTGTCTGAGGGCATGTGCGGACTTGAAAGGGGAACGAGCGGGTGATCTACCGGCTCGGTCAGCGGTTCTGCAAATTTGGCCAGGCCTTTAGGTTGAAACCGTCCTTCAGTGTATTTGGCAATATTGTCAGGGCGCGCGAGGTAAGTTTTGCCTTTCGTGTGCAATCCACCAACCCAGCGCCAGCTCAGCGTGTTCGATGCGGGATCGCCATCCAGCAAATGTCGCAAAAAGAAATCCGCGCCAAGCTGCCAGGGTAAGCGAAGTGTAAAAATCCAGATTGATGCAAACCACATGCGCGCATGGTTATGAAGGTAGCCTGTCGCCACCAGTTCCCGCGCCCAATGGTCGAAACAGTCGATGCCGGTATTGCCGTTCACTGCATCATTGAAACGGGCCTCTAGGCCCTCATCATCTCTTAACCGCTCACAAGCGCTCAGCAAATCCCGCTTATACAGTGACCAGACGCTGGGCCTTTGTTCCAGCCAACCCTTGAAGTACGTGCGCCAAAAAACTTCTTGCACGAATTTCTCCGCCGCGTCGAAATTATGCGACGCTAAAACCGTTGCCAGTACTTCTTTCTCCGTTATAAAACGGTGGCGCAGCCAAGGTGACAAACCCGAAACATTGCTGCGACGCTCAGTCCCAAAATCGTAGTTTCGCGCACTTGCGTAATGGCGCCCGGTGCGTCCCACGAACTGCTTCAGCCTTATAAGACCGTTGGTCCTTGTGGGTTTGAAATCAAACGTCTCTTTCGCTTCATCAAGTTCTGAAAACATCTCGGTCATGCAGCCGATCTGCATTTTTTTGAGCAGTATTTCACCTCATCCCAAACGTTTTCCCATTTCTTGCGCCACGTGAACGGGCGCTGGCAGACCGGGCAGACCTTCTGGGGTAAGTCGGCTTTCTTGCGCATCTTCATCACTGATCCTCCAGAGGCAGGCTGAGTTGCTTTTGATTTTGAGACGCCCGCGCGACTTTGCGAGGATTCCGCCGATTCTTTCGGCTGGCGTGTTTTGTCACGATGGCGTGTGCCTCGGAACGAAACTCCGCACTTCGGCGCACGCCCCAAACCCGCTCGCGCGCGGCCTTGGATGCCGCTAGATGGTCAAAAACACGCTCTGGATAAAGCGTTCCAATGATGTCTTTCGCGTTGTGAGCTTTCCAGGGTTCATGGATATGCTGATCCGCAACTTGGGACAATTCCGGCAACCATGTCCGAATGAACAACCCTTCTGGATCCTGATCATAGCCCTGCTTAACCGGATTATAGATGCGCACGGTATTGATGCCAGTGGTGCCTGATTGCATCTGCACCTGACTCCAGTGAATGCCCGGCTCATAGTCGGTAAACATGCGCGCCAAATGCTCACCCGGGGCCCGCCAATCCAGCCAAAGATGATAACTCGCAGTGGCCATCACCATTGCGCGCATCCGAAAGTTAAGCCAGCCCGTTGCCCGCAATGACCGCATGCATGCGTCCAGAAATGGATATCCCGTTTCGCCGTTGGACCATGCGGTCAAGAGCTGGGCATCAGGCGCTTTCGGCCGAAGACCATCGTAGAGCCGATGCAGATTTTCAAATTCAATCCGGGGTTCATCCTCAAGTTTCTGAATAAAATGGCAATGCCAATGCAAACGGCCCGAAAACGAGCGAAGCGACTTACGCCAATCTTTTGCCTGCGGCGGCAACCGGCGTCTCTGATTTTCAGTAGCTTGGGACACCTCGCGCATCGAAAGCGCACCCCAAGCCAGATAGGGCGACAGCCGCGAACACGCAACGGCCCCCTCCAAGGGGCTGGACATTTCGCGTTGGTACCTTTTGCCACGGTGGGTCAGAAAACTGCTCAGACGTTCCAAACCCGCAGCTCGTCCACCGGCTTGACGACCAACACATGTATCATCCCGCAAGCCAAGGTCGCGCCCCGTGGGAATATAGCCTGGTTCTACGTCGATATGCTTAAGCGCAACTGGTGAAGCAACGGGCAAAGCCATAAACCGATCCCAACGTTCCGCCCAGCCATCGCGAGACCTGAGCCTGCGAAGAACGCCATGGTTTTGTACTTCGTGCCACCGCACGCCGTGGTCCCTGCACCATGCAGCAACCTGACGGTCCCGCTGATACGTCCAATTGTTTCCTGTTTCTTCATGTGACCAAAGTACGTCTATCAGACCACGATCTTTTAACTCGGAAAGGACCGCCACAATTTGTCCCTTGCGCAAAATGAGTGGTTGTCCCAGTTTCCCAAGGTCATCACGCAACTCAGCGATTGTCTCAGCAACAAAGTTCCACTGCCGTGTTGACGCGTCAGGTTGCTGCCAAAGCTCAGGTTCAACCACATAGAGTGGCAGAACTGGCCCGACCTCAGACGCTTGCGCCAGTGCCGGATGATCATTTACCCGTAAATCCCGTTTGAACCAGACGACCTGCACGATACCTCCGTTTTCAAGGATTGTACGCATGGCCACTAGAAATGGATCTATGTTCCAGTCTTCCTCGCGTTCCGCTAGGACGTGGTTTTTTGCAGAGAAGCCATTGGCCTTCGGTACATGAATGTCGGAAGCGTTCGCGAACCCACCGAAAGCACGTGGCCAGAAGAAAAAGACCCCGACAAAGGTGACATTGGTAAGTGATCGGTCTGGGCCCTAAACCACCAAAAAAGGAGCGGGTTAGCCCATCTCTGTCTTATCTGTCTTATTTGAATTTCTGATTTCTGAGTAAAGGATAAAGAGACCAGCCCGTCGATTTGAACGCTACAAGGCACGGTTTGCAACGGACCTCAGAGCATCCGCCCCGAAAGCACTGTAAACGGGAGAGAGAGGTAATCAAACGGGACCATCTTGTTTGCGCATCGAAGACAGTAAGCTTGACTTATGCGGTATCAAGCCCCGTGGATCATGAGCTGCGCCAACCGCTGAGCTTGTGAGATTGCCGTAGTCATCTTCTGGTAGTGCAACTTTTCAGTGCCTTTCGGAAAACAGCGAGGTACCTACAAACCCCTCACCCTATTCGATAAAATTGCCCGCACGCCTGCAATTCGGGCGACGCAATCGCTAAAATTTTGCTAGCATCATCACAAGTTGCGGCCTCATAACGCATCTTTATGTCACTGCTGAACCCTCGTTTCTTCGGTATCTGCGCTAAGTCTTGCAACGGGACGGATGAAGCCCGCAAGACGAGGTCAAACAAAATGGACAAAACGGACAAAGCTGAGGTTGCGCTCACATCTGATGACGCCGCACCCCATCATTCGTTTGCTACGGTTTATTACGACGGATCTTGCCCGCTTTGCTCCGTTGAGATCGAGCACTATGCCTCCTGCGAGGGCGCTGAACGCTTGAGGTTTGTCGACGTTTCAAAACCCAATGTTCGAATTGATGAAGATCTAACGCGGCAAGAAGCTATGGATCGTTTCACTGTGCGTCGACCAGATGGAGAACTAGTATCCGGTGCACGCGCGTTTACGGAACTGTGGGGCACTTTACCTAAATGGCGTTGGCTGGCACGGGTGGCAAGCTTGCCGGGGATAACGCCTTTGCTAGAGCTTGCATATCGGTGCTTCCTGCCACTAAGACCGATGCTTTCGAGGATCGCGTCTTGGGTCGGAGCGAAGTCGGCTAACGAGACAGGTTCGTCGACATGATCAATCTGGACGATGGTCATTTCAATGGCTGGTTTGGCTCGTCAAACGGGGGCTCGAACCCGCACTTGGCAACACTCGCATCATACTCGCGCTTTGTTTTGGGTTGGTCACGCATATCGGTGCCGCGGGTTCTGCTATTGCTCGGTTTGCTGGGTTAGGAAGGATGGAGGTCGTTCAGATGACATACTTTGCAAGAAGCGCCTTTACAGGCAGCGAGGCACTCAATCGCGTGACCAACAAGAATATCCCCCCAATCTTTCGCTGAAGGTAAAGAATATCCATTCGCATTGGGGGCGGGATATACCCGGCCCGGGCCAAGGCCATGCCTTCCTTGTTCAGGTGGTTAGAGAGCGTTCGGTCAGAAAAATCAAATTCATTCGCGGATAGGATTGCGTCGAAAACAATGCGGATCATTCCGAGGATCCGGTCGTCGAACGGGCCATCACCTTCAACAAGCTTCAATTGGATGGCAGCGTTGCGAAGCTCTTCGTCATCTTCCCGCAGGCCTGCACGCAGCAGATGCATATACCCATCAATTGCCGATGGTTGCAGTGCTCGGGCCGCACCAAAATCCAAGAGGCTGATCTTCTCATTTGCCGGGTTGTATCGGTAATTGGCAAAATTTGGATCGCTTTGCATGATACCGAACTCGAAAACCTCGCGCAGCGTGAGATCGACCAAGGCTTCTGAGACTCGATTGCGTTCCTCTCTGGTCGCATCACTCACGGTCTCGATGGGTCGACCTTCCAGAAAAGACATCGTTAGAACTTCGGGAGTGCTCCAATCCGGAAAGAACTCCGGAATTTCGAAGGCTTCATCACCCTGCAAGAGGTCAGCAAAGTGGCGCATGTGCCACCCCTCGCGTTCATAATCCGTTTCTTCATGTAATTGACTGCGCGCCTCTTGAATATACGGCCCCAGATCAAAGCTTTTGGGAAGTAGACCGGACATTCGAACCAGCGCGGCCACATTGGCAATATCGCTGTCGATACTGCGAGCGATACCGGGATATTGCACTTTGATCGCCACATCGCGCCCGTCTTTCAAAGTTGCACGATGTACTTGCCCGATACTCGCCGCCGCAATGGGCCTTACATTGAAAGCTTTGAAGGATTTGCGCCAATCTGTACCCCAGGTTCGGTTCAGGACGTCACGCAATTGCTTCGGTGGCATGAAATGCGCCTGATCCCGCAAACGTGCCATGATGTCAGCCAGCTCAGGTGGCAAGACCTCGCCTGCATCCATCGAAATCAGCTGCCCCACCTTCATCGCTGCCCCTCGCATGCGCGAAAGCTGATCCGCGATCCGTGTCACGTTACCTGGGGTCATCAACAAACCACGCATATCGGGTCGCGCACCGCGACCGATCTCTCGAAGGGCGCGCACTGCCACGTTTCCTGCAATGCCTGCCGTCATGCTGCTTAAACCGGCAACACGGACCAAACGGCTTGTAGGAACTGCCAAAGAGGTTGGTGAGGATTTAGGGTCCGTCATCCATACTCACCAAAATTCCGTGCCCGGAGAGCCTTTGATGCGACCTTTCAAATTCTCGGTGACCCAACCTCCATAAAAGTCCCCGGGTTGCGGGATCACGCGATGCTTGCCAACGAAACAACCGTCCATAAGCCCGGCGTAAAAGGCGACATAGCCCTTTATCTGTTCAAACCTGGTGGTTGGTTCCTCGTAACTCCATGCGGCTTTTGTGGCCTTGGCCGCCCCGCTCTGAACGTCCCAGTAACTCGCAACGCCCTTCCATTCGCAGTATGACCTGACCAAGGTTTTTGTCAGAACGGCATCAATGTCATGCGGTGGGATGTAGTACGTTGGGGCGTGGTGGGTCTCGAGTACCTGAAACGCCTGATCGGTTTCTACGATTGTTCGACCGCCAAACTCTATCCGCACGTTATCGGGCACCTCCCGCAGCGCAGGTGGCCGCGGATAGTCTTGCACGTCTTCAATTGTCAAAGCTGTCATTGTCGGACCGGATTGTGTATTCGGCTGTTCCTTCTGCGAGATAGCGCGCCGACAGCGTTATTCTAGCGAAAGAGCTTTCAACACAAGGTAGGCGAACTTGAACCACAATTGGGCTTAGTATCAGCTTTGATCGGGCTGCACTGTTAGACCGACTTTGCAGCCAGAACCGTCAAAATGAATGTCCTAAGCCTGCCAGTTCGCCAACAGTTCGCCCATGCGCTCTAGGCCAAGGTCGAGATTGGCAGCAGCACCTCCTCCGACGCCTAGTCGGACGTGGTTCTGCATCCCGTAAGACGAGCCCGGTAAAAGAAATGTCCGATACGGATCGGCGAGCAAGCGTTTGGCGAAAACATCGCCATCAATCCCGTCAAGCCGTGCCAAACCAATCAACCCAGCCTGAGGTTTGACCCAATCGAGGCGGGGTTGTTCGGCAACAAACCGATCAAGGCGTTCCAGTGTTTTCATCCCATCTGCGCGCGCAGTTTTCATTGACTGATTGTATCGGTCAGGCCTTAAAGCGATTTCGGCAATGACTTCGCCGAGTATATTCATTATCTCGCTGGAGTTTTCCCGCAGAATTATGGCATCCCAAATCAGATCGGGATCACGGCAAATCATCCAGCCGGTGCGCAGCCCCTGGAGCCCCAATGCTTTGGAAACGCTGCCCGTCGTGATACCCCTAGGATACAAACCGGCAATCGAAGGGGCACGAGACCCGTTCCATTCCAATCCTGCGTAAACTTCATCAACAACCAGCCATGCACCGACACGGTCTGCAATTTGCACAAGCCTTTCCAGCTCTGCCCGGGTCATCAGGCGGCCGGTTGGGTTATTGGGGTTGGTGACAAAGATGAGCCGCGTGCGTTCCGTTACTGCGGCTTCAACTTCGTCCAGCGGCAATACCCAACCAGCGCTCTCTTCTCGGTCTACAACTTTGAGAGTCGCGCCAACAGCCTCTGCCAATACGCCCGCTTGCGGCCAGCCCGGGCGTTCAGTTACGACTTCGTCACCCGGTTGGACCAATTGAATGAATGCAAGATAATTGGCTTCCGCAGCGCCTGCGGTGATCAGAACATCATCTGGTTTGCAAACATCAGACAAGCCTGCGCGGTCCATCACATGTCGTCGTAAAGCAGGCAGGCCCCGAAAGCTCTTTTGGTTCCAATCCAGCGGCAGTGCTGGGTCCAACGCATCCATGAACTCACCCAAACGCGGCGACTCTGACAAGGAAAACCCAACGAAAGCTTCTGGATCCGCTTCGGTGGTATCCAGCAGGTACTGAAAAAGTGTGTGTATCTTGACTTTCATGCTGTACTCAAAATCCTTGTAGTCAATCAGGGAGAGAGTCTGTGCAAGCAGAAGGATTTGTCAAAGGGCGACCGAGTGACTTGGCAGTTCTGGACTACGGGCTGTTCAAGGTCCATTCCACCGGCCGCATTATTGGGATCTGCGGGTTTCTGGTCCGGACGGACTTAGGAGAAGCAATACTCATCGACACTGGGTTTCCTGAAAAATACGCGACCGATACCGACGCCGCAGTCAAAGAAGATCGATTGGACGAGTTCGGCGAGGTCCTGAAGTGTGAACCAGACAATCTGCCACGCGCACAACTGGCAAAACTCGGACTGACTCCGTCGGACATCACATTGCAGATTTGTACGCACACTCATATCGACCATATCGGCGCATTGGGCGACTTTCCAAGCAGTCCAATTCTTATCTCTTCCGCGGAGCGAGCCTTGCCTCGCCCATTGTATTGGGGCGATATACGGCCTTTGGAATGGCCCGATCAGGATTATCTCTTGGTTGATGGCGACGCAGAGATTGGACCGGGCATCTTCGTTTTGGCCTCACCCGGTCATGCGCCAGGTCAGATCGCCGTGATGGTCGATCTTCCTTCGGGTGCAATTTTGTTAACGAGTGATGCAATATCCCGACCGGCAGAAATCGACGAGAAGTTTGCAGGCTCATGGGACGAAGATGCCGCAATTGCCAGCGCAGACAGGTTGATGTGTCTAGCATCCGAGCGAGATGCCTTTGTAATCTATGGGCATTGTCCCAAGCAGTGGCCCGTTCTGAAGAAAGCACCAGAAGTCTACCGTTGATCCCAACCTGTGGCTCACTTTTCCCGAAAAGTGATGTCGCGCCTGCCAGTTATCTGACGTCGCGCCCTTGATTCAGAATAATCACGTTCCCGCTGGAAACATCACCGGCCGGCGAAATGAGAAAACTGACCCAAGAGGCGATTTGCTCGGGTAGCATCGCGCGACCATGCGGCATGGCATTAACGGCTTTCTCCAAGACTTCCTCGGTCAAGACATTGAACAAGGGTGTCTCGGTCATGGCAGGTGCCAGTGAATTCACACAGATTTTTTCGTTTGCGTATCGACGGGCAAGGTCTTTCGTAAGGGTATCCATAGCAGCCTTTGACGCCCGGTAGTGCGGAGGGTCGAAAACATCGAAATTGTAAGCTCCGTTCGAAGAGATATTTACAATCTTTTTGATGCCTTCGCGTTCCAGCATCAACTGAACCGCCTGCTGGCAACAATGGAACGCAGAGTTAAAGTTGATTGCCATCTGTTTTTCGAGTTCCTCGGGCGGAATGTGCGGGAAGTCGGACATGAAGCAGGTGCCCGCGTTGTTTACCAAAGCATCCAGACCGCCGTGCGCTGACTTAATGCCATCAAACGTCTGAGCAATAGCCATGGAATCCGTTAGGTCGACGGAGATCGGCGTGAAATCTGGGCCCAATTCTGTTGCCAGTTCGTCCAGACCCTCTTCATTAAGGTCCAGTCCAACGACGTGGACCCCATCTGCCCGCAATTGGCGGCAGATGGCCTTCCCCATCCCTCCCGCGGCGCCAGTCACAACCGTTGTTTTCATAGCAACTCCTCCCACCTTGGCATGAATTGGGGTACTTCGAGTTAAAGAAGGAAACTCACAACCCTTTTATCTGAAAGCTGCGAAAGTCAATTCTGCTTGAATTCAGTGCCCGCCCGTTTTGGGCTTTATGCGATCATTCTCTTCTGTCTGCTTGTTAGCTGCTCGGTGGACTAAACTGCCGACTGCTTTCATCACCTGCTTGCCGTCTTTTTTTTGAACTTGAAGGCAAGCCCGGCACTCAAGTGCTTTTCGATAAGCCTGCGGATGGCCCACGCACTTCTCCCCGGCAGAACGGGACTACAAGTGTAAGGGATGTTTAACTAAGCCTTCGCATTGCCGTTTCGATTTGACCACAAAACTTATCAATATCGCGCTCCAGCATGTCGCTTTCTCGGGTCTCATCTCTGACTGCGGTTAGTTCATCTACAACAGCCCACGCTTCCTTTTCTGGAGCCGCTTCAGCAATGCGCACCAAAGCTCGAATAAGGGCGGCCGTCACGAGGCCATTGCCCCGAGCGGCGCGTCTTAGAGCTGGCATCGAGTCGTGAAACAACGACTCTGCCGTGATGGATGGGTAAACCACCCGCACGGCTCCGTCGTCATCTCGATACACACCCGTGCAGAGCTTGGACGACCACGCACGGGCCAGAGAGGCCGATAGACGGTCGATGCAGACAATTGCGGTGAACGTGTCGTTGACACCCGGCGATAATGCCCGAAGTGCGATTTCAACGAGAAGATGGACAGAAAAACGGATATCTCCGTTAGGGTCTCGCGCGGGGATCAACGGAGCTGCCGCTTGCACCAGATCATTGAGGCTCTCATCAATATCACCATGAACATTGGCCAAAATGTCCGATGGAACCATAAAGTCACCAGGCTGCACATCAAAAACGACGACTGCTCCTGCTTGTTTGGCCGTACGCACCAGTTCTTCGGTGTTGATCGAGTTCACATAACCAGTTCCCGAAGCCGGGACCGGGCGCTTGTCTCCCTCCTCGGGGATTGCCTCTGAAGATGGAATATCTGCACTGTTTTCGATCGCGGTGCTCACTTGACCATCCAAAGCTTCAGAAATCCGCGCCGCCTCCTGATCAATGGTTACGCGCGTCGATACTGTATGGACGAAGAGCAGCAGCAATAGAACTGAGACGATTGAATAGATTATGCCAACCACCACGGCTAAGTTCACTGATGTGTCATCGCGTACCAACCACAAGATCATCAAGCTGTATAAAAACGTTGCTCCAAGTGAACCAACTGCAACCTGGTTTACCCTGTCTTCGCCAAAGCGTTGCAAGAGCCTGGGGCCAATAGATCCAGCTGCCAAGGTGTAGACCAGAAGAACAATGGAATAGACCATGACCAATGCGGACATGGATGCTGCCGAGATTGCGCTCAGTACATCGCTCGCAGTGCGATTCGAAACGCTGAGCCAATCGGAAGCGGACCAACCCCACTTCACAAGCGCTTGCTCGGTCTTGAAGACAATCCCAGCCACCACAAGACCTGAAAGACTTATGGCGGCAGGGATGGTTAGGAACCCGCGAAAGTATCTCACTAATTCTCTGGGTGTTTGCATTCCAGTCCCCATTCCCAACACGCGCTTTCTTAACGAACTCTGCTTTACGCGAACCGGTCGGCCGCTTTTTTCAAAGCACTCTGCATGTCATTCCATGCAGCCTCGTAGCCCTCTTTGACGTCTTCCCAGGCCTCGTCGCTGGTCGACTTCAACTCTTTCAGCTGAGCTTCTGCGTCTGACCTTACCTTGTAGAGCTTGCTGAGTTGTTCCTCGAGCTCGATCTTGGCATCCGCTTCCGCCACTTTCAGCTTGGCTTCAAGAACATCAATCTGGGCATTCCAACTATCCAGTTGCAGCTGTGCCTTCTTCTCGTACCCAACACGTGTCATGAGTTTTCCTTTCTTCTCAAACGGTGGTTCAGATCGACGGGAGCCGCCCACTAGGCCGCAACAATCGCCTTGAGCATCCAGACTGCTTCTTCATGCTTCGCCATCCTGGCGTTCATCAGATCCTCTGTAGCCCCATCGCCATAACGGGCGGCGGTCGCGGCAGTCTCACGCAGGTTTCGGGCGATCGCTTCATGGTCTGCAACCAACTGCTTGATCATACCTTCTGCGTCTTTGACCGTTTCTTCTTCGGTCAACTTTGCCTGGCTAACCATGTCAGTGAACGAAATCGGTGCCACCTGACCCAACGCGCGCACGCGCTCGGCCAATTCATCAGCGGCCTCAAACAGGTCACGATACTGACGCTCTGTAAGCTCATGGATCGGCAGGAATAGCGGGCCGACGACGTTCCAATGTGTGCCTTGCGTTTTCACCATCAGGATCATTGTATCGGCCAGTATTTCCGTCACCGCGTTGGCGATCCACGCATTTTTGTCGATGCCTGTATCGTTCGTTTCTTCCTGAACTTCAGACTTCAAAACTTGCTGTATCATTTTCACTCCATTTCGTTTCTTACAGAGTAGAAACTAGGGAGAAAATGGTAAATTTCAAATAAAATCATATACTTATTATAGGTATGCCACGCATAATGGGGCGCTTCATGATCATGGGTATCCAGCCCAACATGCCAACATTGATGTAGACACACAGGCCCATTGCCATACATGTTTGGAGTAACTGACGTAAGCTACTGAGGTCATGCCAGTGTCTGATCAAAATCGACCACCAAAGCGCACTGAAAAACTGCAACTGATGCTCGACCTCGAAGAGCTTAAGGCCATCGATGATTGGCGGTTCGAGAACAGACTGCCATCCAGAGCGGCCGCCATTCGTGAACTTATCCGTCGCGGTCTGATTTCCAATGAGTTCGAAGAACCACCTACTGACGCGCCTTCCGGTGAGTTTCGTGTTGTGGACGAGTGACAGAAGCATCTACAGCGCATCTCGTCTTTGGAAGGACATGACACTGACCCAACCGAACGATCCGGCGCGCGAGAAATTGTATGCTGATCTTGTTGCGTACTGCACACGTGACAGTAGGGCGATAGCCGCAATCCACCGGAGTATTTTGGCGATTTTCTGTACTGTGCAACACAGTGCTTTGTACCCAACTGATCCGCGAGGGCACTATTCGACTTGTCGGGTTAAGTTAAAGTCAACGCTCAGTTATTCCACTGGAGCCGATATAGAACGTGGTGTCCACGGAGACCTTTGAGCAGTCTGGGTTCTAGGCCGGAAAACGAAAAACCGGTCTGTCCGGCAACCATGGCGCGGGTCACATCTGAAACGAGTATTTCACCTGCCACACCAGCCGTTGTAATGCGTGACGCCTTGTTGACCACGGTACCGAAAAAATCTCCACGTGATTGCACGACATCGCCAGTGTGAATTCCAATACGAATTCCGAAAAACGGCTCTTCGGATACCGACGCAATGGCCTTCTGAATTTTGACGGCAGCCGCTAATGCTTCTTTCGCAGACGGAAAGACAGACAACGTTCCATCTCCAAGGGATTTTACGAACTGGCCATGATGCTTTTCAATGATCGCCGACAAGACCCGGAAATGGTTTTCGATCAGCACCGACCAACGCTGATCACCCAACGCCTCTGCCAATGCCGTACTGCCCTCCACATCAGTGAAAAGTACCGAAGCTAAACCTTCGGTTTGGGTCAGCTCGGGCCCTTCATCGCGTGCGGCATCAATCAGTTTTTGGATGGCCAGCTGTTCCTTACCCACAAGTTCAATATTCGGAGTGGGCACTGAAGCGTGGCGATTGATGATCTTCCAGGCTGCTCCCTCCAGGACAAAAATCAGGACGGTGCGATAGAAGACGGCTTCGTCAAAGCCGACAAATTGAATCTTATGGACAAAGGATGACCATCCCGTTTCTCCGTTTTCGAAGGCTTCCGCTTCAATTTCCTCGAAAACGACCGGTGCCGGGATTTCCGCAAAAAAGCCGCTAACCCCATCACGGACGGCTTGCCCGCTCCAATACTCGCCTTCGCCGGTTCCAACGAACCGAAGTTCTTCTGCCTTCGACAGAAAGTTCCGCAATTCCTCAGTATTCTTCTTGGTTCTGAGAATCTCATACCAACGCCTGGAAACTGCCAGCAGTTCAGGTGAGGAATGTATCATCGCAAGCAACCCGAGACGCTACATAGGAAGAGACCAAGAAGGCCTTGCAAACGGTATCCCCATTTTTCGAACAACGCAGGTCAATGCTGCCGCCGGGAATTGGTCAGATCAAGACTTTTGTGTTTCTTCAGGACATGACCTGAGCCCGCAAATCTCCTCCTGTTTTGCGTAGAGTCTTGCCAACTAAAGGACGGACAAGTGAAAGTGAGATTCACCGGCGAACAGATCATTCAGATGATCAAGCAACAGGAAGCTTGCGAGAATACGGGAATGTTTACTAGCGCTTTGGGATCAGCCAGAGCACCTTCTACAAATACAAATCGAAGTTTGGCGGCATGGAACTGTCTGACGAGGAGCTGCGTGCTTTGGATTCCGAGAACCGGCGGCTGAAGAAGCAGCTAGGCCGCAAATTCTGCCCACAGTTCATCAAAAACACCCCTGTATTTGAACCGCACGCTCCGCCGAAATCAAATTCTTGTCATCTAAACTGAAGGCCCGGTCACCCGTGAGAAATGATACATTGAGAGCATAAGCGTTTGTCAGAGTCCGGTGCAGTATTTGCATTCGGCCAGCAAAGAACGCCCGCAATTGATAAGCCACACCGGGCCTAGGTGCCTCAAAACGCGGCTTTCTTGCCATAGATTCCGTTCATTAAACTCAAGTTTAACGCCCATAGCCCTGCACGATTTGCCCAAAAGTCTGCACAGTCAGTATTTTGCGTTGGATTAAATCCTGCCGAATGTCTCTTTGAGTTCTGCGACTTGTTCTGCATCCAACGTTCGGGTTGGCATACCCCGCAGTGCCACGAGCAACTTGGCCGTTTCTTCCAACTCTTCTGCTGCACAGACCGCTGAGAAAAGATCCTTTCCCGAGACGACGGGTCCGTGGTTGGCCAACAGTACAGCACTGTATTTACCGCTCAATTCGCGGATCAGGTCACCAGATTTCGGATCACCCGGCTTGACGTATGGAACAAGTTTGACCGTGCCGACGCGCATCACCACGTACGGCGTCAACGGAGGAATACAATCATCTGGGTTGATGTCTTCCAGACACGACAGGGCGGTGGCCCAGGTCGAGTGCAAATGAACCACCGCGCCCGCTTCTGGTCGAGTCTCATAAAAGGCCTGATGCAGAAAAACCTCTTTGGTCGGCTTGTCGCCAGAGACGTGGTTTCCATCCAAATCAATCTTGGCGATGCGCTCGGGGTTGATATCTCCTAAAGTTGAGTTGGTTGGCGTCATCAGGATACCGTCGTGTAGACGTGCGGAGACATTGCCCGCAGTGCCGACGGAAAATCCACGCTCAAACAGCGAGGCACATAACTCCGACATCTGCTGCCGCAATACCAATTCTTCAGATTTCATGTGCCTGCCTCCATCATTCTGAGAGCCTTCAAAAAGAAGTTCGGAGCGCCAAAGTTTCCAGACTTCAACGCCAGCGCGATGGGTTCGGTTTTTCCAACGCTCAGGACCGGCACGCCCGGGTCAATCTCTGGCCCAACCGACATGGCAGGAGACCCCAGTGCCGCAGACACGGCTTTGGCGACAGCGCCCGACGTCTCCCCTCCTGCCACCACCAATCGCTTGCACCCCGTCAGGACAAGTTCTCGCGCGGTGTCTGCAAAGAGATTGTCCAGCTTTTCCGCTACTTCTTCCTGACCAAATTGGTTTTGGATCGCGCGCACATCTTCCGGGTTTCCCGACGAATATGCGAGCGGCGCCTGACCCAAGTGCGTTTCAAAGAATTCCAAAAGCGTTTGCGTGGTCACATCTCCGCAAATGACGCCCGGAACATCAATTGCGAAGGTCGGATGGGAACTCGCATGAACATCGATCTGCTCACGAGTAGCGCCTGAGCAAGACCCCGCAAGGATCGCCTCGGGCCCCGTGAAACCAGGGAACACACTGCCAGCACTATTGGGTGAAGTCCCTCTCAAGAAGTTTCTTGGTAACCCCAGTGCTATACCCGATCCCCCAGTAATGAGCTTGGCACCCTTTAGAGTTTCGCCCCAGGCCAACAAATCTTCATCCGAAATCGCATCGCCAATCACAAATCGTTCGTCGGCGTTTTTCAAAGCAGCAGCAATCGCCTCGGATCCTTGCTTCACGGCGTCAATGGGCACCAACCCGACCGCTTCTTTGGTCTGACGCTGCAACCATCGCCGGATGTTGGCATCCGTCATCGGAGTAAGAGGGTGATTTTCCATCCCAGACTCGTGCAACAGCTTGCCGTGCACAAAAAGATGTCCCTGAAAAACGGTACGCCCCGTGGTGGGAAAGGCCGGACAGAAAACCACCTTTTGCTCATCCAACTCGTTGGCGAGTGCTTCCGCAACGGGGCCGATATTTCCCTCCATCGTGGAATCAAAGGTCGAGCAATACTTGAAAATGAACTGACCGCATCCTTGATCCGCGAGCCAGCGTAGGGCGCGCAAGCTATTTGCAACAGCTTCATCGACAGGTGCAGTGCGGCTTTTGAGAGAGATCACACCCGCTTCGATCGCCTCGTCCGCCGGGGTAGTTGGAATGCCTGTAAACTGAGCCGTGCGTAACCCACCTTCCGGCTCAACGCCCTTTGCCAAGGTGTTCGCAATATCACTCGCACCAGTGAAGTCGTCCGCTATGACGCCGATCTTCATAATTTGATGTCCTTCGTCGGCCCTGGATCCAACCTATGGATATGCGGCGCTGCTCCGACGGGATAAATCTCGCGCACAAGTGGATCGTGGCCGGGCACTATGAGTCGAGGATGCGAAGCCAACCTCTCGAGCGTCTCGAAACCGTCCATCATGTCCTGCAGGTCGACAACGATGGGAAAGGCTTTGCGCGCCATGAAATTCTCGTAGTAATGCGAGGCATCTGAGGCGAGTACCATCCATCCGCCTGACGTCCTTACCCGAACGCATTGCAACCCGCGCGAATGCCCCCCGATGCAGTGCACAGTCACCCCATCTGCTATCTCGGCTTCTCCGTCGTAGAATATGACGTGGCCTGAATAGAGACGCTTTACGACCTCGCAAATATGGCCCGCCGAGAAAGGCGCACGCAGATGGTCGTGGCACATACAGGGGCCCGTGGCGAAGGCCATTTCCGCCGATTGCATATGCAACTTCGCGTTAGGGAACATATGCAGCCCCCCCGCGTGGTCATAATGAAGATGGGTCACGATGACATCGGTCACCGCTTCGGGCGAAATACCCAAGGGCCGCAAAGCCTCGCGAGGGTCCATCGCGATGGGACGACCCCGGGCAGTGGCCTCGCCGCTATCGTAACCAGTATCTACCAGAATGACTTTGTCGCCGCGTTTGAGCACCCAAACGAAGTAGTCCATCGCATGAGGCGCGTCGTGATTGTCATCGATGATGAAGCTATCAGCTCGCGTCCGGGCATTGCGATCTGCATATTTGACGGCGTGGATTTCCCAATTGTTCATCGAATGACCTCGGAATACTGGTGAACAACTTTGGCTTCTATCATATCAGCCACCGCAGCATCGAAGGACTTGAAATGCGGGCTTTCGAGGTGAACACCGAACGCGGCAGCGTCCTCATAAACTTCGTAGAGGAACACCGTCTCGGGATCGTCAACGAGGCAAACGTCAAACTGATGGCATCCGGGTTCTTCACGCAAAGAGGTTGAAGCGTTTTCGACCATCAGCGGTAAAAAGGTGTCTGTCGTACCGGGCTTGAGAGTGAAGGTGACAGTAACCGCAAACATCAGACAGAAATTCCTTTTAGGCGTGAGAAAGCGCGCTTTGCGACAGGCAGTTGGCTGAGGATCAGACCAATGTTGAGCAGCAGCAGAATGGTCGCACCGGGTCGTGAAAAGAAGACCGAAAGATCCCCGTCCGACAAGAACAGCGACCGGCGGAAGGTTTCGTCAAACAGGCTTCCCAGAATAACACCAATCACCAACGGGGCGATTGGGTATTTCATCAGGTTCATGAAATAGGCAACGGCACCCACACCAAGCATAAGGTAGAGATCATTGATGCCGCCACCAACGCTGAAAGATCCAATTGTTGTCAGAACCATAACGACGGGCAAGAAGATGGTCTGCGGGATGGCGAGTATCTTGATAAATACCCGAGCCGTGAAAAGCCCCATCAGGAACATTGTCAGGGATGCCAGCACAAGTATTGCAACCACGCGCAGAATGATCTCGGGGTCTATCGTCGGGCCTGGGATCACGTTGTTGATTTTGAAAGCGCCCATCAAAGCGGCGGCCGGTGGCGAACCGGGAATGCCCAACACCAAAAGCGGGATCAGAGCACCACCAATACAGGCATTGTTTGCAGTCTCAGAGCACAACAGACCTTCCAAAGAGCCTTTTCCGTATTTGTCGCCCTCGGCAGATACAGTCTTACCGACACCGTAGCTAACCCACCCGGCGACATCTTCGCCGACGCCGGGAAGTGCTCCTACCCCAGTTCCAATCACTCCTGACCGGCCAATGGTGGGCAGGTAGCGTCGGATGGAGCGTAGGTTCGGAAGAATGCGACCTTTCAGGGCCAGAACTTTCCCGGCCTCAACGTGCCTCAATCCATCAATGATTTGGGGGATCGCAAAGGCCCCCATCAAAACTGGCACAACCTGAAATCCGCTCATCAGGTAAGACCAGCCGAAAGTATAGCGTGGTTCAGACAACAGCGGGTCGAGCCCCACCATGGACATCGCAAGCCCGATCAGACCAGCGATCCATCCCTTGATCACCAGGTCTTCGCTCATCAAGGTGCCAGAAAGCAGAATGCCGAACAGGGCCAACAATGCTTTCTCCGGGCTTGCGATGTTCTTTGAAACCAAAAGCAGCGCCCAGACAAAAATCAAAAGCGTGATGGTCCCGATTACTGTGCCAATGAAACTGGCCGTCGTGGTGAGCCCTAGTGCTTCGCCCCCTCGACCCGCTTTGGCCAGAGGGTAGCCATCCATGGCCGTCGCAGCGCTGGCTGCCGTGCCCGGTATATTCAGCAGGATTGAAGGGTAAGAACCACCGTAAATCGCGCCGACATAGGCCCCGAGCAAGGCAATGAGCGAATAGTCGAGCGGGATTTTGTTACCGAAGAAGCCCGTCAAGATCGTCACGGCCAGGGTTGCCGTAAGTCCGGGCAATGCTCCAAATGCGATGCCCAGGAATACGGATGCGACCAAGTACAGATAGGTCAGCGGGTCCACTGCCAGGCCCACGAAAGCGGCCCCAAATCCAGCGAGTTGCGAAAGGATAAAGTCCATCCGGTCAGTCTTTCCAAAGCGGACGAAGCGTCACGTAGTAGTGGTATTCGATTTGCTTGAAGATCAGTCCGCCGCGCGCGGGCACGTTCTGCCGGAAAACAAAGGCCATCGCGCTTACAAGGATGAGCGGGGCAAGTATCGCCACCACTGGAACGAACCGCAAAACGCGTTCAGTAACCGCTTTGGACAACACCACAAGTGTAAGCGTGACCCAAACGGCCAATGTAAACCAATCATCACCGTGTTCATTCCAATCCGCCTGCGCGGGAAACACGGCGAACGCAAACAAACCGGCAGCGACAACTGCGACACAGGCCACCAAAGCACGCCGCGCATGACCCCCGTAATAGCCGTAAGTCAAAGCCGTGATCAGCAACCCAGAGCACAGAATGAAGTCCACTCTGGGAACCAGTCCGACTACATATGCAAGAAGGATCAGGCCTATTGTCGAAGCACGGTAGGCTTCGCACTTATCCCATCCAATCCCCAAGGCACTGAACGCGTTTTGAGCTCCGCCCGAACGGACCGAAATAGCCAGCAAAACGAAGGAAAGGACAAGTAACCCGCCGAAGATGAACAGCGGTACAATTGCAGCCGAGTTGTACCAATCAGATCCACTTACACCGGCGCGGTTTTCACCCCAAAGTGGAATGTCCAATGTCTTCCAAAGGAAAAAGAGGGACACTGTGATAAGAGCAATCGATGCCCAAAAATCGCGCGTCCGCAGGATCAGTGTTTCGTCAGGTTTGTCCATGGCCTGCCTCCTTCAGGAAAGGGCGCGATCGAACGCGCCCTTTCAAAATTGATCGGATTAGGGCTTCTCGATACCCAGCGAGGCCGGATCGACAGTGGCAGCACCAAGGTCCTGCAAGGTATAGGCAAAGGTAGCCTCAAGGTTCGCAAACAATTCTTGAGCTTCTTCGCCGTGCTGACCGCCGACATCGTATTTGTTTGCCGCAGCCCATTCAGCGACGGTGTCGGACGCAATCGCCTGCTCGAACGCAGCGCCAAGCGCAGCCTTTACGTCATCTCCGGCTGAACTGTGAACTGCAAACCCGATGGCCTGTTTGAGCGGCAGATACTGGTCGAGCCCGTCATAGATGCCAAAGGCAGATGGCACTGTTGTGCCTGCAATCTGCGCATCTTCGGGCGTCAACATTGCGAGCGGTTTAAGTTGACCGCCCTCAATCAACGGAGCCTGTTCAGCCAGTGAAGTCACAACCAACGCAACTTCACCCGCTATCGCCGCTTCCTGCCCGGGTGCTGAGCCTTTGTATGGAACAAATTTGAATTCCGCACCGGACCCTTTTTCGATGGCCAGAAGGTTCAAGTGGTGGATCGAACCTGCACCGGAAGCCGCTGCTGGAATAGTACCCGGAGCAGCTTTGGCAGCGTCGACCAGTTCTTCCAGCGTATTGTAAGGGCTGTCCGCTGGAACCGAGATCAGATCAGGCGATCCGCCGACAATAAACGGATACCAAAAATCAAATTTCTTGTCCCACCCCCCCTGCACAGCGGCCGTGACATTCGATTCTGACAGCCCGACCAATGTATAACCATCGTCTGGTTGGTTCATGACATAGACCATGCCGTTGGAGCCTGCGACCCCACCTGTTTGATTGATCACATTGATCGAGACCGGAAGGTGTTTTTCCATTTCGGCCATGATCATTCGGTTAATCGTGTCCGTGCCGCCACCGGCCCCCCAGACCACAGCTGTGGTGATATCACGATAGGGATAATCCTGCGCGGCAGTTGCCCCTGCGATCCCGGTCGCCATCACGGCTGCGGCCGCTAACCGCCCTAGCTTTAGTTTCATTTCCAAGTCCTCCCAAAACAACTTCGCGTTTATTGTTGCATTTATTTGCGTATACATTAAAGAATGCATTGTCAACGGACTGTAGTGGAAGCTGCTATCGCGCTATGAATGCAAAACGGGAAGGAAGCGGGCCAAAATGAAAAAGACTTACGATATCGCGGTTTTCCACGGGGACGGGATCGGCCCGGAAATTATGGCGCCTACGCTTGAAATTTTGCGCCATCTCTCGCGCGGTAATCCGACCTACGAGTTGGCGTTTACAGACGCACCAGCAGGCGCAGGCCACTACGCCAAAACTGGAGAATCTTTCCCAACAGGATCACTCGAAACTGCACGCAAGGCCGACGCGATTCTGCTGTCAGCAATGGGTTTACCGGATGTTCGATATCCTGACGGAACCGAGATTTCTCCTCAGATAGACCTGCGAAAGCAGCTTGGCCTTTTTGCTGGCGTGCGTCCGGCAAAGGTAAGCAGCGG
Source organism: Ruegeria sp. HKCCD6604 (assembly GCF_013110635.1). Classification (NCBI taxonomy): domain Bacteria; kingdom Pseudomonadati; phylum Pseudomonadota; class Alphaproteobacteria; order Rhodobacterales; family Roseobacteraceae; genus Ruegeria; species Ruegeria sp. HKCCD6604. The sequence goes on along the minus strand of NZ_WVQW01000013.1, from coordinate 3,540 downwards.
ACAAATGACCCCCTTGGCGCTGCCTCCCGGAAAAGAGATCGACTTTGTCTTGATCCGTGAAAGCACCGAAGGGTTGTTCTTCACCCAAGGAACGGGCGAAGTCACGGAAGATGAGGCGCGTGAAACCCTGCTGATCACCCGCGAGGTATCCGAAAAGCTATTCCGCTTTGCGTTTGATCTCGCCAACAACCGCAAGGCGTCCGGTCGCGGCCCGGGACGAGTAACCTGTGTCGACAAAGCCAATGTATTCCGCGCCTTTGCATTCTTCAGATCAATCTTTGACGCCGAGGCCGCACGCCATCCCGATTTACAAGCAGACCATGCTTATGTTGATGCGACCGCCCTCTGGATGGTCCAGAAGCCTTGGGAATTCGATGTTTTGGTAACTGAGAATATGTTCGGAGATATCCTCTCTGACCTTGGTGCAGGTCTTATGGGCGGTCTTGGACTGGCTCCTTCAGCAGATATCGGATTGAACCACGCCGTGTTCCAACCCTGCCACGGCTCCGCTCCGGACATTGCGGGACAGGGTGTTGCCAACCCTTTTGCAATGTTCCTGTCCGCGGCAATGATGCTTGAATGGTTGGGTTTGACCCATGATCACCCGGAACTGTCCAGCGACGGCGCTCGATTGCGCGAGGCCGTAGAAAAGGTGGTGGCGAACGGTCAAAACCTGACGCGAGACTTGGGCGGCAAAGCTGGAACTCAGGAAGCGGCCTCAGCGGTATTGGAAGCATTGCCGGCATGAGTACTAAAGAAGCCATTCGGGTCGCGTGTGTAGGTGCGGGATACTTCAGCAAGTTCCACTACGAAAGCTGGTCAAGAATGCCTGGCGCTGCTCCAGTTGCATCCTGCAACCGTGATATCAAAAAAGCGAGGGAAACAGGGCTGGCGGCTTATGATGATCTGTCGAAAATGTTGGAGGCAGAAGAACCAGATCTCGTGGACATCATCCTTCCTCCTGTGGCGCAGGCCGAGGCCATCCGCACGGCACTGCGGTTTGGTATCAAGTGGCTGATCTGCCAAAAGCCATTTTGCTTGTCTCTGGGTGAAGCGGAGGAGGTTGTTTCCGAAGCAGATGAGGTTGGCGCAACGATTGTCGTACACGAGAACTTTCGCTTCCAGCCTTGGTACCGCGCAATCAAGGAAGCGATGGCTGAAGGTCGAATTGGAACGCCTCTACAAGCGACTTTCCGGCTTCGGCCCGGCGACGGACAGGGACCACGCGCCTATCTTGACCGGCAGCCCTACTTTCAGGACATGCCGCGTTTCCTCGTTCATGAAACAGCGGTTCACTGGGTAGACACGTTCCGGTTTCTGTTTAATGCGCCCAGCGCGGTTTATGCCGACCTGCGTCGAGTGAACCCCGTTATCGCAGGCGAGGATGCAGGTTACATCTTGTTTGATCACCCCAACGGCTTGAAAGCTCTGTTCGACGGGAACAGGTGCCTTGATCACAGTGCCGAAAACCTGCGCCAAACCATGGGCGAAGCGCTTATTGAAGGAACGAAAGGATCGCTGGTTCTTAACGGCGACGGTTCAGTTGAACTGCGCGCTTTTGGAAAACAGGAGCGACAGCAGATTCTACCTCCGAGCGATCACGAAGGATTTGGAGGAGACTGTGTCCACGCCTTGCAAAGTCACGTCATTTCGGGCCTTCTACGGGGCACGCTGTTGGAAAACACGGCCCGAGAATATTTGGATGTGATCCGCATAGAAGAGAAAATCTATCTCTCGGCTGCGGAGGGACGAAAGATCAACCTGGAGACGCCGTGAAGGATCAGGACGCAAAAACTCTTTCCAATACACAACGCGCTGTAAGGGATTTGCGGCGGATGATCCTATCCGGCGAACTTGCAGCCGGGACTGACCATCTGGAGTCGGAACTCGCCGAAACCCTTGGCATGTCCCGCACCCCGATACGAGAAGCTGCGCTGATGTTGGAAAGTAAGGGGTTGCTGGAAATGCGGCCCCGCAAGGGTGTGCGGATACTGCCTGTTTCATCAGATGATATGCGTGAAATTTACGACATATTGACGGAACTCGAGAGCCTCGCAGCACAGCGCGCAGCCGAAGCAGGTTATTCAGATGATGAACTGTCGGTACTTGCTGGATCGATTGCAAAGATGGACCTAGCCATCGACGCCGAAGACCTTGAAGCCTGGGCAGAGGCCGATGAGCTGTTTCATCAGGAACTCGTGCGTTTAGGTGGCAACAAACGGGTCGAAGCGATTGTGGCCATGATGAGCGACCAGGTTCGTCGCGCACGCGCAACGACACTGTTTATCAGGCCGCTACCAGTCAAATCCAATGAGGATCATCGTGTTGTTTTCCAAGCGATAAGTGAAGGTCGGCCGGATGTGGCGCGTGAACGCCATCGAGAACACAGGCTCCAAGCCAAGACTATGCTTTGTGGGATACTCGAGAAGCATCGGCTCAACAGCCTTTGAACCACTTGGACGGCTCTTCGAAAATTCATTAAATCGCTAGCACCACGGGATAATTTGCTGCTCCCAGCTTGTTGCAGCCATTTGGTGAAGTTCACCGAGGGTCTACTCCTCAAGTGTAGAAGACATTTATTCTCGGCCGGAAAAACTCCGTACCAGAGTTGTGTTATGATGCCTCCAATTATGGAGGAAAAGTTGTTTCGCTATGTTTTGCCCCTCGCTCTCATTTTGGGGAACCCAATCCTTGCTCAGGATGCAATAAAACCGTCTGGGCTTTCTGGACCTTCTGGTCGCCCTTATTCACCTTACGCTGAGCGTGCGTATCCAACTCAAGTCTATTTTAGAGACACCCACGTTCATACTGGACTGTCCGGGGATGCTGGCGGCGGCGGGACACGCCTGATGCCGCGAGATGCTTATCGGTTTGCGCGTGGCGAAGAGGTGATCTCTAACACGGGTCAACCAGTAAAACTTTCGATACCTCTCGATTTCTTCATGATTACAGACCATTCGGATGCGATGGGAGCAATCACCGACATCATTGGGGGTGCACCCAACATCCTGGCGGATGAGCAAGGCAGATATTTCCACGAGGAATTCAACAAAGGTGGGGAAGCCGCCTTGGCAGCTGCGCTTGAGCTTACCGCGGCATTTGCTCAAGGACAGGTTTCCCCTGCGCTGAACTATCAACCCGGCAATCCCGCTTACGCCCGTGTTTGGGACGACATTATTGATGCCGCGGAGGAGTACAATGACCCAGGCGTGTTCAGTACCTTCATAGCCTATGAATGGACATCTCTCGTTGCAGGGAACAATTTGCACCGAAACGTGATATTTCGCGACGGCCCTGAGCTCACAAGGCAGATACTGCCTTATACAACGACGCCCCCGGTAGGCTCACCAAACCCTCGTGATCTTTGGAAGTGGTTGGAAAACTATGAGCAAACAACCGGCGGGCGTGTGCTTGCTATTCCGCACAATGGAAACTTATCGAACGGCTGGATGTTCCCGCTCGTTGACGATTTCGCAGACGGGGTACCGTTAGATCCCGCATACGCAGAAGCGCGAAACAAATGGGAAAGACTATACGAAC
>NZ_WVQW01000012.1:0-114013 GCF_013110635.1 Ruegeria sp. HKCCD6604 | reverse complement strand
GGTGTTAAGTTGAGAGTAGAAACCTCTATTTACTGGCAAAGGTTGTTTGATCGTGTCCATCACTCCTGTTCTTCTCTGCGGCGGTTCCGGCACCCGCCTTTGGCCGCTGTCCCGGAAATCCTACCCAAAGCAGTTTGCCGCCATTACCGGGGAAGAGACCCTGTTTCAGGCCTCGGCCCGGCGCCTGTCCGGAGAGGGGTATGGCGTGCCCTTGGTGGTGACCGCGTCTGATTTCCGGTTCATCGTGACTGAACAGTTGCTGGCAGCGGGTATTGATCCAGGTGCCATTCTGATCGAGCCGGAAGGGCGCAATACCGCGCCTGCGGTTCTGGCTGCGGCCCTGCATGTGGCGGCATCCGACCCCGAGGCCCTGTTGCTGGTCGCACCATCCGATCATGTCGTGCCTGATGCAGATGCGTTCCGCGCCGCTGTGGCCGCAGGCGTGCCCGCGGCCCAGGCCGGGCAATTGGTGACCTTTGGAATCATGCCGGACCGCCCTGAGACCGGATATGGGTATCTCAAGCTGGCGGGGGCGCCTGACGGCACCGCGCCCGTCAAGCTCGACAGTTTTGTCGAGAAACCGGATGTGGATACGGCAACGGCGATGTTGGCCGATGGCAAACATCTGTGGAATGGCGGTATCTTTCTGTTCCGGGCCAATGATGTCATCGCCGCCTTTGAAACCCACGCGCCGGCGCTGATGGCCCCGGTCAAGGCAGCTTGCGAGGCAGCCACGACGGATCTTGGTTTCCTGCGGCTGGACCCTGAGGCCTGGGGGCAGGTCGAGGATATCTCGATCGACTATGCCGTGATGGAGAAAGCCGACAACCTGAGCGTCGTGCCGTTTTCCGCTGGCTGGTCTGATTTGGGTGATTGGGACTCGGTCTGGCGTGAAGCGGGCCCCGATGAAAACGGGGTTGTGGCGGCGGGCAGCGTTACGGCTATTGACTGCAGCGACACGCTTTTGCGTTCAGAGGCGGGCAATCTGGAAGTGGTGGGTATCGGCCTGAAGGACGTCATCACCGTGGCAATGCCTGACGCGGTTCTGGTGGCGGATAAATCCCGCGCGCAGGACGTGAAGAAAGCCGTCGAAGCGCTTAAGGCCAAGGGCGCAAACCAGGCCACTATATTTCCCAAGGATTTCCGTCCGTGGGGCTGGTATGAAAGTCTGGTTATTGGTGGACGCTTCCAGGTCAAACGCATCCATGTCCACCCCGGCGCGGCCCTGTCCCTGCAAAGCCATCACCACCGTTCCGAACACTGGATCGTGGTCGAGGGCACTGCGAAGGTCACGGTCGACGGCGACGTCAAACTGGTCACCGAAAATCAGTCTGTATACATCCCGCTTGGCGCTGTGCACCGCATGGAAAACCCCGGCAAAGTGCCAATGGTTCTGATCGAGGTGCAAACCGGAAGCTATCTGGGCGAAGATGACATCATCCGCTATGAGGACGTTTATTCCCGGGTCTAGAACGCTCCGGGAAGACAGCCTCAACTGAACGGATGATCGAACGGAAACGGGAATGGTGAAAGAGCTTAATGCAGCCGAAAAGCAGCAGGTTGTCTATGACCTGACTGAGGTTCTTTTGGCCTCAACCGGTAAGCTGCGCTACTACGGGATTGCCAGGGTCGTTGCCGAGATTGGCGCAGAACTGAAAAAACAGGGCACCGCCGTCAGGTTCGCCGTTTTCTCACAAGGTCATGATGAGCTGTTTGAAATCTTCCCAAGTCTGCGGGCAGATGGCGGGGTGGACCTGAACGTTCCCAGCGGAATCCGGCAAGTGCGTGTGCGCAGTCACCACTATACCAAATCCGTGTTGCGGGATCTGGCGCTTGCAGCTGTCCGGCCGCTGGTCATGCGCAGAAACCGCAAGGCCTGGGAAGCGATCGCACCGGGCATGACGCCCATAGACATGTCCGGCAAAACCCTGGTGAGCTGCGGGCGACCCAAGCTGATCGTCGAGATTCTGTGCGCACTGGATCGCAAGGACGTGTCTTGCGACATCATTCCCATGCTGCATGACATGATCCCCTTGCACGATTTTGAACACCGGCTGGCAAGCTTTCCGCGCAACTTCATCGGGGACAACCAACTGCTGGTTTCGCGGTCCAAAGCCTTGTTGGCCAATTCCGAGTTCACGCGGCAGGAGATTCTGGATTTTTCCCAAAAAGATATCCTGCCTGAAGCGCCAGAAACCTTTGCTGTGCCTCTTGTGCATGAATGTCCGGAAGGAACCGAACAGGCTGAGCAGGACGCCCCTGAGCAGCCCTATATTCTGACCGTTGGATCAATGCTGGGCCGTAAGAACCTGGATGTGGTCTTCGAGGCGATGCGCATTCTGAAACGGGATGGAAAAGACGTTCCCACGCTGGTTCTGGCCGGGGCGTTGCGCCACAAGACCACGGCCTATCTGCAATCGGATGAATGCAGCACAATCCGCGATCATGTGGTTTTTCGCGAAAACCCCAACCAGACGGATTTGGTAAATCTATATCAAAATGCACTGGCGCTTATCATGCCCAGCCGAATGGAAGGTTGGGGTTTGCCCGCAGGCGAAGCGTTGTGGTTCGGCACGCCAGCGCTCTGCTCTACCGCGGCCGCTCTGAAAGAAGTGTGCGGAGACCTTGGCGTTTATTTCGACCCGGATCGGGCCGATCAGCTTGCAGATCACATCACAAGGTTGCTGACGGATCCGGATTTCACCGAACAACTGCGCACGCGCATTACCGCACATAAACCGCAGCTTCGCACCTGGACGGACGTTGCCGTGGACTTGCGCGGGGTGTTGCAAAAACTGGGTTACTGAAACCGCCCGGGGCGGAGTGCCTGAACGCCCACTGGTTCATGAGCCTTGCGGATGCTCGGGAAAAGTTGGAGGATTGGCGTAGGCACTACAACGAGGACAGACCCCACAGCGCTATTGGATACAACGTCCCGATTGCCTGCATTATCCCGATGGCGTTACCAGCCCGTCATCATGAGACAGCCGGAAAATTCCAGCTCCCGGCGGTCCAAGGTTGGGGAGCAGAGCAACCAAACCCAAGGGCTCTCCGCCAGGTGGAGGAAACTTGGGGCTCAGGTCACGCAGCTTACAGCTGGAAGCATGCCTTACATATTCTATGACTGGCTTTTGACCTCTCGGGAATATACGAGCCGCTATATGACTATTTCCGAAGCCACCCGGCGCGATCTTTTACGCTTTTTTCAGGCGCATGACATCCGGCACAACGCAACAGCTATTCCTTTGGCGCAGGCGGGACTGTCCAAAACCGAACCCGCAGAGATCGAGGTGCAACAGCAAGGCCCCGTGTCTTCCCGGATTTCGTTTGACGCATACCCTCAGCTTGAAGATGCTCGCCACCTCAATGCCCATTTGCGGAAAATTGTTGGTGAACCCTACGCCCTTTGTGTTGGCACGGTGGAACTGCGCAAGAATATCTGGCGCACGGCGATGGCATGGAAATATCTGGTTGATCAGGGTCATACGGACCTGCCAAAGCTGATATTTGCCGGTCGCAGGGGCTGGGTGACGACAGAGTTTGATCTTCTGATGAAGGGGACGGGCGATGTGTACGGTTATGTCAGCGAAGTTAAGGGCCCAACGGACGAAGAGCTTCACGTTCTCTACAAGAATTGCCAGTTTGTATTGATGCCCAGTGTCTACGAAGGTTGGGGCCTGCCTGTGGGCGAGGCGTTGGCTTACGGAAAGTCCGCAGTTGTCGCCGAGAACAGCTCGCTTGTCGAAGTTGGAATGGATCTGGTTGAATATTGTGATGCAATGAGTGTCAAAAGCATTGCCGAAGCTGTCCTGAGGCTCAATGATCCCTCTCACCGGGCAACCCTGGAAGACAAAATCAAAGTCGCGGATCTGCGCAGCTGGTCTGATGTGGCTCAGGATATGGGGCAGGCTATGTACGCACCCAGATAATTCAACGCATATTGGAGAGTTTCAGGCGTTTGAGCCGGTCAGCCCTTGATCGAAAAGTTCGCCCCCCGGTTCAAAGTCCGGCTCAGAACGGTTCCCCTCCGATGCAAAATTTTGAAGGTCGCTTGTTCCGCAACGGGAGTTAAGCGAAATCACACCGCAGCGGCCATGTAGACATGGCGAAGTTGACAAAAAAGAGTATTGCTCATGTCGAGGTGTCTCATCCGATGGGCAATCGACAAAACAGAAAGGGATTAGGAGTGACAAAAACTGCGATCGTTACAGGTATCACCGGGCAGGATGGTGCTTATCTCGCACAGCTGTTGCTGGACAAAGGATACAAGGTCGTTGGCACCTTTCGCCGGGTTGTTTCCACGAATTTTTGGCGCATTGAAGATCTGGGAATTCGCAATCACCCCAATTTGGTTCTGTCCGAGCTTGATCTGACGGACATGGGGACGATGATCCGGCTTATTCAGCAGGTAGAGCCGGACGAAATCTATAACTTGGCCGCTCAAAGTTTTGTGGGCGTTTCGTTCGAACAACCGCACACGACGGCGCAGATTACCGGCATCGGTGCCCTGCATCTGCTCGAAGCCATCAGGATTGTGAACCCCAAGATCCGGTTCTATCAGGCGTCCACTTCCGAAATGTTCGGCAAGGTTCAGGAAGTGCCACAGCGCGAGACGACCCCGTTCTGGCCGCGCAGCCCGTATGGTGTTGCCAAGCTTTATGCGCACTGGATGACGATAAACTACCGCGAAAGCTATGGTATCTTTGGCAGCTCGGGCATTCTCTTCAACCACGAGAGCCCTCTGCGGGGGTTGGAATTTGTGACCCGCAAGATCACCGACGCAGTCGCCAAAATCAAATTGGGCCAGCTTGACTGCCTTGAGCTGGGCAATCTCGACGCGAAACGCGACTGGGGTTTTGCCCGGGATTACGTGGACGGCATGTGGCGTATGCTGCAAGCCGATGAACCCGACACGTTTGTGCTGGCAACCGGTCGTACCGAGACCGTACGGGATTTTGTCTCCATGGCATTCAAGAGTGCGGGAATCGAGCTGCGTTTCGAAGGCGAGGGCGAGAAGGAAGTGGCCGTCGACGCCGAAAGCAACCGTGTTCTCGTGCAGATCAGCCCCAAATTCTACCGGCCTGCCGAAGTGGATTTGTTGATTGGTGACGCAAGCAAGGCAAAACAAGAGCTTGGCTGGGAAGCCTCGACGTCCCTGGAGGACCTTTGCCAGATGATGGTTGAGGCAGATTTGGCGCGTAACGAGAAGGGCGTGTCCTTCTGATGTCTGCGCTCCGAGTTTTGATTACCGGACGCCACGGGTTTACCGGACGCTACGCCGCGAAAGAGCTTGCAAGGGCGGGATGGGATGTTTGGGGGACTGGGGCTCATCCGGCCCCTGAACCCGATCCCAATTACCTGGAAGCGGATTTAACCGATGCTCGCAGCCTTGAGCGGGTTATCACCAATGTTGCGCCGGACGCAGTGCTGCATTTGGCGGGGGTCGCTTTTGTGGCGCATGGGACAGCAGAGAGCTTCTATCAGGTCAACCTGATGGGGACGCGGTGCTTGCTTGAAACGCTGGCCAACACCGGGCACGGAAGCAAGGCCGTTGTTCTGGCCAGCAGCGCAAATATCTATGGCAACGCCACAGAGGCGTCCATCCGGGAAATCACTCGTCCGGCGCCGGTTAATGATTACGCGGTTTCAAAACTTGCCATGGAGCACATGGCCCGGCTGTTTGACGACCGCCTTCCTATCGTGATCGCGCGGCCATTCAATTATACGGGCAACGGGCAGGACCCCAAATTCCTCGTACCGAAGATCGTTTCACATTTTCGTCAAAAGAAGCCGCAGCTGGAGCTGGGTAATCTGGACGTCGCGCGGGATTTTTCGGATGTGCGCGACGTGGCGCGGATATACAGGTTGCTGCTTGAAACCGCGCCTCGGGGTGAAACCGTGAATGTCTGCTCGGGCAAGGCAACGGCGCTGGGAGAGATCTTGGATATGTGCCGGACCATCACCGGCCATGAGATCGAAGTGGTGTCCAACCCTGCTTTTGCGCGTGCTCAGGAAATAAAAATTCTGATGGGCGATCCAACACATCTGGAAAGTCTGATCCCGGTGGGCGTTCGCCACAAGCTGGAAGAGACGCTGCAATGGATGCTGAATACGTGATCCGTGATACCACCCTGAGTCAAATGAGGCCGGGCGCGGATATTCACCGGGCGTTGGCCATCCAAGACAAGGCTGTCGTTGCAGTGGGCAAAAGGGCTGGATGAAGATGTGCCGCTGAGTGCGAAAGTATCAGCGGTGCGCGGCAAAACCGATGAACTGCAAAAAAGAACTGAAGGCACTGTGAATGCAATCTGAGCGCAACATTCTGGAACGCCTGCTGTTCCGACCCTCAAACGGACGTCCAATACGTGCTTTGCGGAGGGTACTGTTTCACACCAATGGGAAACCGCGTGGGGTGTTTCGAAACTGGATTCTTGAGAGCGACGGATCCCCGAAGCACCCGTTCCGGCAGTGGATGAACAGCCCGGATTATCTGATGTTGCCCTGGCCTGCGAGCCAACATCCCGGCGCGTCGCCTGAACCGGCAACAGTGGCCAGCAACGAGACATCCTCTCTTTCGGAAGGCACAGACATCTCTGCACCATTCGAGCCCTTCGTGCAGAGCTCGGATCTTGTCATATCCCGTGGCGCGGCGGGAGGGTATTGGATCACGCACCGCAGTGATGCCGTAATTGGCTGGTCTATGCGTCAGGAAGGCCGTTTCCAGGAACAGGCCATCGACGATGTGATTCAAATGCTCAGGGAAAACGGACATGATGTTGCAACATCATGTTTCGTGGATATCGGCGCGAATATCGGATCCCATTCGATGCATGCGGCGCGACGCGGCTTTGACCGGGTTATTGCCTTCGAACCTGATCCGCAAAATTTTCGCCTTTTGCGCGCGAACGCGCTGCTGCATGACGTAGAGCATAAAGTAACCTGCCATCAGATGGCTGTGTCGAACCGGAACGGAACGATGCAGATGGAACTTTCTCCGTCCAATTTCGGAGATCACCGTCTGCGCGTTTCCGACGACACAGCCGCAAACCTGCATGACGAAGGTGACTGGAACCTTCAGGATGTGCCGGTTCGTACCTTTGACAGCCTGGTACAAGACGGCCTGCTGCCCGAAAACGGGCCAGACCTGATCTGGGTCGACACGCAGGGGCATGAAGGTCACGTGCTGAGCTGTGCACAGAGCCTGACCAGAATGCGTTGTCCGGTTGTGCTGGAGTTTTGGCCCTATGGTCTTGAGCGTTCAGGTGGCTACAAAATGCTGCGGGACGCGCTCGCGTTACGCGACGACGTGCAGATCATCGACCTTGGTGCCTCCGGCCCGGGACGCTTGGCTCATCGTTCTCTTGAAGCGCTTGATCAGATGTATGACGATTTGCGGCAAAGTGAATCCAAATCCGGATCTCCACATACTGACCTTCTGCTCATGCCAATCCACTCAAGCTCCTGATTGATCTTGCTGCTGTTTTCAGTTCAGCGAATACGAGTTCATTGAGTGGCTCGTCTCGCAGGGCAGGGCACTTGAAGTGGTCTGGCTTATATGACGGCACCTAAACCCCCTGAAAGGCGGGAAATCCGGGCGCTGCTGCATTCATTCCCCTTTATCGACGTCCCCAATGCCGACGATACCTTTGACGTATTGCGCACCTGCCATATGATGGCTGTGTTTCAACATGGCTCGGCCTCGTACCATATCAGATCAACGGTGCTGAACCTGCAATCGATTTGGTAAAACCTTTCCGGGTGGCGGGTTTGTATGACGTCCGCATGTGCCCCGGACAAGGGGGTAAGGGGTTTCGTCCATGGCCTATGTTTCAGGGCAACCAGAGCAGGATCTGGATATTGCAACCGGACGTTCCACCCGGCCGCTACGCGTTCTGCAATTGGGGCCAGCATTCGAACGAGGTGGAATTCAGCGCCATATTCTCGACCTGACAGATCATCTGCGGGATCGGGGGCATCATGTCGAACTGGGCGGATCGCCGGGCCCATGGGGCCGGGAAGGGCGTGATGTCGGGTTTCATGCGTTGGACCTGAAACGTGTATCGGAAGATGAGCGTCTCAGCATGACGAGACGGCTTGGAGCCGCCATGGGGTGCGCGCAAAAACTGCGAAAGATCGTAGCCCGCGGCCGTTTCGACCTTGTTCATTCCCACGAAACCGCCCCTGCACTTGTCGCCCGGCTGGCGCTTGCCGGTCAGCCGACCCGTCGCCTTTTCACCTTCCATGGTTCGACGCCCGAACGGTATGGCGGGGTGGCGCGCAGTGCTCAGTTCGCGGCGCATGTCACCGCCTGTCCCAGCCGTAAAACCCTTGATGAACTGATTGCGCGTGGTCTGCCACGGGCGCGCACCGCCCAGCTTGGGCTTGGTGTGCCGCCGCCACCGGATCAGGATCCCGCCGCAGTTCTGGCGCTGAGACAGGAGCTTTTGCGCGATGGGGAAGGCGTGCTGATTTTCAGTCCGGCCCGGTTGGATCCGCAAAAAGGTATCGACGTGATGATCGATGTTTTGGCCCGGCTGGTGAAGGTCCGGCGCGATATCGTGATCGCATTGGCTGGCCACGGTCCTCTGGCGGACGTGCTTTCGGACTGGATTGCTTCGGCCGGGGTTGGTGACAACATCCGGGTTCTGGGGCCGATCGATACCGTCCCCCTGCATATGGCCGCCGCGGATTTCATGCTGCTCACGTCCCGGTGGGAGGCTCTGCCGATTTCAATCGTCGAGGCCTTTCACGCCGGTTTGCCCGTGATAGCGACCGATTGCGGCGGTGTGAGTGAGCTTGTGTCGGACCGGGTTGGGCGGCTTTGCCCTGTCGGTGATGTCGAAGGGCTGACCGCTGCCGTTCTGGAACTGGCAGGGGACGAGGGGCTGCGTAAAACCTTGGGGGCCAACGCCCGCGCATTGGCACGTGAGGACCGTTTCGACCCAACCCATGTGCATGAACGGATCGAACAGATTTATCGGCAGATGCTGGATGGGGTGGCCTGACAGAGCGCAGGAAGTGGAAACAATAAGGGGATGTTTTGTATATTATCGAGTATTTGGGCTGCTTTGAGGTGAAACCGCCTGCATCCGAGCCTTGTGTCAGTATGCGCCCCGGATACGGTGGGATGCGAAAGAAGGACCGGCACCTGCATGCGCCGTGTCCAGGCCGACGATTTTGCCGGGTGCCTGACCTGAACCGAGTGGACTGGAGAAGCCCATGAAACAGCCTTCCCCCGCGCTTGACCGCAACGATCTGGCAATACTCCTGTTCATTCTTCTTCTTGCCGCAGTCCTCAGAAGCGCCGGGCTGAACGCGCCCTTGTGGTATGACGAAATCCGGACCGTCGATACGCATGTCAGCCTTCCGTGGAATGAGATGATGCGCGAATATTCGATGAACCATCATTACTTTTTCAGCATGAAGGCAAAGCTGGTTTCCCAGATCTTCGGAGATCAGGCCTGGGCATACCGGTTTCCGGCCGTCCTGTTTGGCGTCGGTCTAGTCGGGGTAATCTGGTGGCTGGCAAAAGAGGTTGCAGACAGTACGATTGCGCATGTTTCTGCCTTGCTGGTGGCCTTGTCCTATCATCAGGTCTGGTTCTCTCAGAACGCGCGCGGATATACCGAGCTTGCATTCTGGAGCACGCTTGGCTTCATTTTCTTTCTGCGGGGGATGCGCCAGCCAGCGACCGGCACCTGGGTTGCATTCGGCTTTACCGCCGCGGCCGCTGTTTTCACCCATCTGACCGGTGCATTTTTCTTTGTTGCACTGGGTCTCATCTGGCTGCTTTCCCTGGTGACCGGGTTCGGCCGGGGCACTTTGACCCGCGAATGGGTGCTGCATCCGCTGGTGGGTGTTGCGGTTGCGCTGGTTCTGGTCCTGTTCGCGTATCTGCCGATCTTGCCAAGCATAGCGGGCACGGTGAGCGAGGTTTCGGCGACATCCGCCGTGGACCCCATGCAGGAATACCAGAACCCGCTCTGGACAATTGTCGAAGGTTTGCGGACCGCGGTTGGGGATACCGGCCCGCTGATGTTGTTCATCGCGATCGGTGGGCTGGCCGTCATCGTCTTCGGTGCCGTGGGGGCGCATGCGACGCAGCCGTTGTTTTTCCCGTCCATCGCCATGCATATCGCCGTGACGCTGCTGCTTCTGCTGTCGCTTGAGATGCGGATCTGGCCGAGGTTCTTTTTCGTCGATATCGGGCTGATCATTATTCTGGCCGTTGTGGGGTGTCGATACGGTGCTGATGCGGTGGCACGGTGGGCTCAACAGCCCCGGTTTGGATCGCCGCTCTTTGCGTTGGGCGTTCTGGCGATGATCGTGGTGTCCGTGTTCTTGGTGCAGCGGAACTATTCTGCTCCGAAACAGGATCTGGCGGGGGCTTTTGCGCTTGTTGAAGAAACCCGCAGCCCGTCAGAACGGGTATATGCGATCAACCCGGGCGGCCCCCTTTTCGAAGACCACTTCGACGCCGACTGGGGAACCATCGGGGATGCGCAGGACTATTCCGAGGCCATGGCCCAACCTGGCCCTGTGGCGCTGGTTGTTCTGTTCCCAGACCGGATGTTCCGTGCCATTCCTGATCTGCAACGTGATGCGGAAGGGCGGCTGGAACGCGTGCATGAGTTTGCCGGGACACTGGGGGACGGGCAGGTTCTTGTCTACCGGCGCAGATGAGGCCGAGCGATCAGGATGAATGACCGTCCAGTGGCTCAAACCCCAGGCTGCTTTCGACAATGTAAAGCGGGCGTTTCTGAGCCTCTGCATAAAGTCGCCCCAGATATTCCCCGATGACGCCCAGCACGACAAGTTGCAGGCCACCGATCAACAGCACTGCAACCATCAATGAGGCATAGCCGGGTACATCCACCCCGTAGACAAGGGTGCGTGAGATCAGGAAAACACCATAGATGATCGCGGCCAACGCAGTCAGCATGCCGACATAGCCCGCAATCCTGAGAGGCACGGTGCTGAACCCGGTAATACCGTCCAGCGCAAAGTTCCAAAGGCGCCAGTAGTTGAATTTGGTCTGCCCCGCCGCACGCTCGGGGCGGTCATACGCCACCTCGGTGTGCCGAAACCCGACCCAGGCAAAAAGGCCCTTCATAAAGCGGTTGTGCTCGCGCAGCTGCCCTACAGCCTGAACCACGCGCCGGTCCATAAGGCGGAAATCGCCGGTATTGGCGGGTATCGGTACCCCCGAAAGCCGGTTGATGACCTGATAGAACTTCCGCGCTGTCCAGCGTTTCATCGCGGTATCGCTGTCGCGGTGGCGCCGGACGGCATAGACGACATCGAACCCTTCGCGCCATTTTTCCAGAAATGTCTCGATCAGTTCGGGCGGATCCTGCAAATCCGCGTCTATCGGAACAACGGCTTCACCCGCAGCTGCATCCAGCCCCGCCGTCAATGCGATTTCCTTGCCGAAATTACGTGAAAAGTTCAGCACCTTGATACGATCATCGCGCTCATGCGCCGCAGCCAGAATCCTGGCGGTCGCGTCTGTGCTGCCGTCGTTGACGCAGATGATCTCGTGGCTTTCCCCAAGCTGATCGAGGAATTGCCCCAAACGTTCGAACAGAACCGGCAGAACTTCTTCCTCATTGAACATAGGCACAATGATGCTGAGCGTCGGAGCGCTTTGGTCCAGAGCTTTTTCCCGGGACGGAGTTGTGGGTGTACTCATGTTCAACGTCACCATGACGCGGGCCTTTTTCCGTTCATTTGGGCACAGGTGATCATGGTTTTCCCTCAGGCTCAAAAAGTTCCGCCCGGGCGCGCAACTTTTCAATTTCCAGTGTCTTATCATAGTCACTCAATGCCTCACGCCGTGCATCGGTGATGACAAAAGCTTCTTCATGGGGCCAGGTGATCAGCCAGACGCGGGATGTGGGGTTGGCTTGCAAAGATGCATCATATTCCGAGACGACGAAATTCGCGTCATTGATGTAATAGAACAGCGGTGTATCGACCCAATCCCGGTTCCTCAGAAAAACAAGATCGCCGGATTGCATTTCAGATAACACGGCTTGCGCAATGCCCTGATAATCGTTCGGCGCGCCGGGCTTTCGGCTGGCGTAGAGTATGCTGGCAGCAAAGACGAGCAGGCACAGCCCTGTCGTTGCCAGCCTGAGGCGAATGTTCTGAAACAGCCAGACTGCCCCTGCTGCGCAGAGGATCAGCAGGTAAGGTACAAAAACCAGAAAAGCCTGCGGGGCAAGGACGGATACGAAATGGGATGCCGCAAAAAGGATCAACGGTGCGGCAACAGCCAGCAGCCACAAAAGCAGCGCCCGTTCCTGAGGGTGATGCGGGGTGTGCGATGGCGGACGGGGGACAAACCTGCCCCAGACCGCGCCCAGGACAGGGATGAGCAATGCCAGAAACGGCAAGATGGACATTGCCATCAAGGCTTCGTTCCGGCGATGTGCGATTGAGGCGAGCCAGAATATGAAACCGGCTGAGCAGACAGCCAGCAGGCCCGGAATCCAGACGGAAATCCGAGGGGTCGTGGCGAAAATCGGTGCTTCCCGCTTCGGGGCTTTCAGGCTGGCCGTCAGCAGCAGCAGAGCAAAGGCCAGCAGCAACCAGACCCAGACCTGCCCGATCTGTAACTGCGGAATTGTGAATTCGTCTTTGGCGAACAGAAATCCGAAAGAGAAGTATTCGATCAGAAAGTCCGGGGATGGATCAAGCGCTGCGCCCTTGCGCGCGCGATAGACTGCATGCACCAGCGCAGGGGCGGCAAGGATGAAGGCAAGGGACTGTATCTGAAACAGCCGGGGCCCCTGCCACAGGCCGATCCTGTGTGAAGAGCGGTTCGATACCAGCTCGGGCCGGGGCAGAACCAATGCTGCCCACAGCAGATGGATCATGATCAGGGGCCAGAAAAACTCGACTGTCAGCACTCCGGCCACAACTGAGGCGACATAAGCACACTCAAGCCAGGGCCGTGGTCTGGGTGTTCTCATCAGGCAGAGCAAAAGCCAGGTCGCTAGCAGGGAGAGGAAGGCACCGGCGACATACATACGTGCCGTTTGGCTCCAGAAGATGTGGAAGCCATGAAGCGACAGCAGCAATGCGGCCAGGCAGCCGATGGACGATCCGAATATGCTGCGTGCAATCAGAAAAATCAGCGGGATCGACCCCATGGCAAACAGGATGCCCGGAAACCGCAACGCGAAATGCGAAGTCCCGAATGTCTTGGTCCAGCCCAGCATGGCTGTATACCATCCCATGGGATGCGGTTCGTCATGGAAATGCCACCAGAGAGTTTCGGCAAGACCATGTCGCGGCGGTGGCTCGGAAATACCCGGAACCAGCTCGATGCCGGGGACATAGATTTCCGGATGGGACATGCTGCGTTCCTCAATCCCCCAGAGCCGCAGCAGGACGACACATGCAAGAGCAACACCAAGGGCGCACAGGACAGCATATGTGCGATATTCACGCCTGATTAGAAAAACGCTTTTCTCATCTGATGATGCCATTGCAAAATAGCCACTCTGAAACACAACTACTCGGAACGGTAATCCGGGAATGATACTACAGGATGTGGCTCAGGTCACTCTGGCACGCCTTATTCTGCGCTGTCGAATGGATATCGTGCCGCGCCGAGCGTCAGCTTTTCGGACCAGGTGACTGCACCATCCCCGCCAACCATCGACACGTCGATCACATCAGGCACCTCACCGTTCCAGCCTGCGGTATAGAAGCACCCGCCATGTATGGTGTGGCCACGGCTCTGAACGTCGTAAAAAGCGCTGCGGATGGTTGGCGTCGCGGTGTGTATCACGTCAATTCTGTCCCCCCGAACGGGGGGCGCACAGATTTCCGAGAACCGCAGAACCGCTGTTTGTGTGACGCAGACACGGCCGATTTCGGGCCTGTCACTATCGGCGCACATGAGGTTGCCGGAAAAGCCGGGGCTTCGTGACAGGCAGACATAGGCGGCACCTTGATACAAATAGACGGAATTCTCGGCCGGGAAGGCCTCGCAGGCCAGCGGTCCTTCATACAGCCCGCCCTCGGCGTACCAATCTAGATCGAACATGTCCTTGAAGATGCCCGGGCGGGAGTTGCCAGCGTGAAATACGGTCCAGCCGATCATGTCCCCCCAAGCCAGATCGGGGTAATCTGTATGGCCGACGATGCGGAATGGCGCGCCGTCATACCCTTCCAGTTCCGCGACCCGCGCCATGATTTTTTCGGCAAGCGCCTCATCACGGTCTCCCATTTCGGACTGATCGCTCCAGACGAAAGGCGCCATGAATGCGTATGTGAGGGCAACGATCAGGGGCAGGCCCAGAATGATGGGTGCCGTGAACCCTCTTGCCCGTATTTCGGCATCAACAGCCAGGTAGAACACCGCAGCCAGTAAGCCGACATATGCGACGGCCCGAGACGGCAGCCATGGCCCGTCATAGGCGAACCAGATCAGAAGAGGTAACAGGAGAATCCCGATCATACCCACCAGGATGCGCAGGGCGTTCATCCAGTTGCGCGGAGGGCGCGCAAGGACATGAATGCTCAACCCGACGCTCAGCAAAACCCCTATTCCGATATAGGCTGAGTTCAGAGTCTTGACCGCAAAGGGTATTCTCTGAAGCGATCCCCGCCAGATCTGGCCAAGCAATCTCAAGCTGTTTTCCAATTTGTCCTGCAACTCGTGCGCCGAGGCCAGGGCGACACGGTTGGTTGTGGGGACATGGTCATGCAGTTGGGCAGCCAGATGGGCCTGCGCAACATAGGCCAGAAGGCCAAGACATGCCCCAATTGCCGACAGCAGGATGAATGTGCCCACATCTGTGGTCTTGTATCGGTCGGTTCGGATCATCGAGACAAACAGGATCACGGCACCGAACGGGACAAAAGGTTGATAGAGTGCTGCACAAAGCGCGATGCATTGCGCACCGATCAAAAGCCAGATCACCCGAGCGCCAAACGCATGAAGGATGCCGCGTTCAAAACATTTGAAACCGGCAACGGAAAGCAGCAACGCCAGCGGGAAAGCAAACACGTGGCTCGAAAAGGTAAGGGCGTTGATCATATAGATGTGATGAACGCCAAGCGTGAAAATCAGGAAGGTCGCGAAGGGCCGGGTGTCACGATCGCTGGATTGCCGCGCCAGAACCCATGACAGCAGAAGAAAGGCGCCTGCCGCCAGACCAGTCTGCAAAACGGGCAGAAAACGTTCCTGGAGAACATGAACATACAGCACCTCCATCGCCCAGCGACCTTCCTCGGTCGTCCAGTTGAGAGGGAGCCCGCCTTCGGGCGCGCCATGGACCTGACGCCAGTCATCCGGGTTTCTGCCATCCCTGATCAGGCCCGGTGCGGTTGTGAGTGCATAAATGAGCAGGCTGGCGGAAATCGCATGCGGCCAGCGGAACCTGGTCGAGAGGATATGTGCGGGTCGTGCAATGCTCATGCTATACATTTCCCACAAGAAACGTGCACACAGCTGTCCCTGACCCGGTCAAAAATACTCTTTCAACCTGCGGGCGCGCTTCATGTTGGATGGCAGCGACACGATGTTTCGTACCAGCCTGGCTGCGGCACGCATCCCCGGAATGGCCTTGAGCGCCGAAAGCCCTTTGGATGTTTTCAGAAGAGCTTCATAGGTCTGATTGTCCGCATGCCTGAAGTCTTTGGCATGCAGGTCCTCGCCAGCGTTTTCTGTGGGTGTCGATGCGACCGAGGTCGCCTTGCGGTTCACGTCAAAGACGACGAAAGACTCAAAGAAGCTAATCCCCCAGGCACGCTTTTCCGAGGCGTCAGGCGTCAGTCGCGAGAACCGATGGTTGATACGGTCCACCATGTTCATGGCGTATTTGATGAAGGAACGGTGCCTGAGGCCGAACCCTTCCATGTAGGAGGTATGCGTGTCTTCGACCACAAGCATTCCGCCATCCTTGATGTGTGGCAACAGGCATTCCGTCGTAATGATCTGTTGTTCATAGGTGTGGCCGCCATCATCCAGAACGATGTCGATGTCCCCGACCTCCCTTACGATTTTTTCAAGGAAATCCGGGTCGCTCTGGCTGCCGATGAAAATCTCGAACCCTTCCTGTTCCCAGCGCTTTGCATCGGGGTTCAGCTCAACGCCGATGATGCGCGCCTGAGGGCCAAAGAACTCCCGCCACATGAAAAGAGATCCACCACCCAGAACGCCGATCTCAACAAACGTGATATCTTTCCCGATGTAAGGAGAAAAAAGTTTGTCATACACATCGAAGTAAGTGGAATGCTTACTGCTTTTGTATGGGCTGTTCATATAGGCCTGATAACTTTTCGACTCTAACATCTCTACGTCCTCGGATCTCAACTTGTCATGCGCTCCACCTGTCGAAGCGGGTATTCATAAACTGGGGCGTCAATTCCATTACTTCGTCTGTTTGGCTGTTTTGTGGCTCCGCTCTTTCCACAGCCTCAGGCCTTGGTGGCTTCCTGTCAAACGCCGTGGGCCCGGTCTGGGGCACTTACTTGCGCGTTACGATGATGGCATAGGAAGAATAGACCGCCCATTCGCGCCGGGCGCACAGGCGTGCCAGCCCGTTATCCAGCTGCCGCAGGCCGAAAATCTTATCATAGTAATGGTGCCCGTAATATTCATGTACTTCGATGCTCGAAAACCCGACATCCGCCAGCGCCTTTCGCATGTACGGTGTCGAGCCGCGACACAGTGAGTAGTAGGCGGGGAATTTGCCGGTATTCTGGCCATCAAAGCGCCGGGGCTGCAACAGTTGAACCGCCTTGCGTGTCAGTTGTTCGGGAAACAGCCAGTTGATCAGGAACGGTGAGGCGAAAATGGTCGGCACCAAGTGAACAGCAACGCCACCATCCGCCAGAAGGTGATGCATGTTTTTGTGGAACTGCTTGCCGTCGGGCATATGCTCGCCACAAAACTTGGACATGATCAGATCGAACCTCTGATCCACATGGCTGACATCGCCGCAGGCGTTGATCTGAAGGGTGTCGAACTCATCGGAAACATGGGAAAGTTCTTCGGCACTTATGTCACTGATCGTGAAGGATGTGACATGATCGGGCAGTGTCTTGTCGCCGGTCGATCGGCTGGTCGTGCCACCGATTTCCATGATCCGGGCCGGTTTTTCATCTGTTATGATGTTCCAGACCGTATCCAGATAATCCTGTCTGCAATCCGTGTGCCAGCGTATTTCTGACTGTACCATTTACTCTCCCAAAAAACCCGTAACCTTGCGCGGCATTTGAAACGGGGCCAATCGCGATAAAAAGACTTTTTGCAATACGCCTATTAAGGCAGTGACATGGCTGTTTGACCAATCTTTAGATGAATGCTGGCAGCATTCAAAGAACGTATGCACCCAAGTTTACATGACTGGCAATGCCAGGGGGCGGAATAGATATGGGCGGGTCCGAATTTTCGGTACCCGCCCATGCAGTGGTAATCAATAGGCTGTATTTTCAGCGATCTTTGCCGTTACGCGAACAAATCAGAATACGGCTCGACAAACGGGGCTTCTTCGCCGATCGCAAAGGCGTCAACGCTGTCACCAACGTACCAGTCTCTTTCCTGTCCGCCGGCGAAATCGAAATCCGTATTGGTTTCGTCCAGGACAACGGCACCATCGACCATAATCTGAAGGCGGTCGGTGTCCTGATCAACCATCAGGGTGACCTGATGTGTTTCACCGTCGTTCAGGTCGACATCCTTGATCTTGAAGCCTTTACGGAACCCGTCATCATTGTTGTCGACTTTTGCGACCAGATGCCCTTTCTTATTCATCTTCAGGCCGAAATTCGAGTGGTTCCATACAAGCCGTTCAGCACCCGTTTCACCTTCGTCACGGGTTATGTCGACCGAGAAGCTAACCTGCGAAGCGTCAGAAATTCCGTCCAGGGTTCCGATGTTCCCCCGGCTATTCTGATTGGATATGTCGATCATCGACAACTCGCTTTGCCAGCCGCCACCATGGGCAGGTTCAGAGCCGGAGTCAGGCTGCTTGGCGCTTGTATCGCCTTCGGCCTGCGTCTCATCGGCCGGAACATGGGTTTTACCAACGTAAGAAACCTCGTCCAGGCGTCCGATAGTCTCCGGGCTGTCCTGATGGGTTATGTCGATCATCAGTTCGCCCTGCGGGTCGGCACCAAGAACAGGCTCGGACTCGGCGTCGGGCTGCTCGGACCCGGTATCGGGCTGCTCGGACCCGGTGTCGGGTTGCCCGGACCCGGTATCGGGTTGCTCGGACCCGGTATCGGGTTGCCCGGACCCGGTGTCGGGTTGCTCGGTCCCGGTATCGGGTTGCCCGGACCCGGTATCGGGTTGCTCGGACCCGGTATCGGGTTGCCCGGACCCGCTGTCCGGTGTTGTGGGGTTGGTGTTGGGTTGTGATCCCCCGGGGGTAACCTGCTGCGGGGGGGTGGATCCCGTGGCACCGTGCGAGACGGCAGAGCCGGCGTTCAGTGTGTCAGCCAAGCTGCCCGGGACGACGACATATTGGTTGTAGCCATTCCCCTGTGCCGTTGCCTGATAGGTGAAGTTCTGATCGTACTCACTGGGCTGAATCAGGGCGTTGTTGGCTACGTTCCAGTCAGCCTGCCCGTTATACCCCACGATCTGAGACGTAATGTTCTGATCGATGGTGACGTTTTTGGAACCGGCGGAAACGTTGATGGCCGGGATTTCGATCCCGCCTGTCAGCGTCTTTTCGTCTACGTGCAGGACCGAATTTTTGGTGATCGTCAGCCCATCCACACCATAAAGAGAGATCCCGTGGAAGTGACCGTTGTAGATCGTGTTCCCTTCGATCAACACGTTGTGGTGGATCACGCTGGGATCGTCGATGTTCTTGCCGTCACCGCCAGCCCAGATGGTCTGAGTGAAATCCCCGGTGGCCATGTCAAAGAGGTTGTTGCGGATGGTGATGTTGTCGCTGCCGCTGCCATAGGCGCGCTGAATCTGGATCATGTCACGGTGATCGCCCGAGCCAGCCGCGCCGCCGAAATCGTGCAGGTGGTTGTTCTCGACCAGGATGTTGTCGACATTGTCAAAAACCAGACCATCGGAGCGGATCGTGTGGATGTCGTTGCCGGTGACATTGATCCCGTCGGAATTCACCGCAATGACAGCCTTCCACCATTGTGAGAATTCGGTGTTGTTGATGTTGATATTGGTCGAGCCGGCGATGTTCAGACCTGTGCCATAGCCGGTACCGTCTGCCGATGTTCCGGTGCCGCTGGCAACATCGCCGTCGAAGATCGAGTTGTTGAACGTAATGTTCTGGCTGTCGTAGACGCCGAATTTGCTTTGAAAGTGGTGGTCGCCACCACTGAAGCTGTAGTCAAACTTGATGCTGTCGAACGTGATGTTCGAAGATTGCTTGAGGTGCACATCCGAGAAGCTGGCTTTCGCATTCGGATCCGCAGACTGGATCGTCACGTTCGATGCGAAATTGGTATTGTGGAGGTTCAGTGACCCGTAGTCACCTGCAGTAAGGAGGATCGTCTCACCACCGCTGGCCTGTGACAAAGCCTGGTTCAGCTCTGCGGCGGAAGTTACAATGATAGTCGTCGACATCTTTCACCTGTGTTTCCAAATGCGCTTATCCCAAAGCGCTGAAGATCCCGCTCACCCAAGGGGTATGGAACAGTCGCACAAGGGCGACAGATTGGCCGGAATATGGCTATGTTTGGAAACTGTTGCCTGTATGAGGACAATTTTGCCCTTTTGCAGTCATTTCCGAGTGAACTCGATACTCGATACCGGGAATTGTTCCACTTCCCTTAGCGGTTGCCTAGGGTTTGGCGAATTGATTCCTCCAGGGCAACAATGGCCACAAAATAGCCATCATTCAGGCGTGTCCTTGCGTATGGGCGATAGGCATCGGCAATGAATTGCCCGGTGCCGTAAGGGAAACCTGGGCGTTGCAAGGGCCATTCGGACGTGCCATGGCGCCAGACGGGCAAGCAGGCGCGATAGACAGTGGAACCCGCCTTGCCTACACTTTCCTGCAAGTGTGGTTATCAGAAAGGTGCGTTATGGCCGGGTCCCGGATTCTCGTCTTGGCAGGGGCGCTACTGCTCATGTTGGGTTTTGATGTGGCGGCCCAGACCCCCTGTCAGGGGCGAGACGTGCGAACGCACCTTCCCGCAACTCAGACCAAGGGGCAGCCGGTCGCAAATGCCGCCGATCTTGGCGCAGCCCTGCAAAATGCCCAGGGCGGGGAAATCTTTCTTCTGGCGCCGGGGAATTATGGAACCCTTAGGATGAACACAGCATACCGGTCACCCGTGGTGATCCGGTCCGCCGATCCTGCCGCGCCGGCCTGTTTTACCCGTCTGGTTCTGGAAGGAGCCAGGAATGTGCATCTGGATGGTGTCTATTTCGATTACACCTACAATGCGGGCGACCCGCATTTCATTGCCTATTTCGTCATCCTGAACAGTACGGACATTGTGATATCGAATTCCGTGTTCGACGGTGGGACTGCAAGGGGAACAGGGTCCGAGGCGGACGGGTACAGTATCGGGATCGGCCTGAAAATCGAGCGGGGCGGGAACCTGACCCTTTCAGGCAACGAGTTTCGCAGATGGTGGACAGCAGTTCTGTCCGTGCAATCGCGGCAGTTTGTCTTTACGGGCAACAACATTCACACGATTCGGTCCGATGGGGTTGATGTGGATGCCGCAGATGGCCTGACAATCGAGCGGAACCGGTTTCACGATTTTGGCGGTGCGGCTGGATCCCAGGATCACCGCGACATGATCCAGATTATGCGGGTATCGCCCCGGGGGTCTTCGGACATAGTTATCCGTGACAATATATTCGACATGGCCGGTGGCGATTTCACCCAGACCATCTGGGCTGGCGGAGACGGCAAGGACCTCGGCAACCCAGTCATGCGACACCGCAATGTGCTGGTTGAAAACAACATGATCTACAATGGTCATATTCACGGCATTTCGATCCATGGCTCGGACAATATCTCGATCAGAAAGAACTCGGTGATCCATGTGCCCGGCGGTCATTCGGTTCCGGTCATCAACATTTCTCCGGATTCGACCTCGGTGGTCATTGAGCAGAATGCGGTGGCCAATATCATCGGGCACGAGAACCAGCGCGATTGGGTTGTGCTCAACAATGCGTTGATTCAGGATCAGACCCCCTCTCAGGGTGGGCATTATGACAGCCAGTTCATCTATTACGCGCAAGGCAGGAAAGACGGATACAACGAATACGGCGTGCGCCCCGGCAGCCAGATTGATCGCCTGAATGCGGGGTCCAGCTTGTCGCAATCCTACCCCTCGCGATGAGGACATTGCGGGCAATGTTGTGGAAAAGTGATTGGCTTCGAGCGCACGGCCAGAATACTGACAATATGTTAGTGCAATCTGTAATGTGTTATCCGTTTAAAGGCAGGAATTTTAGATGACAGCCGTTTTGTCAGCGAAAGCCAGCGCCCCGGCGACCAAGCCGATCGTTCTCGCCTTGCTCATTTTCTCCTTTGCGATGCCGTTTTATTTCCACTTGGGGGGGCTCAAGCTCAGCGGGTATCGGGTGATCCTGCTGTTGTTCATGTTTCCTGCGATTATCGGATGGCTGAGCGGCAAGGCTGGAAAGATCAGGCCGATTGATATTTTGGTGATTGCATTCAGCTTCTGGTCGGCTCTGTCCTTTTCAGTCAATCATGGTTTGGCATCGATGTGGCAGTTCATCGGAATGTTCATGATCGAAACTCTGGTGCCTTATTTCATTGCCCGCACCTATATCCGCAATCTGGAATCGTTTCGGTATTTTGTGAAATGCCTGTTCCTGCTCATCCTTATTCTTCTGCCTTTTGCTCTGTTCGAATCCTTTACGGGCAAGACCCCGCTGTTGAACCTGTTCGGCAAGGTTTTAAGCGTCTATCAGAAGTGGATTTTCGAACCTCGGCTTGGATTGCTGCGGGCGCAGACAACGATGCCGCATCCTATCCTGTTCGGCGTGTTCTGTGCGCCGGCCTTCGCGCTGACCTGGTATGTGCTGGGATGGCATAAATCGTTCTTCAAGAAGGTTGGCCTGACTTCGGTAGTAGGGGGTGCGGTGTTCTTTTCCCTTTCATCGGGTGCGTTTCTGAATGTCGTCATTCAGTTGGCGCTGATGGGATGGAATTGGGTCTTTCAGTTCCTCAGGAAAAAATGGAAAGTTCTGCTGAGCATATTTTGCGTTCTGTATTTCATTGCCGAAATCGGTTCGAACCGGAGTATGTTCCAGATCTTTGCTACTCATTTCACGCTGACACCTGGCACGGCATGGGCGCGAATCCACACATTCAACTTTGCGTCTGACGATATTTTACGGAACCCGATATTCGGGATCGGCCTGCATGACTGGACCCGCCCCCACTGGATGGTGCTGCTGAGCAGCGTCGACAATTTCTGGCTCGTGGTCACGTTGCGGCACGGCTTTCCGGCCTTGTTTCTGCTGGTGGGGGCCGTCATCGTCACGTTCTTTCAACTGGGCAGCAGAAATTTGACCGGGGCAACGGCAGATGCGCGCCTTGGATACCTGATTTCGCTGCTGGGCCTTTGCGTGTCGGCCGTCACCGTCCACCTTTGGGATGCCACGTTCTGTTTTTTGATGTTTCTGCTGGGGGCAGGGGTTTGGTTTTTGGATGCAGATGACGGGTCCGGTCAGGATGGGGACCAGGCCCAGGCCGAGGAAGGAGGGCGAAAGATGCGGTATACCCGGTTTCCCAAGGCCCTGCCCGGAGAACTGTCTATCGGGCGCGTCGCACGCACCCGCTAGCCGGTCGTCGTCCAGCGCCGTCTGGCCATTCCCAATGCACGCCGAAGGCGGCGTAAGGGCGCGACCCTGCCAGACAGGACCGCTTGTATCTGGTGATCAGTCATATCCTCGCGCAAGGATGTTCGGGGGCGCAGGAAAGCGTTCTTTTGCCAGGTTCCGCCATCGCTTGACCAGGCGGCCGTGTATCCGGCCATGCGCAGGGCGCGCAGTACACGAGCATCATACCGTCCAAAGGGTATGCCTGCCTCGGTTACCGGGAGTGCGCATATCATTTCCAACTGCGCGCGGGATTCGCTGAGTTCTCGGACCAGAGCAGCGTCATCCAGTGTCGGCCAGGCAAGATGGTCAATCCCATGGCTGCCGATTGTCATATCCGCATCCTGCAAGCGACGCAGATGGTCTGCATCCAGTGATCCGGCCTGTCCGATCCGCCCGGTCAGGACAAAGAACCGTGCCCGAAGCCCCCGGGCCGACAGCGCTGGCAGGGCGATGTCATGATCCGAAAGATTGCTGTCATCGAAGGTGATGGTGAACCGGTTCGGATCAGGGTCTGCGGCGATCCGGTCCAGAACCCGTTCGAATTGCTCGACCGAAAGCCAATAGGGGGCCTCGCCCGGTTCCAGAGGGCGTTTTGGTGTTCCGATGCCGTGAAAGTTGATACCGATGGGCTTTGTCATGAGCGCAGTTTCTTCAGGCGGGCGTGAATGGTTTCGGCGATGCTGATCAGGGTAGAGCTTGCGCCGGCAGGGCGGAACTCGTACGGGCCCGCTGCGCGCAGCTCTGTGCCGCCCGTGCGCAGCTTGTAACGTGTGACGGAAGGGTTGGCTTCAGGATCTATCCCGCCCAGGTCGAAATACTTCAGGCCCAGGTCGCGACAGCGCAGCATGGAATGCCACATCAGATAATGCCCGGCATTCAGGCGCCGCCCGGTGTCCAGAGTGGCCCCGAACAGATAGACGGCATTGGACCCAGCCCGTCCCAGCGTCATCGCGGCAATGTCGGTCCCGTCCTTGCGGGCAAACAGAACCTCATGGGCAAAATCAGCCCCCTCAAGGGCATAGTAGAATTCTGGCGGGATATCCGGCCGAAAGCCTTTGGCTGCCTGAACCTCGGTGTACATTGGATGAAACCGGTCGGCTGCCTGTGCAATCGGCACGATATCCAGATCAAGACCGGCTTTCAGCGCATTGCGCAGGGGGTTGCGCCATTTTCCGTGCAGAGCACGCATCAGCGTGTCTTCGTCCTGGGTACAATCCACGACCACGGTTCGATAGGTCGGGGATCGATCGGTGGGCAAAAACGCTTCGCTACGGGCCAGCTGATCCAGCAATGCAACATCATGCCAGGGTGTGGCCGGAAACCGCAGGCGCAGGATATGCCCGCTCTCCTGAGCATACGTACGCAGTGCGGCCAGCACGGCACGCAGTGTTGCAGCGTCGGGATCAGGCCGATCGACATGCTGCACCAGCGGTCCGGCGGCAAGCCATGCAATGCCACGCCGCAGGCCGGGAACATGTTTGATGCGCAGACATGCGGCGGCAACAGGCTGCCCGTCCGGGGTGGTGAGCATCAGGAACTGTACGTCTGCCCCGATCCGGCGGGCCGCCGCGCGGGCATAGGTCAGGCTGTGTTCAAGGGTCAGGTCGCGGAACGACGCGCTGAGGGCGGGCCACTTTTCTTCAGGCAGAACCCGTGCGGAGAGCTGATATGCGATCATATCCGCCTCATATTCTTGTTTTGATCCAGCTGGACCACAGCGATTTGTTTTTCAGCGGGATCACGGCCCTCAGCCGGGGTGCAACCCGCCCGAACCAGAGCCTGTAATAGACCAGGTGCAACACACGCGCCCAACCAAGGCAGAGCTTCAGCAAGACAGGGGATATTCCTGATCGCCTTGAGACGATCAGGCGATGAGTGGGCACCGATTCACCGCCATAGACCAGCTTGTAACCATATGCGCCAACCCCGGCTTCGATCCGCGTCACGCCTGCGGCGATCAGCTGTTCGATCATCTGAACCAGGCCGATTTTCCCAAGGCTGAGGCGTTCCAGTTCCGGGTCGGTCGATCTGGCGGGCAACCGCCAATGGCAGGTCTGCCCCTTGACCAGGCAGAATTGGGTGGCAAGGGGGCCGTCCTGGCCCTGCTGTTCGACAAACCAGGTTTCCTGCCCCTGCTGGGTGGCGTCTGCCAGATCGCAGTAGAAGGCGGCGCTGCCAGGCCAGTCCACGAAATGGCCTCCTTTTCCAACCTCCTGCCATTGCCGGTTGTGGAAGTCGACGAAATCCCCGAATTGATGCGCATCAGGATGGAGCATCCGTGTTGTCAGGCCGTGGTCATTCTGTAGGTGTTTCAGATCCCGCCGATACTGCCCCCGCCGTTTCTTGGACAGGTTGGCAAGATAGCCCTCAAACGTATCGGGCAGTTCAAAAACCGTATGGGTGCCAGCCGGCGTGTCGGTCAGCGCCAGCCCCGGTGCCACTCCATTGCGGATGGCTGCCAGCATGGTGCCGTGTTCCGAGGCGGGGGTGAAGCTGACCAGATGCGCCCGGCCATCGCCGAGAAGGCCGTTCAGGGCCTCGGCGCAGCTGTTCTTTAGCGCGGTTTCCGTGGCGGCCAGCTGGAAAATCACCGTGTTGGGATCGGTTGCGGCCAATTTGGCGATACGGACCCTCACAGGCCCCAGCCAAACCGGATAGATCATGAACGGCAGCAAAGCGACCAGCTGCCCCTGGGCGTCATATGCCACAAGGGTCCGGAGCGTTTTACCGCGCCCGAAATGAGCCCACCAGGTCAGCACCCAGACCGGAGCGGCATAGATGTCCGCGCCGGTCTGTCGGGCCAGTGCGGCCCACGCATCGGTCATGCGTTCAAGGCCCTTGACCCCATCAACCCATTTGAATGTCAGCCGGACGTCTGTGTCGGTCACTCTGTCGGCTCCTGGCTGGTCAGGTGATAGCGCAGCGAGGCCCGGGCCAGACGCCGCCGCGCGGCAGCTTCTTCCCGCTGATTTGCGACCGACATGACAAAGCGCAATACGGATGACCCCACAAATACCATCCGGCCGCGGAACAGGCCCCAAAGGCCATAATGTTTGCGCAGATAGATCATCTTGCTTTTCTGCATTTGAACATACATGCGCGAGCGGATCTGGGCGGTGCTTTTGCCGCCTCCCTCAAGGTGCAGGATGCGCGCTTCGGGGGTGAACACGCATTTCCAGCCTGCATCGCGGATGCGACGGCACCAGTCGGCCTCTTCCGAGTAGACGAAGAATGCCTCGTCCAGAAGACCCACGGCCTCGAAGACACGACGGGGCACAAGCATGAACATGCCCGAGACGACGTCGACCTCGCGTTGCGAACACCGATCCCAGTCTCCGTACTCGGCGCGGGCCAGAAGCGGATTGCGCCGAGACAGGCGGTGCAGCCCAAACTCGATCAGCGCCAGGTTTCCCGGACCCGGGTCGGCAAAACAGGTGCGCTGAATGGTGGTTTCATCTTCCAGGACCTGACATCCAGCGCAGCCGACATCCGGGTGCTGATCCAGCCAGTCCAGCATGGTATCGATCGCACCATCCAGAATGATGGTATCGGGATTGAGCAACAGCAGATTGTCACCCCGTGCGATTTCCAGACCCTGATTGTTGGCGGCGGCAAATCCCCGGTTCGCGTCATTGGCGATCAAGCGAACATCAGGGAATTCGTCACGGACAAGATCGACAGATCCGTCGCTTGATGCATTGTCGACGACGATGACCTCATGCGGCTTCCGGGTCTGCCGGGAAATGGATATCAGGCAGTCCCGAAGAATGTCCCGGGTATTCCAGTTCACGATGACAATGGAAACAGCGCACTCGCTCTGCGTGCCGTGTGACGGTGAAGTCATGAAACCCTGTTCTCGTTACTCGCTTACATTTTCAAATTGTTTAGCCATTGTTCTGATCTATGAATACACTCAACGTCATTAAGCGACGGCTGTTGTTAAATAGTAGCTGTGAAATTCAGAGCGAATAAACCGGTATATTGAGGTATTAGTTTGGCTGTGCAGGAACTTGAAGGGCAAGATAGTGTTGCGATTGAATGCACTGAAACCCTGACCGCAGACCGGAATGCCGAATGGATGACGTTTCTGAATGCGGCCCGGCATCAGCATCCGCGGCAATCTCCGTTGTTTACGAATTCGGAACAAAGATTGAATCGCAAGGTGATTTATGCCTCGGCGCGCCGGGATGGGGCGCTTGTGGGTGTCGCTCTGATCTCACTTGAACCGCACCCGTATCTGCCCGGCGCCTGGGCCCGGGCCCACTGCCTGAGCGGCCCGGTTTGCGACGATGCCGCCGACATGGTGGCGTTTCTGGATGGCCTGTGCCGACAGCCGGGGTTTTCAAGGGTCGGCAGCCTGACTGTCACCCCGTTCTGGACCGAAGAAGAGGCCGACACACTGGATGCCGCTCTGTCTTGTGCGGGTTGGCGCGTGGCTGAAGAAGATCAGTTTCGTGAAACCGGATGGGTCGACATATCGGTCACGAGCGAAGAGATCATGGCGGCGTTTTCCAAAAGCGCCCGTCGCGAGGTCAGGCGCGCCGAACGGCAGGGCGTGACGTTCCGAAGCGCGCAGACCCCGGAAGAGTTCCGCATTTTTCTCGAGAGCATGAACCGGTTGCGCGTTTCGCGCAGGCTGCCCGAGCTGAGCCTTCCTGCATATGAGGCGATGTTTGAAGATGTATTGCGGCCCGATGAGATTGGCACCGTGATCATGGCCTGGCAGCAAGAGGCCTTTCTTGCCGGGCTTTTGGTGTATCGCAGCAGGGACATTGTGCACGGCCGGCATTTCACCACCGAGCCGGATCATCTGCGGGCGGCGGGCAATCTGCGTATCGCCCCGGCCTTGTGGTTGGAGGCCATGAGATGGGCCAAGGGCAAGGGCTGTAGCACCCTGGATGTCGAGGGCTATCACGTACCGGTTTCGGGCGAGAAGAAGTTCAACATTCACAAGTACAAGTCAGAGTTCAATCCGCGCGTCGTGCAGCGGATTTCAGCACGTGAAAAGGTGTTGAACCGGTCTGTGTACCTGACGGGAAATGCGCGTGATCTGATCCGGGGGCAGTTGAAAAAGCTCAAGAGGGCAGCTGCGGGTTAGGTCCCTGAACGATTGGTAAGGCGAAGTATGAATCTGGCTAAGAAAGGCAAATTGCAACTGATCCGGGGGGCCGCGCGACGTGGGCCGGTTGTTCTTGTCCGGCAGCTTTGGCTGGCCCTGATGGACAGCTTTGTGCGCAAACGCCATCTGGTATTCCGGCTGGGCGCGACCAGTTGTGCTGCCCAATCACAAGCCGGGCAGGACGCGCAACAGGTGCGGGAAATCCGATCACGCGAAGACCTTACCAGTGACGAACTGGCCAGCCTGATGGACCCTGAGGCGGCGCATGACTGGGGAATGCTGGAATGGCTGGACGCCGGGTGGCAGCTTTGGGTGCTGACGGAAGAGGGGCGCATCCAGGCGGTGGCCTGGGTTAGGGATGCCGCGCATAGCCGCGATTTCTTTGTGCCCCTCACCGACACAGAAGAGCTGTTCTGGCATGTTTATGTCCTGCCAGAATACCGCGGCAGAAATTTGCAGGGCCGGCTTTGGGACACGATTGTTGCCAACAAAATATCCGCGGGAATCGACGGGTTTTATACCAATTGCCGGGATTACAATTTACCTTCCAGGCTCAATATCCTGAAAACGGGGTTTTCACCGGTTGGGCACTGCAATGAATACCGCCTGACACATCATCGGACTTGGCGGCAGTACTGAAATGCGGGGGTGGCATGAGCAGCGACACACATGAGACCGCGCTTTATTGCGGCGACCCGCCCATGCAGTTTGCCAATCTGTTTCGCCGGGACCCGGCAGGCGGATATACGGCCCTGTTTCGGAAACGCCCGGTTTTCTGGAGTTTCAATACCCGCGTGGCGATCCGGGCGGCCTGTGATCTTTTGGCCTTGCAGCCCGGGGACGAGGTTTTGGTGCCAGCCTATAATTGCGGCTCAGAGGTTGATCCGCTGATCGACGCGGGTCTTTCGGTCCGGCTGTATCCTGTCTCGGACAATTTACTGGCTGATCCGGATCGCATTGCACCGCTTATCACGGAGCGCACGCGGGCGATTTACGTGACGCATTACTTCGGCGTGATCCAACCCTCACTGACCGGGCTGCGGGCGCTGTGTGACCGGCACGGGTTGCGGTTGATCGAAGATTGCGCGCTGAGCCTGCTGAGTGGTCAGACCCCCGCCGAAGGCCGGGTGGGTGACGTTTCGGTCTTCTGTTTTTACAAGTTTGTTCCGGTTTTGGGCGGCGGCGCCTTGGTGATCAACGCGCCGGATCTGCATGCTGAGCATCCGTTTACACGCCCGCCCCCCCGCAAGATGGTCACCAAAATGCTGCTGCGGGCCGGGCTGGGCAATGTGCTTGGTACAGCGCGCCTGAAAGGGCTGGTGCAGGCGTTGCGGGGCGGCGGACAAATACCCGTGGACATGTGCCCTGAGAGAGAACTGGAAGATATTCCAAGCCATTACTACTTTGATCCGGCTCTGCGCAGCACTCGCATGAGCGCGTTTGCGGCCCGCCCCTTGCGGGCGTTTTCCGTATCCGAGGCCATCGCAACGCGCCGGGCAAACTGGGAAAGGTACCGTGAACTTCTGACTGATGTCGCGGGTGTGCGCATGCTTGTGCCCGAGCTGACGGTCGACACCTGCCCGCTGAACATGCCGGTGTTGGTGGAGGAGCGCGACCGTGTCGTGCAAGCTTTGCAACACGGCGGGATCGGGGCAACACCTTGGTGGGCGGGATTCAACCGTAATCTCGACTGGACCGGACAGGCCGAAGCGATGGCGCTTAAGAATGACGCCGTGTCACTGCCGCTGCACCAGTATCTTTCCGAGGCGCATGTCGATTACATCGTCTCGGAACTGAAGCGGGCATTGCAGGGGTGAGTGTGACTCAGGACACCCTGGCGACAATCCTGTTGCGTAGTTTCGATGCGAGTTCGAGCGTCAGGCTTTCAAATCCCTTTGGGCGCCCTGACAGCTGCCAAAGCAACAGGTGGGTCGCGATATAGGTGAACACGCCGACGATGACCTTGACGGCAAAGCGGATGCGCAGCAGGGGCAGGTCTTCGGCTGAATCGTAAGCCCAGCCGATTGCGTCGCCACTGCCATAGGCGCTGCTGACGATGAGAACCGCGGTGACCATTGCGATGGCCGCGGCGAAGGTGCGCCAGGCCATGAGAATGGGTGTAAGAAGCCCCCCGGTTCCAAAATCCTTGGCCATGACCAGCGCCAGCCCAATCGCGAACAGGCTGGCTGCGCCGGATCCGAGGATCGCGCCCACAAATCCATAGTTGGATCCCAGCAGCACCAGTATGGTTGTTACGACCAGCAGGATACTGTTGCGCAGGAACAGCCGTTTCGTGTCGCCCTGCACATAGCTTGCCGAACGGACATTGGCCTGTAGCGTTTCAATGGCCTTGAGCGGGGCGAGCACCCAGATGACCTGAGAGGCTGCCAGCCATTCATATCCGGCCACCACGACGATCAGGTGATTTGCAACCAGCGCCATTCCGACACTGACGGGAATGATGATGCCCAGCAGAATGGCATTGGCCTGTTCAAAGGCTTCGCGGTCGTTGCCCTGAGTTCTGGAGATGCTGGCGAGCCCGGGATAGATCACCCGCTCAAGTGGCCCGATGACCTGGCTGGTGAACAGTGACACAAGGCGAAAGCCGATTCTGAAAATACCCGCATCCGCCAGCCCCAACGTGGCTCCGATAATGATTTGCGGCATGTTGGTCGTCAGGAATTGCGTGATCTGTGCGCCCAGTGACCATGATGATACGTCGATACAGTCATGCCAGCATCTGAGCGTCAGCCGGGGCCGCATCGGCGCGACGGAAAAGGACCAGATGACGCGTGCGACCTGGGTCAGGAAATTGGCTGCCACAATGGCCCAGAAATCGCGCCAGAACCAGGCAAGGCATACTGCGAACAACGTATATGTGATGCGGCTGATGGCTTCTTCACCAGCCACGAATCCAAACCTGAGATCCCTTTCCAGCAAGGGAAACCGTGTGCTTTTGAGTGAACTGACGATGGCGATCAGACATAAGGCGGGTATCAGCTCGGTCAGGGCAGGCAAGCCCAGAAACCCCATCAGGGGTGCACTGATCCAGATCAGACCAGCGGCGGAAGTACCCAGCAGCAGCTGCATCGTGAAAACTGTATTGAGGTGCGCTTCGGTTACCTCGGGTTGCCGGATCAGGGTCATGGAAATCGCCCGCTGCGCGATTTCAAGCAAGGCCACTGCGATGACGAAATAGGCGATTACACCGAAATCCGTCGGGGTCAGCAGGCGGGCAGTGACGATAAGTGTCAGCAGGCCAAGAATCTGGCTGAAAACACCCGACGCAAACAGTGCTGCGGCCCCGACGACAAGGGGTGAGCCGCGCGGGACTGCGGCACCGGTCGGTTCGGATTTAGGCGAAGGCTTCAACAGCTTTGTCTTTCCACATTCAAAACAAACAACAGAATACCGGGTTAGTGTTTCCTTTTTATCTCCTCTATCAAGTATTCCAACCGGATAGAGAAGTGCCGTTCTGGCAATTGGGCGGGGTCGCTGTTACTCAAGGAAAACCGCACTTTTTTATGTCGAAATCACATGATTTTCTTTCAATGTCAGAAGGTTGTTTCATACTCGGTGATACCTGCGGGTCTAGTGTCCGAAAGTTATCTGCTGTTTCAAGGAGAATTTCTGGCCCAGTGTCTCAGATCAGGCTCCTCATGGGCAAGCGCGTCAAGTATGTGATGCCTGATATGTGTCCGGTGGCGGCCAGTGCCCAGAAGCCGGGGTTCAAAACGGTGTAATGGTATGAAGATTGCGATTTTTGGTCTGGGTTATGTTGGGTTCACGGCAGCATGCTGTCTGACCCGTGAGGGGCATGAGGTGATCGGCGTCGATGTGAATGCCGACAAGGTCTCGGAAATCAATGCCGGGCAGCCTCCGATCAAGGAACCCAAGGTGGCCGAGCTGCTGACCGAGGCGCTTGCAAAGAACCTGATCCGCGCAACGGTTGAAATCCCCGACCTGTCGGATGTGGATCTGGCCATCGTTTGCGTCGGCACGCCCAGTTCCACTGACGGCTCGCACAACATGAATTTTGTGGCCGAGGTGACGCGGCAGATTGCCAAGGCCATTTCGCCCGACCGCGCGCGACCGCTGACCGTGGCGTACCGATCCACCTTCCGGCCGGGCACGGTGCGGCAGCTGATCGAGCCGATCTTTCAAAGCTATCTGGGCGATCGGACGGGTCAGGCGGTCGAGATCGTCTATAACCCCGAATTCCTGCGCGAGGCTTCGGCGGTGGATGATTTCTTCAACCCGCCCAAGATCGTTGTCGGCACGGCAGACGGAGATCGCTCGGCGGTGATGGACGAAATGCACGAAGGGCTGGATGCGCCGGTGTTCTACACCGCCTTTGAAGAGGCCGAGATCACCAAATTCGTCGACAACACCTGGCACGCGACCAAGGTGGCCTTTGCCAATGAGGTAGGCCGCATCTGTCACAGCATGGGCGTGTCGGCCAAAACCATGCACGAGATTTTCGTCTCGGACACCAAGCTGAACATCTCGGCCTATTACACCCGTCCGGGGGGCGCGTTCGGGGGCTCGTGCCTGCCC
This sequence comes from Ruegeria sp. HKCCD6604, assembly GCF_013110635.1. NCBI lineage: Bacteria > Pseudomonadati > Pseudomonadota > Alphaproteobacteria > Rhodobacterales > Roseobacteraceae > Ruegeria > Ruegeria sp. HKCCD6604. The sequence goes on along the minus strand of NZ_WVQW01000012.1, from coordinate 81,521 downwards.
AAGGATGTGCGTGCGTTGCAGCATATTGCCGGTGAGGTGGGGGCGCATACCCATCTGATCGACAGCCTGTTGCAGACCAATCAGGCGCATAAAACCTATCAGGCGCAGGATATCATGGCGCGGCTGCCCGAAGGGGGCCGGGTGCTGATGGCCGGGCTGGCCTTCAAGGCCGGAACCGACGATCTGCGCGAAAGCCCAAATGTCGATATTGCCCGGCGGCTGTTGCAGGCGGGCTATCAGCTGTCGGTCTATGATCCTGCGATAAAACCGGCCGATCTGCGGGGGCAGAACCTTGGTTATGCCTTTACCCACCTGCCCAACGTGGGCAGCCTGCTGGTGGACCGCGCCACGGCCGAGGCCGGGCCCTGGGATCTGGTGGTCGGTTCAAACCGGATCGTGAATGATCTGAACCTGGGTGACGCAGAGGTGGTAAGAACCTATGAATATGACTAGCCCTGTGCCCGCCGTTCAGCCGATTTCGTTCGAAGAGCTGCGCCAGAGCCAGCCCCTGAAGGGCCTCAAGGTTCTGATCGTGGTGGAAAACCTGCCCGTCCCCTTTGACCGCCGCGTCTGGATGGAGGCGCGCACGCTGGCCGCGGCCGGCGCGCTGGTCTCGGTCATCTGCCCCACCGGCAAGGGCCATGAGGAACGCGTGTGGGAAGACGAGGGCATCAAGGTCTATCGCCACCCGCTGCCGCTGGATGCCAGCGGGGCGCTGGGGTATCTGCTGGAATATGGCGCGGCGCTGTTCTGGGAAAGCTGGCTGTCGCTGAAGATCAAATTCACCCGCGGCTTTCACGTCATCCATGGCTGCAACCCGCCCGATCTGATCTTTCTGGTGGCGCTGCCCTTCAAGCTGTTTGGCGTGCGCTATCTGTTCGATCACCACGACATCAACCCCGAGCTTTACGAGGCCAAGTTCGACAAGCGCGGCTTTTTCTGGAAGCTGATGAAGACGTTCGAGCGGCTGACCTTCGCCTCGGCCCGGGTGTCGATTGCCACCAATGAAAGCTATCGCAAGATCGCCATCGAACGCGGCGGCATGGCGCCCGAGGATGTGTTTATCGTCCGGTCCGGCCCTGATCTGAGTCGGCTGCAGCACCTGCCGCCGAACCCGGCCTGGCGCAACGGGCGGAAATACATGGTGGGTTATGTCGGCGTCATGGGTGATCAGGAAGGGATCGACCTGCTGCTGGAATCCGTGGCGCATCTGGTCAAGGTTCAGGGCCGCGACGATATCCAGTTCTGCCTTGTGGGCGGGGGTCCCAGCCTGGACAAGCTGCGCGAACAATCTGCTGAAATGGGCCTGTCGGACTATGTCACCTTCACCGGCCGTGCCCCGGATCGGGATCTGTTCGAGATCCTGTCAACCGCCGATGTCTGCGTGAACCCGGACCGGGTGAACGAGATGAACGACAAATCCACCATGAACAAGATCCTCGAATACATGGCCTTCGAAAAACCCATCGTTCAGTTCGACGTGACCGAAGGGCGGTTCTCGGCGCAGGAGGCCTCGCTTTACGCCAAGGCCAACGATCCGGTGGATATGGCCGACAAGATCACCGACTTGCTGGCCGATGACGAACGTCGTGCCGCCATGGGCCGCTATGGCCGCGCCCGGGTCGAGGCGGAAATGGCCTGGCCCCATCAGGTGCCTGCACTGATCGCGGCTTATAAGCGGATCTGGAAGGGGTAAGATCTGCTATTCAGCAGCCTGTTTGGTCTTCAGGGGCTTTTGAGCCTTCCGGTGCCGCAATTGCATGGCTGGGGCCTCAACATAATGCCATGACAGCATCGCGCAGATCATCGTTAGTGGAAATGATATGGCCATGTTGACGATGGGGGTGGTGACCCCGGCCTGCGCCACCAACTGCTGGATGGGAAAGGCATAAATGTAGACCCCGTAGGAATAGTCGCCCAGCTTGTTGTAATGCAGCAGCAGAGGCGTTTTCGCGTAACCCAAGAAAAACACCACATATGACAGGCAGACGGCAAAGACCGGCAGAAACAGCGGCGTGAACCAGGCCACAATGGACAGCGCCGTTGCCGTGATGAAGAGGATCGGGGACAGCGGGATGTGCTGGCGCCAGATATAAAAGACCATCCCCGTGAGAAAGGGGAGTCCAAGCCGGGTGAGCTGCTCGATGCGCGGGTTCAGATCGGTCACCATGGCCACCGCATAGACGACCAGGAACAGCAGGGTAACAACCGCAAAGATTTTTTTCCGACCCAGAATGCCGAGGATGCCGCAGATCAATACACCGATATAGCAGGTGACCTCGTAAGACAGCGACCAGAGTGAGCCGTTGACTGCCGGGCCGTACGGGTTGGATTCGAACACGCCGGGCAACACGTATTGAATCTTGAACAGCAACATGTTGCGCACAAAAAATTCCCCGGCCTGCGCCCAGAAAACGGATGCAGGGGCCTGTGTCAGTATGAACCCGGCAACCAGAAGGGTAATCCCTGTCACGACCGCAAGTGCCGGAAACAGACGCAGCGCGCGGGCGATCAGAAATGAACTGGCAGACCGTTTTCTATCGAAGCTGCGTGTGATGAAGAATCCTGAAATGGCGAAGAAGATCCATACGCACACCATGCCCAGGGACAGCCCGTGAAGAGCAGTTTCAAACGGTTGACCAACCGCGCCACCCCAACTGAGCGGATAGGCGTGCGATACAAGCACGCCGCTGGCGGCAAGAATCCGGATCAGGTTGAAATTGTTGTCCCGCCCGTCTGCCCGGTCCGCGATATAGCAGCGCGCAGGATCGCCCGAGGCAGCATGCGCATCCTGGTCTTTCATCCGCGAGTCCTCTGGGTTGGTGGCATAAACATATGGGTCCGCAATTATTTGGAAGTTATCCTTTGATACAATATCCACGGTTCAGTTGCTGCAAGTATCTCGAAACCCTGAACCTGTGGCGGAAACGATTCCGTGGAACATGTCACGATTGTATCGGCTTTGGCGTTCGACAATGCATTCAAGGCCGATGGCAGCGTGTGATTGGCCTCCAACACAATTTTCTGAACTGTGCTTTGCACATGGGTGAGCGCTCCGGTGATGCGCAGCGGTTGTTGGGTGGGGTTGGCAAAGGTTGGAACGGCGGTGCCGTTGAAAATCATGAGAAAGGACAGGGGCCTGCAACTGGGCTTGAAGACCCATGCGTCCCGGGCGTCTTCAATATAAACCCCGGCCCCCAGGGTACGCGTATCGTGGCGGCTCAGCGCATCAAGATATGCGCTGTAGATCTTGCCATCCTGATACCATCCAACGGTCAGCATCAGGTTCCGCACCAGAAGCAGCCCGGCGATCGACGCAACGGCAGCCCGGCGTGAAATAGGTTTAGCGTCGGGGTTCAGGGACAGGCTTGCCGCCAAAAGCGCCAACATCAAAAGCGGAATACGTTCGCTCAGATGTCCGACACCGAACAGGTTCGGGGGTATGATCAGGATCAGCACCCCGCACAACGCTGCGGCAAGTTTCATACGCCTGTCGATCTGCAATATCCCGGCCAAAAGGCCACCGATCAGAAGGCCCCATAAAACCAGGCCAAAGCCCCAGTCGAAATTGCGCCATGTCGAGTCGGCAACACGCAGAATGCCATCCATTCTCAGATAGGCTTCGGTGCCCAGCCGACGCCATAAGGTGCCTTGCTCGGCATGAGCCAGAAGGTTGGTCACTGGCGTGATGACTCCGCCTCCTGCAGTTTTTGTCTGGATGAACAATAAAGCCGGCGCAACGGCGATCAGGGCCAGTCGGGCGGCCCTGCGGATCAGTACACGGGGGCCCATGTTGCCCGATGATAGGGCGAGGGACAGCTCGACCATACTCAGTAGCAGGCCCCACAACGCAAAGGCCAGCCCGTGAATGAAAAACAGGATCAGCCCCAGACAGGCCGTGACAGCCAGTTGCCGGACGGGGTGGTTCTGTGCCGCAATCCAATAGCCGGTTGCGCCCAGCAGAACCCCCAATCCAAGCAGAAAATTCGAAAACCCCCAGATCAGGATGTGGTTATACGCGACCAGACCGGCCAGCAGCACGCTGAGCACCGGGAGGTGACCGTGCAGAACACGTGACAGATACAGAATACCCACGAACGGGGCCGCAATGATCAGACCGGCGATTAGCTTGGCACCCAAAAGCGGGGGCAGCACTTTCATGACACCCGTGCCCAGAACATCCAGCCCGAGATTGGGCAGCAGTTGCCAGGCGGCTTCGTAGTTTTCCTGCAATACGTCAAAATCCGGCAGTTTGGCCAGAATGTAGTAGCGTGCGATATGGGCATAGAAATCCGTCAGCGGAAGAATTGGCGTCACGCAGAGCGGAACAAGGCTGACCAAGAGGGTCAGCGCCAGAACTGGACGCAAAGAACGGCTTTGAGGAGCAATATTCATTTCTGCCGCGGGCACATTTCTAACCATACACTTAAAAACTAAAAACCTGATCCCTTACTGTCAGAAGCACGTCATCATGCATTTTTTGTCGTGCCGCAATCATTTGAATCGGCGTGCCATGTTTTACGACACACGGTGTTGCGGGGAATGCTCTGATTGCGTGTTGTCCGGTCCCTCCTCAAAACGGTACAAAACGCGGCAGGCGGTTCAGGCTTGGCTCCATGAAACGTTGCAACCTTGCATCCGCATCCGCTTCGGTTTCACCGGGCAGGATGGGGGTCACAAACCGGACCAGAGCGCCATCGGTGCGCCCCATGGTGAAGCCGTCCTGAATGACGCTCATCTTGGCGCGGAAATCATTGACCATACGCTTGCCGCGCTGCTCGAACCAGTAATAGACCAGCTGTTTTGACAGCTCTTTCTGGATCACGGCGCGGTTGACCGTAAAGCTGCCATAAGGCGTGTTGCCCGGGTTGATCTCATAAGGTTCAAGGCTGAAGATTTCCCAGCCGCCCACCGGCAGGCACACTTCGGGCGAATGGATGCCGTCGCCGTCGGTCTGCTTGTCGTAAAAGGCCACGAACATGTTCACGAAGTCGCCCGATCCGGTATTGATATAGGTGGCATTGAGGTAATCGCTGGCCCCCAGAACCTGTTCAACCTGTGGATCCAACGTGGTAGGCGACCCGGACCAGGGGCCAAGCTGCCGTGGATAGAGAACAAACGGGTCACGTTCCACAGGCCGCACTTCGGAAGCGGGCCGCAGGGTCCAGGCGGTTGAAACCGCAAGCGTCAGAAGGGCCGCAACCGCCAGCGCCACCGATGCGCGAATGCCAAAGATACGCAAGGCAACAGAACCCAGCCCCTGGGTATCCAGATCAATGGTCTCGGCAAAGGGTTGCGGATTCGGCGCCAGGCGCTGCAAGCCGATGGCCATCAGGAACAGAATGGCGACGCAGAGCAGGAAGATGATCCAGCCTTCAAAGAAATGCATGAAGCCTTCAGCCTGCTCGATGCCGTGCTGATTGACCAGCACGCCGATCACGCCAATGCGGATCGAGTTCATCAGCACGGTCAGAGGGGCCGCCGAAACCAGCAAAACCACCTTGTGCCAGATCGGGCCACGGTAAAGCAGGGCAAAGAGATACGAGAAGCTCAGGATCGGGAACAGATAGCGCAGCCCGGAACAGGCCTCGGCCACCTGCAGTTTGTAGACCCCCAGATCGATGATGTTGCCTTCGATGAAAACCGAAACACCGGCCATCTGCACGAACCAGACGCCCAGCTCGGACGAAATCCATTGCAGGAAGATCGTGAGCTTCCAATAGATGAACTGCGGCAGCGGCAGCATGAACACCAGATGCAGCACGGGCAGCTGGTGGTATTTGCCCCGTTGCCAGCCGAACACGGTCAGCATGACGCCGCCCACCCAGATGATCATGGCATAGGTGACGATATCGGGAATACGGGCCAGGTTGCCCAGAATGGCAATGAGCAGGGCCGCGGCAATCACAAGCACGCCTGGCCAGCGATCATGCACAACCGGGTTGGGGGGCGGCATATCCCGCAATTCACGCAGGAACAGATACAGCGAGATGATCGGGATCAGCGGGCCATGGCTGTATTCGGGGGTGCTCCAGGCGGCGCCCAGAGACACGATCCCGATCCAGAAGACGGGTATCGATCCAAGCAGCAGCAGGACAAACCAGAACAGCCCGACGGTGTTCATGACCGGCAAGCCTCTTCTGGCCGCTTCAAGGATATTACTGCGGCTGTTTTTCGAATCGAGGTGATGCATCACGGTCCATCATGCACAATAAGGTGCGGCCTGAAATTATGACGGCTCAAGCTCCCGCTATTTTGATCCGTTTTCGGGACATTGGGCGCGGGATGTCCTGATTGTCGATATCATGAACCGCGTGAATGAGCGTCAGGGTTTGAGAGAAAAGCGCCGGCCCAAAGTCAGAAAGACCGAGTTTGAAGTTGCCTTAAAGCCGTTCTGATCGTCCATTTCATATTGGTACCCCACGTTTACGGCCCAGTCTTTCGTGACCGCCCGTGTATAGGACGCACTGAACGTACCGCGCTGGCGCGGGTTGGGTTGACCGGTTCCCTCGTCTTCCTGGTCGATGTAATCGATACTGAAAGACAGCCCCGATACCGGGTTGATGAAATAGTCATATGTCAGAAACACCAGTGTTTCGCGTGTTTCTATGCTCTGCGTACTGGTGCCGACCCGGCGCTGCACCGTTGCCCCGATCCGGGAACTGGCCAGCTGATAGCTGTAGTCGAGCTGCCCGATCGGTGTGACTTCGTCGAATGGTCCTCTGGTCAGGCCCACGTTGAAGCTCAACACGCCGTTGGCGCGCTGAAAACTGCGGCCGGCCGTTGCGTTTATCCGTGACCCATTGACCCCGAATGTCTGGTCAATCTGAAAATCCGCCGAGCCGTCTGGCAGGGTTTTGCTCCATGCGAAATCCCAGACGAAATCCTCGGTTACGGTGTTGGTATTGGTTGTGCGCTGCGTGTCATCCACCTGACTGTAACCGATATTCGCACTGACGGTGGTGACAGGGGATACGTCATAGGTCCCGCCAACTGTCACAACCGTTGTTTGCTCATCGGTTCGCACGTTGTCCTCTGCCGAGAAATCAGTGTAGCCGAGACGCAAGTTGGCCTGAAAAACCGGTGACACCCGCAATGTCGTGATCGCCGTGTAATTGCTTGACTTGTTGTCGAACAGGTTCGGATCGATTGTGTTTGTATAAGTGCGTTCGCTATAGCTGTAGATGAATTGGAACCCGATTGGATCATTCAGGCCGGTTTGCCAATTCAGGTTGCCCAAGGAGTTGACCTGATCCCCGATGGTTCCGATCACATCGGCGGCATCAATTCTGCCATCCAGATTGGTGTCGGTCAGTGAACGATTAAAAGCCAGATCCTGTTCGCGGTAATCCAATAGCAGGTCAAGCTGGCTGTTCTGGCGCGACCGCTGATACGACAGGCGGGCAGACGGGTCCGCAAAGCTGGAATCCGTCCCGATAATCGGCTCATTGGCGATCCGGTACAGTCCGGAAAGGTCAAGAGCCAATCTCGAATCCGAGGTCTGCTTCAGAATACCCAATGCCAGCGTATTCTCCCACCAGGTCGTGGACCCAAGCGAAGGATCGGTCAGGCGAAGATTGCTGTCATGTCTGAGCGACGAGAGATAATCCAGGGTCACACTCAGGCCGGTCCCAATCTGCTGACCGGTCGGCAGGCCGACCCTTCGGGCCGGGTTTCGTTGTGCCCGTTGTGCGATCAGTTGCTGGCTGGGTGTCTGCTGCACAACCGTCGGTGCGACGGTTGTCTGCTGCACGGATGTTTGCTGTGTCGAGGTTTGTGTTTGCTGCGCAGTCGTTTGCTGTGTCGAGGCCTGCTGCCCGACAGCTGGTGTAAACGAACTTATGACAGCGATCCCGCCCCCCAGAATGGTGGACAGCCTGCTCCTGGATTTCCCCACCTGTATCAGCCCCTATTCGAACAAGCGGCGTGCTGGTACGACAACAACGTCTCCGGGTCTAAGCACTGTATTGCCTTGGATGCCACCGCCCGAGCCTTTGTAGTTATAGGTGTATTTTCTCATCACGCCTGTTTTACTGTCAGCCCGGCGCAATTCGATGCGCTTGCGAGCCGCGAAATTGGTCAGGCCACCGGCCTGAGCCAAAACCTGGAGAATTGTTGTGCCTTCGGTTGCCAGATGCTTGCCGGGCACATTGACCTCACCCATGATGAAAACATCGATGGTTGGTCCGGATGCGGCCTGTCCGCCCAGAAGCGGCGGCGGAGCCAGCGACGCCACTGAAATAAAGACTGTCGGCGGCGTATTGAAATTCGAGGCCAACGCCGATGAGAGCGACGCGCTTAATCCGCTGGTCGACTGACCGGCCGCACGGATCGAGCCGGCAAGCGGAAAGTTGATGGACCCGTCCGGCAGAACCAGAATGGTCCGATTCAGGGTGGGGTCTTCGAGAACTTCAACCTGCAGCGCATCACCCGGTTGGATTTGATAGGATTGCGCCCATGATGCGGTGGCCACGATCATGGTAATGACAAGTGCGGTCAAGGACCCGATGACTGTACGCATATTCAAATCTCTCACTTTTTCCTACTTATGCCTTCCCACAAGCTGCAAAACAATCAGCAGGGAGTCTGATACATACAAGATGCGGCAGAAATGCAGCGGCGGCGCGCGTGCACTCTGTGCGCTTACTGACCTGCGTTGCTCATCGTGACCAGCCGTTCGATCTCGGCCTCTATGGATGAGGCAATCTCAGCCGAGGCTGCCCCGGTCGCTTCAGCTGCACGAAAACTGCGCAAAGCTTCTTCGTGCCGGTCCAGAGCGGCGTATGTTTTGCCCAGATGGTACAAGACCAGAGGATGCCCAGAGAAAACCTGTGCCGCAGATTCCAGGTACTGGACGGCCTCTTCATAGTTGCCGACCTGATACGCCACCCAGCCATAGGTATCTTGAAAGGCGGGCTCTTGCGTGCCCCGCAGACGCTGCGCCAAAACATGCGCTCGTTGCAGGCTTTCGGCATCGTTGCGCTGGGTTGTCAGCAGGCTGGCAAGGTTGTTGGCAACCAAAATCGACTGGCCACTGAGGGGGTAGAGCTTTTCGTAAACGGCAATGGCCTGCTCCATATCGCCGGCCTGTTCGTGAAGCGCTGCCTGCACAAATAGCAGATCGGGATTTTCGGGCAGGGCAATCAGTGCCTCGGCCAGGACATCCTGGGCTTTTTCGATATTGCCACGCTCGGCTTCCAGCATGTGAAGCGCGACCCATGCCCGTGTTATGTCAGGGCGCTCATCGATGATCGCGCGATAAATCTGTTCGGCCTTGTCAAGTTCCCCTTCTTCCGCCAGCGCACGTGCCTTTACAAAGCGCAATGGCAGGGAATCCGGGGTTTCCGTAAGTTTCTGATCGATCCGGGCAAAGGCTTCTTCGTGTTTGTCCTGAGCCAGCATCAGTCGGATAACCGCGATATCAGCGGGCAAGCCGAATTGGGGATCTGCGGCCAATTCGTTGAGAAATTCCATCAGGTCGTCAGAGCGGTTCTGGGAGGCCAGCATGTATGCCCTGAGCTCGTTCGAAAGGCGTTGCGCGTTGGGGTCTGTCAGCGCTTCGAGCGACTTCAGAACAGCTTCAAGGCGGTCCCAGTCCTGCTGACGCATGTAGGTTTGGGCAAGCAGAGACAGCAGGTCCGGATTTTGCGGGCTTTTGCGCAAGGCATCCAGCAACACGCTCTGGGCGATTTCCAAGTCATTTTTTGACAGCAGATATTGACCATAGCGCGCAGCCTCGGTTCCTGCGTTCTGGGACATCTCCGCAGCCAGGGCAAGCATTTCGCCCATCAGTTCGCGATCGCCGTTGCGCTCGTGAGCATTGGCCATAAGGGTCATCAATTGCGGATCGCGGGGGGTCTGGCTCAGGGCTTCGCGCAGCAGGATAATCGCATCACCGGTCTGATTATCCTCAATCAACCAGGCAGCCTTGAACTTGAGCGCCCCCACCTGTTTCGGATCTTCTTCAAGAATCTTTTCGACCAAAGCGCGAGCTTCTTCAGATTCCCCCTCGCTGAACAGCATCCGGGCAAATTCTACTTCGTTTTCCCGGGTTTGTGCGGTTCGCTCTGCATCTGCCAGAAGATTGCGCATTTCAGAAAGCGCGGTTTGCGTGTCCCCGCTGTGAAATTTCAAAGTGGCCCGCCATGCGCGGAGCTTTGCGGCGTTTGTACTATCCTGCGCGATGATTGCATCAATTTCGTTGATAGCGGCTTGGGGACCGCGATGGTCGTTCAGGAATGCAATAAGGCGTTGAGTTGGCATGTGATCTTCGGCCTGAGGGTCGATCTTCCCGCGCAGAATATCCTCAGCCGCATCCAACTCGTTCCAGTCGATGTAATGCTGAACCAGCATCGCCTCGACGCCCTCATCCTCGGGGTAAAGCTGAAGCATGCCTTTGAGCTGCAAAGCTATCTCTTCGTGTTTGTTCTGAGCCTGTAGGGCACGCAGTCGGATCGCGTACAAATTGTCCTGCTTCGGCACTACGGCCAGTGCGGCATCAATCTCGTTGACCGCATCATCCCAGAGTTCGTTGCGGACAAGCCAGTCGATCACGATTTTCCGCGCGCTCATCAGATCGGGTTTTTGGTCGATCATTTCGCGTGCGGTCCGAATGATGGAATCCGTTCTGGCCACATCCCCGTTACGGATCGAGTCGGTATAGGCCAGGCTGTTATTGATGGACTCGACCTCTATATTGTCGGGTTCCAGTTCGGCGGCTATCGCACCATGGCGTCTGACAGCGTCCCAGTTGCCCAAGTCAAACGCCATCTCGGCCAGTGCGAAGTGGCTTTCGAAATTGTCCGGGTATTGTTCGACCAACAACAGGTACTGGCCGAATGCGACTGGGATGTTCTCTCGATCACGCTCAAGCCGGGCATAGGTCAGGCGCGCCTCTTTGTGCTGGCCGTTCAGTTTGAAGACGTTGCGGAATTCGACCAGAGCGCGCTCGACGTCGCCCTCTTCCAGCAAGGCCAGCCCGGCCTGATAATGTTTCTCGGCCCGCTCTTCAGCGGTGTCACAGGCACTCAGGAACAGGAACGCAGCACACAGAAGCGATGCAAGACGTGGGAGACGAGAAAAGACGGACTGGTTCATGGGTAGGTTTCCACACGATCTGGGCGCAACAAGGATACAGCCATCCCAAAAGGCTACAAAATGACCGTTTCAGCAACCGGTCCCGCGCAGAACCGCAAAAATTGTCCGAAACAGGATATGCATGTCCGTCTTGAGCGACATATCCTTCCAGTATTCCACATCATGCTGCGCGCGCTCGGCGAATGTCGAGTTGTTCCGGTTGGAGACCTGCCATGAGCCGGTAATCCCAGGGCGCATTCTGTAGTACATGTTGTTTGGATAAAGCTCTTTCTGGCAAACCATCATGGGGCGGGGGCCAACCACGGACATTTCGCCAACGAAAACATTCCAGAATTGCGGCAACTCATCCATCGAGGATTTGCGCAGGAATGTCCCGAACTTGATGATGCGCGGATCATTCCGCAGTTTCTGGTCGCGATTCCATTCCTCACGGGCTTCAGGGTTTTCTTTCAGATGTTCTTGCAGCACATTTTCGGCGTCATGCACCATTGTGCGTAGCTTGATCATCTTGAACGCCTTGCCGTTCTTGCCCAGCCGTTCCTGCCGATAAAACGGAGTCACGCCCTGGAATGCCAAAAATGCGGCCAGCATAAGAACAAAAGGCACAACGAAAGGTGCTGCGAGCAAAGCGAACGCAATGTCAAAAAGACGCTTGCCCACACTTCTGTACACCCCTCGACACGGCAACGGAGTGGGTACAACAGAAATACCGGAGTAGCCCGCGCCAGCGTTGGCCACTTCTTTCGAATGACTTGTCACTATTTAAACCCCCAACACACACAATTACTCACGAACCACTCACCAAACTTACGAACCGAACACGCTCGACCTCAACCACATATATTTAAAATCTTATATTTTTATACCACTTCGACCCTGCACTTACTCACTTGCGAGGCCGCTTTCCCGTATCCAACTGTTAACAAATTCCACCTGCCTTGCAAAACATTAATGCTGGCGAACGTGTTCTCTGGTCGCTGAATACAGGTGCTTTTTTACAGTATCGTGAAGATGCGATCAGCTGATTGGCCGCAAATTCATGAACTTTCGTTTCCCCGTGGGACACAATGGGCGAAAATTTCACCCTTTAGGTTTGATTTCCGCCCTTAGAATCTTTTTTAATGTGTGATCACATCAGGTTCTGGTCGCCTCTTTTTTGGTCAACCTAATAAGGACACAACGGAAACAATCGCACCGATCACTTCAGATTGAGAAAGCGGGAAGGTCAATTCACCGCGTGTGCAGTTTAGTGGTGCCTGCTATCTTGATTTTGTGACAAACTAGTACCCAAGTACTTTTTGTTTATGTGATGTGTTCGTTGTGTAAGGGATTTCTGGTGGTTCAGAGTATGAGTTTGGATAATCTCCGGGGGGCCAGTACGAGGTTTGACAAGGCAGAAGGCAACCGAGGTGCAATGGCGTCCAGCGACGGGTTTTATCTAGATTATTTCGGGCTTGACCGACGGCCCTTCACGCTGCTTCCGGATCCCGGATTCATGTACTGGTCGCCGCTGCACAAGCGCGGTTACTCGGTCCTGCAATTCGGCATCATGAGCTGTGCGCCCATCACCGTGCTGACCGGGGAAATCGGGGCCGGGAAAACCACCCTGATACAGCATCTCCTCAGCGAGATGGAGCAGTCGATCACGGTTGGGCTGATTTCGAATGCGCAGGGCGGTCGCGGAGAGCTGCTGCAATGGGTCCTGCACGCGCTGGGTCTGCCGATCGAGGCGGATGCAAGCTATGTACAGATATTCCGGGCACTGCAGGATTTCCTGGTCGCGGAATATGCCGAGGGCCGGCGGGTGGTTCTGATCTTTGACGAAGCGCAGAACCTGACCGTCGAAGGGTTGGAAGAAATCCGGATGCTGACCAATATCAACTCGAATACGGATGAGCTGATCCAGCTTGTTCTGGTTGGTCAGCCTGAATTGCGCGACATGGTTCTTGATCCCAAGATGCGCCAGCTGACACAGCGCGTTGCCGCAAGTTTTCATCTTGAACGGATGGATGAGTCTTCGGTCAAAGCCTATATCAGACATAGGATGAAAACGGCTGGCGGTTCAGGCGATGAGTTCACCGAAGAGGCCTGCAAGCAGATTTTCACACAAACGCGCGGTGTTCCGCGACTTGTAAATCAGTTCTGCGACTTTGCCCTGCTTTATGCCTGGACGAATGAGGCCGAGAAAGTGGATGAAGAGGTTGTGGAGCAAGTGGTCAAAGATGGCGTGTTCTTTGGCGGAAACTCACTCGAGAAGGAGCTGACAGTCTGATATGGGCCCGGTTCGCTATTACTTTTCCATTTTCCTGAGGCGGTTTCCGTATTTTCTGATCGTCGCGCTCATTGTCTCTGTGGCATCGATCATCATAGCACGGGCGCTGCCCCCGACCTACCTGTCTCAGATGCGCCTGATCGTGGAATCGCCCCAGATTCCAGGCAGCCTGGCCGCGAGTACTGTGACCACACCTGCAGCAGAGCAACTGCAGATCATCGAACAGCGCCTGCTGACCCGGCCGGTCCTTCTTGATATCGCCCATGAATTTGAGGTTCTGCCCGATCAGGACGAGGCAACCCCCGATCAGATCGTCAACGCCATGCGCAAGAGCACCTCGATCTGGATCACCGGGGGTCTCAATCAGGCCAATCTGATGACAATCACCTTCGAGGCGCGCAGTGGCCAGATTGCGGCAGGTGTGTTGAACAGATACCTGACGGAAATCCAGAAGCTGGATGTCACCTATCGCAAGGAACGGGCCACAGATACCCTGGCTTTCTTCGAGCTCGAAGTAGAACGGCTGAGCGACGAGTTGAGCCGGCGCAGTGCCCGTATCCTTGAGTTCAAGAATGAAAACTCCAGCGCCTTGCCCGACAGCCTACAATTTCGGCTGGCGCAGCAGGGGGCATTGCAGACCAATCTTGAACAAACAGACCAACAGATCTTTTCGCTCAAAGCGCAGCGCGAAAAGCTGGTGAATATCTTCAGTTCAACCGGTCAGGTTGTCGGGGTCTCCCAGCAGAACCTGTCCCCTGCGCAACAACAGCTGAGCCAGTTGCGGAATCAACTGGATAATCAGCGTGTGATTTATTCCGAAAACAACCCTCAGATTAAGCTGTTGCAAGCCCGGATCGAAAAGCTCGAGGAAGTGGTTGCCGCCGAACAGGCAACAAACCCAGCCCCGGTTGATGTACAAACAGGCAACTCGGCCCTTGATCTGCAACTGGCCCAGGTCGACTCGCAGATTTCGGCGTTAGAGGACCAGAAACGGGTTATGGAAGACCGTCTTAACGCTCTGACGTTGACCATCGATCAGACGCCGGCCAATGCCATCACACTGTCTGAACTGCAGCGCGAACATGACAACATCCAAACCCAGTACAATGCCGCAGTCAGCCGTCTGGCCGCAGCCTCGACCGGGGAACGGATTGAGGTCACGTCCCAAGGGCAACGTATTTCCGTCATTGAGCATCCCTCTACGCCAAGCGAGCCTTCGAAACCCAACCGCCTGATGATTGCCGGAGGGGGATCGGCCTTTGGTATCCTGCTGGGGCTGGGGCTGGTGGTTTTGCTGGAGGTCCTGAATCGGTCCGTGCGTCGGCCCGAAGACCTGATCAACAAGCTTGAGGTCTGGCCGATCGCCACTATTCCCTATGCTCCATCACGCGGTGAAGTGTTGATGCAGCGCGCGGTATGGGGTGGGATCATACTGGCTATTCTAATCGGAGTACCAGCCGGGGTCTGGGCGGTGCATACCTATTACCTACCCCTCGATCTTATTACCGAGAGAGTGATGGATAAACTGGAGACATACTGGTGAGTATTGTTTCGATTGATTTGGTGAATGTGTGATGGACCGTCTTCAGAAAGCGATTCAAAAGGCGCGCGAGGAACGGCAGAGCCGCGAAAGCCCGCCGCCGGTCATGGAACAACCGCCCCGTCACGCCCCGTCAGAAGACGCTTGTGACGCCCGGTGGCAAAGCGTACCCGAGATACAGATCGACCCAAAGCTCGCAGTGCGCAACCGGCTTGCATCGCTTGCTGGCGGCGGAGACGCCACCCCCTATGACATGTTGCGGACCAAGATGCTGCAACAGATCTTGTCCAACAAATGGCGCAGGGTGGCATTGACCTCCCCGTACAGCGGGTGCGGCAAAAGCACGACGACGGCCAACCTGGCGTTCAGCCTGGGGCGGCAGGAAGATCTGCGGACGATCGTGATCGATTTCGACATGCGGCGCAGGGGGCTGGCCGAGATTCTGAAGCAAACCGGCAACCACAGTATGGCCGACGTCATTCAGGGGTCGGTGCCGTTTCACGAACATGCGCTGCGGTATGGCAAGAACGTGATCTTCGGGCTGAATTACACGCCCACGCGCAATCCGGCGGAGATCTTGCAAAGCCGACGGGCAATCGAATTTCTCGAACAGCTTGAGGCGGATTACAAACCCGACGTCATTCTGTTCGACACGCCCCCCCTGATGATGAGCGATGACAGCCACGGCTTTCTCAGGAACGTCGATTGTGCCCTGCTTCTGGCGGCCGCCGAAGAAACCAGCATTGACCATATTGACGTTGCCGAACAGCAACTGGCGGAACTGACCAGCGTCATGGGGATCGTGCTGAACAAATGCCGATACATCAGCGGGACGTTTGGCAATGAGTACGGATCCTACTGATACGGCCCCGGCCGATGCAGTGATCATTCCCCATTACAACGATTTGCCCCGGCTGGAACGATGTCTTCTTGCCCTGAGAGAGAATGATCTGACGGCAACTGAAATCGTTGTCGTTGACAACAACTCTCCGGTTTCGCTGGATACGATGCGCCAGGCCTTTCCCGAGGTGCATTTCGTGGTGGAAACCCAAAAGGGCGCGGCCCATGCCCGCAATCGCGGAGTTGCAGAAACCAGGGCGCCCCGACTGTTTTTCATTGACGCCGATTGCGTACCCGCGCCGGACTGGTTGAGCGTCGGGCGTCAGGTCGCGGATCAGGCCGATCTGATTGGTGGCCGGGTAGATGTCTTTGACGAAACCCCACCCCCGCGCAGCGGCGCAGAAGCGTTCGAGGCTGTTTTTGCATTCAACTTCCGCAGGTATATCGAGGTTCAGGGGTTTTCCGGCGCCGGCAACCTGCTGACCCGACGCGATGTGTTCGATGCGATCGGCGGGTTCATCAACGGTGTCTCGGAAGATCGGGAATGGACCATGCGCGCGGTCGCGCGCGGGTATAGCCTGATCTACCGGGACGACTTTCGTGTCAGCCATCCATCCCGGCAGAATTGGCCCGCGCTCAAGGCCAAATGGCGGCGCACGACACAAGAGGCATATCTGCTGCATGGCACCAACGCCGCCGCGCGCATGCGGTGGGCGATCCGTGGATTGGCCATGCCAGCCAGTGCAATTGTGCACACCCCGAAAATCCTCAGAAGCGACAAGCTGTCCTCGGCGGGCGAAACCAGTCGGGCGGTCATCACATTGTTCCGGCTCAGATGTCAGCGGATGATCTGGATGTTGCGCCAGGCGGCAGGTGGCAACATCTGATCAAAAGAAAAGGGACCGCGAAACGGCCCCTTGTCCTGTTTGTCAGGTTTGTGTGTCGCTTAGGCGGCCTTGCGGCGACGCGTCAGAGCCAGACCACCAAGCGCGGTCAGAAGCAGCAGACCACCGGCGGGCAGCGGAACTGGTGCGACGTCGAAATCAAACGTAACCGGCACCGGCTTGCCACTGGCATCGGTTGCCCCTGTAGAGTTGGCCCAGCTAAACACCAAATTCTGGCTCAAGGTGTTCGGACTGACGCTGCTGAACAGCGTGCTGAGTGTCGTCTGAACACCACCCAGAACCGACGTCGATGCCAGCACGTTGGCCGGATTCAAGGCGTCGACCCAGCTCACTGTCAGACCTGTGAACGTGCTCAGCAGATTGATGGTGATCGAAGCGTTCGCAACACCAAAAAGAGGATCAATGGGCGACTGGAAGTTGATCATGTAAGCCCCGGGTCCACCCATCGTGGAAACCGTACCGGAGAAGAGCGTGTCGGAGGTGATGTCATATCCACCCCCCGGAAGAGGACCACCACCCGCTGACACCGAAGTCAGAGCGCTGGCCGATCCGGCCATCATCACAGCAGTAGCAAGCCCCGCCGCCATCATTTTAAAAGTTCTAAACATACAAAGTCCCACCTTTGATTTTTATACACACAACCCGCTCGAAATCTCGGCAGGGCACCTACTGCAATCATTAATAATTCATTTCTATTTGATTGCGAAGGATTTTTCTCAGAATTGTGGCTTTTTATGGGCACAAACGCCCATTGGCCGGCACAATGGATGTCTGAGTTACCGTTTGTTTCCCCATCGTGAACCAGAATCACCCGAATAAGGCGAATCTGCGTCTGGAGAACATACCGACTTTCCGGCGATTCCGAGCGTTTTCACACTGCACCAAGCATAATCCGAACCGGTTCGGGCGATGCAGAACCAACCCCGATCACTCTGTCATAAAATGCAACCGGCACGCCTTTTCACATGACGGGCGCCCCCGTTCTGCGCAAGGCAAGAAACAATACAAACCATTTCAGCGCACTGTCTACTTTCTGCCCGGCACAAGGGCCCTGCGGATCGCGACAGAAGGGAAAAAGGCCACAAACCCGGGTTCCGCCATATTTATTCTTCGACGGTCCGAAAGTTTCGTGTAGCTTTGGGTTGTTATTGTACCAAGTTCAGGCACGCATTTTCAATCGGAAGTCGTTGTTTAGCCGTTTGTCTATTGTGCCTGCCTATTTAGCGAGGAGACATTGCGCATGGGTGTTGGCCAGAACATAGCCGCTGAGAATGCGAATTGGACCTTTGGGGGCAGTGTTCCCGATACGTTTGTCGACCACATCAAATTGTCTGTTCCTCTTTATGAAATGGGTCACGGCCTGATCTGTCAGGTTTCCGATTTCTTCGTCCGCAATGACAGTCTCTGCTATGAAATCGGCACATCGACCGGGGAGTTGATCCGCAAACTGGCAGAACATAATGCGGGAAAGCCTGACGCACGCTGGATCGGGATCGATGTCGAACCTGAAATGGTGAAGGTCGCCGAAGCTCATTGCGCGGATGTCCCGAACATTTCCATTCTTCATGACGATGCCCGTCATATGGAGATGGAAAAGGCGGACATGATCGTCAGCTATTATACAATGCAGTTCATCCCGCCCCGGTACCGGCAGGAACTGTTCACCAAGATCTACAACACCCTGAACTGGGGCGGTGCGTTTGTCATGTTCGAAAAAGTCCGGGGGCCGGATGCGCGGTTCCAGGATCTTGTGACTCAGCTCTACAACGAATTCAAAATTAGTAACGGATTCTCAAGCGAGGAAATCGTCGAAAAGGCGCGCAGCCTGAAAAGCGTGCTGGAGCCGTTTTCCACCCAGGGCAATCTGGATCTGCTGGGCCGGGCCGGTTTCAAGGATGTGATGAGTATTCAGAAGTATATTTGTTTTGAAGGTTTTCTTGCTATCAAATGATTGCTTAACGCCATGCCGGCAGAGACCGGAGTGGGATAACACCGCTTATGGCCCGATTGATGGAGGCTGCCGAGGACGCTGATGAACGCGCCTGATTTTGATCCCTGTGAAATGGCACTGGAAGACGGACTGAATGCAATAGTTGCTTGCTTTCAGCACACCGTACTTGCGGCGAAGCTGGTCGCCGAACGGATATGACCGTGTCGGCTCTTTCGGATAAGCCATCTTGGACGGTCGGGGCTTTCCTCCTGTTGATCGCGGCGCTGTTGGTCTGCCTGTCCGTTCTCATAATCAATGGCGGGCCGCTTTATTACTTCGATACCGGCAGTTATATCCGGCAGGGAAATGTGGCCTTGAGCAGTTTCCTTCCGCCGACAGCTGATAGCGTTGCGGCAGGTGTAACCCACAACGCAGATGAGGATAACACCGCAACCGGATCACGGTCACTGATCTATGGCCTCATCATGGCTGCGCTTGTTCGGGTCGATGCCCTGTCCATCCTTCCGGTATTGCATCTGGCTGCCACGCTGCTGGCCGTCTGGATGCTGGCGCGAACCGCTGGCCGGTCGCCGGGTGGAACGCCGAACACAGTCATGATGACTGCGGTGCCTTTGTTGTTGGCGGCCAGTACCTCTTTGCCGTTTTATATTGCCTACATGATGCCGGATATTTTTGCCCCGGTGTTGCTGATCGTGATTGCCTTGCTGACGGCTTTTGGGCGGATAATGCAGACCTGGGATCTTTTGTTGATATCCGCTCTGGCCCTGTTCAGCGCCCTTCTGCACCCGTCTCATCTGGCGGTTGCGGCGTTAATGATACCCTTTGTCGCTTTGGCCGCGCTCTGGGGGAAAAGACCACGACGCTGGCGCGCGACAATCTTGATGATGATGGTTCTGGCGCTGGCACTGGCCGAGCGCAAGGCCTTTCAGGTCACCGTGGAAATCGCCACCAACAAAGAGGTCGTCTATACGCCGCATATCACTGCGCGGCTCATCGTTGACGGGCCGGGCATGGATTATCTGGACGAGGTCTGTCCGAATGCCGAAGTGCCCACCTGCGCACTACACGAAGCGCTGTCGTGGTCAGATGATCCCTACAGGCTGACACCCTCCCATATCATTTTCGAACGCTCCCCCAACCTGGGTTCATTCCGGCTCATGTCACCCGAAGATCAGAAACGGGTTGCCCTGTCCCAACGGGAATTCGCCAAGGCGGTTTTCCTGTCCCGGCCTCTTTCCACCTCGTTGGCACTGGCCCGGAACGGCTATCAGCAGGTATTGCGCTATAGCATTGCCATGACGATCCCAACGGCTGTGGAACTGGAAAACGCCCGCTGGTTGGCCAGAATGGAAGATATCCGGCCCGATATGTTCCAAGGCGGTTCATTGTCTCAGGACAGGGGCTGGATAGAAACGGCCAATATCGTGCACGGCGTGATCTATGCCGTCTCTTTTGCCTTTATCGTTTTCATTCTGCTGCGGCCGGGTCGTGTGTCGCGTGACATGAAGCTGTTTGCGCTGTTCATCCTGATCGGAATAGCGGTCAACGCTCTGGTCTGCGGAGGAGTATCACAACCCGCGGATCGTTACGGCGCGCGCGTGATGTGGTTGTTGCCCTTTACGGCGGCCTTTCTTTTCCTTGTTCAGCGCTCAGGCGCTTCGCGTATCATTGCCGGAGATCCTTCGTGAGTTCAGATCACCCCCTTTCCATCAGCGTGGTCATGCCGGCCTACAATGCCGAACATCTGCTGCCGCGCGTTTTGCCGCCATTGATTGAAATGCTGAATACCGGTCAGGTGCAGCAGGTTCTGGTGGTGGATGACCAATCCCCCGACGGCACCGCGGCGCTGGCACGGGAAATGGGCGCAACCGTGTTGACCACGCCCGTCAATGGCGGCCCCGGAGCGGCCCGCAACCTGGCCGCCCAGCAGGCCACGGGCGATATCCTGTGGTTCGTGGATTCCGATGTCATCGCCTGGCCGGACGGCCCGGATCACATTCGCCGGGCGATGTCCGAAGACAATGTGGGCGCCGTGTTCGGATCCTATGATGACGCCCCGGACGGGCAGGCCTGGTTTTCACGCTACAAGAACCTTCTGCACCGCTATCACCATCAACGCGCCCGCCGCGAGGCGCGCACCTTCTGGGCCGGGTGTGGCGCCATCCGGCGCGACGTGTTTCTTGAAGTTGGTGGCTTTGATGTCAAAACCTATGAGGTGCCTTCGATCGAGGATATCGAACTGGGTTACCGGATCGCGGCCACCGGCAGACGTATCCTGGTCGAGCCGCTTTTGCAGGGCAAACATCTGAAGGTCTGGACCATCCGCAACAGCCTGAGCACGGATATCTTCTGCCGCGCCTTGCCCTGGGCCCGGCTGATGATCTCGCGCGAGGGGTTGACCGATGACTTGAACACCTCGATGGCCGAGCGGGCACGGGCCGCAATCGCCGGGCTGTTGCTGCTGTCGCTTCTGGCCCTGCCGTTCTGGCCGGGAAGCTGGCCTTTGCCTTTTGTGTTACTGGCCGCGGCCTTTGTCGCCAATCTGGATCTGGTGCGCGCCATGTCCGGGCATGGCGGGCCGTGGTTTGCGTTCAAATGTCTGCTCTACCACCAGGTCTATTACGTCTATTCGGCCACCATCTATGTCTGGTGCCTGTTCGAATATCACATGCTGGGCAGACGGCATAACTTGTCGGTCAGACGAAGTTAACCTGTCAGGTTTCACCCGCCGAAAACCGGGCAAACCGATCAGTTTGCCCTGCGCAAGTTTCCTTTGAGGGACCGCGTTCTGGGCTTTCTGGCAGCTTCAATCTGGCCCGGCAGCGTTACCGAAACGCGCGCACCACCCAGAGAGGATGTTCCGATACTGACGGATCCGCCGTAAAGTTCAGCGATATCCTGCACGATCAAAAGCCCCAGCCCATGCCCCTCGGTCTCATCTGTATTGTCTTTCTGAGCCGCCCCCTCTGATTTACCCGCCCCCATCCCGGGGCCATCATCCTCGATACTCAACGTGATCAAGCCCGGTTCGGGTGCCGTCACGGATATGCGCACATGGCTCTTGGCCCAGAGACAGGCGTTTTCAAGCAGATTGCCCAGGATCTCCTGAATGTCGGCCTCCTCGCCCCAAAAGGTGGTTCCGGCGTCTATGGCGTTTTCGATATGCGGCATCCTGTTTCGGAGTGTGATGCCAAGTGCAAACGATACATCTTCGGCGCAGGCATGCACCGGAGAGGATTTTCCATAGGGGCGTTCGGTACGCGCGCGGCTGAGGTTGCGTTTGATGACACCGGTCATACGCCCCACAAAATCCGTTATCTGATCTCTTTTATCTCCCTCAAGCTCTTCGGCAAGGCGCGCCAATGCCGCCAGCGGCGTTTTCAGGCCATGCGCCAGCTCTGCGTTTTTTCGACGGTGTTTTTCGATGATCGTGCCGTTGCGCCAGTGCAGCTCGCGCAGTTCCTCGACCACGGGAACCAGATCGGGCGGCCATTTCTGATCGTCTATGATGGTGTCGTTTTTACGCATGACCTTCACGGAATTGCTGAGCCGCTTGAGCGGCATCAGCCCCCTGTTCACAGTGATGTAGACCGAAACCGAAACCACTATGGCAAGACCAATGAAAATCAATGCAATCAGCTTTGCAGCCCGGTTGGTTTCTTCCGTGACATGCATCAGTGGGGCCGCAATCCGGAAGGTCAATGTCTCATCCGGTACCATCCCGGGAAACGCAGCCCGCCTTCCACGCAGAACATCTCCGCCCGGGATTACGAAATTCCCCCCGGCTTCCGGGACGTCCAGAACCCAGCTTTCTGCGGTGACAGGGCCAAGTGACGGGGATTGCAGCAGGATTTCGTCAGACCCGTCACGCGTCAATTGCCAGAACCATTGCTCATTGGTCAGGTCATAATAGCTCGGGCCAACGCTCTCGAGCAGTTCAGCCTGTGCCCCGTCATAGGCGACCCGCCGGGCTTCGATCAACAAATCCTGCCCAAGCAGCAAATCCATTTCGCCGATTTCATGAGCCCGGTAGACCTGAATGCAGATCATGGCCCCGATACCCAGTATGGCGCAGCAGATCGCTATCGTGGCAATCGAAACGCGACGGGGGATCGTAGCCCAATTATGCGTCATCTACCGGAATCCGATACCCATGCCCACGCACGGTTTCCACCATTCCCGCCGCAGTTTTCCGACGCAAACGTGAGACAAGAACATCGATGACGTTCGATTGCAGATCCATATCCTCGGCATAGATATGTTCGATCAGATCTGCCCGGCTGACAACAGATCCCGCATGTCGGGCGAGATGCTCCAGCGCCCGGAACTCGAAAGCGGTCAGCGATACGCTGCGCCCTTTGAAAAAGGCAGCTTTTTCATCCGGCAGAACCGAAAGATCTCCGACATCGATCGAGGGCGTGCCACGCCCGCTTGCACGGCGCACCAAGGCCTCGAGCCGCGCCAGAAGTTCTTCTGAATGAAAAGGTTTTGACAGATAATCATCAGCCCCGCTGCGCAGCCCGGAAACGATATCGTTCCAGCTGTCACGCGCCGATAGGATCAGAACCGGTGCTGCAACCTTGCGGCTGCGCCATTCCCGCAGGATCGACAACCCGTCCAGCCCCGGCAGCCCCAGGTCCAGCACGATCGCGTCCCAATCCTCGGTCTCTCCCAGAAACAGCGCATCATTGCCGTTTCCTGACAGTCTTACGATATCACCCCGGGCGCGCAGCAAACATTCAAGATCACCGCGCAGCGTATCGTCATCTTCCGCAACCAGTACCTTCATAACCCCTCATACGGGACAAACGGCCCAAACGTGAACATAGCATGACAAGACCCGACATGCGGCGTTCACCCCACCTTTTATATATTTGACCTGATCGGTTGTCGAAAGCGATCCGTTTCAGAACCCAAAATTTAGTTTTAGCGATTTGAGGTGCCGGATGTGCGGTCTGTTTGGAATTTTCCCAGAGGATACAACCTCATCCCCTGATGTCACACGGCTTCGTCAAAGCGGTTTCGCCATTCGGCACCGCGGCCCCGATGCCGGCAATATTCTGAGCGAGCCCGGTCTTGGCCTGGCCCATCAACGCCTGTCTCTGGTTGATACCGACACCCGGTCGGATCAGCCATTTACGGACCCAAGCGGCCGCTACATCCTTGTCTACAATGGCGAAGTCTATAACTTCAGAACCCTGCGCGCTGAACTTGAGGCACTGGGCATCCCGTTCCGCACCACCTCGGATACCGAAGTGGTGCTGCACAGCCTGATCCAATGGGGCGAAGATGCGCTTGCCCGGTTCGATGGCATGTTCGGACTTGCCTTTATCGACCGGCAGACACACCGGGTTCTGCTGGCCCGGGACCGGTTTGGCATGAAACCTCTTTACTGGATGCAAGGCATGACCGAACAAGGCCCCGCCTTTCTGTTCGGTTCAGAGATCAAGGCCTTCGAACCCTGGATAACCCTGAAACCCGATGTCAACTCGATCGCGGCTTACCTGATGAAATTCGGAGGCCCGACCAGCGGCCCGACCTTCTATCAGGGGATCCGCAGCCTGACGCCCGGCACTTACCTGTGGCATGACGGATCGGGCAATATCGACATCGCCTCTTTCTTCCACCTGACCGACTTTCTCGACCTTGATGAGATGACCCGCCTCGATGGCCTGTCGGCTGCCGATATCGTCGATGAATATGCGGATCTCATGCATAAATCCGTGGCCTCGCATTTATTCGCGGATGCACCGGTTGGCGCGTTTTGCTCAGGCGGGGTGGATTCATCCCTGATCGTTGCCATCGCAGCGGCCCAGCACCAGAATATCGCCCTGTTCCACGCCAATGTGAAAGGCACCTGGAGCGAGGTGGACGCCGCCTCGGAACTGGCCAAAAGCCTGAAACTTGATCTGCATGTCATCGAGGCTGAAGAGCAGGATTTCGTCGACATGATCCCGCGCGTAATGTGTCACTACGAATACCCGTTTTCCTATCATCCCAATTGCGCACCACTGATGATGATCGCCCAGCTCGCGGCGGATTCAGGGATAAAGGGGCTGTTGTCAGGCGAAGGATCGGATGAGCTGTTTCTGGGCTACCCCTGGCTTGGCCGCAAACGCCTGACAGACGGGTATGAAAGGATGATCAGCGGGTTGGGCTCGGCCATACGCGCAATACCGGGGGTTGGCCCGATCCTGGCACCTGACCGGATGGGAAACATGGAAAACGTCCGCGACATCCTGAATGGTCGCGAGATGGCGCAGGACAAGCGGGCCGTAGCCGACAGCCTGGCACAGCTGCCTCGCAAGTTTCAGGAAAGAGGCCGGCAATGGAGCTTGGATTACATGCACCACCATCTGCGAACGCTTTTGCATCGCAACGATACAATGGGCATGGCTGCCGGGATCGAGGCGCGGTTCCCGTTTCTGGACACACAGGTTGCCCGGTTCGGGATCAATCTGCCGGCACGCTACAAACTCAGGGGCTCTCCGTTCGTTTTCGAAAAGGCACACCCCTTCATCCGCGACAAATGGGTGGTCCGCGAGGTTGCCAACCGCTACATCCCCAACACCCTGAGCCAGCGCATCAAGATCGGGTTCTGGACGACGGTGTTTCAGCGGCTTGAGATCCGGCCGGAATACTTCAGGAACGCCCATTTGGGGGATCTTTTCAGCCTGACCCGAACACAGATGGCGAACACCATCGAAGAGGCCGGTCCGGATCTGCGGCTGCGGTTGCTGCTGACCGAGGTTTGGCTGCGATGCCGGCTGGATCATCAGGATGAAGATCGCGAAATCAACAGATTACGCGATCACGTCAGCATCCGGCCGGACAGATTCCGGCCCCGACCGTCCTCTGCCAACAAACCTGTGGGCGCTGCGGTCCACAGTTGAAGGGCTGCCCCTTCCTCAGAGAGCCGTGCTTTTGCGGACGGCGGATTGCGGGGCCGCCTTTTTCTTGGGCTTGGCTTCAAACTCTTCATGATAAGAGCGCTCAACATTGACATCCCAGACGTCATGATCCTCGCCCAGAATATTGCGCGCGGCGTACATCGCCGACAGCATGGAATGATCCTGGTTGTTGTAGCGGTGCAGACCATTGCGACCCACGGTCTGGAAGTTTTCCAGCGTCTTCAGCCAGTCGCTGACCGTGTCTAGGGCGTCCTTGTATTCACTGTCATAGACCGGATAGGCCTTGGGCTGCCGGATAACCGCGTGGTCGATGACATCGCTGGCCTTGGCCAGACCCAGCTTTTCAAGCTCTTCACTGGCGAGATGCCTGAGATCCTCGTCACTTGACGACCACAACCCGTCACCTTTCTGGCAGAAATACTCCATCCCGATCGATGCGGTGTTCTGATCTGGCAGCATTTCCGCGGACCAGGCGCGGAAATTCTGGATGCGCCCCACCTTAACCTGCGGGCTGTGGATGTAGATCCAGTTGTCCGGGAACGGGTCCGCGTGGTCCAGGATCAGGGTCACGATCAGGAAATCACGATACCGCAGACGGTCTGCCGCCTCGACAACCTCGGGTGGCGGCGGCGGATCAAAAGCATGGATCAGATCACGAACGGCCATCGAATTGACGAACTCTTCGCCCTCCACCCGCTCGGTGTGTTTTTCGCCATCTTCAGTCCAGTGGCGCACATCGATCGACGTGACGCGATTGCCATCACGGTTCACCTGGATCACTTCGGAATGGGTTTCGACCGATCCGCCTTTTTCCCGGATCAAGTCACGGGTCTTTTCCCACATCATGCCGGGGCCCAGGCGGGGATACTGGAATTCCTCGATCAGGCTGGCGGTGTCATTGGCCCCGGAAATCGCGTTCCAGACCGCCTTGGGCAAAGACAGGTTCTTGATCCGCTGCGCGGCCCAGTCGGCCCGGATTTCCGACGGCGGAATACCCCAGACCTTCTTGGTGTAGCTGTGGAAGAAATGCATATAAAGCCGCCCGCCAAAGCGATTGACGACCCAGTCTTCGAACGTGTCTTCCTGCTGGCGTGGACGAATCTTCCATTTGATGAAGCTGCCGATGATCTTGTAGGTCTCGTAGGGGCCGATATTGCCAAGGGCGTTGAAGATACGCAGCGGGTAATCGTAGAA
The DNA here is from genome assembly GCF_013110635.1 of Ruegeria sp. HKCCD6604. Taxonomy (NCBI): domain Bacteria; kingdom Pseudomonadati; phylum Pseudomonadota; class Alphaproteobacteria; order Rhodobacterales; family Roseobacteraceae; genus Ruegeria; species Ruegeria sp. HKCCD6604. The sequence goes on along the minus strand of NZ_WVQW01000012.1, from coordinate 54,811 downwards.
TTTGTTGCGGTAGAAGATGCGGCTCAGGCGTTGCACGGTGATGAAATCATCCCCCATCACCTCGTGCCACATATCCTCGACTTCGCGCACCTTGGTGAAAAACCGATGCCCGCCAATGTCGAAGCGATACCCTTTGTGCGTTTCGGTTCGCGAGATGCCACCAACCATGTCCGAGGCCTCGAACACCCGGGGAACATGTGTGTCGCTCAGTTTCTGAAGTTCATAGGCTGCTGTCAGCCCTGCTGGACCACCACCAATGACGACAACGGGAACAATATCTTTTTTCAAATGACTAACACCCATACCAAAACACTGACCTAAAGCTACAAGAGGTTATCCGAGATTCACAACAAAATCCTGTCAGTCCCCGAAACGGGGCTCCTGCGCCTTTAGCTCCACCCCTTCCGCGCAGAAAAATCAACCATTCCGTTTGACGAACCGCACTTGCGCCCTTCTGTGCAAATCGATGACAGGCTCAAACCGGGTCGCCTGTGCCGAAAGCCGGTTTGGGCTTTGCGAAACCGACGGTCTTTCACACCTCCCGAAACAGCACGCGCTTTCCACAATGCCCTGAAAAATAATGATGATTGCTGACTGGCACAGCCAGCCGAAACTCCCCGCCCGGAAGCGAAACATAGATTGGATACACACACCTCTTGCAAGGCGCCTGACCTGAACCATGACCGCTTTTTTCAGGCTGCGTCTGTGATGTCCTTCACTGTATCAACGAACCGAAAGGGCGCATCAACAATGCTGTGACTTTTCTCGCATTGTGTATGGTTGAGCGCCAGAGCAACAGGAAATTCAGCGCCTCATGACTCGTCGTCCTGTGAATCTTGACAGGATGGCGGCGCTGCCATCCTACTGCGTGTGAATGTTTGCAAAGGCCCGGATACATCAGGTCCGGGTTCAAACGAGTGAATTGGTAGCCAGTCTCGTTGTTAACGAGGGAGCAATTTGATGAAATGCGTTATTCTGGCCGGTGGTTTGGGAACCCGGCTCAGCGAAGAAACCGTCAAGATTCCAAAACCCATGGTCGAGATCGGCGGCAAACCGATCATCTGGCATATCATGAAAATCTACGCGGCACACGGCATCACGGATTTCATCGTCTGCCTCGGCTACAAGGGTTACGTGATCAAGGAATACTTCGCGAATTTCTTTCTGCACAGTTCAGACGTCACGATCGATCTGGCCAATGGCGGGCTTGAGATTGCAAACAGCAAATCGGAACCGTGGCGCGTGACGCTGGTCGATACCGGAGAGGACAGCCAGACCGGGGGGCGGCTGCGCCGTGTCATGCATCTGCTCAAGGATGAAGAGGCCTTTTGCATGACCTATGGCGACGGGGTCGGGAATGTCGATATCAGTTCGCTGGTCGCGTTCCACAAAAGCCACGGCAAACGCGCCACGCTCACCGCAGTCGTGCCACCGGGGCGTTTCGGCGCGTTGGAGCTGGCCAGCGATCAGATCGAACGTTTTGCCGAAAAACCGGGCGGTGACGGTGGTTTTATCAATGGCGGGTTCTTCGTGCTGCATCCTTCGGTTGGTGATCTGCTGGACGGGGACGGCGCAATCTGGGAACGCGCTCCGCTTGAAACGCTGGCCGCAGACGGCGATCTGATGGCGTTTCGCCACAAGGGATTCTGGCAACCGATGGATACGCTGCGCGACCGCCGTCAACTCGAAGCCCGCTGGCAGGAAGGCAATGCTCCATGGAAGGTCTGGGAATGACGCTGGGTTCCGCTCCGAAAATCATCCTGCTTGGCAATCTGGGCTATATTGGTCCGGTCGTGGCAGCGGCCTTGCGGAAATCCTATCCCAACGCCAATCTGATCGGCCTTGATCCCGGTTTTTTCTCGGACCGGCTGACCACGCATGATGCGTGGCCCGAGCGGGTTCTGAACCAGCAGATCATCGCGGATATTCGCGATATCGATGCGTCACTGTTCCAGGAGGCGGATGCGGTTGTTGCACTGGCGGCCATCTCGAACGACCCGATGGGTGCCCGGTTCGAAACAGTCACCACGGAAATCAATCAGGATGCCATCGTGCAGGCCGCTCATCTGGCCGCCGAAGCCGGGGTGTCGCGCTTTGTCTTCGCCTCCAGCTGTTCGGTCTATGGTTTCGCCGAAGGCGATGCCAGACCCGAGGACGCGCCCCTGAACCCGCTGACCGCCTATGCCCGCAGCAAAATCGGGACCGAGCGCGCGCTGGCGGCCATGGACACGCCGGGGATGCTGCGTACAGCGCTGCGTTTCGCCACCGCCTGCGGGCCGTCACCCCGGCTGCGGCTGGATCTGGTGCTGAACGATTTTGCCGCCTGTGCGGTCACCGCTGGCAAGATCACGGTGCTGAGCGACGGCAGCCCGTGGCGGCCGCTGATCGACGTGCGCGACATGGCCCGAGCCATCGACTGGGCCATCACCCGGACCCAAGATGCCGGGGGGCAGTGGCTTGCGGTCAACGCTGGATCGGATGTGTGGAACTATCAGATCCGCGATCTGGCGCAGGCCGTAGCCGAAGCGGTCCCCGGGGCCAGCTACTCGATCAATCCCGACGCCTCACCCGACAACCGTTCCTACAAGGTCGACTTTTCGCTCTACAAACAGCTGGCACCCGAACATCAGCCGGTTCAGACGCTTGAAGGCACCATCCGGGATCTGCTGCAATTGCTGAACGACATCAACTTTGGCGATGCCGATTTCAGATCGTCACCGCTGATGCGGTTGAAAGCGCTCGAAGAGCATATCCGCAGTGGCACGCTGAGCGAGGATCTGCGCTGGAGGATGCCGCAATGACACACCCCGTTTGCCGGAGCTGTGGCGCAGCCCTGACCCAGACGCTGGTCGATCTGGGGCTTTCGCCGCTGGCCAATTCCTATGTCCCGCCCGAGCGCGCGGGCACGGCCTGTCCGCGCTATCCGCTGCATGCCTGGGTCTGCAACGACTGCTATCTGGTACAGGTCGAAGACGCCGTACCGGCGAATGAGATCTTCAATGCCGATTACGCCTATTTCTCGAGCTATTCGGACAGCTGGCTGGCCCATGCCAGGGCCTATGTCGAACAGATGGTCGACCGGCTTGATCTGGGACCGGATGATCTGGTGATCGAGATCGCCTCGAATGACGGGTATCTGTTACAGTATTTCGTCGAGAAAGGCATCCCGGTTCTGGGGATCGAACCTTCGGGCAGCGTGGCGGCCGCAGCCGAAGAAAAAGGCGTGCGTACGCTGGTCGATTACTTCGGCGAGGCGCTGGCCCGCAAGGTGGCTGCGACCGAGAAACCTCCGGTGCTGATCGCATCGGCCAATGTGCTGGCGCATGTGCCTGACATCAACGATTTCGTCGCCGGGATCGCCACGCTTCTGACCGGCGATGCGGTCTATACGGTCGAATTCCCGCATCTTCTGAACCTGATCAGAGAAGTGCAGTTCGACACGATCTATCACGAACATTACTCCTATCTGTCGCTGCTGGCGGTGGAAAAGATCTTTGCCAAGGCGGGCCTGCGCGTCTTTGACGTCGAAGAACTGCCCACCCATGGCGGTTCGCTGCGGGTGTTCGCCTGCCTTGAGGGTGCCAGCCATCCCGAAGGGCCCGGTCTGGCCAAGGTCCGCGCGGATGAGGCTGCGGCGCAGTTCGACCGGCCTGAGGGCTATATGAATTTCACCATTCAGGTCGAAGCGCTGCGCGACGGATTGCTCGCCTTTCTGCGCGAAGCAAATGCCAGGGGGGACACCATTGCCGCCTATGGTGCCGCCGCCAAGGGCAACACGCTGCTGAACTATGCCGGGATCGGCCCCGACCTGATCTCTTACTGCGTTGATCGCAACCCGGCCAAGCAGAACACGCTGCTGCCCGGCAGTCATATCCCCGTACATGGGGTCGAAGCCCTGCGCGAGACGCCGCCGGATTACGTGCTGATCCTGCCCTGGAACATCCGGGACGAGGTCACGGATCAACTGTCCGACCTGAAGGCGCATGGTACCCGCTTCGTGACCGCCGTGCCAGAGATCAGGATCAGCTGATGGCACGGGTTCTGCTGACGGGCGCAACCGGATTGATCGGGCGCGCGACAGCCACGGCTCTGACAGAGGCGGGCCACGAGGTGGTGACGCTGGGCCGCAACCCGGCAAGCGACATCCCCTGCGATCTGCTGGACCCCGGTGCCACCACGACAGCCCTCGACGCCGCCCGCGCCAGCCATCTGGTGCATCTGGCCTGGCATGACGGCGCGCGCGACCGCTGGACTTCTGGGGCCAATCTGGACTGGATGGCCGCCACCCTGCATCTGGTGCGGGAGTTTGCACGCACAGGAGGCCAGCGCGCGATCTGCGCCGGAAGCTGTGCCGAATATGACTGGTCGGTACCGGAGCTGATCGAAACCAGCCCCCTGCGCCCCCGCACCCTTTATGGGGCGGCCAAGGCCGGGGCCGGTCTGGCACTGTGCGCGGGCCAGCAGACGCTTGATCTGTCCCTGGCCTGGGCCCGCATCTTTTTTGTCTACGGGCCGGATGAACCGCCGGGGCGACTGTTCGGCGATCTGATGTCAAACCTCGGGGCGGGACGGCCGGTTGATTGCACCGATGGACGGCAGGAGCGGGATTTCCTGCATGTCGATGATCTTGCCCGCGCCTTGTTGCGCGTGCTGGAAAGCGATCTGACCGGCCCGGTCAATGTCGCCAGCGGTACGGCGACCCCGGTTCGAGACCTGATTGCAGAGGTGGCGAACCAGATGCACCGGCCCGATCTGATCCGCTTGGGCACCATCGCCCGCGCAGCGGACGATCCGCCCCGGCTGGCGGCGGACGTGACCCGGTTGCGGGACGAGACCGGTTTTATGCCACAATATGACATTGCTTCCGGAGTCGCCCGGTGTCTTCGGTCAAGGGAGGAGGCCGTATGAAATCTTCATCTTTTCTACGCAAGCAATCCTTCATGCTTTTTGCCCTGGTCGGCATCGTGAATACGGCCTTCGGGTATGCGGTTTTCTCGGTTCTGAGCCTGTCGGGGCTGCCCGCACAGGCGGCTCTTGCGATCTCGTTCGTCATCGGCGTGTTGTGGAATTTCATGACCCACGCCCGGATCGTATTCGACACCAAAGGGTTCAGGAAATTGCCCTTCTACCTGCTGGCATATGTCATGGTTTACGTTTTCAACGCCTTTTCGCTCGAAGCTCTTCTGAGCACGGGACTGCATCCGATCCTTGCGCAGGGCCTGCTGGTTCTGCCCGCGGCCGTTCTGGCATTCATCCTTGTTTCCCGGGCGCTGACCGATCGCTTCCCGTGGCAGCAGGAGATCTGATATAATGCCTAAAAACTACAGACATAAACACTTTCGATCCGTAACCGGTCCATCTGATATATAATAGGATATGGACTGTTAAATGTATTTGGTACCAGTGCTGGAAGGATAATCGTCAATGCGTCTTTATCTTGCTGATCTTGGACATAACCTCGTTACTGCCACGTCGGACACCTACCCATTGGGCGTTGGAAATCTTGCGACCTATGCCCAGGCTCATGCAAAAAGCCCGACACCGATCGAGGTCGCGATCTTTCGTGATCCGCAGGAATTCAAAGCGGCCGTCGACACAGCTCCGCCAGATATGGTCGGTTTTTCCAGCTATTCCTGGAACCACCATCTGGCCCTGTCCTTTGCCGACTACGTCAAGGCGGTCAATCCCAACAGCCTGACCCTGATGGGCGGCCCCAACTTCCCGCTGACCGAAGAAGAGCAGGACAGCTGGATCCGGACCATGCCGCAGATCGACATGCATGTGCGCGGCCCCACCTATGAGGGCGAGCGCGCGTTCCTCAGCACGCTGCAACGGTTCATCGATGTCGGCGCCCGACGCGAAGGCATGTGGGAAGAGGCCGTCGATGGCGCGCTTTACGTGCACCCCGAAACCGGAGAGATCCTGCGCGGGGCCGAGCCGCCCCGCATCCGCGATCTGGATGAAATCCCCTCGCCCTATCTGGCCGGGCTGATGGACAAGTTCTTCGACACCGGCCTGTTTGCACTGATGCAACTGGCACGGGGCTGCCCGTTCACCTGCGCATTCTGCAATTCGGCGGTCAAATCGAATTCGAAGGTCTTCCGCCATTCGTTTGAACGCACCAAGGCCGATCTGGATTACATCGTCGCCCGCATCAACCATGCCAGCCCGCTCTGTTTCGCGGACGACAATTTCGGCATGTACGTGCAGGACGAAGAGGTGGCCGATTACCTGGGCCATCTGATGGAACGGTACGACTGGCCGAAATACATCCGAACAACCACGGGAAAGAACCGCGGCGACCGGATCATCAAGGTGATGCGCAAGGCCAAGGGCCGGTTGCCGATGACCTCGTCGGTTCAGTCTCTGAATCCGGAAGTTCTGAAGAACATCAAACGCGACAATATCAGCCTGGACACCTATGCCGAGGTACAGCAGGAGCTGCATTCAAAAGGCATGCAATCCTATGGCGAGCTGATCTTGTGCATGCCCGGTGAAACCCGGGAATCCTTCATGGATGCCGTCGATCAGCTGATCGAAACCGGCGTCAGCCGGGTCGCGGCGCACCAGTTGATGCTGCTGCACGGCGCACCGCTGGCCAACCCCGACAGCCGCGAGAAATTCGGCTTCAAAACCCTCCATCGCGTGGTTGCCCGATGCCTGGGCAAATATACCGGCCCAACCGTGGTCGAGACCGAGGAAATGGTGGTCCAGTCCGAGAATTTCTCGTTCCAGGATTATCTGGACACCCGTGTTTTCCATCTGCTGCTGACGATCTTCTATTACGAAGACAATTTCGAGGAAGCCTTCCGGCTGGCGCGGTCCCGTGGCATCCGGCCCTTCCTGATCGTCAAGCATATGCAGGACATTCTCGATCAGGCCCCCAAACCCTTCCGGGATGCGGTGGCCGGTTATCTGGAGGAAAACCAGCAGGAGCTGTTTGAAACCCGCGCCGATTGTGTCGCCTGGGCGCAGGAAAATTATGATGATCTGATCAGCGGCGAATTGGGGGGCAATCTGCTCAGCAAATATTCGATGATTGGCCGGTTCATCGTGCTGGACGAAGCACTTGATTTCCTGAAACGGGCCATCAGCGACCTTCTGGACAAGGACGACCACGAAGCGCACGAGATGCTCGACACGATCATCAATTACTACAGCGCCGTGATGCTGCATGTGCCCTTCTCGGAAACCCTGGAACACGAACCCGTCTGGAGCTCGTCTTTCGATGTCGAGGCCTGGCGGAATTCGGGATATCAGGGCGTGCTGCAGGATTACCAGTTCGATGCCCCCCGCGAGTTCCAGACCCAGGTCGATCAAAGGGTGAAAACCACCTTGCTGTCACGGATCGAAACCTTTGGCGAACATGCCTCGGGGCTCGGCCGGTTTACCCGAACGATGTTCGCCAATGATTTCCGGCGCAACTTCGTGTCAGGCGAAAGCCAACACGCCGCCGAATAGGTCTGGCTTTGGGCTGGGCCTATTCGCCATCCCCCAGATAGACAACGTCGCGGCCCGGGAAGGCCGCGATGATGTCTGCGTTCTGCTCGGGGCCCATATCGCGCAGGAAAATCGGTTTGCCCTCGGGCAGGAACGGGTCGTTGAGATAGAGTGCAGACCCGATATCGCCCTGTGTCGAAACAAAGACCAGAGCGTTTCCAAGCCCGGCAGCCTGCCGACGTATGTCACCGGTATAGCCACCATACCCATTGTATTTCGACACCCCCCGCCATGGGGTGAAGCTGACAACAGACACCGCACACAGCAATAGGATGACGCAGTGCAGGCGGCCACGATGCCGTTCGGGCAGCCGGTCCCGGACGGTCTCGATCCCGGCCGCCACCAAAGCCAGCGCCGGCAACAAAGCCGTATGCCAGTAGCGCGGCCCAAGATAGAACGTGCCCGTAAACCAGTAAAAAAACAGGGCCCCCACAAGGATCGCGAACACCACCAGCATGGCCCGGTCGAACCCGGTCAGCTTTCTGCCCCATATGAACGCAATCCAAACCGGAACCAGGGACCCGAATGTCCAGCCCAGAAGTTCGTAATTGAGCGCGGCAAAACCATTGATCAGATTCAGCAGACCCTCGGCCGGACTGTGCCCGACCCAGATGTCGAGCGCGCCCCAGCTCTCGGCCGGTGGCCCTACATTGGGACCAAACCCATAGGCATTCTGCGTGTCGGGCCATAACCGGCTCAGGTAATCCGCTTGCGGGGTCAGCAGCGCGTCTCCGGTGATCATCAGGTTGAGCAGCAAAAAGACCCCACCCGACAGAACACCGCCCAAGGCGCAGGCGATCACCTGTCCGATCCCCCCCGGCAGGCGCCGCAGCAACCACAGGCCGGTCAAAACGCTTATGATCAACCCATCAAGCTGTCGGGTAACAAAGGCCCAGCCCAAAGCCAGACCTGCAACAAGCGCAAGCATGACATCCCTGCGCGTTGACCCCTCTCCGGCTCTGAGCAGACACCACCATCCCAGCAGCACCATCACCAATGTCGTGGAATGTGCCATCAGCGTGCCCCCGACGGCGAGCACCCAGGGCGACGTGGCCATCAGCAACGCCACCAGATCGGCCCGTTCGCGACTGACGGCACGGCACACGATGCCATGCGCCAGCCAGACAGAGATCCCGGTCAGCACGGGGTTGACCAGCCAGGGCACCCCGGCCAGCACGCCCAGGCTCAGAACGATAGCCCAACCCTGCGCCGGCACGCCGATCCACTGATCGCCGCGAATGTCGAACAGATAATATTCCAATGCGGGCTGCGCCGCTGCGGGGGGGGCCGGGCTTCCGAGGACGCCCGCAGCAAAGGTACGCGCCTGAAACAGATATGCCACCTCATCCTCGACATGAGGCACGCGGTCGAACGCCGCCCAGGCCAGAGCCGCGCTGGCCAGCGTTGCAAAGACCGCCAGGGCAGCCACCGGAATGCGGGGTGCCCGGTCAGGCCCGGCAACTGTGAAAACGGCGACCAGTGTCGCCATCTGCACAAGGTTCAGCGCACCGCCGATCCCGATCTGCAAACCGAAGGCCAGATAGTACCCGTAAGCCACGTACGGCGTCGCAGAAACGCAAAAGGCCGCAGCCAGCCCCAGCAAAAGAATCAGCCGCCACCGTCCTGCTTCTGCCATCAGGCCCGTTATGGCCGCCCTTCCCTGCGGCCGTACAAGCACAAAGCCCGTCAACACCGCCTGCCCCGCCAGTATCGCCAGCATGATCAGGTTTTCAGGAGGGTTCGCAGAAATCTCGAGCCGCGGAAACCAAAGGGGCTGGGTCAACCACAACCGGGCTGCACTGCCCAAAAGCAGCGCCGCGCCCAGCAAGCCAAAAAGAAACTGGCCACGCTGCCGGAAAACACCCCCCACAAGCAACGCAGCAATCACCACGGCCCCATACCAAAGGCGCAGTTCCGCCAATGTGGCATTGCTGCCCGGCAGGTCCGCAGCCCAGGCCGAGCTGCCGCATAAGGCCATCGCCCCGGCAAAGAGCCACATCACCCGACCTGAGCGCATATTCATGCCATATGCTCGTCTTTGACAATCGCCGGGTCCCGTGCAGGACCTTCGATATTGATGCGTTCCTGTTCAGTGACGATCGGACCGCCCCGCACCTGATTGTGGATCGAGGTTATGTATTCCCCCAACATGCCGATAAACAGCATCTGGATGCCTGACAGGAAGAACAGCGCGACGATGATTGTCGTGGTTCCCCGTGGAGCCAAATCCGGATTGAAGAAATAGAACACCACTGAAATGAGGGAAAACAGAATACAGCTGATGGCAATCACCAGACCACTCAGCGTGCAGAACCGCATTGGGGCACGTGTGAAAGAGAAGATCGCATTCAGCGCCTGATCGGTCAGCGCCATCAGATTGTGCTTGGAAACACCTCTTTTACGGGCCCGCCACACATACGGAACGATGATGCGGCGAAACCCGCAACTGGCGATGATGCCGCGGATATAGGGGTAGTGGTCGTTATGCGACAGCACCGCATTGAGCACTTTGCGGTCAATAAGCTGGAACTCACCCACTGATGGCTCCAGCCAGACATCGGACAGCCGGTTGACGATCGTATAGAAGATGCCGCGCGCCGCGCGCATCACGATCCCCTCTTCGCGGGTGGTGCGGGCACCGGCCACCACATCGTAACCGCTTTCCCATAGCTGCACGAATTCCGGGATCATGTCCGGCGGGTCCTGAAGATCCACCGGCAGGATGACGACCACGGCATCCCCTTCGGCATAACGCAACCCGTTGAAGGCGGATCGGAACACTCCAAAGTTGCGGGCGTTTACGACAACTTTCACATTCTGATCTTTTTCAGCGATCTCTCGCAGGATCTCGACAGTCCGGTCGGAGGATGCATTGTCGACAAAGATATGCTCGCACCTGTAGCCTGGCAGCTTTTCCTCAAAAATCGCTTTTACGGTTTCATAGCAATTCGCCACATTGTCTTCTTCGTTGTAGCAAGGCGAAACAATGGAAATTGTTTTGTGATTTTGTTCTAAATCTGAAGACACCAATTACCCAACCTCCAAGTTGGAAACGATTGTATCACCCGGTGCTGCATCGGATTCGCACATCGCCCAAAGTACAGGAATATTTTGCAATAACGTGCGCGCACCGCCACATCTTTTGCCGGATTCACGCATTCACAACAGTCAGTTTTCTCCGACCCCTTGTTTCTTGAACATCAGTTTCATTTAGTGTGCCGGTAAATTTATCAGTTGTCAGCGTTCCAGATGAACCGAACCTTTCGAAACCGGCTATTTTCCCTGCACACCTGGCTGGGATTACACCTGTCCATCTTCTTTACCTTCATGTTCCTGACGGGGACGGTGCTTGTCATCGGCATCGAAGTTGAATCCATTGCCCGGCCGGAAATCTGGACCACCATTACCAAAGAAGATCGGGCGGCCAGTTTTGCGGAAATCCATGACGGCATTAAAACCGCCCATCCCGAAAGCGCTGTGTTCGTCATCGAGAAATACCCTGCCCCGTGGTTCGCAGATCGCACTTTCGGACGAACCGGCTGGGGCGAAAACATCAGCTTCTGGACTGACCCGGCGACCGGAGCAGTCGTTTACGAAACGAGAGATGGCGGGTTTCGCGACATCCTGCGCGATCTGCATGATACGTTTCTGACCACCAAACGCCCCATCTTCATCCTGATCTCGGCAACATCCGTTCTGCTTCTGTATCAGATCGTCAGCGGGCTGATTACCTATCGGCGTTTCTGGAAAGGGTTTTTTCGCTGGCCGAAACGTTCGGGAGGATTCAGATCCTGGTCCGGGGCCACGCACCGCCTGACGGCCCTCTGGGCAGCGCCGCTTCTGATCCTGATTGCAATCACCAGCTTCTATTTCATGCTTGGCGGCCTGGGGATCGAAGGGACGACACCGAAACCTCAACCCGCTGCCGCCCGTGACACCGCCCTGCCTGCGGGTTTCAGCTCGGGCACCATAGAACAAGCCGAGGCAAGCGCCCTTGCCGCCATGCCCGGCCTGGAGCCGCTTGTCATGGTGCTGCCGGGCGACCCATCCGGCGCCATTGAATTTGCCGGCCCTCTGACCGGTTTTGCCGAAATGATCGGATGGGGCAGCGTTTCGGTTGATCCGGTGACATTCGAGATTCTGGGCGCCTTCACACCGAATGACGCCGGTGGCTTCGCCCGTTGGAAAACACTGATGAACACGCTGCATTACGGCACCTGGGGTGGCGCTTTCTCACTGGGTCTCTGGGTTCTGTCAGGCTTCGTGGCCACCGGCGTTGCCCTGACGGGCACCTTGATCTTTGCGGCCCGGCTGGCTCCTGAGGCTACACAATACGGCCCGCTCCGGCGCATCTGGCGAGGATTGGGGTTGTCCCGCTGGATCTATCTGTTGATCGTTCTGGGCATCCTGCTGACCGCATATCAGCGCTTTGGGCCGGGCAGCTACCCGAGAGCTGGGGTCTTCCCGACCGACGCACCTGCTGCGGTGGCCTATCTGATCCTGCCCGCACCTCTGCGCCGCGATACCCCGCTTGATGTCGAAATGCTGATTGGGGAACCCGGCATCACCGCGGCGTCCATAGCAATAGATGGGGGGGCAGAACAGCCCGTCGAACTGGTACGGAACGGTGAAAAGGCGCAGGCATCTTTTCGCATCACCCCCAATGACACGGCCAACCAGATCACAGCACGCCTGACAAAACCCGATGGCGCTGAAAAAACCGTCACATTCCGACTGGGGCAACCGATATGGTAAACGAAACAACACTTCCTCTGACGAATGAGAAGGCTTTTCAGGAACGGCTCAGCATCCTGCAAATGTGCTCGTTTTTCACATTCGGAGGCGGCATTCAGCGCCACATTACCGATCTGGGCGGGTCCCTGATGGCGCATGGGCACAAGGTGATCAAGGCTGGCGCCCCCGGCGAACTTGGCGAGACCGCGGATGGCAGTGTCTTTGTACCCTTGCAACTTGACCGGGTCAGCGACCACAGTGCGAATGGCAAACTCAACCCGGCCCTCAGAATGTACTGGCTGGCACGTTCGGCCCTGACCCTGCGGCGGGCACTCAAAGACCATAAGGTCGATATCATCCATGCGCATGAGACCGCCCCGCTTCTGACGGCTCGTCTGGCCAGTCTGGGAATGGGAATTCCCATTGTGATGACCTATCACGGCTCGTCGCCCGACCGTCTCAACGCGGTGGCCCGCGCCTGTCGGCAGCAAGCCGATCTGGCGATCTGCCCCAGCGAAACCGTCATGCAATCCCTGCTGGAACGCCAGGTCGACCCCGACAAGGCGCGGGTGATGCTTTTGGGGGTACGTCCCAACCCGCCCGCCGATCCGGCAGCTGCGGATGCCCTGCGGCGTGAACTGTTGGGCGAAGATGGCACACATCTGGTTCTGTCCTTGTCCCGTCTGGATCACCAGAAGGGCCTCGACGCGATGATCGAAGTGGCCCGGCGTGTGCGGCAAGACCTGCCTGGTCTGCGGATCGTCGTCGGGGGCGAAGGCGTGCTGCGCGGCCAGGTCGAAGCCTGGGCCGAACAGGCCGGGGTTTCAGACATCATCCGTTTCCCCGGAGTGATCTCGGATGTCGCCACCTATCTTGCGGCCTCTGATCTTTATATGCTGACCTCCCGGTGGGAGGCCCTGCCGATTTCAATTGTCGAGGCGTTCCGCGCCGGGCTGCCGGTGATCGCCACCGATTGCGGCGGTGTGCGTGAATTGGTGGATGGCGATGTCGGGCGCCTGTGTGCGGTCGATGATCTTGATGCCCTGTCTCAGGCGCTGCGCGATCTTTGCACCGACCGCGCCGAATATGACCGGCTAAGCGCCAATGCCACGGCGCGCGGTGCAGAAGACAGGTTCTCGCCAGCCCATGTGCATAGCGGGTTTGAAAAGCTGTATCGGCAACTGGCCGGGCGGGGATAACCCCCGGTCAGTCCGCCGCGCCGTTCTCGAAAGCACCAGCTTCCAAGGCATGGGCTAGATCGGCCCGCCCTGCACGATGCGCGGCCTGCGCAAAAGCCGCGCCGAACCGGCCCAATACCTGATCTTCACGCCAGAGCGTCTCAAACCCGTGCCGCGCCGCTGCGGCCATCTGATCCCGCGCGGCACCTCCGTTCTGAAAACGGCGCATGGCTGCGATCAGATCATCTTCGGTTTCGAACAGTTCCCCGCCCCCTGCCCGCTCGACGATCTCGGGGAACGGACCCAGCCGCCGGGCGATCACCGGCGTGCTCAGCCGGAAGCTTTCGATCAGGATGATGCCGAAGGTTTCATAACAGACCGAGGGCACGATCAGCCCCAGTGCGCCACGATAGTAAGCGTTCAACTCGTCCGGCGTCTTGCGGCCCAGGAATTTGATCCGGTCATTGCCTGCGGCCTGTGCCTTCAACTCATCCGCATAGTCACCATCACCCAGGATCAGCAGATCCGCGTCGGGATAGCGGTCAAAGGCCGGGAACACATCCTGCAACCCCTTGATCTTTTCCAACCGCCCGACAAACAGGAAATAGGGGCGGTCATGCGCCGCCGGTTCCGGCAAGGCGCTCTGATCCAGGTCGGGCAGGAAATAGGGCAGCACCTGCATGTCCTGCCGCAGGCCGAATTCACGATGTTTGGCGCAGCTGAATTCGCTTTTGGCAATGATCAGATCCATGTGATCCAGCGCCCGGTCCAGCGCACCGGTATAGCGCCAGAGCTGCGGCGGACGCTTGTGCTGCAACACGCAGCGCAGGCACTGGCGGTCATCGCACAGCTCGCGCCCATGTCGCCACAGCACATGGGTCGGGCAGACCAGCCAGTGCTCATGCGCTTCATAGACTTTCAACCCCTCGCCCATCGGCAACAGGCCCGGCCCGCCGATCAGGGATGTGTTGTTGTGCCAGATGATATCCGGCTTCCGCTCGGCCAGTATCTCGCGAATGCGGGCGGTGTGCACAACCGGGCGGCCCAGTTGCTGGGTCAGCAGGTTCGACATCATGCCGTTGCGGCTGCGCAGGCCGATCCGCCGCACCCCGTCGGGGTCGCCCTCGGGCTGGGGCTTGCCGCCCAGGATCAGATAGCTGTCTTCGTCATGCACCACCGTCACGTCATGCCCGCGCGCCACAAGCGCCCGCGCCATGCGCTGAATGCCGATGGCGTCACCGCCAAAGGAATAGGGGGGATAAAATGTGGTGAACATCAAAATGCGTAACGATTTCATCTATCTCTCAATTCCTTGAGTGTCAGCCGCAGGCAGGTGCCCGCCTTGCGGCCCAAGCATCGAAACCAGCAGGCGCAGCCTGTCCCGCTGGAGCAGAAAAGCCAGCAAACCATAGGCCAGAACACCCGTCACCGTACCGGCAAGTAAAAGCAAAGCCGGGGACAGGCCGCCCAGTTGCCACATGACCCCCTGCACTGCCGCCACCATCCCCCCTGACAGCAGAAGCGGCGCAAGATGCTGCCGCATCAAAGCCGGGCCGGACAGCCCGGCAATATACCCCAGATTGGCAAATTTGAGCGGCCAGACCAGCAGAAAGACAGCCACAAAACCGGCTGTGACGACCGGCAACCCATACGGGGCCAGCACCACAATCACCCCCGCCGCCAGCGCCACCTCGACCCAGGACAGAACCGCCAGACGACCGGGCTGACCGGCCGCCAGACAAAAGGTCTGCTGCACCTTTTCGGCACACAGATACATGCCAAACACCGACATCAGGCTCAGGACCGGAGCCGCCGGAGCCCATTTCTGACCGAACAGCAGCACCAGCGCCGGTTCCGACAGAACCGCCAGCCCGGCAAAGGCCGGAAAGGCCAGAAACCCGGTCAGGCGCATGACGTCGATCAGCAAATCCGTCGCCGGACCACCATCGCGCGCCGCCGCACCAAAGGCAGGCTGCGCCACGGTGCGCAGCGGTGTGATAATCAGGAACGAGGCGGTCTCGATCACGCGCCAGGCGATTGCGTAATACCCCGCCGGAACCGGCCCCAGCATCGCGCCGATGATCACCGCAGGCGATTGCACCGCAGCCAGTTCGGCCGCGCGCAGGCCCAGAATCCGGTGACTGAAATGCAAGACCCTGCGCATGTGATCCCGTGACGCATGGAATGCCGGGCGCCAGGAGACCGCCCCCCAGGCCATCACGATATTGGTGGCCGTCATCGCCAGCCGCTGGCCGACCAGGCTCCAGACCCCGTATCCCGCCAGCGCCATGCCAATGCCCACGACCCCTCCGACCGCCGCGCCGAGCGCTGCACGGATGGCCAGAACACGGAACCGCATTTCCCGGCGCAGGATCGCAACCGGCACCGCCGTCAGGGAAATCATCAGCACCGTTGGGGACAATCCGATCAACAATTCACGCGCAACCGGCTCATTGTAGAAATATGAGACCGGCCCCGCCCCCAGATACAGCACAACCGTCAACACGCCCCCCAGCAGCGCCAACAGCCAGAAAACCGAGTTCAACCGCTCTGGTGACAGCGCCTCATGGGTCAGCAGAATGTCGGAAATCGTTTCACGGACCAGGAATTCGGAAAACAGCACAAAGGCTGCAACCATCGCCAGAAGACCAAAGGCCTCGACCCCTAAAATACGGGCAAGAATGGCAAAAATGATGAAATTGAACACCTGCTCGACCCAGATACCGGCCGACATCCAGGCAACTCCGCTGCTGAAACTCTGCCGCCCTGACACCCGTTTCCTTCCTGTTGCCCGAACCCCGCCAAGTGCCGATGGACACATGGCTCAAACACTCACACCTGTTGCGCACAGTATGCGCAATTGCAAACTTGACGCCTTAACGGTCGAATTTGGTCAAATTTATTGTCTATGTTCAGTCTGTACGTGTTCGAATACTATACGCAATACAGGGAATTATGCCCGTCATGTTCCAGGCGCCACGCAATTCTTGCAGCGGGGGCTGGGGCAGGGATTATTGAGTGAATAAAAGGTTTTCATTTTCATGAACAAAGTCGCAGAGCCGATGGAGACGAACAGCACCACACCCGAAGAGCTGATCGCATTGGAAACCGCCGGCATGAGCCTGAGCGTGGTCATCCCCGCCTATAACGAGGAAAACGCCGTCCGCCACACGGTCGAGGACGTGCGCACCCATCTCGAACCGCTGGGCATTCCCTACGAGATCATCGTGGTGGACGATGCCAGCCAGGACAACACCCGCGCCGAGGCCGAGGCCAGCGGTGCCACCGTCACCTTCAACGATGTCAATTCCGGCTATGGCGCCAGCCTCAAGCGCGGGGTGCGGATGGCGCAGCATGAATATGTGGCCATTCTGGATGCCGACAGCACCTATCCCGCGCGCTACCTGCCCGGAATGCTGGCCATGTGCCGCGATCAGGACATGGTCGTGGGCGACCGGGGCGCGGCGATGAAGAACGTGCCGCTGCTGCGCCGTCCGGCCAAGAAATTCCTGTTCGCCTTTGCCTCGTTCCTGGCCGAGCGCAAGATCAACGATCTGAATTCCGGCCTGCGGGTGTTTCGCAAATCCGAGCTGATCCCGTTCCTGCCGCTCTTGCCACAGAATTTCTCGTTCACCACCACGATCACGCTGTGCATGACCTCGAACGGCAAGCGGATGATCTATACGCCGATTGAATACGGCAAGCGGGTGGGCAAATCGAAAATCCGGCCGATCGACTTTCTAAACTTCATCATCCTGATCCTGCGCATCAGCACGCTGTTCAATCCGCTGCGGGTGTTCATTCCGCTGGGGCTGGCGTTTTTCACGCTGGGCACGGTGAAGTTCATTATCGATATGTTCTACTGGAACCTCAGCGAAACGGCGGTGTTCTCGTTCCTGGCCGCGATCATGATCTGGTCGCTGGGGCTGATCGCCGACATGATCTCGCGGCTGCATCTCAGACCGTGACATGAGCGGCGGTATGCTTTCCGATCCAAATCAACGGCGCTGGCTGATCCGGGTGGCCGGGTCGGCTCTGGTGCTGGCAATCCTGTTCTGGATTCTGCCGGCCGATGCAATTGTAACAGCGCTGAGGGCGATCCCGATCTGGGTTTTCCTGTCCGTGTTCGTTCTGTTCCTGTTGGCCCATGTTGGCGCGGCCCTGAAATGGTGGCTGCTGCTGAACCGGGGGCTTTCGCCCCTGCTGGCCATCCGGGCGCATTTTGCCGGGCTGGCTGCCAACCTGTGCCTGCCCGGAGCTATTGGCGGCGATACGGTGCGGGCCGGTCTGGCGCAGGCGGCGATGAAAGACGGCGCGCAGGTTGTTGCGGGCGCAACCGTTGATCGGCTGATCGACATGGTGGCGCTGCTGACCCTGTCCTGTCTGGGCCTGGTCCTGACATGGGAAAGTGCGGCGGGCGGGCATATGATCTGGCCAGTGGCGCTGATCCTGCTGGCCGCGCTGGCGGGTATGGTCGCCTTGCCGCGCCTGCTGCCCCTGCCCTGGCGCTATGTCCCGTCCCTGCCCGGCAAGGGGTTTGCCCATCGTCTGGCCGATGCACTGGCCGGGATGGGCCGCAAACCCGGCACGCTGGCAGTCGCTTTCATCGCATCTGTGCTGATCCAGTTGCTGCTGGTCCTGCTGGCCTGGTGGCTGGCGCTGGCGGCGGGTGTCGATGTGGCCGCCGGGCCATGGATCTTCGCCTGGCCGCTGGCCAAGATCATCGCCGTGCTGCCCGTGTCTTTGAACGGGCTGGGCCTGCGCGAGGCCACATTGGCCGGTTTCCTGGCCCCCTTCGGCGCCAGCGCCCCGGCTGTCGTGGCCGCCGGGCTGGTCTGGCAGGTTGTGTTGTTTACAGCGGGCGGGTTTGGCGCGCTGGTTCTGACCATGTCCGGAATGCGGTTCAGCGCCCCGGCAAATTCCCAAAAGGAAGAGTGCAAGTGACGGATGTTTCCCGACCCAATGGCGGCGACACGCCTGAAGTCATCATTCTGGGCGCCGGGCCGGCCGGTCTGGCCGCAGCCCATGCCCTGACCGGGCAGGCGAAAGTGACCGTGATCGAACGCGCGCCCAGTGCCGGGGGCAATTCGGCCTCATTCCCGATTGAGGGCGTGATCTGTGATTACGGCTCGCACAGGTTTCATCCGGCGGCAGAGCCCGAGGTTCTGGCCGATGTGAAATCCCTGCTGGGCGACGATCTGCTGCTGCGCCCGCGCCACGGGCGCATCCGGCTGGGCGGCAAATGGATTCACTTTCCGCTGAAACTGACCGACGCGCTGATGCGCCTGCCCAAACCCTTTGCCGCGTCGCTGATCGGCGACATGGTGCTGAAACCCTTCCGCAAGAAAAGCGAAGGCCCCGAGACGTTCTCGACCGTGCTGTATGACGGGCTGGGCCCGACGATTTCGGACAATTTCTATTTCCCATACGTGCGCAAGCTGTGGGGGCTGGATCCGGACAAGCTGGCGGTGAAACTGGCCGAACGTCGGGTGGGCAGCGGATCGGTCGGCAAGATCCTGATGAAGATGCTGCGCCTGCTGCCGGGGCTGCGCAGCGAAACCGCGGGGCGGTTCTTTTATCCGCGCAAGGGGTTCGGGCAGATCTCGGACGCGATGCGCAACAGTGCCGAGGCCAATGGCGCCACCTTCCTGTTCAACACCGAAATCACCGCCATCGAACGGGACGGCAATCGCATCACCGGGTTGACGATCCGCGACGAAGAGGGCGAGCGGCACCTGACCGGCGATCTGATCCTGTCGACCATCCCGCTGACCGGGCTGACGCGCCTGATCGGCGACCCTCCGGCAGAGGTGGTCGAGGCCGCCCGCGCCATCCGCTTCCGCGGCATGATCCTGCTGTATCTGGTGCTGGAGACCGACCAGTTCACCGAATTCGATGCCCATTACTTCCCGGAACTGTCGATCCCGATCAGCCGCATGTCGGAGCCCAAGAACTATAACGCCAGTGGCGCGCCGAAGGGCGTCACCGTTCTGTGCGCCGAGTTGCCCTGCGACCCGGATGAAAAATGGTGGTCCATGTCCGACGAGGAACTGGGGCAGGAATTCACCAAATGGCTGGGTCAGTTGGGCCTGCCCGTCACCGTGCCGGTGCGCCGCTGCGAAACCCGGCGGCTGAGCCATGCCTATCCGGTCTACGATGTGGGCTATGAAGAGCGGTTCGATACGGTTGATCAGTGGCTCTCGGATATGGACGGATTGCTCGTATTTGGACGGCAGGGCCTGTTCGCCCACGACAATACGCACCACGCATTTGCCATGGCCTATGGCGCGGCGGATTGCATCGACGACAAGGGCAATGTCGACCGCGCGAAATGGAACAGCTATCGTGAGGTCTTTGCCACCCATGTGGTGGAAGACTGACCCATGCCCGCCTGGCAGGCCGATATCCTGATGTATCATTCGATCTCGGACGCGCCGGGACCAACCTCGATCGCGCCCAACATCTTTGCGGCACAGATGCGGGCGCTGGCGGCGTCCGGCCTGCCGGTGGTGACGCCGGACGCGCTGGCCAACCCGCCTGCCCCCCGTGTGGTCATCATCAGCTTCGATGACGGGTTTGAAGATTTCGCCGATACCGCCTGGCCGATCCTGCGCGAACATGGCTTCTGCCCGATCGTCTATCTGCCCTCGGGCCTGATGGGTGGCACCGACAGCTGGGCCGGGGGCAATATCCCGCCCCGCCCGCTGATGGATTGGGACATGGTCAAGGCGCTGGCAGCGGAAGGGGTCAGCTTTGGCGCACATAGTGTCAGCCATCCCGATCTGTCGACGCTGGATGCAGAGACCTTGGAGGAAGAAGTCACCGGATCCGGTCCAGATATTGCCGCCCGGCTTGGTCAACCCGTCCGGCATTTCGCCCCGCCCTATGGCGCGTCGAACCCGAATGTACGCGCACAGATCGCCCGGCACTACGATACCTCGGTCGGCACCCGTCTGGGCGTAGCCGGGCCAGGGGATGACATCCACGACCTGCCGCGGCTCGAGATGTTCTATTTCACCGACATCGCCCGCTGGCAGGCGCATCTGGCCGGGCGGGGCGGCCCCTATTTGACGGCCCGCAAACTGATGCGCGGCGTGCGAAGCGGGCTGAGCAGGGTGCTGCCCATCAACTGAATGTCAGGCTTCGGGTGCAAGCGTTCCGATCCGGTGGGCATTCGCCATCACACTGAATGTAATTGTCGTCGCCGGGATGGTCGGCAGGACAGAGGCATCAACGACGTGAATGCGCGTCGCACCATACGGGCGCCCCAGCACATCGCTTTCACCCGGGCCCGGGTCATCCGACATCGGCAGATCACCTCCGACATGAAAACTGGCCCCCGGCGCCCCGAACCGCGCTGCAAAAGACAGGCTGGTCAGACCAAGCCCCCGCAAGGTCCGGCCATAGCGCGCAAGCGCTGCCCGCATTGTCTCGGCGGTTGCGGGATTTTCGTTCAGTTCCGGGCGTAGCCGCCCATCCTCTGCCAGACGCAAGGCTATTTCATGCGAATGATCGGAATGCAGGAAAACCTGCGCCACGATCAGACGTCGGGCCAGCGCCTCAAGCAGCGGCCCGCTGCCGGGTATCCGGTTTCCATAGTTCTGTTTCAGATCGCGGGCATAGTATTCATTCCAGGTATAGATCTGCGCGTGAACCAGTTGCCGCGACACGGTCGGGTCATCCAGTTCGGCAAAAAGCTGCGGCAGCGTCTGATAGGGCAAAACATCGGGCCGCCTTGACGCCCGCCAGCGGTGCAGCATCGGCAGAAAGGCCTGCTGGCTGTCTTTCAACACCAGCTCCATGCCCCGCAAGCCGGGTGACGCCAACAGGATACGCGCGCTTTCCAGCACCCCGGCGGCCAGAAACACCCGGTTTCCGCGGACATCGCTGCCATCTGCCAAAGTGACGGCAACCTCGTCGCCTTCCTCGCGGACCTGCCGCACCACGTGATCCGCGCGGTAGGCAAAGCCTGGCTCTGCCTGCAATGTCGTACGCGCCTGCCGCGCCGACCAGATCAGCGACCACGGGCACCCGTGCAGACACAGCCCGCAGGTCTGACAGCCCGGCCCAACCGCCTGCCGCGCCAGACCGACATGCATCCCAGCCCCCTGCAATGCCTTCGCCTTCTGCCTGGAACGGGCCAGCAGCATCTCGGCCTGTGCGGTTGGTGGAACGGGTGTTCGGCCTGTCATATCGCAGGCGGGAAAGAGGTTTTGCAGCCCGTCCTTTTGCCCGGACACGGGCATTATGTCCGCCACCGCCCTGTAATGTGGGGCAAGATCGTCGGTCGTTATGGGCCAGTCGTCGATATCCGCCTGCCGATACGGCAAGACCGCAGCGCCCCAGACATTGGACAGCCCGCCCGCCGCCCGCGACGCGCGCAAAGCAAACCAATCCGCCCCTTCCGCCAGTGTGCGCGCAGATGAGGCCAGCGCATAACCTGTTCCATAGCGCCACACCTCGCCTTCCGGAGCCTGAAACTGAGGCTCCATCCAGGCTGTACGCGCCTCGGCGCTCCAGTCTTCGGCGCGGGTTCGGGACATCTGCTGCACCCGGTCCGTGACCCCGGGCCCCGGTTCCACCCCGGCATCCAGCATCGTGACGTTTCGCCCCCGCGCCAGTAAGGCCCGGGCGACGGAAACCCCGGCAGGCCCGGACCCTATGACAAGATCGCTCACTGCGCCTTTACTGCCCGGACCAGAACCAGCATTTCATAGTTGGGATCATGGGTGGACAGTTCTTCGGGCGCAATTTCACTGGCCCCAAGGCCGTGCAGGTTGCAGATGCAGGTAAAGACATTGCCAACGGTCGACACCTCGACATTCTCTGCCGGGAAGACCGCCCGGAACAGGCGGCGCTTGGACTGGCTGGTGAAATGCCAGTATTCGCCCCAGTCATCCACGCCTTCGCGCCGCGCCACACGGGTCATCCCATGCGAGGTGCACAGCACCACACCACCGGGTTTCAGAATGCGTTCCAGCGTAGCAATCGCCTTGTCGACCTCAAAGATCATCTGAAGGGTTTGGGTGATGATGATGCAGTCGAAACTGTTGTCGGGAATATGCGGCGCATCGGTGATATCCGCCACGATGGTCGCTTGTGGATTGCCCTCGACATAGCTCAGCACATCCGCCTGCGTGACCCGGTCACCGCCGAATTTCTTCGTATAGGCCGGATCGCCGAATTCCAGAACCCGGCCACGGATGTCGTCGCTGTGGTTTTGCAGGAACTCTTCCATGTAATAGCGCTCGATGGTCAGCAGATCGCGGTCCTGGCCGAACACGGCACTGATCGGCGACAGCCGCCGCAGCCCGCCGAAATCCACCGACCCCACGGGGGTCGATTGCAGATTGTGCAGCCGCTGCTGTTTGCGGATCCATTTCCGCAGCCTTTCGGGCAGCAGCACGGTTGCGGTGTCGCGCACCAGCTTTTCAACTCTTTGTCCCGGTGTCATCGTGATCAGCCCTTCATGCGTAGGCTTTGGCGCGTTTCTCGGCCATGATATCGGCGATGATATCATCCAGCGTGCGCGCCGGGCTGAACCCGGTATAGCGCCGCAGCTTGGACACATCCGGCAGACGGCGGGCCATGTCTTCGAACCCTTCGGGATAGACCTCTTCGTAAGGCACCAGCCGGATTTCCGAGGTTGAGCCCGTTGCGGCAATCACCTTTTCGGCCAGCCCCCGGATCGTCACTTCCTGTTCACCACCGATATTGAAGACCTGCCCCCGGGCTTCGGGGACATCGAGCAGACGCACAAGCGCCTCGATCACATCGGCCACATGGCTGAAACAGCGCGATTGCTCGCCGGTGCCATGAACCTGAATCGGCTGACCGGCCAGGGCCGCTTCGATGAAGTTCGGCACCACCATGCCATAGCGCCCGGTCTGGCGCGGGCCAGTCGTGTTGAAAAAGCGCAGCACGACCACCGGCAGATCCACCTCGCGCGCATAGGCCAGTGCCATGAACTCATCCAGCGTTTTGGCGCAGGCATAGGACCAGCGCAGCACGCTGGTTGCGCCGATCGTCAGGTCGTCATCTTCGTTGAACGGGAATTTCGAGGCCTTGCCGTAAACCTCGGAACTGGAGGCGATGAAGACCAGCGGCTTGTTGCGCAGGGCCGCGCGCAACACGTTCTGCGTGCCGTCCACATTGGTTGCAATCGACTGGCTGGGCTGATCCATGATCAGCTTGACCCCGACCGCGGCGGCCATGTGAAACACCGCGTCAGCAGCCCCGACCAGTTCCTCGACCAATGTGGCATCCAGAACGCTGCCTTCGACAAAACGAAAGGCGGAATGACCCTGAACGGAAGACAGGTTTTGCAGCGATCCGGTGGACAGGTCATCCAGCACCGTCACCTCATGCCCATTGCCAATCAGACGCTCGGCCAGATGTGATCCGATAAAACCGGCCCCGCCCGTGATCAATATTTGCATGAATAACCCTCGTACCAACAGAATCCACTCTAATGCCACAGGCTTAGCATAGGGATCGGTGGCCACCAAATGGTAGATACCGCTATGGTGCGCTGACAGGCCGGGCCTGCACAGTTTTGGAAGAAGGGCTGAATTGTTGCACAACGCATTAAGAATGTTGAACCTGCGGACATGACCGAAAAACACGTGGACCCCCGCCCCGGCGACGGGCTTGCAAGCCAGCGCGTGGTCGTGACCGGCGCCACCGGCTTTATCGGCCGGCGCCTGATCGATGCGCTGCTGAAACTGGGATGTGACGTGACCGCCTTGCTGCGCACGCGCCACGGGGCTGCCGCGTTGGAACAGGCCGGAGCAAAGGCACTGGTTTGCCCGCTGCACCCCGGCCCGGCTCTGACGCAGGCGCTGGACGGTGCGGCGGCTCTGTTTCATCTGGCTTACGATTTCCGGGCCTCCGGCGCGGACAACCTTGCAGCCTTCGACGCGCTTGCCAAAGCCGCCGAAGACGGGTCTTGCAACCGTATCGTGCATCTGAGTTCCGCCGTGGTCTATGACAGCTGGCCCAACGGGCCGATCACCGAACGCAACCCGATCACGCCGGAAGATGTGCAAAGCTATCGCGGTGCCAAAATCGCAATGGAACAGAGACTGTTGCAGGGGAAATGCGACGCCGCCATCTTGCAGCCGACCATCGTCTATGGGCCCGGCAGTGCGCTTTGGACCAACGGGCCATTGGCGATGATGCGCAGGGGCGGCATCATCCTGCCCGACCCGCCCGGACAATGCCCGGCCGTGCATGTCGATGACGTGGTGCAGGCCGCCCTGCGCGCGGCCTCATCACCCCGGACCGGGGTCGAGCGATACCTGATCAGCGGGCCGGACATGTTGGGATGGAAGACGTTTTTCGAAGGCTATGCCCACCTTGCCGGATGCGGAGAGGTTCGGATTGATCCGGCTGCGAACCCGACCCCGCCGCCGTCGCCCAATGGCAATGCGCCCTCAGGCCCCTCTCTGGCGGGGCAGCTCAGCGCGCATCTGCGCCGCCTTGTCGGGCGCCGCCGGGTCGAGGCCGCCGCAAACTGGGCACGGTCCGTTCAGGCCCGGCTGGCAAAACCCCGGCCCGTGATGCCTGACATGGCGGGACGCAGGCTTTTTGCCGGTCAGCCAGAGGTTTCAACCCGATATGCACAGGATCAGATCGGGTATGTGCCTCGTGTTTCCTTCGACGAATGGATCGAGCATATGCGAAAACAATCGGCACGCTGATTCAAGACTGCCTTGTTTTTGGAAACACCCATTCCGGGTCTTTGCCGGGAACGACAAATTAGTTGGCTTCGTTCCCGATCTGTCCTATCCGATGAAGAGAGAAGGTTTCCAATCTGCTAAGCTAATTTTAATTCAGTGTGACTTTGTACGATCAGGATAGATTATGAACTACGAAACCTCGCACCATCAGTCCCTCAAGCAGCTTATCGCGGCGCGCGATGCGCGGGTTGCCGTGGTCGGGCTGGGCTATGTCGGCCTGCCGCTGGCGCTGACGGCTTATGATGAAGGGTTTGA
The DNA here is from genome assembly GCF_013110635.1 of Ruegeria sp. HKCCD6604. NCBI lineage: Bacteria > Pseudomonadati > Pseudomonadota > Alphaproteobacteria > Rhodobacterales > Roseobacteraceae > Ruegeria > Ruegeria sp. HKCCD6604. Next base: position 29,403 of record NZ_WVQW01000012.1, on the reverse strand, counting down.
TACCACCGGCGTTGATCTCAACCCCGACCGGGTGGCGCGGATCAATCAGGGGGGTCAGGTCATCTCGTATCTGGCACCGGATCGGATCGCACACGCGGTGGAGAGTGGGCGCTTTCGCGCAACGCAGGACGCCGCAGCACTGGCCGAGGCCGATATCATCCTGATCTGTGTGCCGACCCCGCTGACCGACGCACAAGATCCCGACATGCGTTTTGTCGCCGCCGCCGCGCAGACCATCGCACAGCATCTGCGCCCCGGTCAGATGGTGGTGCTGGAAAGCAGCGTCTGGCCCGGAGCCACGACCACGCTGGTTCAGCCGATCCTCGAAGCGGGCGGTCTGCGGGCAGGTTCCGATTTCTTCCTGGCCTTCTCGCCCGAGCGCGAAGACCCCGGCAATGACAAGTTCGACACGCACAGCATCCCGAAAGTGGTCGGTGCCGACGATCCGCAATCGCGGCAACTGGTCGAGGATTTCTATCGCGCCATCGTCACCAGCGCCGTGCCGGTCAGCTCGGCCGCCACCGCCGAAGCGGTGAAGCTGGTCGAAAACAGCTTTCGCACCGTCAATATCGCGCTGGTCAACGAATTGAAGACCGCGCTTGAAGCAATGGACGTGGATGTCTGGGAAGTGATCGAGGCTGCGGCGACCAAGCCGTTTGGCTTCATGCCCTTCTATCCCGGTCCTGGAATTGGTGGGGCCTGCATCCCGGTGTCTCCGGCCTATCTGGCCTGGCGCGCCGCGGATGCAGGATCTGATACGCCGCTGATCAATCTGGCCCGCTCCAGCAATGACGCGGTCCCTTCGATGCTGGCGGCACGGATGGCGGCGGAACTGGCCGCGCGCAACGGGTCTGCACTGGCGGAAACCGGGCAACCCCTGACCGGACAGCGCATTCTGTTGATGGGCATCGCCTATAAACGCGATGTCGAGGACACCCGCCGCAGCCCGGCGCTGGTGCTGCTGGACGAGCTGGAAAAGCTGGGGGCCGAGGTTGACTATCACGATCCGTATTTCCCCCGCCTGCCCGAAGGTGGCGAATATCCGCAGCTTGCGGGCCGGACATCCCAGCCGCTGACGGCGGACAACCTGAAACGCTATGCGGCGGTGGCCGTAATCACCGATCACAGCGCCCCGGATTATGGTCTGGTCGCGCGCGAGGCCGCGCTGGTCTTCGACACGCGCAACGTCTTTGAAAAGCAGGGGATCAGGGTGGCAGACGGACGGCTGGTCAAGATGTAACCGTCTTGCCGGCGATGGCGCACCCCGTCGGCTCCTGCCCGAATATCGATATGTGTTGACAGATATTCTCTGCATCAGGACACTTTCCAGGATAACACCATGCGGGTTCAGGAGCGATAATTGCAGGTTTCATCAGCTGCCTCATCTCATGTGAAGTCGGCCTCTGCACAATTGCGCGGTGAATACCTGATCAGTATTGCCATTCTGGCAAAGGGCGATATCGCGGATATCGAGAAGACAACGCTTGAAGCGTTGCAGTTTCTGGAAAACACAACCGAGTTCTTTGAAATCCTGCTGCTTGTCGGAACAACGGATTACGATCGTAACCGGGACGTTTTTGACCGTCTGTTCCATCTGCGCAATTTGCGCAGCCTGATCCTGCGTGAAGGAACCGGCGAGTACCGCGCCGCTGTTATTGCCGCAATGGAAACAATCGGCGACTTTGCAATCATTGTTTCCCCGGATGAACACCCCCTTATCGATCTTCGGAAAATCTACGACACCATGACCAGCACCGGTGCCTCGGTCAGGTTGCGGAACCCAAACCGGGCTGGTCTTCCGGCCCGCGCTGCGGCCGGTTTGCTGAGCCTGATTTCCGGCTATGACGTTGATCCTCAGATTCTGCGGTCAGCGGCGTTTCATCGCTCTCATATCGGGTGGATCGCCTCAAGATCCGATCGGGAAATTGCCTTGCGTTTCATGCCACGCAGCGGCGGGCATTCCGAAGATGTCACGACGCTGGACGTCGATCCGGGTCAGGATTTCCGCAACAGACGCTCAATCTACCTCAAGTTCGGGATGGCGATGGAAATCCTGTCCAACTCGCCCCCCAGTATTCTGCGTTTTCTGGCGATGCTGAGCTTTTTTGTTTCATTCTGTTCAGTTCTGTTTTTCTTCTACGCGATCTGCCTGTTCGTCTTTGGCGCCACGCTGCAACCCGGCTGGTTCACGACCAGCATCGCGATCAGCGGCTCCACCGCGCTGGCGGGCCTTTTGTTCGGTGCCATTGCGACAGCGCTCTATCAGATTCTCAACAGATTGCAGGACAATACGGGCGACGAGGTCATCCGGGAATTGAACAACACCGATTTCTTCAAGAATTTCCGGAGGGTCAATGTCGAGACCATGGCTCCGGATTGACGCCCCCGATCAACCGTGATGACCCATTCAGCCCCCCCTGAACCGGCAGGTGCTGCGGATTTCGACGTCGTCATCATAGGCGGCGGGTTCTTTGGCTGTGCGCTCAGCCTGCTGTTTCGCAGTATGACCGACCGGATATTGGTGATCGAACGCGACGCCGAACTGATGACACGTGCCTCGGCGGTCAATCAGGCGCGGGTTCACTCTGGCCTGCATTATCCCAGAAACTTTGTCACAGCGCAGCGGTCCCTGAAGAACTTTCCGATATTCACAGACGCCTTCCGAAGTTGCATTCAGGACGATTTCGAAATGCTCTACGCCATCGCCCGGCGCAAATCGCATGTGCAGGCCAACCGGTTCGAGGCGATGTACAAGCTGATGGGTGCCCCCATTCAGCGCGCCAGCCCGTCGCAAAGCGCCTTGTTCGACACAACCGAAATCGAGGCGGTATTCACCTGTCAGGAATATGCGTTTGACTGGACCAGGCTGCGGCAGCACCTGCGGGCAAGAATGGCCAAGCATGACGTACCTGTCTGGTTCGAAACCGAAGCACATCGGGTTCGGAAGACCAAAAGCGGGCATCTCGAAGTCGACCTTTCGAACGGTGCCACGGTTGGCGCTAAAACGGTTTTCAATGTCGGCTATGCCCAGATCAATACATTGCTGAGAAACAGCGGTCTTGATCTGTACCCTCTGAAACATGAAATGGTCGAGATTGCGCTGGTCACCCCCCCTGCCGAGCTGAACCACCTTGCCGTCACCGTAATGGACGGGCCTTTCTTTTCGGTCATGCCCTTCCCGGCTGAAGGGGCCTATTCTCTGTCGCATGTCCGCTATACGCCTCAGGCGTCGTGGATCGATACACCTGCGGGTCCCTCCGCATATGAACAGTTCGAACAGTTGCAGCATCACAGCCGCTGGCGTCACATGGTCAATGATGCGGCGCGCTATATGCCCTGCCTGGCTGGCATCGAATGGCAGCAGTCACTGTTTGACGTAAAGACGGTGCTGTTGCGCAACGAGTTTGACGATGGACGGCCTATCCTGATGGATGAGCACGAGCAGATGCCGGGCTTGTTTTCAATACTCGGAGGGAAAATCGACAATATTTTCGACCTGTTCGAGTTTCTCCAGGCCAGACGCCCGGACTGGGCCGCGTTGTCACCACATCTGGTGACCGAGACCTGATGCGCTTTCTGAGGTTCACAGCAATCAGCGGGATCGGTCTGGTCGTCGACATTGTGATGGCCCTTTTCCTGCATCGGGTTGCCGGGGTCCCGCTGTGGCTATCGGCGACGCTGAGCTTTCTGGCTGTTGGTGCATGCAACTATCTGCTGTTTGAATTCTGGCTGTTCCGCTCTGACAACAGTGCCGTTTCGATGCGGCGCCTGGCCGGGGTTCTGCTGAGCGCGGCCTGTGCCGGCGGTGCCAGAATCGCAACAATCGTGGCAATTGAGCCCTTTGTTGACGCTGCTTTTACAGCCAGCTGGCTACGCGACACTCTGATCCTGTTGGCGGGGGCCAGCGTGTCACTTACGGTGAATTTTGTTATAAACTCCCGCATTGTTTTCAAACGGAATACGCAAGGGTTACCACCGGAAGAGTTGTAAGCCTGATCTGTGTGTCAAAGAGTTTCAAAGGATTAAAAAATGGATTGTCTCGTCGGATATACAGGGTTTGTCGGCGGGAACCTGGTTCGTCAGCACAAATTCTCGGGCCTTTTCAACTCGTCCAACATTGACCAGGTGGCTGAACATGACTGTGACATGCTTGTGGTTTCGGCCGTCCCCGCTACAATGTGGCTGGCCAATCAGAACCCCGATGCGGACCGGGCCAATATTCTGGGATTGTTCGAAAGGCTGCGTCATGTACGGGCAGATCATGTCGCCCTGATCTCGACAATCGCAGTCTACCGCGACCCATCCGGCGGCGTGACCGAAGACAGCGACGATTTTGAAACCGAACTTGCTTATGGACGCCATCGCCGGGAGTTCGAGACCCTGATTGCGGATTGCTTTCCACGCCATTCCATACTGCGCTTGCCGGCTTTGTTCGGGCACGATCTGAAAAAGAACTTCCTGTTCGATTGCATGAACCCGGTGCCGTCTTTCTTGAAGCCTGAAAAATATGACGCCTTGTACACGGCAACAGAGGCTGCCGAACGGCACATTGTCGAACAGGGCTTCAGCTGGGATGAGACCGCCCGGATGTGGCGCTGCAACCGGGCTGAAATAGCAGCTTCGGGCACCGGCGAACATCTGCGTGAAATCTGCGAAACCGCCGGGATCACGGCGCTTGCCTTCACGCACGCCGACAGCATGTTCCAGTTCTACGACCTGTCCAGACTGTGGCGCGACATCATGACAGCCCGTGAAAGCGGTTTGTCCTTCCTCAACCTTGCAACCCGTCCTCTGCGCGCCGGCGATATTTATCAAAGCCTGACGGGAGCCCCCTTCAACCACCGTGAAGCACCGCAGATCACTCAGGATATGCGCAGCCGGTTCTCACAGCTCTGGGGACGTCAGGATGGCTATCTGCTTGGACGGGATGACATTCTGTCCGGTATCCGGGAATTTACCGGGATCAACCAATGAAGCTGTCTGTTTCAAATATCGCCTGGTCCCCAGATCAGAGGCTGGACGCTTATGCGCTGCTGCGTGACCATGCGGTCAGCGGCCTTGAATTCGCACCGGGGTTGCTGTTTCCCGATCTGGCCGCGCCGCTGGATGCAACGGCGCAGGAGTGCGAACAGGTCCTCTTGCAGCTTGCGGAATTCGGGCTGCGCCCCTCTTCGATGCAGTCACTTTTGTTTGGTGCCGATAACGCCCGGCTTTTTGGCTCGCCTCTGGAACAGGAAACCTTGCAGGACACCATGAAGGGCGCGATCAGGCTTGCAGCCCGTCTGGGGTGCGAAAACCTTGTATTCGGGTCCCCGAAAAACAGGGTGATCCCGGATGACATGACAAAAGCGCAGGCCGAGGCAATCTGGCGCGACAGTTTCTTCAGGATGGGGGATGCCGCGGCAGCGGCAGGTGTTGTCATCGCGCTGGAACCCAACCCGGAGCAATACGGCACGAATTTCATGACCCGCATCTCGGATACGCTGGATGTTGTCAAATCACTTGATCACCCGGCAATTCGCATGAACCTGGATCTGGGGGCCGCCATCATGACGCATGAGATCGAAACATTCGAGACCTGGCTTCCTGCCGCTCTGAGTGTTTCAAACCACGTTCATCTCAGCACCCCAGAGCTGGCTCCTCTGTCAACGCAGGTGCCGGTTGTCAGACATGCAGCGGGCGCGTTGGACGCGACGGGCTGGCGCAAGTGGATTTCGGTTGAAATGCGTGGCGGGATTCCCGCGCTTTCGGAATCTCTGACCTCGTGTTTCGGGCCGCGATGAGAGGGGGCCACATGTCCATGGATGAACCAGACCGACAGGTTCCCGCATATCAATGCACCGTTTTCAAACCCCGTGTGTTTTCCACGGCTCTGGTGATCCCGGTCATCAACGAAGGCACACGACTGCTGGGTCAATTGGACGCCATCGCCGACCTGCAACCGCCGGTGGACATCATCATTGCCGATGGCGGATCCGACGACGGGTCTACGGATGCGCAGCAACTGGAATACAGAAGGGTCCGGGCCTGCCTGACCAAGACCGGCCCCGGCAGGCTGAGCGCGCAATTGCGAATGGCCTATGCCTGGGCGCTTGAACAAGGGTATGACGCGATCATTACCATGGACGGCAATGGCAAGGATGGCGTCGAAGGAATCCAATCCATCCTCGAAAAGCTTCAGGCCGGATATGGCTATGTGCAGGGGTCGCGCTATGCGCCCGGAGGCAGCGCGATCAACACCCCCCTGTCACGGTGGATCGCAGGTCGCCTGATCCACGCGCCTTTGATCAGCCTTGCGGCGCGGCACTGGTTCACCGACACCACCAACGGGTTCCGCGGTTATTCCCGCGCCTTTCTGACAGACCCGGGTGTGCGCCCGTTTCGGGACGTCTTCATGAACTACAATCTGCTGTTTTACCTGTCCGTACGGGCCTCGCAGCTCGGGTATGACGTCACCGAAGTCGGAGTGACCCGGGCCTATCCAGACAGTGGAAAAATACCAACTAAAATCAATGGGTTTCGTGGAAAATTCGACCTGTTCGGCGAATTGATCGGGGCCGTGACAGGACGCTATCACCCCAAGGTTTAGACATTCAAACCGGCATTGCGAAATTCAACGACACCACCGATTTCCGGTACAAGGCGAAGGCAAGGAAAAGATGAACACCCACCAGTACTGGCCCGGCATAATTCTTGCGACCCTCTCATTTCTTCTGCTGCTGCCACTGATGCTATGGCTGCCCGAACAGTTCGGGCACGCACCCGGCGTGATCAGCGCGGCACAGGCTGAAGGGTACAACAATCGGATTGCACATCTCACGAGCCTGCTGTGGATTCTGTTTACCCTGACGGGTGTCTGGGTGTTGTCCCGCAACACAGACCAGTCCCCCATCGCCCCTCCGCGATCTGTAAACAAGCCGGGTTTGGCCCTGTCCTGCCTGCTTCCAATGATCACAATTCTTGCCGTTGTGTTCCTGTACTTCCCCCCTGCGCTGGCACCCAAAGGATCGTATTTCGAAGAGTCCATCCATTTGACAGCCATACACAGGATGCTGGGCGGAGATGTTCCATATCTGGATTTCGAGTTCCTCTACGGGCCTTTGATGCTTTATCCGGCCTACTGGTGGACCCAGCTGACATCCTTCTCACTGACGTCCTTCTACACCTATGTGATGATGCTCGAACTGCTGGTGATGCTGGCTCTGCTCATTCCCATTCAGACGTATATTTCATCATTCTGGGCTCGGGTTGGCGCGTTCCTGCTGCTGTCCAGCCTGTATTTCAATACGATGCTCGGACCAAACCAGAATGGTCTGCGCAAACTTATGGGCGTTCTGATCCTGATCAGCGTCGCCCAACGCCCTTTGCATTTCGGGCTAAGCGTGCTCCACGGTGTGGCGGTCGGGCTTCTGCTCAGCTATTCGCAGGAATTCGGAGCCGCGACGGCAATTGGCATTCTGGCGATCTATGCGTCGCTGTTCATCAAATTGCGGGACAAGCGCGCCATCCTCGCGTTGCTGCTTACAGGGGCTGTATCCTGTATCGTCTGGCTGGGATGCCTGTGGCTGCTGCTGGGACCGGCCATGATGGATTACTTTTCCGTCATCCGTTACCTGACGGCCCAGTTTGATTCCGGCGAGGCCGCATTTCGCTTCTACTGGACAGCTTCAAGCCTTGCCGTATTTGCCCTGATACTTATTGCAATCTGGCTTGTCGGAACCGCCCTGAGCCGCAAGTGGACCGAAATGCCAGGCCCCGGCGATCTATTGGCCATCGGCGCGTTGGCCTATGCCGCGCTTTTGCTCAAAAGCGGCCTCAGCCGGGCAGATCAATGGCACCTTGTTCCCTGCGCCCTGCCCATAGCTTTCAGCCTCATTTTACCACTGCGCACGTCTGTCATGCCGATTACTCGGCGTGTTCGCGTACTGGGCATCATGCTGACACTGATACTGGCCCTGACCTATTCCTTCGGGCAGTTCACAATCGTCCGATACGTCTTCCGCGAAGGATTGCTTGCGAATTACAAGGCCATGCTTTCGGATCAGGCCACCCAGACCGCACATCATATCGACAGCGAAAGACCAAATATTCTGAACGAACGCAGAAACCCGTCTGAGGATATCGTCGAACTTGCCACCTTCCTTGCAGAGCCGCCACAAAGGGGCGCCAGGGTTTTCGCCTATGATCGCCTGTGGTCTTTGCCCATGAAAGTGGGTGTTTCCAAGTTCGGCTACCTGACAGACAACTTCATCTACGGGGATGACCGGGGCAATTTGCTTCGTCAGGCACTTTCAGAAAATCCGGATGTGCTCGTCGTGATCGAACGCGAAGCTTATGATTGGCTGAGATCCACACCCGAAGACACATCCGCAACGCCCGAGCTGGACTGGATCAGTTCAGGGCAGTTTGGCCGATTGCGGGAAATTCTGTCATCGGCCCATGTTCCTGCTGTACCGACCGAAGTCGCGCAAATTCAAACGCGGTGGCGGCGTTTGGTCGGCAATTACCTGGCTGACAATTATACGCCGATATTCAGCAACGACAGTTACGTTGTGCTCGGGTATCGAAACGAACCGACGGATTAGCACAACCATATCCTTTGGCCTCTGTTTCGCGCGCGAAACATCATGTGCCGCGCGCGTGCAGCCAGGCTTTCAGCTCCGCAAGAAATGTCTCGGACATTCCCTCGCCGGACAGGGTGACCTGTGCACCGTTTCGACTCTGTTTCAACTGAATGCCGCCGAATGTCTCTTTCAGGGGGGCCTTTGCAGCAGGTGGGTTTTCCCCATTCGACCCCAGGCCGCTCACTGCACGGGTCAGAGCGGAAATCTCGGCTTCCCCGCTCTGAGGCGCGGCCTTCCGCAGAGCGGTGGTGATCAAGGAAGCTGCTTTTGCCTCCTCTTTCAGAACTTTCGCAATCGACAGCCCCAACCGTTCAGGAATAGCTGACGCAAAGCGCAGATGGTCATCCAGGGCGTGATAGATCGCGATGAACGAGCCGATCTTGGATCGCTTCGCCCGGCTGGCCGAGGCAAACAGCCCACGCAGGGCCGCAGTCTCATCCGGGTAAACGCCCTGCTCTGCCGCGCGCGCCACGATCCGGGCACGCTCGTAATAACTCAGCCCGACGCGGATCTCGTTTTCCTCGACCATGGCCACGTAAGCATCCGAGGCGCTCTGCGGCTGCCTGAGGAACGCACGTACGGTTTCAAAGCGGGCCTCACCCGTCTCCTGCGCCAAAGCCCGCAGCGCTGTCAGGCGCCGCCAGCCCGAGATCAACCCGTAACGCCCGCCCTCCAGTTCCACGACCTCGATCGGGGTCTGCTGCCCGCGGGTCTTCAGGCTTTCCCTCAGCGCCTCCATGTCCGCGTCATCTGCCGCCATGCGGTCACGCACCAGATAGGTTTCTTCGATGACGTCCAACGGCAGATCCTGCACCAAGCGCCCTTCGGCCCGCGCGGCACGCAATTCTCCGGACAGCTCTTCCAGCGCCGCCTGAGCCGCCGTGGCCCCGGCCACCTGCGCGACCGGCGGCGCGGCGCGGGGTGTATCTGCGGGAAACATGGGGTTCAGCCCAGGGGCAGGGCGACCGTCTTCCAGATAATCCGGCCGGGCAGGGGTCAGTCGTTTGCGTTTTGCCATTGGTTTCTCCTTTTCCTGCGCGGATCAGACTCTGTTGCGGGACGTGGCAGGCGTGTTTCGCGCGCGAAACATCGCGCTCAGAGCGACAATTCCGGTGTTCCCGCCTCTTCGGCCTGCCGGGCCCGTTCTTCGCCCCGCCAGACGCCGATCAGCAGCTTCTTGAACGAGGCATAGGTGGCATCAAAGGTTTCCCGCCCGCGCACATAGGTCTCGCGGTTGAAATCGCGGTAATCGGCCTCGTAGATACCGTTGACCTGTTCCCCCGCCTGACCGATCAGCGCCGTGTAGCCCTGCCAGTGTGGCGACAGGGTCCGGCCCAGATAGGCCTGCATCAGCCCGGCCAGCTCCGCCTGCTGGCTGCCGTCATAGCGGGTGATGATCGTGCGCACCGCATCCCACTGAAACGCCATCTCGGGCCGCCCCAGGGCGCGGGCGGCCATGTTCTCGCCATCCTCGATGGACTGGAAGGTGGAATGCAGCATGTCAAAGAAGCGCCCCGTGGAGTCGAACTCCAGGAACGAGGCCCCCATGGGCACCAGAAGGATATCCGAAGCCGCCAGCCCGTTGATCGTCAGATAGCCAAGGGCAGGGGGGGTATCGATGAAAATGATATCGTAATCGTCCAGCACCCCATCTTCGTCCAGCGTATCTGTCAGCGCATCCCACAGCTTCCAGCTGCGGCCCTGCATCCGCCAGACCGGGATCTGGAATTCCGCCCAATAGAGGTTCAGCTGCGCTCCGATCAGATCGATATTCGGCCAGTGTGTGGTTTGGATCAGATCGCGGCTGCGGGTCTTCAGCGCCTCGGACAGGGTATCGTCGATCGGATGCGGGGCCTCACCCCGGTCAAGACGCCCCTGATTGTCGCGGCGCAGATGGGTGGCGTAGTGGCGGGCGAGCAAGGGGAACACCGTCTGCCATTCATCGCTGACTTTGCCGCCAAAGATCGACGTCATCGAACCCTGGCTGTCCAGGTCGATGACCAGTACCTTGTAACCGTCCAGAGCCGCCGACATGGCCAGATGCGCGCAGGTCGAGGTTTTGCCAACACCGCCCTTGAAATTGGCCACGGACACGATCTTGGCGGGCAGACCCTCGGGGCGGTAGGGGCGGTATTCTTTTGCCTTGGATCCTTCCGAGGCGAAATGCGCCCGCAGCCGCAGAACCTCATCCAGCGTAAACCACTTGGCACCGCCTTCGGTTTCGGACTGTCCCTGGGGCAAATCCGGATTGCCTTTCAGGACCCGGCGAAAATGAGCGGGCGCGACAGGGATCAGATATTTGGTGATTTCCCAGGTCGAAAACAGGCGCAGCTTTTTCTGACCGTTTTCTTCCAGCCCCCGGTTCGCCAGGTCGCTACGCCCCCGCGCACAGGCATCCGCGATTTGCGAGAACTCATGTGTTCCAGTTGGGTCGCCCAGTTCAGCATAGGCCAGATCCGGGTCGATATTGAAATACGGGGGAAGCCCCTCGGACGTTGCTGCTCGCATTGAAATACTGCCCATGTGCTATGTTTTCATCAATATACCACAAAAGGAGGTATGTGAAAGCATTATGAGCACAAAACCGAATTTTCTAAGCAAAATTAAAGGGTAGAAAGCCTTCGAGACGCTGCTTTTGGGCGTATAGCAAAAAAATGTTCAGTTAGAATCCTGTTATCTTATTAGTTACGGCTGAATTTGAACTCTATTAAGTATAAGAAAAAAAAGAGGTTTTTGTATTTCTCGCAGATCATACTGAATCTGATCCCACGATAGGGTGACTCTGATCCCACGTTGCAGTGACTCTGAACCCACGTTCCGGCGGCTTTACGCCTCCTGTGGATAACTCTACGGTGAGCGTCAATAAAACCACGAACAAAGATTCGGGCAGGACATATGGGCAGGGCAGTATGAGCGGGTCAGGGGCGTTGTTGCCTGACCGGCACCCAACGGGCGATTTTTTTGTATGCGATATCTTCGATGCGCTGCCCAAGACAGATATGGGTTCGATGGAGCATCCTATGTTTTCGCTCTCGACCCGGCCGGACCGGCGCATCCTCAATTACGAACATAACGGGGTCGAGATCACGGTGACGCCTTCGGTGCGCGGTCTGGCGACGATCCACGACAAGGACATCCTGATCTTTTGCATCAGCCAGCTGATGGCGGCGATCAATGCGGGCCGGACGGTCAGCCGGGTGTTGCATCTGAAGGCGCATGATCTGCTGGTGGCCACCAACCGCGAAACCAGCGGTGACGGTTACAAGCGTCTGCGCGAAGCGTTCGAGCGGCTGGCCGGCACAAGGATCACCACCAACATTGTGACGGGTGAAACGGAAACCACCACGGGGTTCGGCCTGATCGAGAGCTGGGAAATCGTGCGTCACACAAGGGCGGGGCGGATGGCCAGCGTCAGCGTGAAACTGTCGGACTGGCTGTTCCGCGCGGTGCTGGCGAAATCGGTGCTGACCCTCAGCCGCGATTACTTCCGCCTGCGCAAACCGCTCGAGCGGAGGATTTATGAGCTGGCGCGCAAACATTGCGGGCGTCAGCCCGAATGGCGGATTTCGGTCGAGGTGCTGTTGAAAAAGTCCGGCTCGGCCTCACCCCGGCGGGTGTTCCGCAAGATGATCCGTGACATGATCGCAGCCGACCACCTGCCCGATTATGAGATGACCGAAGAGCCGGGCGACCTGATCCGGTTCTCGCGCCGGGGTCAGGTGGTCGAGGGGCCGGACAAGCCGATCCTGCCGCCGCAGGCGCTGGAGGAGGCCAGGGCAATGGCGCCGGGCCGCGATGTCTATGCGCTGGAAGCGGATTGGCTGGCTTATTGGGCCGCGTCAGGCCGCCCACAGATCAGAAACCCGCAGCGCGCGTTTCTGGGCTATGTGGCCAAAAGGGTCGCCGGACGGGGCTAGGCGCTTAGCTGGAATAGGCGGGGTTTTGTTTCTGCACGCGTGTCTTCACGATTTTGACGGCGCCTATAACAATGAGGGCTGCAATGATGAACAGCCAGCCGAAGAGGATGTAGCTGCCCAGAGCCATCAGGATGGATGCACCGGAAATCAAAGCAAACCCGCCGGCGCACAGGCCAACTAGAATGGCTATCCCGATAATTCCAATCATCTTCTCCAAGTCCTCCGGCTATGGTCTTGGTCTGGTCAAACCCAGGTGGGCGCCGTCATGCCATTGAGCAGATGCCCAAAATGATTCCGCGATGAAATCATGGCAAAACTTTGAACCACCAGAGGTTAAAATTTGGTTATTTTTACCGGAAGGAGCATTGCTCCACTACTCGTGCGACACAGCGTGTTTTTTTTGTGAGACATGAACATGCCTTGCTTTTCTGATGTGTAACTTATGAGGGACAGCCATTTATGGCAATGGAGGTTCCTCAAGACGTGCAAAGGTCCGCCTATCTCGATTTGATTTCAGAATGCAGCCGGTATCGCCCACGGCCATTTTGACCGGCGCCGCCAATTCTTCCGTGCTTTTCCGGTGACTTCACTCAAAGGCAAGCAAACGCCCGGGATACGCAATCAGGGTGCCGAACGGCGAGGGGCGCGAACAGGGCTTCGACCCATGCCGCCAGAAGGGCGTTTGGATCTACCCCAACAGATCCGCCGCCGGGTTTTCGGCGATATCCACGTCGTCATAGTATTTCTGTGCCTGCGCCATGGAGCGGTGCAGCGACAGCCGCATGGCGGCCTGGATCGGCGCACCGTCCAGCGCGGCCTGGGTCAGAAAGCCAGACCGCAATCCATGCGGCGAGGCGAAATCCTCGGGCAATCCGGCCAGCCTGAGACGATGTTTGACAATCTGATAGATCGCATCCGGGGTCAGACGGCGTTTCAGCACCCGGTCCGCCTTGGAGATCGGGCGAAAGAGCGGTCCGTCGGCAACCTCACCAACCTCGATCCAATGCACCAGCGCCTGGGCGGCGCGGCCTTTCAGGATCAGGCGCGGCGTCTCTCCCTTGGCCGTGGTCTTGGTTTCCAGTAGCGACAGCCAGGCGACGCCGGATGTGTCGAATTCCTTCAGCGAGACATCTTCGCGCATCAGCCCGGTGATCTCGGACCGGCGGCGCCCGCCGCTGGCCCAGCCCAGCATCAGGATCGCCCGGTCGCGGCAATCGCGCCGCGAGCCGCGGCAGGTGGCCAGCAACTGTTCCAGCACGCCACGGGTGATGGGATGGGCGGATTTCGGGGCAGGGGGGCGGGCGGCCGCACGGCGCGCCTTGGCCCGGGCCTGTTTCACCTGCGGCGCATCAAACGGGCTGGTCAGATTCTTCATCCGGTGAAAGGCCAGCCAGGAGGCAATGCGCCGGTCCAGCGTCGACGGCGCCGGGCAGGCCAGCGATTTGCGTAGCCCCTGCGCAATCAGCACCTCCGCGGTTTGACGCGCAATATCCTCATCGGGCGCATCACCCAGATCGCGCGCATGATCAAGGATGAAGGCCAGCGCCGTGGCCTCACTTTCGGGCCAGTCCAGCGCCGCCCCGAAGCGCGCCATTTTCCACGCCGTCACATAGATCAGATCGCGTTCATAAGCCCGCAGCGTATTGGCGGGGGTGCCGCGGATATAAAGATCACTCAGCGCGTCCTGATCTGCCTGCGACAGGGCAGGGGCGGCGGCGGGGAGATATGGGGCAGGGGGCTTCATGGCAACCACTCTGCGCGCATTTCGCGGCAAAATCAAATAAACTTGATAAGGGGTACTTATCAAATGTGAATGAATGATATCCGGATCAGGAAACAAGTGAACAAAACAAGGGGATAATGAGCGTAATATTGGCAGGGCTTCTAGTTTGTTGAGCCCGCTGAAGCAAAAGGATCGTGACTTTGCCCCCTTCCTTCTGCGTCACAGCGTACTCGGCCGCAGCCTTCAACCATGCCGGTGCAATTGCTGCACAGCCCGGTTCTGAAACAGTCTGAGCGGATTTGGCGGCCTCTTATCCCGCCTGTTCGACCTGCTCAGGAGTACGGTCTATCTGAGGGGTTCGCATCTCGGTTTCCGGGGTTATGTGCCGGAGCTTGCGCCAGACATCGAAATGCAGAATTCCGCGAAGAACCTGTTGGGCCAGATCGAACCCGTATTTCAACGGTCCCAGCGTCGCCACAAGATCGGCCTGAAAACCAAGCAGGTCGTCGCGGTCAGAAGCATCATATCCCAAAAGCCCCTCATAAAAGAGGCTGCCTTCCAGCGCGACTTTCTCTTCTATCAAGCTGCGGTTGAGCCAGCGCAACCCGCTGGGCACGTCTCGGCAGGACATGGTGTCATGCTTCCAGTAAGGCGCAGAGGACAGATGATCGAGCTGTGTGACAAGCCCGAAACGTCGCCGTTGATCGGGTTGCAGTACGGGCATGGACACCATGCGGGTGTTGAAGCCTCCGCCAAAGAACAGGTCCGGCGGCGCTTCTTTCAAACGTTTCAGTGTTTCGCGCAGGCTGGCTTTTGTCTCGCCCGGGAAACCGACAATCAATGTAATGGCCGTTGTCAGCCCCGCTTCGCGGCAATTGATCAGCGCCTGAACATTGTGCCCGACATCGGATTTCTTGTTCATGTTGTCCAAAACGCCCTGATCGCCGGTCTCGTATCCGATGTGCACCAGCTGGCAGCCTGCCGCTTTCATCAGCGCTGCGGTGCCCGGTTTGGCAAGATCACCCGCGCGCGCATAGCAGGTCCAGCCGACCGGGCTGCCTGCTTCGATCAACAGCTCGCACAGTTCCTTGAGGCGCTTGGGCGGGATGGTGAACAGGCTGTCCATGCAATTGATGATCTTTGCTCCTCCCTTGGCGTAGATCATCCAGTCGTCGAAAATCTTGCGGGCGGATTTGACCCGGAACATGGTGTCTTCGAACAGGAAGGGGAAATTGCAGAAAGAACACCGATAGGGGCAGCCGCGGACGGATTCATAATTGATCATCTCGAAACTGCGGCCGTGATATGCCTCGGCCAGTTTCCAGTCCGGAGTGGGCAGCCAGTCGAGGCTTTTTCCGGATGGGCTGCCGCTGTAGACCAGCGTATTGCCCAGACGTTCCACAACGCGACCGTTTTCAGGGGGTTCAATGTCGCGATAGCCGCTTTTGATCCAGCGTGCCAATACGGGAACAAGCATTTCCCCATAGCCGATGGCGACAAGATCGGCACCCGGAACATGTGTCCAGTCATCATGCAAAAGTGAAACCAGGGCACCCCCGACAACAACCTTGTTATGCGGTTGTTTCAGCATCTTAACCAGCGGTATGAGCTCGCTCATATCTCGCATCAATGTGCTTGAAACAAAGACGCATTTGCATTCACCCAGAAGTCGGTTGCGTGTTTCGGCATCAGCAAGCCCGGCGAAAGTGGTCGCTTCAAAAGCAATCCCTTCCTTGCGCAGATCGCCTGCAAGCACGACTTCGGTCAGTTCAGGCGCGCTGACATAGGATTGAGATGAAAAATACCGCTCGACTGCGGCGCGGTAAGGCGCCCGCCGGAATTTCGGCCGCCGCTTGAAAAGTGTGCGGGCCAACAGCATTTCGGCGCTGACCGCCTTCAGCGCCACATCCTGCCAGATGGCCGAGGACGTGCGCATGATGCCCAATTGTCGGCCAAGGGCATCGACGATGGTGCTGTTGCTTTCCACCATGCTGCCGCCAACCGTAGCCCCACCCGTGACGATGAGAACCTTGTCGGTTACGGCTGTTTCAGTGCTTTCAAAATTTTCTTCGCCAGCAGGCTGGCCAATTGCTTCGTACATCCACTCACCCTCCCGACGTATCTTTGTCGAGGATACCTTTGACGTACTGCGCACCTGCCATATGATGGCCATGTTTTAGTATGGCTCAGCCTTGAACAATATCAGATCAGAGGCGCGGAGTCTGTAATCTATTGTGTAAAACCCTTTCCGGTCGCAGGGGCACATGGTGCCCGCATATGCCCGGACAAGGGAGAGTAAGGGGTTTCGTCCATGACGTGTGTTTCGGGGCAGCCGGGGATACATCCGAAGGCTCTGTTGCAAACTTTTGACCGTTGACGCCCATAAGTGCGTCGAGTGAATGGAAATCGAAACATTGAAGTCGAAAGTCTTTTTTATGATCTCTTTCAAAGGCGCGCAGTATCCGAAAGATGTAATCCTCTTCGCTGTGTTCTTCTATGTCCGATACGGTGTGTCATATCGCGATCTAGAAGAGATAATGCATGAGCGAGGCGTTGCAGTGGATCACACGACGCTGAATCACTGGGTGACGCGGTATGCAGGCGCAATCGCTGAAGCGGCGCGTCGTCGAAAGGGACCGTGCGACCGCTCCTGGAGAATGGACGAGACTTACATCAAGGTGAAAGGCAACTGGGTCTATCTCTATCGAGCCGTCGACAAGCACGGCAAGACGCTTGATTTCATGCTTTCCCTGCGACGAAACAAACCCGCGGCCACCATGTTCTTCGCCCGAATGCTGGAGGTCAACGGCCTTCCGAGAAAGATTGTCATTGACAAAATGTGGAGCTAACACCGCTGGCCTCAAGGCCATCAACAAGATGCTAAAAGGTTTTGGTTGCCCGGTCCCAATTGAAATGGTCAGGCGGAAATACTTGAACAACATCGTGGAACAGGACCATCGTTTCATCAAGAGACGAACCCGCCCGATGCTCGGCTTCAAGTCTTTTGCTTCGGCATCAGCGACTCTGGCGGGTATCGAGGTTGCGCACATGATCCGTAAAGGCCAGTTCACGCCCGGACTCTGCCCGTTTCGTCAATTTTCCGAGTTGGCAATCTGAACTGAAGCGATCGCAGATCTATTTGGCTGACCTAAAACTTTGCAACGAAACCGCACCTTCGCGCGTTTTGATCCAACTGGAGCTTGGCTTGCGACAACGCTTGGGAATGTCTGATGATCAGTTTCAAGGGTATGCACTATCCACGATCTGTGATCCTGTTCGCGGTCTATTTCTACGTCCGTTTTGGGGTCTCGCACCGCGACCTTGTAGAAATCATGGCGGAGAGGGACGTGCAGTTTGATCATGCGACCCTAAGCCGGTGGGTTGTCCGTCGTCAGAGTTTTCCGGACAGCGCAAGCAGTTTCGTAACGGAGGCTCTGGTTCGGTTTTTGTCTGACTTCAGACAGAGCATCTTATGTGGACCGTATTTCTTGGGCACATCTCGCCAGCGCAACCCATTGCGATTGGTAAAGATAATCCTGCTCAAGACCCGCCTATCATCATCCCGAGGCTTGCCGTGCGACTTTGGGAAAAAGGGGTGAGCTTGGCCATCTGCTCATCAGTCAGCCAATAAAGGTCGCCCAAGTCACGGCTCCAAAAACGAGCGGTGCCGGGCTGGTTTCAAAGCCCTACAGGTGGCCAAAGCGATTTTGGATCGGTTTGTACGGCCCGTGTCATGGTCCGGGTTTGGGTTCTACGTTCTGCCGGCGTAAAGGCTTGGAATAGTGTGATTTGCTTGGGGTCTGCTTGGTCTCTTGTCACTTGTATTTTGCAACTTTATAAGAACCCACGTAGTATTTCGGATGCCAAGACAGCGACAGAGTGCTTCGCAGGGATGGTTGTGTAAGGCATGCTGCACGGTGCACAAATCAAGTCCGGACAAGGGGGCAGAATGGAAGAGCTTGCACGGCAGGTCGCGGCGCTGAATGAAAAGGTAGAAGCCCTTCAAAGACAGCATGCCTTTGATATGCGCCAGATGGAAATTGCTTTTCATCAATCAGAAATGCAACTACAACTGCAGATCAGAGAAATCCTGCGGCAAACCGGGATTGTGCGCCCTGTAACTATTCCAAGTCACACATTTATCCGCGACACACTCTGGAAGCGGATCGTTTTCCGCAAAACCGGAAAGCCCAAAAAGCTGTTCAAAGTTGCCTTTTTCAAGTCCAATGGCAAGGCGCGCGGATATGCCAAAAGAATTGTTTTCAAGAAGGACGGTTCTCCTCGTCCACATTTCGTGCCCGAACTTCAGATGCAAGCAAATAAAAAATGAATGCTCTTTGTGCTGCAGATAGCGCGCTTATTTTTTCGGAGACAGAAATGTCAGACGACTCCCCGCAAAACGCTTCTGATTACAGCAGCGACGCCCCTTTGGTTTCGATCATTATTTTGAATCTCAACAAGCCAGACATGACGATCGACTGTCTGAAAAGTATTTGGAAAAACACGACAGGCATCCCGTACGAAGTTATTGTTGTTGACAATGGCAGCTCTCCAGAAAACCAAAAGCGCCTTGCGGCTTATGAAGGGCCGCACAAATTTATTCCGCTTGCGATCAATCGCTTTTTTGGTGAGGGGAACAATATCGGAGCGGAATTTGCCAAAGGCACATACCTGCTCTTTTTGAACAATGATGTCATCGTGACGCCTGATTGGCTACCGCCTCTGGTCGATGTTTTCGACACTCATCCCGATGCGGGATGCGTAGGCCCCAAGTTCATCTATCCAAGCGGTGAATTGCAAGAAGCCGGAGTGCTTCTCGATCCCGAAGGGTTCTCCGTTCAGATTGGTAAGTTCCAGTCCCCTGATCAGCCGCGCTTTAATAGAATGCGGGTTGTCGACTACGTCTCGGCGGCCACTGTTTTGATGCGCAAAGCGGATTTCTACGCCGTTCTGGGTTTCGATTTCCGTTATGAACCTGCCTATTACGAAGACTGTGACCTGTGCCTGAAGATAGGCACTTTGGGGAAAAAGACGTATTACGTCCCTAGGTCAGAGGTCATCCACCATGAAAATGCCACGACAGCTGACAAGAGCCTTAAAGACAAGCTTAAAAATATCGTTGAGGTCAACCAGGCCAAGTTCATTGATCGCTGGCACAACTTTCTGACGACCGGCGTGCATGACGGCAAATCCTATATTGCTCCACTGCTGCCGGCCCGGGTTGCTTCGGCGCGTAAGACAGCGGGAATCTATACGCCCTATAATATTATCCCCGGAGGGGGAGAACGCTACCTGTTCAGCATTATGAAAGTGCTGGCCGCGCAGGGCTATGGTCTGACGCTCATTGTGCCAGAGCTTTACTCCCGGCTTCGTATATCGCTGGTTCTTGATCAACTCGACCTTGATCTGGATGGGATCGACATCATCACGCATACCCAGGCAGAGGCGGGTGCGCAATTTGATCTGTTCTATTGTCTGGGAAATTCGCTTGTTCCGACATCGCGCGCTATGGGGCACATCAATCTGTTTTGCTGTCAATTTCCCTTCAAAACCAACGAAGATCATACCCGGCAGCATTTATCCTTGCTCAAGGACTACGATGCGGTGATCTGTTATTCGGGATTTGTCGAGCAAGAGATCCGCAAACAGTTGCGCCATTTCGAGGCACCCGAGCCTGCCATTCATGTGGTGGCCCCACCGGTCGGGATCGTTGCCGAGGTCGATCCTCAGATGGCAAAATCCGGCATTCTCGGAATTGGCCGTTTCTTTATCGGAGATCATTGCAAACGTCAGGATGAGATGGTCAAGGCCATGAAGGCTCTGTCCGAGCTGGGAGCAGATACAAGCCTTGATCTTGTTGGCTCTTTGCATCCCGAACCGATCCATCGCGACTATCTGGCCAATTGCCGACAGATGGCTCGGGATCTGCCGGTTTCATTCCATATCGACGCCCCTGTTTCTGTCCTGTCGGGGCTTTTGCAGCGCGCGTCGATCTATTGGCATGGGGCGGGTCTTGGTGTTGATGTCAAAAAGTGGCCTGAGCATTGTGAGCATTTCGGCATCAGTGTCGTAGAGGCGATGTCAGCAAGGGTCATCCCGGTCGTGGTCAACAATGGAGGGCCGTCCACGATTGTCGAGGACGGCATATCGGGGTTCCATTATGGCTCCCGGGAAGAGCTTGTGCAGATCACGCGCGCGCTTCTGTCCTATTCGGAGGATAAGTTGACCGAATTGCGTGACAATGCGCAGGCCCGAGCCCAGCTTTATTCTTTTGCGGCTTTTGAAGCACGTTTTGCCGATGTTTTGGTGTCAATGGAAAAGAAAGCATCCCAGCGCTTTGAAACCTCATCCGCACATGCTTCTGTCAGCACGCGCTAGTTACTATCAGGTGCCATATGAAAACGGACTTCTCTCCAGACCACCAAATCTCCTTTGCTTGCAATATCTGTGGTCGGTCTAATACCCAGGCTGCAGGCACCTTTCACCGAGAGGCCCCAAATTGTTCCGGCTGCGGATCCACGCCGCGTTTTCGCGGGATTATTCACGCTCTCAGCCTCGGCCTGATGAAGCAGTCGCTTCCGCTCAAACAGTTTACGTCCGACCCTCATGTGAAAGGGATCGGAATGAGCGAGTGGGAGGGATATGCGCGGGTCCTTTCGGAGAAATTCGACTTCACCAATACGTTCTTTCACCAAGAGCCATTCCTTGATGTGGTCTCACAGACGCATTGGCAAAACTATCAAGGTAGTGATTTCCTGATCTGCACCGAAGTCTTTGAACATGTGCTGCAGCCTTTGGAGCCTGGGTTCACGAACATGCGCAAGATGCTCAAAACGGGCGGCCATCTTGTCTTTTCGACCCCGTTTGGTGATGCGCCAAAGACAATCGAGCACTTCCCGGGCATGGTTGATTTTGCAACATGCCAGATGGGGGAAGACTGGCTGGTTGTCTCAAAAAAGAGCGATGGCAGTTATCAGGTTTATGATGAACATGTTGTTTTCCACGGTGGCCCAGGCACGGTGCTCGAAATGCGGATTTTCGGGCGCGACGAGTTGGTCAAGCAGTTGGAAGAGGCTGGTTTTGAGGTCACCGTGCTGGATGAAGCTGTGCCGGAGATTGGGTACTACTGGCCCAGTATCGTAGATCGACCGGAATTCGGACATATCGGCGAACACTACATTTTGCTCTGCAAAGCTATTTGATTGATAGAATGCGGCGTCACATGAAGGCGGTGATATGACTTTTGTTTCCTATGCTCAGAATTTTGAAGACCTCATTCTTTGGCGCGCCCTCAAGGATGTCGAAAAGGGGTTCTATATTGATCTTGGTGCCGCCTGGCCGAGCTTTCATAGTGTCACATTGGCATTTTATGAACGCGGCTGGAGCGGAATTAATGTGGAGCCCAATCCAAGGCTTTTGAAGGAGCTCAACAAAGAGCGGATTCGTGACACGAACCTTGGCGTTGTGATTGGTGACAGCAAGGGAGAGGCGAGCCTCAACATCTTGAGCAATGCCGGTTTGTCTACGGCATCTGACGAGATTGCTGCCAATCATGTCGAGGCGGGGTTTGAAAAACAAACTGTTGTGGCACCGATGACGACTCTGACCGATCTATGTGACGCCCATATGGGTGATGTGTCCGACATCCATTTCCTGAAAATCGATGTGGAGGGCCATGAGGCCCAGGCCCTTCGTGGCAATGACTGGGGCCGCTTCCGGCCTTGGATCATCTTGATCGAAGCGATGGAGCCAATGTCCCAGGTGACCAATCATCACCTTTGGGAACATCAGTTGACCGAGGCGGATTATCGCTATGTCTATTGCGATGGTTTGAACCGCTATTATTTGGCGGCAGAACATTATGATCGTCTTGTCCCGGCCTTTGCCTATCCGCCGAATTTATTTGACGATTACATGAGTGTGACGCAGCAAACGGCGATGGTCGAGGCAGAGCAGCGCCGCAATCAAA
This sequence comes from Ruegeria sp. HKCCD6604, assembly GCF_013110635.1. NCBI lineage: Bacteria > Pseudomonadati > Pseudomonadota > Alphaproteobacteria > Rhodobacterales > Roseobacteraceae > Ruegeria > Ruegeria sp. HKCCD6604. The sequence goes on along the minus strand of NZ_WVQW01000012.1, from coordinate 7,170 downwards.
TTGCCGAATTGCAGCAACAGATCACCGCCGCAGCTATCCGCGAACGCCAGATGGAAGCGCAGAATGCAGAACTGATGAATGAGCTTTCGGCGCTACGCAAACAGTTGGAGGCCGATGCCGCCTATCAGGCCTCTCGTGGGATGATGGAGGTTGTCTTTTTCAAAGTCAGTGGAGAGCCGAAAAAATTTGTGGCCAACCTGCTTTTTCACTCTTCAGGGCGCATTCGCTCTATCGCCCGCAGAATTGTTCTGGAGCGCAGTGGTCAACCTCGCGCATCTTTCAGAAAGTGGATGCACTCGGCAGCCTATCAAGCGCTCTCTAACGCTTATAGACTGCCGAGATAAAGATCAGATTGGGCGGGCAAGCCATGCTGGCCCCATAAGGCCTGTGGTGTCGGGGACCATTTCACCCTGCAGTTCCGTACGTTTGAGGAGATCCAGAAAGAAGTCTTCACGAAAGCCCAGTTCCAGCCATTTGTTGCATGTGATTGCCCAGACAGCCTCCCCGTCATAGCGCAGCCCCCAAGGGAAAGAAAAACCGTTGGAAATCGGCTCTGCAAAAAAGGCGATAACACCGTTTTCTGTCAACACATTCTCACGGATATGGGTAAGCAGGTCCTGAAATTCGAGGCAGTGGTGAAAACTCGATGAAAACAGCGCCACATCATAGCGTTGTCCGGGGTTGCTCGCCGCTTCGAGGAAATCGGCATGATAAGTGCGCAGGGGCGCGGACAGCGCTTTTGCTTCATTGGCAATGCGTTTCAAAAAAGCTTGGTCGATATCAACTGCACAGACATCCATGCCGGCCCGCGCCATTGGAATGGCCGTATTGCCCCAACCAGCCCCAAATTCTATGATGCTTTTGGCATGAGGAGCGTGCTGTGCGATAACGCGAAACCCTTGGACCGCCTTGCCGATCTCATGCGCCACGACGCCCAGATTGTCTGATGTCCATGGAAAGCCACGGGCAAAAGCCTCATCCGAAAGATGTGAAGACGTCAATTCATTCTGAACATCATAGGGCGTGTCGACGAGTTTTTGATAAAGCTCCGTGACCTCTTGGCGATATGCATCCGAGAAGGGATCATCCGTCTGCATGGTGTAGGCAAAGCTGAATTTCTTCCACAGTGCACTGAGTTCATCAAAATTCTTGGCTGTTTCCAGTTGCTCTTTATAGGCTTGAGCCCGTGTAATGAACTCTGGTGCCTTCGCAGCCTTGGGGGGCAAGGGTTTTGACATGGCCAGTGACTGCGGGGCCGCCCCTGGAGTGTTCTTTTTGGTTTTGAACCAACGCACGGAAGGTATCCTTGTCTCTTTTTAAATGAATAAAGCGGCTTTAGAGCTTTTTGGTTTTGGGGTCACTGCATAAAAGTGGCTATATTGCCTGGCTTGCGCGAACTTTACGGGAACATCCGCGTTTTCAGTCGGATTTCTGGTCTCTGAGAACGTTGTGGCGGCTGGTTTTGCTGATTTTCAGGCGCGCTGCGGCCTCTCGGACGGTCAATCCGCCACTTAAATGAGCTCTGGCCTGCTCCAGCTTTTTTGGGTGTTACGACAGGCTTGCGTTCGCCTTTTCGGGACGTGGGGCTGAGCGGAACGGCATCCCGTCATAAGAGGCTGATAACGGCCTCAAAACTGCCATGCGAAAGTGGGGGTCCCAAAAATCTGTCGTTCCGCATGGTGGGGCAGCATGATTGAAATCATGGGAAAAATCCGTTGCAAAACTCATGCGCGAAACGATCAGTGTTTTGTGTTATGTTTCGCACGGTGCTTTTTTGAGCCGTTCATGCGTTCATTATGCCGCTAAAAGATCGACCGTGCATCTCAATATGCTGATTATAAATGGTTTTTCAAAACTGATGTTGAGGGGTATTTGTGCGGAAATTCTTTATGAGGGCATTTCGTTCCGCTCAGCCCTACGTCCCGTCCCTTACAAGGCTCGGCCCAAAGCGCCCATGGGCAGATCTGTTGAACATGCAGCCAAGACCGGCTGCAAGACTATTGCCATCATGACCAAGAAATCTGTTGCGATTTGTTTCTTCGGCCTGCCCAGAGCGCTAGAGCATCCCGCGCCGAGCATCGCAGAGCATCTGATCGCTCCTCTCAAGGCCAAGTCCGAAGCAGTCTGCCTTGCGCATTTGTATCGCAGCAGCATAGATCCGGCGCAAAACTCAAGCGCCTTGCTGCCGCTTGAAAACTGCTTAACCGACACGCCCGAAGATGTGTTTGCGCGCTGGCCGATGGGCGATATCCTGTCATGCGGAGACTACTGGTATAATAACGGGGCGAGTTTGCGCAATCTTGTCCTGCAACTGCATTCCTTGCACGAAGTGACCGAACTTGCCGTGCGCTCAGGGGCAGAGCATTGCTTCTTTGTGCGTCCGGATTTGCTGTGCCATGACAGCCTCACAGCGCAGTGAGCAGCTGGTGACCTATGCCTTGTGGGTTCAGGGACTGTCCTGGTTACCGCTGAAAATGCGCGCCACAAGGGTCAGGTCGAATGGTCATCATGTTGATGAGGATTTCTCTGTCTGCACCATGCGCAGAATGCGGCAAAAACTGAGGCTGCGCAGCCAATGGCTGTGGCGGGGTATTTGGCCCGGCCGTGACCGCGCGTCGCCTTAAGGTCAGAACCGGCGGCTTTGAATTTCTGAAATGGATTCAGCCCTTCCGGTACGACCATGTCGCAGGATCGCAAAACATAGATCCGCGCCGAAACCAATCCCAGCCAGATCTGCAGAGGTGGCCATTCGCCCCTCAAAGCGATAAGAGCATCTCCGCGCCTGATTGCGACCGCGCGGTGCGCTGGGACGATCCGAACCTGGGAATCGACTGGCCGCTAACGGGTGCACCGGTCCTGAGCGATAAGGACGCTGCCGCCCCGCTGATGGCTGATTTGGATAATCCACTTACCTGGAACGGATAGCACTCACATTCGCCCAACTGGCCGCGCGGAACACTTATTTTCAAAGGAACTTGCTGCATCGCACCTTGACGAGACTTCCGCTGCGTTGGGTTTGCCGGGGGTCTCTATTGACACTCCAAAGCAACTCGGCAAACACAACAGGTAAGCAAATTTCGGGAGTATTCGCATGAAATATCCGCCATCGGTGGCATCTTTTGAGGAGCGCGTTGCCATGGCTTTGCAATGCTCTGATGCAAATGCCATTCCAAAAGTCAGCGATGCTGGTGCCATCTATGAGGATGAAAACGGCAGCAGCATCCAGATCATGCATAATGGGCTGCGTGTGCTATGCGGTGGCTATTACGGAGCGTGGATGAGCAATCTCATCCGCGCGGCGAAAGGACACCACGAACCTCAAGAAGAACGAGTCTTCCACGAGGTTGTCAAAAGACTGCCCGCCTCGGCTCGAATGATAGAGTTGGGCGGATTTTGGGCCTATTACAGCCTGTGGTTCCTCAACCAAAGTCCCGATCGCAAAGCGGTGGTTCTTGAGCCGGAACCGGCACATCTGGCCGTTGGTCAGGCCAATGCCGCTCTCAATGGGCTGACACCCAAATTCCTTTCCGGCTTTGCAGGGCCTCAATTCGCCGAAGACATGCCCTTTTTCGGTGAGGCGAGCGGTGAGATGCGCAGCACCTGCTATTCGGTTGCCCATCTGATGTCCGCAGAAAAATGGGACTATCTCGATCTCTTGCATTGCGACATTCAAGGCCATGAGGTTGCCGTTCTGGAAAGCTGCAAGCTGTTGTTTTCAGAAGGTAAAATCGGATGGGTCTGTGTCTCCACTCATGCCCATCAGATCAGCGGTGACCCCCTGACGCACCAGAAATGCATCGATATCCTGCAAAAATCCGGGGCCCGCATTGTCGCGGAACATGACGTACATGAATCCTTCAGCGGAGACGGGCTGATCGTGGCCTGTTTCGGCAATTTGCCCGATGATTGGGAAACCATAGAGCTCAGCCATAATCGCCATGGCACATCGCTGTTCCGATCTTTGGCCTATGATCTGGATGAGACACAAAAAACGCTGGCGGCACAAAACCGCAATATAAATGCCATGGGCGACTTGCCAGACAGCATGCATGACACTTTGGACCGAACCGGGCTTCTTTTTACCCTGAAAAAAGACGGCCCGTTGGGGGCTGCGGGACAGGGGCTGCTTGTCCCGGATGACAAGACAATGAGCCCGGCCATCATTGCAGATGCGCGTTGGGAATATGAAAACCTCGCTGCCTTTGCTGGGCACCTCAAAGAGGGCCGACGCTATACGCTGCTCGATATTGGCGCTAATATCGGTATGTTCAGCCGGCAAATTCAGGTCCTGTCCGATCAGATTGAGCATGCGCTTTGCGTGGAACCAGACCATCACAACTTTGCGGCTCTAAAATTCAATCTTGCCCCGTTCTCCGATCGCGTAATGTTTTTCAACGCAGCCCTTGGCCGCGAAGATGGCATAGTGGAATTCTATCGCGACATGCAAAACATCGGGAATTACTCTTTGAATGAGGATGCCATGCGCGCGCGCAGCTTTGAAAAAGTGCGCGTCAGCCAGCATGATACTCAGAAATGGATGGCCGAACATGTAAGTCATAAACAAGCCTTGGCCTGGAAATCGGACACGCAGGGTTTTGACGAAGTTATCATAACACGGACACCCATGGAGATCTGGGAACGGATCGATGTCGCCTTGATCGAGATCTGGCGCATCGAAAAACCAGATTTCGACATGGATGCGCTCCGGGCACGATTTGAAAGTTTTCCCAACCGCCAACTGGGGGATGAAAAAGATATCTCAGTCGATGAAATCATCGAATATCTATCTGGGTCAGATTGGCAATTCAAAGATCTCCTGATGTGGCGCTAGGCTCAGGACTCATAGCCGGTATATGACGAGGGCAGCCAACGAGAGCACGTGCGCCAATTAATCACTGACCTGTCCGGCAGTCACAAAGAGGTTCAGAGGTCGCCCTTGGCTGTCGCAGACGGCGTGCAGCTTTGTGTTTATACCGCCCTGGTGCGACCAATCAGACGGCCACGTCCCCCTTTTCCACCGCAAGGCTGGACGCCGTGCGATGGGCTTTGAGAAATGTTGCGTCGATCATGACCGCCTTCTCCTCACCATGATCAGCGGCCAAACCAATCAGCATCTCGGCAAGGATGCCCTGTTCGTGGCTTCTCTCGGACCGGTGGCGTTCAGCCACTCACCTCCACCGCTTCCAACGGTTGTACAGCGTCCTGTGCGGGCCGTAGGCCGAAGGGGCATCGCACCACCGTAAACCATTGCAATCGATGAAGGTAATCCCGCTTAATACACACCGATCATCAACGCGTGGCTTGCCGTGAAACTTCGGAAAGAAGGGCTCAAGACGCGCCATCTGCGCGTCCGTCAGTCAAAAAAGGTCAGACATGTCCACCGCTCGTTTTCGGTGCGATGAATCATGCGGCACGGCAGAAATCAATGGGTCCTGCGCCTAAATCCCGCACTCTCGACGGAACCCTCTGTGCCAAGTTCGAGCAGTGGTACCCCCGGCTTGAAAGCTCAGGAAAATAGGCCTATGGCAGCATGAAGATCGCGGGCGACATCGGCCCAGTCGCGCAGATTAGCAGCGGTGATTTTGGCCTCGAGCGCGGCACGATGATCGTCATCCATCAGACGCTTGACAGCTTCTGCAATGCTGGAAACCTCGGTCGCATCGCAATATTCCACCAGATCCTCTCCGACCTCGGGCAGCGAGGAATTGTTCGCGACCACAGCTGTCTTGCCATAAGCCAGCGCTTCGCCCACCGGCAATCCCCACCCTTCATACAGGCTGGCCATGATGGAGAACTGGCAATGGCTGTAAAGCATGTCGAGCTCTTCGTCAGAGGGCCCGTCAATAACCCGGACGTAGCCGTAGACATTACCGGTTGCTTCCAACAGGTCTTCAAAGTCCTGCCGCAACCAGCCCCGACGTCCGGCAAAGACAAGCTTGGGCAGATTCACATATCCTTGGTCCAACAGGGCCTTCCAGGCCATGGCAATGCGCCAGGCATTCTTGCGCGCCTCTATGGTTCCGACACACAAAACAAAAGGGTTGGCAACAACATGGCGCAAGCTGTCATCCAACGTGATCAATTCTCGTAATCCCGGATAGGCTGCGGTGGCAATATTTGTCGATAGAGGTCCAATCACCTGCTTCTGCAGGCCCATATCGGCCCCCGACGGCAAGGCGGCCTGTGCCAATGGCACTACAGTGGCAGGGGTATCGACACCATGTGCGGAAAAGAAATCTTTCAGATCCCTGAGGGTTGCCTGTGAAATTGCCAGATAATGATCCGTGTATTCCTGAGATCGCAAGAGCCACTGGTAGAAATTGGCCGGACCCATTCCATCACACGTGTGCGGGGCGACAATGGGGATCAGATCATACACCATGGAGTGAACCACAAGCTCTGCCTTGTGGGCTTGCAGAAAAATATCAATCTGTTCCGAGAACCATGCGCTGTCGAGCAGCACCAAATGATCACCTGCGCGCGCGCGCGATGAGAACTCCACCGGGCTAAGGGTCTGCTGTTTTACCTGCTTGCGGCCCTTTCGCGCGTCGCGCCACATCTTGGCGGACATATTGTATTTATGGAAACGCCGATCATGCCCCAAACGAGCCGCCACATCCAACCAAGCCCGCTGAAGATAATACTTCACTGGTTTCGTGCGATATTTTTTCAAAGGGGGCAGGTTGTCACGCCGAGCCACGGACGGGCGAAAGATCCGGCGCATGCTTTCAGGCGAGGCGAATGCTTCAGCTCCGATCTGTGAGAATGGCAAACACAGATAGTGTCCGGATTTTCTGTCTCTCCAGGACAGGTACAGCCGGTCGGCATCCACAAGCCTGGACATTTCAACGATCATGGTCACAACGACCCGCTGGATTCCGGAATACCGGTCGATCTTGCTCACATAGCCGATCAAACTTGATATATCGAAAAAGAACGTGCGCCTATCTTGCCCAGCCGGTATGTCGGACATATCGAGATCTCCCAGTGGCAATCCGCCTGTCCCTCAATGATCAGGTAGTGCTGATTTCAATTCACTGCTCTGGATAGGGTTTCCGGGACAGCGGCCAAAGGCGGGTGCCGGAACCGCCGCAGAGAAGAACAGGAGTGATGGACACGATCAAACAACCTTTGCCAGTAAATAGAGGTTTCTACTCTCAACTTAACACC
>NZ_WVQW01000031.1:0-1163 GCF_013110635.1 Ruegeria sp. HKCCD6604 | reverse complement strand
ATGGCAAAGGAAAAGTTTGAGCGTACAAAACCGCACGTCAACATCGGCACGATTGGCCACGTTGACCACGGCAAGACCACGCTGACCGCAGCAATCACCAAGTATTTCGGTGACTTCAAAGCGTATGACCAGATCGACGGTGCGCCGGAAGAAAAAGCGCGCGGCATCACCATCTCGACCGCCCACGTGGAATACGAGACCGACAACCGCCACTATGCGCATGTCGACTGCCCGGGCCACGCTGACTACGTCAAGAACATGATCACCGGTGCGGCGCAGATGGACGGCGCGATCCTGGTTGTGAACGCCGCTGACGGCCCGATGCCGCAGACGCGCGAGCACATCCTGCTGGGCCGCCAGGTTGGCATCCCGAAGATGGTCGTGTTCCTGAACAAAGTTGACCAGGTTGACGACGAAGAGCTGCTGGAACTGGTTGAGATGGAAGTTCGCGAACTGCTGTCCAGCTACGACTACCCCGGCGACGATATCCCGATCATCGCAGGTTCGGCTCTGGCGGCGATGGAAGGCAACAACCCGGAAATCGGCGAGAACAAGATCCGCGAGCTGATGGCGGCTGTTGATGAGTATATCGACACCCCCGAGCGTGCGGTTGACCAGCCGTTCCTGATGCCGATCGAAGACGTGTTCTCGATCTCGGGTCGTGGTACCGTTGTGACCGGTCGTGTCGAGCGTGGCGTGATCAACGTTGGTGACGAGATTGAAATCGTCGGCATCCGCGACACCACCAAGACCACCTGCACCGGCGTTGAAATGTTCCGCAAGCTGCTGGACCGCGGTGAAGCGGGCGACAACATCGGCGCGCTGCTGCGTGGTGTTGACCGTGACGGCGTTGAGCGTGGCCAGGTTCTGTGCAAGCCGGGTTCGGTGACCCCGCACACCAAGTTCGAAGCCGAAGCCTATATCCTGACCAAGGAAGAAGGCGGTCGTCACACCCCGTTCTTCGCGAACTACCGTCCGCAGTTCTACTTCCGGACCACGGACGTGACCGGCACCGTGACCCTGGCCGAAGGCACCGAGATGGTCATGCCCGGCGACAACGTGTCGTTCGGCGTTGAGCTGATCGCGCCGATCGCGATGGAAAACGGCCTGCGTTTCGCCATCCGCGAAGGCGGCCGCACCGTCGGCGCCGGCGTTGTGTCGAA
>NZ_WVQW01000030.1:0-1164 GCF_013110635.1 Ruegeria sp. HKCCD6604 | reverse complement strand
ACCACTTCGATGATCCAGTCGGCGATCTGGCGGAATTCGACCTCGCCGAAGCCGCGGGTGGTGCCGGCGGGCGAACCCAGACGGATGCCCGACGTGATGGTCGGCTTTTCGGGATCAAACGGCACGCCGTTCTTGTTGCAGGTGATATGCGCGCGACCCAAGGCTTTCTCGGTGGCGTTGCCCTTGACGCCTTTGGGGCGCAGGTCGACCAGCACCACATGGGTGTCGGTGCCGTGGGTCACCGTGTCCAGACCGCCCTTGATCAGCTGATCCGACAGTGCCTGGGCGTTGGTGATCACCTGCTTGACATAGTCCTTGAACTCGGGCCGCAGCGCCTCGCCGAAGGCCACGGCCTTGGCCGCGATCACATGCATCAGCGGGCCGCCTTGAATGCCGGGGAAGATGGCCGAGTTCACTTTCTTGGCGATATCTTCATCATTGGTCAGGATCATGCCGCCGCGCGGGCCGCGCAGGGTCTTGTGCGTGGTGGTGGTGGCCACATGCGCATGCGGGAACGGGCTGGGATGCTCGCCGGCCGCGACCAGACCGGCGAAATGCGCCATGTCCACGTGCAGATAGGCACCGACCATGTCGGCGATCTGACGCATGCGGGCAAAGTCGATCTGGCGCGGAATGGCCGAACCGCCGGCGATGATCAGCTTGGGCTGGTGTTCCTTCGCCAGCGCTTCGACCTGATCGTAATCCAGCATGTTGTCCTGCTGGCGCACGCCGTATTGCACCGCGTTGAACCACTTGCCCGACTGGTTCGGACGGGCGCCGTGGGTCAGGTGGCCACCGGCATCCAGGCTCATGCCCAGAATGGTGTCGCCGGGTTTGATCAGCGCCTGAAACACGCCCTGGTTGGCCTGAGAGCCGGAATTGGGCTGCACGTTGGCGAATTCACAGCCGAACAGTTGCTTGGCGCGGTCGATGGCCAGGTTTTCGGCGATGTCGACGAACTGGCAGCCGCCATAATAGCGGCGGCCGGGATAGCCTTCGGCGTATTTGTTGGTCATCACCGAGCCCTGCGCCTCCATCACGGCGGCAGAGACGATATTCTCGGACGCGATCAGCTCGATCTCGTCGCGCTGACGACCCAGTTCCGACGTGATCGAGCCAAAAAGCTCGGGATCACGATCAGAAAGGGACTGGGTGAAAAATCCG
>NZ_WVQW01000029.1:0-1184 GCF_013110635.1 Ruegeria sp. HKCCD6604 | reverse complement strand
GAGCGCACGCCTGATAAGCGTGAGGTCGGAGGTTCAAGTCCTCCTCGACCCACCATCCCCCGCGGGGATGGCCGTATCGGTTAGATCGCTAAGCACTTTTAGAGTGTTTAGCCGTCCAACCGGACGAACATTGACATCGTTAAGAGAGATACAATCAACAATACTGTTGGCCGCCCGCGTGAGGGATTGGCCTCAGTCAGGTGCTGATCTTCTTCGGAAGTGAGGCGAGCTTCAGACCACGTCATGTTTCCTCAGACGTCCTGGAGTATGCCTGGTTGAAAAGACAGTGTTGTCCAAGTCAAGTACACTAACCCGCATGATCGCAAGATCGTGCAACAAGTTCTCAATCACCGACATGATTGAGAGCGGGATAGTTTGCTTTTTGGTTCAGAATAAAGGTGCGGTTTCTTACCAGCTTCCGCACCGTGGCATGAAACACTGTCTTTTTCTGGATCAAATCAAGCGCGAGAAGGGCGTTTGGTGGATGCCTTGGCAGTAAGAGGCGATGAAAGACGTGATACCCTGCGATAAGCTTGGGGGAGCCGGGAATAGGCTTTGATCCCAAGATCTCTGAATGGGGGAACCCACCTGACAGATCGTTATTGTTAGCTCTGCTAATCAATAATGGTTTGAACCAGGTACTTAAGGACTGAATACATAGGTCTTTAAGAGCAAACCCGGGGAACTGAAACATCTAAGTACCCGGAGGAAAGGACATCAATAGAGACTCCGTTAGTAGTGGCGAGCGAACGCGGACCAGCCGAGCCTGATGAGTGACCAGAATGCGTTGGGAAACGCAGCCAGAGCGGGTGACAGCCCCGTATGGGAAGCTCTGAGGGACGTATTAAGTAGGGCGGGACACGTGAAATCCTGTTCGAAGATCGGAGGACCACCTCCGAAGGCTAAGTACTCCTTACTGACCGATAGCGAACCAGTACCGTGAGGGAAAGGTGAAAAGCACCCCGGCGAGGGGAGTGAAACAGTACCTGAAACCGAACGCCTACAATCAGTTGGAGGCCCCTTGAGGGCTGACAGCGTACCTTTTGTATAATGGGTCATCGACTTGGTCTCACGAGCAAGCTTAAACCGCTAGGTGTAGGCGCAGCGAAAGCGAGTCTTAATAGGGCGCATGAGTTCGTGGGATCAGACCCGAAACCGAGTGATCTAGGCATGGCCAGGTTGAA
>NZ_WVQW01000011.1:0-114327 GCF_013110635.1 Ruegeria sp. HKCCD6604 | reverse complement strand
CCTCCGTTTCCTAAACATAACGGTGGACCCGTTCAGTTGGGGAGGCTCAAACGCTCGCCGCATGAACACCGATTGAAATATCGAGAAGACATCGCAACAAAAAATTGCTCACTCAGCCAACGTCGTTATCGCTTTAGTGCACCTAAATCCATCATCTCAATGGATTACAGGCCGATGATGCACTAACAATCAACTTGGACCAGTCTGATGAGGATGCTCAGGATGACTTGGAGCCGTGGGAGAGAAGCGTGAGATACGTTGTCAAAGGTGTTTTCATTTGTTGCGCTGTTGCGCTTGTTTTTGTCTTTGCGGCCTGGCTATTCCTGTCCTCCGCGTTGTTTTCTTCTGTCAGGGCCACTTTTGTTGAGAGCCTGATCAGTAAGAAACTTGGTCAGGACGTCAGAATAGAAGATGAAGTGCGTCTCGGTCTGGGGCGGCAGTTGCAGATATCAGCGGCGGGGTTGGTACTACCCGGGGCGCCGGAAGCAGATGCGAAGCTGGCGGCAATCGACAAACTTGAATTCGAGGTTTCCGCGCGTGACCTCTGGAACAATAAGCTTTCTCTAAGTGACCTTTCTATCTCGGGTTTTCACCTGAACCTGATCACTGACAAGGATGGCGTTGGAAATTGGCACTCTGTTTCTCAACCGAATGCAGCAGCTTCGCAAACCGCAAAACCTCCTATGCTACCGGTCGCCGGAATTCTGTCGGACCGCACAGTTGACCTGACCGACATCACCATTTTTTATCAGAATGAATTGAATGGGATTGAACTGAATCTGCAGCTTCCTGAACTGCTTTTTAAGCGTGACGATCAAACCAACACGGCCTCTGCGGCTGGGGAAGGTTCGCTGAACGGCGAGAGGTTTGAGCTCAGCGGAACGTTTCCAGCGGAAGACCCGTTTCGGATAACAGCGGTTTTTGAACAAGTCTCTATTCTTGCCGAAGAAGTCCCTCAGGAAGCCGGGCTTGAGGTGAGGACGACTATAGAGATTGTGGAACTTGGTCAGCTTCTCGACATCCTGAAACTTGATCGAGTATTGGAAGGCTCTGGGCGTATTGGCGCAACGTTCCATACGGCGAATGGCACTTCCCGCATCGATGATCTGGCCGTGCTGGCGGAGTTGGATGGTGGTCAAAGCCTCTCGCTGAACGGGCAAATCGGGGAATTGGGAAACCCCGAAGATGTATCGCTGACAACACGTATTCGGTTGTACCCGGAAAATGCTGAACCAGCCCCCGCCGCATCACGATATGATCTTAAACTTGTTGCGGTTGATATGGTAATGGACAGTGTTCCTGGGCAGGTTCCTCAGCGACAAATGGTTATCAAAACCAACGGGTTCACATTGGACACCTCGGGCGAAGGCCCGCCTCCAATCAAGTTTTCCGAGCTATCCAGAACACCCGAAGGCGCCTTGCGTGTTGGAAGCATCAACCTGAGAATTGGGAACCCCGCTGATCCGTTTGTCATTTTGAACGGCTCGGTCGATGATGCGCTGAGGTTGCAAGGCATATCAGCTGAAGGTCTGATGGATATTCCGGCAAGCAGTCTGATCTCTCCAGAGTTGTTGGGGCCGGACGACCAGCTTGGCAGGTTTTCCGGCAACTTTCATTTGAACGGCGGCATCAATCAGCTGTCTCTAACGAATCTGGATGGCCAGACAAGCGAAACGGAAGTCTGGAATCTCGAGGTGCATGGCAAGGTCAAGAACGTGCTCAAATTCGAGGATCTGGATCTGGCAATTGATGTCGATGTTCCATCCGGGGCGGATCTGTTGGAGGCGCTGTCACTTGAACGTGTCGAAACCGGTCCTGCGCGGTTTGAAATCGGGCTTGTCAGCCAGGGCACTGATTGGAACGCAAATGCTGCTGTCGAGGTAGCCGACTCTGCCCTGCAAATCGTGGCCGATCTTGATGATGCAACAAGTGCCCCTGTATTGCGGGGTACTATTGAAAGTGAGCTGATCAAGGTAGATCAGATCCGTACCATCATTCAGGCCGTCGCACAGTTGAGGAAGTTAGGCGGTTCAGAGGCGGACGAGGAAGATGCCGATCAAGAAGACAGTGCCACCGGTCCGCTGAGAGATGTGACGCTTGAACCTATCGGCCGTTCAATTCTCTTGTCCGGTATGGATATGGATGTTGATATTGATCTTCGGCATATCGTAGGCGCCAGAGGCATAAGCAGTTTGCAGAGTGATCTGACCCTCAACGAAGAAGAGCTTAAGGCCGGGCCGTTGAAGTTTGAATACGGAGGCGCCCATTTCGACGTCAGCGGGCAAATGGATCTGTCGAATGACGCGCATCTGCTTACTTTGACCGGCAAGGCGGGCGGCTGGCAGCTGGATGACATCCTCCACAATCTGAACTTCAAAAAGGGCGCCAGCGGTACGATCTATGCTGATTTTTCGGTGACCGGCGGAACTGATTCACCAAAACACTTTGCCAACACCATGAATGGCAGCGCCACAGTTTCAATGCGGGATGGCTCTATCGAAACGCAGCTTCTGGATTTGGCGGGGCTTGGGGTTTTGCCTTGGGTATTTACAAAAGAAAAACAAAAGGTTGCGCCAATCGTATGCTTGCGCGCGCCGATCAATATTTCAAATGGAAATTTTTCGACCAAACAAACCACCCTGGAAACAGATCATGTCCAGGTTGTTGTTTTTGGCGATGTTAATGTGGCGGGAAAATCTCTGGATTTGAATCTGCAACCCCGAAAGATTGGCGAACCCCTTTCGAAAAGCCCCTGGCCAGTGACTTTGAGGGGTCCATTGTCCAAGCCGAACGTCAAGGTCAAGGATGGGCCGAAAAGGCTGAAACGATCTGATGGTGCGGATATAATGCCGGCCAAAAGAAAACTCTGTGTTCCGGATATTTTGCAGCTCCAATAGTGGGCGAGCGGCTCGGTACCTGACCGAACCCAGAGTTCGTGAAGGATCGTAATGTGACTGCTAAAGATGTCTGTTTTGGGCAAGGAGCGTGGATTGAAGGCCAAACCACGCTAGATGTCCAACGTCTTGTGGGCACCCGGAACCCCCTTGTTTGCGGCAAGGGCTGGATCATCAGTCACAGGCTTCCACAGCTTCCAAAACAGGTCCGGCACTCCGTGCATGCCTAAAACTAGCCAACAGCATACGCACTCTGACACCGTGCAACGCGGCAATTGACTGCAATCTTCGGGGATAACACCAACTACCCCATGCCGCCTTGCGACATGCAAAAGGTTGCTTGTTTGCGAAAGCCCGGAGCCCAGCTAGGATGCAAGATACTGATTTTCGAGAGGTTGAAATGAAAAACCTGTTTCCGTCCATGCCCGAAGACGCGAATCTGGGCCACGTCTATCGCGCTTTCCCGGAGAAACTTGGATCTCTGGCAGAGTACCAAAATCGTGTCATGCGGGGCGACAGTGAACTCAGCATCGCGGAACGAGAGATCATTGCAGCCTATGTCTCCGGATTGAACGCCTGCGCTTTTTGTCATGGCGCGCACACCGTGCATGCCAAGGCTTTCGGCATTGATGTCAGCACCATCGAGGATTTGATGGATGATCTTGAAAGCGCGGATATCGACGACAGTCTAAAACCCATTCTTGCTTATTCCGGAAAACTAACAACCAGCCCCTCCCGCATGACTGAAGCCGATGCAAAAGCAGTCTACGATGCCGGCTGGTCCGAGAAGGCGCTGTTTGACGCTATACAAGTTTGCGGTTTGTTCAACTTGATGAATCGTGTGTTAGAGGGCACCGGAATTACCGAGTATCATTCAGATGCTAATTCCGTCGGCGAAGACGTGCTCGACAACCTGCGTAGCAAAAGGTGCTACCTTGATTTTGGCAAGGCAAACGGGCTTTTCGCATGACTTCTGATCTGTTGGTCTGGGCCAGGGGCCTCGTAAAAGCGTATGGCGGGCGTGGCACAACAGCTTGAAACGGTAATCCAAATCAACAGGCCCGCCGGATCGGCGGGCCTTTTTGAGCTCTGCGTTGTCAGTCTTTCGTGCCGACGTTTTCTTCGAACGCAACCTTGAAGGCGGCCTGTTTCTCGGGGCTGGCCTCGGTTTGATATTTCGATTTCCATTCATCCATCGTCATGCCGTAGAAAATCTCGCGGGCTTCATCCTTGCCCAGTTCGATTCCCTTTTCGTTTGCCGCTTCCTGATACCAGCGCGACAGGCAGTTGCGACAAAACCCGGCGAGGTTCATCATGTCGATGTTCTGAACGTCCGTGCGGTCTTCCATCAGGTGCTTTTGCAACCGGCGAAATGCGGCAGCCTGAAGTTCAATTTCGGTTTGCTTGTCCATGATCTGGCTCCGGATGGCGATTGAGTTGCTTCTGACCTAACAATCCAGTGGACCCGTTACAAGAAACGGACGTGCCGAAGCGCCTTTTCACATCAGTTTCAATGCCAGCCACGGCACGATGCAGAAAACCAGCGTCAGGATTTTGTAGTTCGCAAGATACCTGAAATAGGCGCGTTTCACATCCGGGCGTTCCATCCGAAACATCCTGCCGTGAATGTCGGCAATCCAATCCTGCAAAAGCAGAACCATCAGGGTGGTAAACAGAAGCACCGCGATATTGAGCACGGCCATCCAACCAAAAAACGTCGTCAAAAACTCTTGTGTCATGATGACTCCCTTTCCCAGTTGATATGGGAAATGAAGGCCGTGCTCACAACAGCGTGATGCGCGGAAAAGCACGCGCAGGACTTGCGGTCAAAGGTCGCTGGCTTCCAATGCATCTTGCAGGATCACCGCCAATCGCTCGGCCCATTCCCTTTGACCCGTATGGTCTGCGATCAAGTCGTTGCGCAGCTCGATCAGTGCGTTGGGGCGTCCGAACGCGGTACAATGTTTGTCAATCGCATCCCCCGGCAGAACTCCGGTATACGGCTCGTTGACGCCAACGCACAGATCATCCTCGGCCTGAAGCCTTTCGATCAGCGGGCCAGAGAACCGCTCGTCCGAGGTGTGCAGCACGCCAATGTGCCACGGGCGCGCCTCACGACCGCGCAGCTGGCGGGTGAAGGAATGCATCGAAACGATCACAGCATGGGGCAGGGCCGCCATTTGTGCCAGTGCCTCGTGGTAGGGGCGGTAGCACATATTCAGACGACGTTCGCGCTCGCCATCATCTGCATGGCGATTTCCGGGTATGATTGACCCGTCATAGAGCTTCATCAACAGCGTGGGATCGTCCTCACCCCGGTTCGGATCGATGACCAGCCGCGAGAAGTTGGCGGCAATCACAGGCGCTTTCAGGATCTCGCCCAAGTGTTTCGACACCTCATACGCGCCGACATCATAGGCGATATGGCGTTCCATATCCTCGCGCGGCAGGCCGAGGTCGCCGCCATTTACGTCTGGGGGAACAGTGTTGGTTGCATGGTCGCATGTAATCAGCCAGCGAGACGGGCGATCCGCACCGTGGACGAAAAATGGAGTGTATGTCATGAGCCTGTCATCTTGTTTGCCGCAGGTGTAGGGCAGTTGCTTTGAAAAGGGAATTGCGCAATAAGCATCGAGATGATGTTTGCGGTAACATTTTGCGTAAGCTGATCTGCAAACTTGAGATGACGTAAGGAGGTCTATGCCAATGCGACGCCTGAGAAATGTGAAAATCGTGGCGACGCTGGGGCCAGCGTCAAATGACTATGACACGATTCGTGCCCTGCACGAGGCTGGCGCTGATGTCTTTCGTCTGAACATGAGCCATGGCAGCCATGATGAGATCCGCGAACGGCACAAGATCATTCGGCAGGTGGAAAAGGACCTGGACAGCCCGATTGCCATTCTGGCCGACCTTCAGGGGCCCAAGCTGCGCGTTGGTGTCTTTGCCAATGAGGCAGAGGAGCTGGAAGAAGGTGCGTCCTTCCGGCTCGACCTCGACCCTGCTGCGGGCGACATCAACCGGGTCTGCCTGCCGCATCCCGAGATTTTCGCGGCGCTTGAGCCGGGCGCGCGCCTGCTGGTGAATGACGGCAAGATCCGACTGATCGTTCAGGACTGCGGGCAGGATTTTGCAAATTGCACGGTCGAGGTGGGTGGCACGATCTCGAACCGCAAGGGCGTCAACGTTCCTGATGTGGTGCTGCCGCTGGCGGCTTTGTCGGCCAAGGACCGAGAGGATCTGGAGTTTGTCTGCCAACTGGGTGTCGACTGGTTGGCGCTGAGCTTCGTGCAGCGCGCCAAAGACGTTTTCGAGGCTCGCGCGCTTGCGGATGGCCGCGCAGCGATCCTGTCCAAGATTGAAAAACCTGCGGCAGTTGAGGCGTTTGACGATATTCTTGATGCGTCGGACGGGATCATGGTGGCACGCGGCGACCTGGGCGTGGAACTGCCTGTTTCTGCCGTGCCTCCGATCCAGAAACGACTGGTCCGTAAATGCCGCGGGGCAGCCAAGCCCGTCATCGTCGCCACACAGATGCTGGAAAGCATGATCGAAAGCCCGATGCCGACCCGTGCCGAAGTGTCGGACGTTGCGACGGCGATCTACGAAGGCACTGATGCCATCATGCTCAGCGCGGAATCGGCAGCCGGTGCCTATCCGATCGAAGCGGTGCAGACGATGAACAAGGTTGCCATCGAAGTTGAAGCCGACCCGACGTATACGCAGATCATCGCCGCCTCGCGTACCGCCAAGGGAACCACCGTTGCGGACGGGATCGTTGCCGCGGCGCGCGAAATAGCCGAGAAAACCGAAATCAAGGCGATCTGCTGTTTTACGCAAAGTGGCACGACAGCCGCATTGACCGCGCGCGAACGTCCCGGTGTTCCGATTATCGCAATGACGTCGCTGATGGGAACGGCGCGCAGACTTTGCCTGACCTGGGGTTGCAACTGCGTCATGACGCCCGAGCTTGAACGGTTCAAAAGCGCGGTTGTAAACGCAGCGCGCGCCGCAAGGGCAGGGGGATTTGCAACCGAGACCGATCAGATCGTCGTCACTGCCGGCGTGCCGTTCAACGTGCCGGGCACGACCAACATTCTGCGCGTGGCCCCGTGTGACGAGCGACTGATCTACAGCACGGATCCCGAATAATCAGAACGGGTATCAAAGCCCGGACACCCGTTGGCCAACAGGCTCTTTCACGGCTTCCATGACCGTGAAAGAGCTGGTTTGGTGAATCCCGGGCAGCTTGTTGATTTTCTCACCCAGTATCATCCGGAAATGCGCGATATCGCGGGTGCGGACAGTCAGCAGGTAATCGAACGACCCTGCCACCATCAGGCAGCTTTCGATTTCCGGCACATCGCGTACGGCCTCGTTGAATTTATCCAGGGATTGCTCGGCCGTTGCGGTCAGCGACACCTGTACGACGGTCAGAAGGGCCAGCCCCATTCTCTCTTTGTCGACGATGGCGCTGTAGCCCTTGATATAGCCGTTCTTTTCCAGCCGTTTCACGCGTTCCGAACAGGGCGTGTTTGTAAGGTTTACGCGCGCCGCAAGCTCAACTATTGAGAGCCGGCCATTGGCCTCAAGCTCGTGCAGGATGCGCTGATCGATATTGTCCAATTCTCTACTAATCAGTAAATCTTCCTGTTTTTTTAGTGCAGAACGATAATTTACACTGAGTATAGGCCAAAAAAATCCCCAATTCCTAGTGAAAATTCCTGATACTTACCAAAGGGCGGTCTTATTGAAAGTTCCAAGTTCCGGCTGCCCTGCCGGGGGCACGGGCCCCGGCCAAATGAAAAAAATGGAGGAACGACATGACAACAAAGATTGTCATAGGACTCGACGGGACAGAGACCGGTGAGCGCGTGATTGCCTTTGCCAAGGATTTGGCAAGGTTGATCGGCTCGTGTGAACTGGTGGTCGCTTATGTGATCGAATGGTCCCCTTACACCTTTCAGACACCGGAAGAAAACGCACAGCGTCACAAGCGAAGGGAAGAAGAGGTTGATCTGGCAACGTCGCGTATCGTGACACCTGCCGTTGAGGCCCTCAGAGAGGCTGGTTTCGAAGCGCAGGGTGTTGTTCGTCATGGCGACGTGGCGGAGACCTTGAACGCCATTACAATGGAAATGGGCGGCTCGCAGATCGTTGTCGGCCGGTCTTCGGCAGACGGGATCAAGAAACGTATCTTCGGCAGTTCGACCCAGAACCTTGTGATGCATGCCGATGTTCCGGTCACGGTTGTGAACTGAAGGGAGGGACAAAATGAGAATGCTTAAACAACTCGGCGCCTCAACGGCCGCCGCTATTGTCGCCAGCCCTGCCTTTGCGCAAGATGCTCCGGGGCTTGATGAAAAAATCAACCAGGCTTTCGCTGACCTGACCGGCCCATTCGTCAGCTTCATCTTCGCACCATTCCCCGGGACCAGCTTCCCGTGGATCGTGATGTGGCTGGTCATCGCTGCGACGGTCTTCACTCTGTACTTTGCTTTTGTGCAGATGCGGTTCTTCAGTCACGCAATCAGTCTTGTCAAAGGTGACTATTCCGACCCCAACGATGCAGGCGAGGTCAGCCACTTTCAGGCTCTGGCCACGGCGCTTTCGGGCACAGTCGGCCTGGGGAATAT
This sequence comes from Ruegeria sp. HKCCD6604, assembly GCF_013110635.1. NCBI lineage: Bacteria > Pseudomonadati > Pseudomonadota > Alphaproteobacteria > Rhodobacterales > Roseobacteraceae > Ruegeria > Ruegeria sp. HKCCD6604. The sequence continues at coordinate 105,797 of NZ_WVQW01000011.1, read as the reverse complement.
CGCGGGTGTCGCTGTTGCCGTCGGCATCGGCGGACCGGGTGCAACCTTCTGGATGATCCTGGCGGGTCTTCTGGGTATGGCGTCGAAATTCACCGAATGTACGCTGGGTGTGAAATACCGCAACGAGTACGAAGATGGCACCGTTTCGGGTGGCCCGATGTACTATATGTCCAAAGGGTTCAACGAATTGGGCTTGCCGGGTGGCAAGATCCTTGCGGTTTTGTTCTCGATCTTCTGTATCCTTGGCGCGCTGGGTGGGGGCAACATGTTCCAGGCCAATCAGGCGCATCAGCAGATCGCAGGCATCGTGGGCGATTATCCGGGCTGGATCACAGGGCTGGTCTTTGCAGCGGTTGTTTTCATGGTCATCGTCGGCGGCCTGAAGTCCATCGCACGGGTGACTGAAAAGGTCGTACCGTTCATGGGCGTTCTCTACGTTCTGACCGCTTTGGTCATCATCTTGATGAATGCGGATATGATCGGCTGGGCCTTTGGTCAGATCTTCGCCGGCGCCTTCACCGGTCTGGGTGTTGCAGGCGGCATGGTCGGGGCGCTGATCCAAGGCTTCAAACGTGCGGCGTTTTCGAACGAAGCGGGTGTTGGCTCGGCAGCGATTGCGCACTCGGCTGTTCGGACCAAGGAACCGATCACTGAAGGCTTCGTTTCCTTGCTGGAACCGTTCATCGACACCGTGGTGATCTGCACGATGACCGCTTTGGTCATCATCATCACCCAGCAATTGATCATCGATCCGGAAACCGGCAACTACATGCTGAATGAGGCCGGCACGGCGATTGCCACTGTTGACGGCAACTCGGGTGTCAGCCTGACCTCTGCCGCCTTCGGCAGCGCGTTCGGTTTCTTCCCTTATATCCTGGCGGTTGCGGTGATCCTGTTTGCCTTCTCGACCATGATCAGCTGGTCCTACTATGGCCTCAAGGCCTGGACTTACCTGTTCGGTGAGGGCCACACCAAAGAGCTGGTGTTCAAGATCATCTTCTGCATCTTCGTCGTCATCGGTGCCGCAGCCAACCTTGGCCCGGTCATCGACTTCTCGGATGCGGCGATCTTTGCGATGGCGGTGGTCAACGTCTTTGCGCTCTACTTCCTGATGAAAGTGGTGCGTCAGGAGCTGGCCTCGTATTCCGAGCGCCTGAAAACCGGTGAAATCCGGAAATTCGAACACTAAACCCAATCACTGGGGCGGCCTTTGTCGCCCCAGTGCCCGATCAGCCGGCAAAAAGCGCAGAATCTGATCCAAACCCCCTTGCCAGTATGACCGAACTTGCGTAAACGGCGCTTCTGATCGCGTGACCGGCCGAGATGGCATGCCGAGTCGCGTCTGGAACCGAACCCGAAAAAGGAGACGGAAATGCCTAAGATGAAGACCAAGTCGAGCGCCAAAAAGCGCTTCAAGGTGACTGCGACCGGTAAGGTCCTTGCTGGCCAGGCCGGCAAACGGCACGGCATGATCAAGCGGACCAAGAAATTCATCCGCGATGCCCGTGGCAACACCACCCTGTCCGCCCCCGACGCCAAGATCGTCAAGGGCTACATGCCCTACGACCGCTAAGAGGAGATTAAGAGATGTCCCGCGTTAAAGGTGGAACCGTAACTCACGCCCGTCACAAGAAGGTCATCAAGGCCGCCAAAGGTTACTATGGCCGCCGCAAGAGCACCTTCAAGGTTGCCCGTCAGGCCGTCGACAAGGCCAACCAGTATGCAACCCGCGACCGCAAGAACCGCAAGCGCAACTTCCGCGCCCTGTGGATCCAGCGGATCAACGCTGCTGTCCGTTCGCATGACGAAGCACTGACATATTCCCGCTTCATCAACGGCCTGAACCTGGCCGGTATCGAGGTGGACCGCAAAGTTCTGGCCGACCTGGCCGTGCACGAACCGGAAGCGTTCGGCGCGATCGTCGCCAAAGCTCAGGCAGCTCTGACCGCCTGATCCTCTTTCGAGAGACAGTGAAAGAAAGGCCGTCCCATTTGGGGCGGCTTTTTTGTTTTCCATAGATTGGATGTCGGTGTTAAGCACACTCTGGACATCGTCCAGCAGTCGTGCGCACCTTAAACTATGTCGCTGGTACAAGACTTAGAGCAAGTTTTAGAAACTGCCTTGCCACGCGATCCCAGCTTTCGGCGGATCGAACAGACGGCGATAGACAGTTGCATTAGTGATGCCCGAAGATACGCTTCAGAAGGTCTAAAAGAGGCCTTTCTGTTTTCAACAATGCGCCTACTGGCACTTCCCGACAACGGGCACACACGGCTGATTCCGAATGATGCCATCTCGGTGCTCCCGCTGAGATTCGTGAGCATCGGAACCGCCATCCAGTTAGTTGGTACGGCACCAGAAACAACGGCGCCCAGAGGAAAGCTGGTTGCAGTCAACGGCACACCGTTAAGCCAAATCGAAGCCGCCTCAGAAACATTTCTGGCAGGAACGCGCCAAAGGAAACGGGTAATCGGATCGATAATACTCGTGTGGCCCTATGCTTTGGCTCGTCTCGGTTTTTCCTCAAAAGACGAAACGACCGAGTATCGCGTGCAAGACGAGAACGGTCAGATATCCGAATTCAAAGTGGAAAACGGTCATACGGTTCCTGCATCAACGCTCTACCCGAGAAACGAGCATGGCCGGGCCGATCCGGCTTGGACACCCGAGAGACTTGTGGAGACTAAGGGCTGGCGGGGACTTGGGCTTTCGATACTGTTGCCCAGTTTTCTCGATTCAGGAGAAGGTGCGCTGCCGAAAGCCATCTCAGGTGCAGCAGATCAAGTAAGCGTTTGCTCGGAAAAAACGCTCTTGATTGACATTCGTGGAAACACCGGTGGCGACTTTCTCAAAACGATGCCCTTGATCGACGCCATCTCTGAAAACGCAAGCAGGCAGGTTGTTGTGCTTGTCGATAAATTCACGTTTTCGGCTGCGATAGTTTTTGTCGCCATCCTCAAACATCGATTGGGACCTAGGCTCAAGCTCATAGGGGAAGAAATGGGTGACGGGTTGACGTTTTTTGCCGAGGGAGGTTCGCTCGATTTGCCAACCAGCGGGGCGGTCGTTCGATACTCATCGGCTTTTCATGATTGGGAGAACGGAACCAGCGATGAAACCACACCAGCCGAGATCGCGCGGCAACTAGTTCCGGCTGGAACACTGGATTTGGATTGGGAATTGATCAACGAACCTACCGCTGAAGATGCACATGGCGCGTTCTATCAACGAATTCTCAGAAGTCTGAGAAATTAGACGAATGGCAGGAAAGCCCGCGTAGATGCCACGCGAACGCAAAAAAAACCGGCGCATTCAGCGCCGGCTTTTGTAAATTCATTGAGGGAACTTACCCGAACACACGCCCCAGCGCGCCATCGACCGCGTCGGTGATCTGGTCGATGTCATCGGCCGTGGCGATCAGGGCGGGCGAGAAGCACAGCGTGTTGTTGCGGCTTGGGATCGAGCGGTTTGTGACACCGATGATCACGCCCTGGTTCATACAGTCAGCCACAACCGCCTGTGCCAGTTTCTCGTCCACAGGCTCTTTGCTGGTACGGTCTGCGACCAGCTCGGCACCCAGGAACAGGCCCTTGCCGCGCACGTCGCCAATGACCTTGTGTTTTTCCATCAGCGCCTGAAGGTTGCCCATCATGCGGTCACCCATGGCCGCGCAATTGCCCAGCAGGTTTTCATCCTCGATGATGCGCATGTTTTCGATTGCAGCAGCCGGACCGGCAGTGCAGCCACCAAAGGTCGAGATGTCGCGGAAATAGCTCATCGGGTCCGAAGCATCATCCTTGAACATGTCAAAGACTTCCTCTGTGGTGACCATGCAGGCAATCGCGGCATAGCCCGAGGCGACGCCCTTGGCCATGGTCACGAAATCCGGCTTGATGCCGTATTGCTGATAACCGAACCAAGTGCCGGTGCGGCCCACGCCGCAGACAACTTCGTCGATATGCAGCAGCACGTCGTATTTCTTGCAGATCTCCTGCACGCGCTGCCAGTATCCTTCGGGCGCTTCGATCACGCCGCCACCTGCGGTCACCGGCTCGAGGCACAGTGCGCCGACGGTGTCGGGGCCTTCGCGTAGGATGACCTGTTCGATCTGATCTGCGGCCCATTCGCCAAAGTTCTCTTCGGGGGCGCCGTCCAGCTCGTGCTTGCGGTATTCCATGCAGTGGGGCACGCGCACGAAATCAGGCGCAAAGGGGCCGTATTGTGCGGTGCGCTCGTCCTGACCGCCTGCCGACATGGTCGCCAGAGTCGAGCCGTGATAATCGCGGTCACGATACAGGATCTTGGTCTTCTTGCCGCCGTACTTCTTGTGCGCGATCTGGCGCACCATCTTGAACGCCTTCTCGTTCGCTTCAGAGCCCGAGTTGGTGTAATATACGCGGCTCATGCCGGGCATCTTGTCGATCAGCTGCTCGGCAAAGATCGCGCCGGGGATCGAGCCGGCCGAATTGGCGAAATAGCACAGCTTCATCAGCTGGTCGTAAACGGCCTTGCAGATCGATTCGCGGCCATAGCCGACGTTGACAGTCCAGACGCCGCCGGAAACCGCATCCAGATGCTCTTTGCCTTTCTGGTCCCAGACGCGCATGCCCTTGCCTTCGACAATGATGCGGGGGTCATTGGTTTCAAAGGGTTTGTGCTGGATCAGATGATGCCAGATATGGGCGCGGTCAGCTTCGACCACGCGGGAAAGATCGTTTTCGTTGAACGTGCCGTCCATGACAAGTCCTTTCAGTGAGGTGCGGTGCACGGGGTGCGGAAATGGCGTGCCCCGGCATATGTTTAAGATGCTTCAGATCACCGCGAATGGCCGGATCTAAGTAGGGCCAGATCGCACCATCCCGTATTGCCAGTCAATAAGGGTACCGTAATACTACGGATTTGTCAGAGCACCAAGTTTATGCTCAAGTCGCGCAAACCGAGTGCAGGGAGGATCAGCAGTTGGCAGCGACCAATATCTATGAGCGTCATTTGGACAAATGCCGGGCGAATTACACACCCTTGTCGCCCCTCTCGTTCATTGAGCGCACAGCGCAGGTTTATCCCGATTACCCGTCGGTCGTTTATGGTGAGCGGCGGTATACTTGGGCTGAAACCTATGCCCGGTGCCGCCGGCTGGCGGGGGCCCTGAATGCGCGGGGTATCGGAAAGGGTGATACCGTTTCAATTATCGCCGCAAACATCCCCGAGATGTACGAAGCGCATTTTGGTGTGCCCATGGCGGGTGCCGTTTTGAACGCCATCAACACGCGTCTGGATGCTCCGATAGTCGCTTTCATCCTGAACCACGCCGAAGCCAAGGCCTTGTTGGTTGACCCCGAGTTTTCCGGCGTCGTGAAAGAGGCGCTGGAGCAGGTTGATCATGATATTCTGGTAATCGACATCGAGGATCCCAGCTTTGAAGGCGGTGAAAGGCTTGGCAGCCTGACCTATGACGCCCTGATATCAGAGGGAGACCCCGAGTTTGACTGGTCACTGCCCGAGGATGAATGGGACGCGATCACGCTGAACTATACGTCCGGCACAACGGGCAATCCCAAGGGCGTGGTTTATCACCACCGCGGCGCCACGCTGAATGCACAATCGGATTTGCTGGACTGGGATATGCCCAAGCATTCGATCTATCTGTGGACCTTGCCGATGTTTCACTGCAACGGATGGTGCTTCCCCTGGGCCATGGCCGCCAATGCGGGCGTGTCCGTCTGTCTGCGCGCCGTGCGTGCCGAGCCGATCTATGCGGCATTCCGTGATGAGAAGGTCACCCATTTCTGCGGTGCTCCCATCGTTTTGAACATGTTGGCCCACGCGCCTGATGAACTGAAGGACTTTGACCATCAGATCAAGGTGATGACCGCGGGCGCTCCGCCGCCGGCCGCCGTGATCGAAGCGATGGAGGCGATGGGGGTCGAAGTCACGCACGTTTACGGCCTGACCGAGACTTACGGACCTTCGGTCGTTTGTGCCTGGAAGGATGAATGGAACGACAAGGGACCCGAAGACCGTGCTGCCCTGAAAGTAAGGCAGGGCGTGCGGTATACGGCGCTGTCTGGTCTGATGGTGGCCGATCCCGAAACGATGGAACCCGTGCCCGCGGATGGCGAAACCATGGGCGAGATCTTTATGCAGGGCAACGTGGTGATGAAAGGGTATCTCAAGAACCCTGATGCCACGGATGGGGCCTTCAAGGGCGGCTGGTTTGCATCCGGCGATTTGGGCGTCATGCACCCGGATGGCTATATCGCGCTCAAAGACCGGTCCAAGGACATCATCATTTCAGGCGGCGAGAATATCTCGTCCGTCGAGGTCGAGGGTATCCTCTACAAACACCCGGCAGTCATGGAAGCGGCGGTTGTGGCCCGGCCAGACGAGAAATGGGGCGAAACCCCCTGCGCCTTTGTCGAGCTGAAGCCTGACGCAACCGCGACCGAGGCAGAGCTGATTGCTTTTTGCCGAAACAACATGGCCCATTTCAAAGCGCCCAAGACCGTGGTGTTTGGCACCCTGCCGAAAACGTCAACCGGCAAGGTGCAGAAATTCGTTCTGCGGGATCAGGCGCGGGCGCTGGGCTGAAGCGTATCAAAGATCGACAGGTCCAGATCCAGCATTTCACCCATCCAAATCGCGCGATCGCGGTGATCGGCCAGATGGTCGCCGGTTTCCGGGTGGGTGAAAACCGTAAGGCCCCGCCGGTTCAGCATCAACCACGGAGTGACCTGGTCGAAGGCATCAGCCGCAAAGCTCAATTGGCAGCTCCAGCGCGGGTGGGGGCCGACATTGCGGCTATGCATGCGTCCCATCCGGACGGGGAACAGTCGGGCGGCCTCTTCGCAGACCTGTTGCGCCGTGTGCTGCGTGTCGGCGTCGAAATAGACATGGGCGTGGTATCCGGTGATCTCGGGCATCAGAACCTCTTTTGCTTTGATGAAACAAAGCTAAGTCCGATTGCGACGGACGCCTAGGCACACCGGCACACAGGACCTGTGCAAGCTTATTGGGGTGCGTGCCTGTCAGGATGCGCCGCAACAAATGCGGGATGATCGGCACAGGCCTTTTCGACACCCAGCAGACGGGGCATGTCCGACAAGTCGACCTTCCACCGGCGTGCATTATAGATCTGCGGGATCAGGCAGATGTCGGCGAGGCCGGGCTGTGAACCAACGCAATAGGGGGTTTGTTCAAACTCACCCAACATGGTCTCGAAGGCCTGCAACCCCGGCCGTATGAAGTGCCGCATCCACTCTCCGGGCATGTCGGTCGGGTCTTTGCTGAGGGTGGTCGCATGGCGAGCAACTGAAAGGTTGCAAACAGGGTGAATGTCCACCGCAATCGCATAGGCCAGCGCCTGCACGCGCGCGCGCCCTGCTGCATCGTCGGGCAGAAGGTTCAATTCACGTGTCTTGTCCAGATAGTCGAGAATGGCCAGAGACTGTGTCAGCCGCTGCCCGTCAATATCCAGCACCGGAACCAACCCTTGTGGATTTCGCGCGATATGTGCATCGCCCTTGTGTTCGCCGCCCACCAGGTCGACGACAACCGCGCGATAGTCGATCTCGGCCAGATTCAGGGCGATCCGCACCCGATAGCTGGCCGAGGACCGCCAATAGTCATAAAGGACGGTTTTGCTCACATTCGAATCCGTCACTTGTCGACCAGGGTGGCGGCGCGAATAGCGTCAGACAACACCGCCTTGTCGCCGATGTGATTGGCCAGCACCAGAACCAGTCGGGCGTTCAGCGCGTCACTGCCGGCTTTTTCAAGCCCTTCATGCGCGGCCAGCAGCTCGGCATAGAAGTCGTCAGCATCGTCGATATTCGGGGATAGGATCAGGTCAGACATCGCGCTCACTCCTTGCCACAGGCTCTGCGGATTGCATGGCGGAAACTGTTTTCTTCATAGCTGTCCCGCCGCGCCGCCACGTGCTGATCGGGTCGGATCAGATAAACGGCGCTGGTTGCGTCGCCCAGATAGCGACGTTTCAGCGCCAGCGTCTGGTCATCCTTGACCGACAGCGCCAACCGCGTGACCTCGACCCCGTCTTCTTCCAGCACCTCCGGGGCATCCGCGTCAATCGTCAGAAGGGTGAACTTGCCTGCCAGTTTGGGCAACAGGAACGCATCACCCAGCGGCGCGTCCGGGCAGGCCGAGCCGGGGCGCGTTTCGGCTGGGCCATCCAGCGCGTCGGCAGAATTCAGGGTCGAGCCGTCATAGGTGCAAGGTTGACTCAGGCGTCCTGAATTCACCAACGGACGGGCAAACTCGTACTGCTCGCCCAGGTCCAGAACTGCATCCCGCAGAACCCGCGACATCTCGGATTTCGGAGTGATGAAATCGGTCGACCGACTGGATTTCTGGATGTTCTCATCAGCCCCGTGCACGCGTTCCGCGTCGTAGCTGTCCAGCAGGCTTTCGGGGGCTTTCCCATCCAGCACCAGTTTCAGTTTCCAGCACAGGTTATCAGTGTCTTGCAGGCCGGAATTGGCACCGCGCGCGCCAAAGGGGCTGACCTGATGCGCGCTGTCGCCTGCGAAAAGAACCCGTCCTTTGCGGAAGCTTTCCATGCGGCGGCACTGGAACGTATAGATCGAGACCCACTCCAGTTGAAACTCGACGTCGTCGCCCAGCATCGCCTTGAGGCGCGGGATCACATTCTCGGGGCGCTTTTCGCGTTCCTTGTCGATGTCCCAACCCAGTTGCAGGTCAATACGCCAGACATTGTCGGGCTGTTTGTGCAAAAGCGCGGATTGCCCGCGATTGAACGGAGGGTCAAACCAGAACCAGCGTTCCGAGGGGAAATCGGCATCCATGATCACGTCCGCGATCAGGAAATTGTCTTCGAAAACACGCCCTTCGAAATCGATGCCCAGCATCCGCCGGGTGGGCGACGCGGCACCATCGCAGGCGATCAGCCATTCGGCCTCGAGTGTATAAGGGCCTTCGGGGGTTTCGACCTCCAGCCGCACGTGATCTTCGTGCGTACCGATTGCATCAACCTTGTTGCGCCCGCGAATCTCGATCGGTGCGCCGTCTGCCTGCAACTCGCGCACGCGTTCCACAAAGAAGTTTTCAAAATGGTATTGCTGCAAGTTGATGAAGGCCGGGTTGGCGTAACCTTCGTCCGGTTGCAGGTTGAATTCATAGACCTGACGATCATCGAAAAAGACCTTGCCGCGGTCCCATAGAACGCCTTTGTCGACCAATCGCTGGCCGCAGCCCAGCCGGTCTGCAATTTCCAGCGTGCGTTGGGAAAAACAGATGGCGCGGCTGCCAAAGCTGACCTTGTCATTTTCGTCCAGAACCACAACTTCGACCCCTTGCTGGGCCAGATCGATGGCGGCGGCCAGACCAACTGGCCCCGCACCGATCACGATGACCTTGTGCCTGACGGGCGTCGGGCTGTCCTGATCCGGGCTGCGTTCATATCCGTAAAGCGGCGTTTCAAAGATCTTGTTCATGGGCTCCCCCCAAAACAGATGCACCGTTGTGCTGCATGTCCTGTCCCCCGGCGGCGGGCGCCGGAGGTCTTAGATTATGGTTTCATCGAATCCCGCCGCACAAAACGATCTGGATCAAACTCGACCGTTTTTCGTCAGCCTTGCAGCGCTTCCCACATCTCGAGGTCGCGCTGGGCGGTCCAGATGCGGGGCGTGTCAATGCCGCGCGCCTCGTCATAGGCGCGGGCCACGTTGAACGGCAGGCAGTGCTCGTAGATCGCGTAATCGGCAAATTTGGGGTCACATTCAGCGCGGACTGCGTCCCAGGCCTCTTTCAGGGACCCGCCGCGCGCCGCGACCTTCGCCGCCGGCCGGTATGTGCTTTCGACAAAATCGCGGGTGTTCTCGATGGCCGCATTCACCATGTCCTTGCCAACCAGCGCATCGCCGCGCCCCGGTGCGATGGCGTCGACATCGAACCACTTTATCTCGTCCAACGTGTCACCCCAATCGCTGAAATGACCGTCACCGCAATAGCAGGCCGAGTGATATTCGACGATATCGCCGGTGAACATCACGTTCTGATCCGGCACATGGATGACGATATCGCCTGCCGTATGCGCCCGGCCCAGATGCATCAGGTCGATCCGGCGGTTGCCCAGATACACCGTCATCGTATCGCTGAAGGTGGTGGTGGGCCAGGTTAGGCCGGGGATGCTTTCATGCCCTTCAAAGAGGCGCGGGAAGCGCTGGAATTCGCTGTCCCAGTCTTCCTGACCCCGCTCGACGACCATGGCGCGGGCCATGTCCGACATCAGGATCTGCTGCGCGCCGAATGCGCTTGCGCCCAGAACACGCACTGCGTGGTAGTGGGTCAGGCCCACATGCGTGATCGGTTTGTCTGTGACGGAACGCACACATTCGATTACCTTGTTTGCCAGACGCGGAGTCGCCTGCGCCTCGACGATCATCACGCTGTCGTCACCGATGATCACACCCGAATTCGGATCGCCTTCGGCGGTAAAAGCATAAAGCCCTTCTCCGACTTCAGTAAAGCTGATCTTTTTTTCCGACATGTCCCCCTGGGACGCGAATGCCTTGGCCATCTTGGGTTTGTCCTTTTTCGGTTGCGCGGAAGGCAGAGGTTGGATGCCTCCGGCGGCAGTATTTGGGAAAAGATGAAGATCAGTGCGTCATCTTTCGTAGGGGTTCTCGAGTGCGGGCAGCAGCTTGCCCACACAATCGCCGAAACCGATCGTGTAGCCATCGCCCCTGGCAGCACCTTTGAGGGTCAGGGTATCGCCGTCCTCGATGAAGCTGCGGGTTTCGCCTGTATCCAGCGTGATCGGTTCCTTGCCGCCCCAGCTGAGTTCCAGAAGGGAACCGCGGCTGTCCTTCGTCGGCCCCGAGATCGTGCCCGATCCCAGCAGGTCGCCCGTGTTCATGGGGCATCCTGATGTGGTGTGATGCGCCAATTGCTGCGCAGCGGAATAGTACATCTGGTTGTAATTGGTCCGGGCAATCGTCGTGGCGGGTTGTCCGGCAGGTGCCATGGTGATCGCCAGATCGATGTCATAGAGCATCGGGCCGCAATCCTTGAGGTGATCCAGCAGCTCGAACTCGCGGGGCGGCGTATCACAGCGGAATGGCTCCAGCGCCGCCTTGGTCACGATCCACGGGCTGATCGAGGTTGCCGTGGCCTTTGCCTGAAACGGGCCCAGCGGCTGATATTCCCATGCCTGAATGTCGCGCGCAGACCAGTCATTCAGAAGCGCGTAACCGAAGATATTGTCATCCGCTTCCTGCACGGTGATCGGACCATCCGAGGGCGTTCCGACAACCGCGCCCATCTCAAGCTCGATGTCAAAACGGCGACTGGGCAGGAAGGCGGGCAAGTCCTGATCGGGGGCTTTCAACTGACCCCAGGGGCGGCGAATATCCGTGCCTGAAACCACGACCGAAGATGCGCGGCCGTTGTAACCAATGGGAATGTGCAGCCAGTTCGGCGGCAGGGCGTTTTCCGGCCCCCGGAACATGGTGCCCACGTTGAAGGCATGGTTTCGGCCTGCGTAGAAATCGGTGTATTCGCTGACCGCAAAGGGCAGATGCATTTCCGCATCTTCTTGTTTGACAAGCAGCGGTTCGACCTTGGCTTGTTCATCTGAACCCTCGGCCAGCAGGCTGATCAGCCGCGCGCGCAGCGCGGTCCAGACGGCTGGGCCTTCCTCCATCAGAGGGTTCCAGAACGGCATGTCGAAAAGCGGCTCGTCGCTCAGGGTGATCAACCCCTCGGCTTCGGCTGCCGTGACGTCGAGGATCATGTCGCCGATGGCCACACCGCAGCGGGGATCATCACCTTCGGTCGAGAAGACACCATACGGCAGGTTATTCAGTGGGAACGGATGTGTCGCGTCATTGGCCGACGCCACCCAGGATGTCATTAGAGGCATACGATGTCCCTGTTTTGTTGGTTAAGCAGAAGGGCGAAGGGATTTCAGCCCCAACAAGATAGCAGCGAGGATCATGAAGCTGCCGCCAATGCGGTCAAGCCACAGCTTTGCCGGGCCTTGCAAACGGCGAGCCAGCCAGCTTGCGCTGCCGCCATATGCGGTCAGGAACATCCCGTCCATGACCAGATAGGTAGACGACAGAATGGCGAATTGCGGCCAGAAGGGCAGGGCTGCGTCAATGAACAGCGGAAACAGTGCTGCAAAAAAGACCACGGCCTTGGGATTTGCGGCAGAAGTAATGAACCCCTGCATCCAAAGCGATTTGCGGCTGGCCTTGGGCGCGGTTTGCGCTTCAGACATACGGGCCTTTAGGATCTGTTTAACCCCTAGATAAACCAGATAGGTGACACCAAACCACTTGATGACCGTCAGTGCGGTTGCAGATGTGGCGATCAGGGCGGCTAGGCCCAGCCCCGCCGCCAGCATTTGCAGAAAGTTCGCCGTCAGATCTCCGGCAGCGGTGAACAGCCCGCGCCGAAGCCCGTTAGTTGCTGAGTTTGACAACATCAGCAACTGGCTGGGTCCCGGTGTGCTCATCAGCAGCAGGACCGTTGCCACATAGGTGATCCAGATATCCAAGCTCATTTCTTGCCCGGCGTTCCGTCGAACTTTTTCTCAAGCGATGTCCAGCAGTCGATGTAATCATCCTGCAACGGCGCTTCGGTGGCGGCAAACGGGGTCAGGTGCTGCGGGAAGCGGGTTTCGAACATGAACGACATTGTCTGGTCCAGCTTGTCCGGCCCCAGGTTGGAGTATGACGCCTTATCGAAGGCTTCCCTGTCGGGGCCATGCGGGATCATCATGTTGTGCAGGCTTGTGCCGCCGGGAACAAAGCCCTGAGGTTTCGCGTCGTACTGGCCGTAGATGTTGCCCATCAGCTCGGACATGATGTTCTTGTGGTACCACGGCGGGCGGAACGTGTCTTCCATCACCATCCAGCGTTCGCGGAACAAGACAAAGTCGATATTGGCCGTGCCGGGCTGGCCGGACGGAGCCGTCAGAACGGTAAAGATCGACGGGTCGGGGTGGTCAAACAGGATCGCGCCGACGGGGCAATAGTTGCGCAGGTCGTATTTGTAGGGCGCATAGTTGCCGTGCCATGCCACGACATCCAGTGGACTGTGGCCGATCTTGGTTGTGTGGAATTGCCCGCACCATTTGATTGTCACGGTAGAAGGGGTTTCACGATCCTCATAAGCGGCCACCGGTGCCTTGAAGTCGCGCGGGTTGGCCATGCAGTTGGCACCGATTGGTCCGCGACCCGGCAGTTCAAACTTCTGACCGTAATTCTCGCAGACAAAGCCGCGCGCAGGGCCTTCCAGAACCTCGACCCGGTACAGCAAACCGCGTGGAATGATCGCGATTTCCTTGGGTTCCAGGTCGATGATTCCCAGTTCTGTCGCAAATCGCAGGCGTCCTTCCTGTGGCACAACCAGCAATTCGGAATCAGCCGAAAAGAAGTAGTCATCCACCATGGATTCCGTGACCAGATAGATGTGGCTTGCCATGCCGACCTGCGTGTTCACGTCACCTGCGGTCGTCATGGTCCGCATACCCGTCATCCAGTTCAGACCTTCATCGGAATGCGGGACAGGATCCCAGCGATACTGGCCAAGGCTGATTACATCCGGATCAATGCAGGGGGCCGATTTCCAGTAGGGCAGATCGATTTTTTCATAACGGTGTGAATGCTTTACGGATGGGCGAATACGATAGCACCAGGTGCGCTCGGGTGGGTTGGCGGTAAAGGCCGTGCCACTCAGCTGCTCTCCGTAAAGACCATAGTTGCACCGTTGCGGGCTGTTCATCCCTTGCGGCAGGGCCTCGGGCAGGGCCTCGGTTTCAAAGTCGTTCCCAAAGCCTGGCATATAGCCTGCATGAGTTCCGACAGGCGTCGCAGCCTGTGTCAGCGTATGCGGATCAGTCGGACGATTCATTGCGTTTTCCTCCGTTTGCTGCTTGTCGGTTAATAGTTGATTTTGTAACTAACAAGCATGACACACGATGAATCCGAAAAAAATGATGACTTTTATCTGCAAAATTTTCTGCCCTTCCTGCTGAATCAGGCGGCCGAACGGGCTTCGCTAGAGTTTCAGGCAGTTTACAAGGGCCGTTATGGGATGCTCAGAACCGAATGGCGGGTATTGTTCCATCTGGGTTTGTTTGGCGAGATGACTGCCAAGGAAATCGGTGAGCGCGCCAGAATGCACAAAACCAAAATCAGCCGTGCTGTGGCCAAGCTGGAACAGCGTCGATACCTGAAACGCACACGGGACGAAGCGGATCGGCGGGCGGAATGGTTGACACTAACACCAGCAGGGCAAGCTGTGTATCGTGACCTGCGCGGCGTTGCTGCCAATTACGATGCGAAACTGTCAGGCCTGTTCAAACCGGAAGAGGCCGCGTTGTTGCGACAAATGCTGCAAAGGTTGGCTGGTTTGGACTGACCTATGGCAATTGACGCGGCCTACCCCCAAATGGGGATCATACTTGATACGGACAACAAAATGACATTGCCAGATTCCGCTTCAGTTTTCTCACATTCCCTGATTGATTGGCTGGTCAACAAGGGGCTAGAGGGCGCCGGGCAAGAAGAGCTGTTGGAAGGGTTTTGTGCCCGATTGGTGGAAATGGGTATTCCGTTGATGCGCTTTCATGCGGCGCAGTCGACCCTGCATCCGGTTTACGGAGGTACCGGTTACAGCTGGTACAACGGCGCGGGCGGTGAATCCGAGAAGTTTGAATACACGGAAACGCCCAGCGAAGTTTGGCAGCAAAGCCCACTCTATGCGCTGCTGAACGATGATCTGGATGAAATCCGGGTCAAACTGGTCGACCATAATGAACCCAGCCGCTTTCCCTTGTTGAATGATCTGCGTGAAATCGGAGCGACAGACTATTATGCCACCGGCCTGTCATATGAAGGGGCCAGTCAACTACGCCCCGACGGCACGAAAAAGGTCAGCGATGGTGTTCTGATGTCCTGGACCAGCGACGCACCGAACGGATTCGAAGACAGCGATCTGAACAAAATACAATCTGTACTTCCGCATCTGGGGCTGGCGCTCAAATCCGCCAAGAACCAGGATCTGGCCAAGGATTTGATGCGGGTTTATCTGGGGCGAGATGCCGGTCGCCGGGTTCTGTCGGGTGAAATTCGGCGTGGGTCTTTGCAGCAAATCGATGCTGTGATCTGGAATTTCGACCTCGAAGGCTTCACCACGCTGTCCGAAGACCTGCCGGGGCATGAGATCATCGACATGCTGAACGACTATCTGGCTGTCGCCGTGGGTGTGGTGCATGACAAGGGCGGCAACATCCTGAAATTCATGGGTGACGGCCTGATGGCAATGTTCGATGTCGGAGAGATCGACGAAGACGCCCGTGCCGCGCTTGATGCTGTGCCTTTGTTGCAGTCCCGCATGGATGAACTGAACGCAAGGCGCCGCGCGCAAGGTCTGCCGGTGGCCAATTATACGCTGGCCCTACATTCGGGCGAGATTCTCTATGGCAATATCGGGTCCGAGACCCGGCTGGACTTCACTGTGATCGGCCCGGCTGTCAACCAGGCCGCCCGCATTGCGGGAATGCACCGGTCTTTGGGTCAAAGGATCCTTATCTCGGACGATGTCGCCCGCGCTGCACAGCCCTGCGCGCAGGAGCTTGTCTCGGTCGGCCGCTACATGCTGCGCGGCGTTAATGAGCCGAAAGAGTTGTTTACGGTGTACAGTCCCGGCGGGCCATCAGAATCCGATTGAGACAGCGGCGATTCCTTCCAGCGGTTCCGAAACTGAAAGTCTTGATGGAACGCATTTAACTCGCCGGGTTTGAGCGGCGGTTTGGACCGAATGTTCGACTATAGTGTGAATATGAACATTAAGCTGGTTAGAGCCCAAGCCGTCGATGGCTCATCGCACAGCAGTCCTGCCCAATGAGCGATAAACGCTGAGACAGACTCTGGTCCTTGCTTGCAATGGCCGTGCAGGAATTTGTTTCCGCCGGATGAACCTTTGCCAGGTAAAGGCAAAGATTGAATTAAGAAATCCGCTGCGGCATTGTCCGGCCCATGGAATTTCTGGACTTCGGACATAACCCTTGGTTGGTGGTTACATCGTTCGTTGTGGCGCTAGTTGCTGGGGCCACGGGATTGTCTTTGACGAGGGATTTGTCCGAAAAGTCGCTTTCACAACGCAGGTTGGCCATCGCGTTGGGTGCCGTTGCTTTGGGTGGTGGGATCTGGTCAATGCACTTCGTGGCTATGCTTGGCCTAAGGCTGCCCATCCTGTTTTACTATGATGCCGCAATCACGCTCGCATCTGCGCTTATTGCGATCCTTATGGTCGCTTTGGCGCTTGTCCTTTTGCATTTCACTGAGCGTTCCAAGGGGATCATCATTGCTGCCGGAGCAATCGTAGGCGCGGGCATCTTGGCGATGCACTATGTGGGAATGGCTGGCATGCAGCTTTGCAAACCCGTTTATACCCTTCAAGGTGTGCTCGGGTCGTCGGTATTGGCTATTGTCCTGTGCATTCTCGCGATCGGCGTTGCCTATAATGAGCGTTCCAACAGGACCATCGCGATCGGCACGCTGTGTTTTGGCGTAGCTGTCTTTTCAGTGCATTTCCTGGCCATGGCAGGAACCAATTTTGTAGCCTTGAAAGAAATCCGAGAGTTTGGGCCCGTCATCAGCAACGAAGTCATGGCCGTTGGGGTGATCCTGTCGAGCTTTGTTATCTTCGGCGCATTTTTGTGGGTCGGCACAACTTATCTTGTGCCTATGCAAGCCACAGAGATCCCGATGACAGGCGTGGCCCAAGACGAGCCTTCAGCAAACCAGACCCCGCCTATTCGCATCCCCTGTGAAAGAGACGGAGGCAAGGTTTTTATTGCCGCGCCTGACGTTGCATTCGTCAGGGCGGATGGTCACTATACGCAGGTCTACACCCGCACAGAAAAGTACTTTTGCGTCTGGCCGATCACTGAAGCGGTCAAACGGCTGGAGCCAACTGGCTTTTTGCGCGTGCATCGCAGCTATATAGTGAACCCCAAAAAAGTCGCGCGGTTTGAACGGACCAAAGACAAGGGACAATGCACCTTTGGTGAGGCCGATCTCCCTCCGGTGCCGGTCAGCCGATCAAACCTGAAAGCAGCACTGACCGCCTTTGGGTAACGCGTGGTAATTCAGGCAGCGCAACTCGTGCGTCCTGAAGCGCATTTCGTGCAAAATTAGCGAAAACAAAGTGTTTTCTCGGGTCTACAACCCGGCATCGAGCGAGCTTCTCTAACAGCCAGAACAGTTGCTGCAGGGAGGAGAGGCAATGATTCCAGCTGCCTTTGAATATTATAGACCTAAGGATTTGGCGGGCGCCCTGTCCGTACTTGTGGAGCACGGAGATGACGCACGGGTCCTCGCAGGGGGGCACAGTCTGATACCTATGATGAAGCTCCGCATGGCCGAAGTGCCACATCTGATCGACTTGCAGGATGTGGAGGGATTGAGCGGCATCTCCATTGAGGGGGATAGCATCCGCATCGGCGCGATGACGACGCAACATGACATCATCGACAACGCTCAATTGGCGTTGGCTGCTCCGATCATGCGAGAGGCTTCTTTGCAGATCGCAGACCCGCAAGTGCGTTACATGGGCACGGTTGGCGGCAACGTTGCAAACGGCGACCCGGGTAATGACATGCCGGGCTTGATGCAGTGTCTGGACGCGACTTTCACTTTGGTCGGGCCGGATGGCGAACGCAAAGTCGCGGCCCGTGATTTCTACGAAGCGGCTTATATGACTGACCGCGAGGATGAAGAGATCCTGACAGCGGTGGAGTTCAATGCGCCAAAGGGCGGGTACGCCTATGAAAAGCAAAAGCGCAAAATCGGCGACTACGCCACCGCGGCTGCTGCGGTTCTTTTGACTAAAGAAGGTGGGACTTGCACCTCGGCTTCCATCGCGATGACCAATCTGAGCGACACTCCAGTTCATTCTGAAGATGCTGGTGCTGCGCTTGTCGGCACGTCTGTGGATGATGCGGCAATCAAAGCGGCGGTGGACGCCATGTTGGGTGACATCGATCCAACACAGGACAACCGTGGTCCCATTGAATTCAAACGTCACGCAGCGGCGATTATCTTGCGCCGTGCGATCGAAAACGCCTGGGCCAGAGCCTGAGGAGAGAGATCATGTCAAAGAAGAAACACTTCACTCTAACAGTGAATGGCGAGGAGCAAGAGTTCCTGGCTGAACCGCGCGAACTGCTGATCCACACCCTGCGCGAACGGCTGCGCAAGACCGGTCCGCACATTGGTTGCGAGACCTCGCATTGCGGCGCTTGCACCGTGACCATGAACGGCAAATCGGTGAAGTCCTGTACCGTGTTCGTAGCACAGGCTGACGGTGCCGAAATCACCACGATCGAAGGGCTTGGCAACCCGGACAGCCTGCACGTATTGCAGGAAGCGTTCAAAGAACACCATGGTCTTCAATGCGGCTTCTGCACACCGGGTATGATCACCCGCGCATCCAAGCTTTTGGAAGAAAACCCGAACCCAACTGAAGAAGAGGTGCGCTTTGGCATGGCGGGTAACCTCTGCCGCTGTACCGGGTATCAGAACATCGTCAAATCTATCCTCGCCGCCGCGGCCGAGATGAACTCTGCGAAGGAGGCGGCACAATGAAAAAGGAACTGACCCGCGAAGAACGCGCCGACGCACTGGGAGGAATGGGTTGCAAACGCAAGCGCGTTGAAGATGCCAGGTTTACCCAAGGCAAAGGCAATTACGTTGACGACATCAAACTGCCCGGCATGCTGCATGGTGATTTCGTGCGTTCGCCCTATGCCCACGCCAAGATCGTGTCGATCAATGCCGAGGCCGCTTTGGCGCTGGACGGTGTGATTGCCGTACTGACCGCCGAAGACCTCGCCCCTCTTGGTCTGCACTGGATGCCGACGCTGGCGGGCGACAAGCAGATGGTTTTGGCTGACGGCAAGGTGCTCTTCCAAGGTCAGGAAGTGGCATTTGTGGTGGCAAAGGACCGTTATATTGCAGCCGATGCAGTCGAGCTGGTCGAAGTGGAGTATGAAGAACTCCCCGTTTTGACCGATCCCCACGCAGCATTGGAATCCGACGTGGTTCTTCGCGAAGACCTGATGGGCGAAGGTGGAGCGATTCCAGGTGGGGCCCACGGCCCACGCAAACACCCTAACCACATCTTTACCTGGGAGGTTGGCGAGAAGGATGCGACCGAGCAGGTAATGGGGGAGGCTGACGTGGTCGCTGAAGAGATGGTGTATTACCATCGCACGCACCCATGTCCGCTCGAAACTTGTGGCTGCGTGGCTTCGATGGACAAGGTCAACGGCAAGCTCACGCTGCACGGCACGTTCCAGGCGCCTCACGCTATTCGCACAGTGGTCAGCCTGATCTCGGGCATTGAAGAGCACAATATCCGCGTGATCTCGCCCGACATCGGTGGCGGCTTTGGCAACAAGGTTGGGGCTTACCCCGGCTATGTGTGCTCGGTCGTGGCCTCGATTGTCACCGGTGTTCCGGTGAAATGGGTCGAGGACCGTATGGAAAACCTGATGACCACCGCTTTTGCCCGTGACTACTGGATGAAAGGTAAGATCAGCGCAACCAAAGAGGGTAAAATCACCGGTCTCTGGTGCCACACGACCGCAGACCACGGCGGCTTTGACGCCTGTGCCGACCCGACCAAGTTCCCGGCTGGGTTTATGAACATCTGTACCGGGTCTTACGACATTCCGACTGCGTATTTGGCAGTGGACGGCGTTTACACCAACAAAGCGCCGGGCGGGGTCAGTTATCGCTGCTCCTTCCGTGTAACCGAAGCCGCTTACTTCATTGAACGCATGATCGAGGTTCTGGCGATAGAGTTGAACATGGACGCGGCCGAGCTGCGCCGGATCAACTTCATCAAGAAAGAGCAGTTTCCCTATCAGTCCGCGCTTGGGTGGGAGTATGATTCCGGCGACTATCACACTGCTTGGGATAAGGCGCTAAATGCCGTCGATTACGAAGGGCTGCGTGCAGAACAAGCTCAACGGATCGAGGATTTCAAGGCGGGCAAAACCCGAAAGCTTATGGGCATCGGCCTGACGCATTTCACCGAAATCGTCGGCGCTGGACCCGTCAAGAATTGCGATATCCTTGGTCTTGGCATGTTCGACAGCTGTGAAATCCGCATTCACCCGACCGGCTCAGCGATCGCACGCCTTGGCACCATCTCGCAAGGCCAGGGCCATGCCACGACCTTTGCACAGATACTCGCAACCGAGATCGGCCTGCCGGCGGATAGTATTACCATCGAAGAGGGTGATACGGATACCGCGCCCTACGGTCTTGGAACATACGGCTCGCGCTCGACGCCGGTAGCGGGTGCCGCGACCGCGATGGCAGGGCGCAAGATCCGCGCCAAGGCACAGATGATCGCGGCCTACCTGCTGGAAGTGCATGACGATGATGTCGAATTCGACGTGGATCGTTTCGTGGTCAAGGGCGCGCCTGAAAAGTTCAAGACGATGAAGGAAATCGCCTTTGCCGCCTACAATCAGGCCATTCCGGGCATCGAGCCGGGTCTGGAGGCGGTCAGCTACTATGACCCGCCGAACATGACCTATCCCTTTGGCGCCTACGTCTGCGTGATGGACATCGATGTGGACACCGGTGTGACCGACATTCGCCGCTTCTATGCGCTGGATGACTGCGGCACGCGCATAAACCCGATGATCATCGAGGGCCAGGTGCACGGTGGTTTGACCGAGGCGCTGGCTGTCGCTCTGGGGCAAGAGATCGCCTATGACGAGATGGGCAACGTCAAGACCGGCACATTGATGGATTTCTTCCTGCCGACCGCATGGGAAGTGCCGAATTACGAGACCGATCACACCGTTACCCCCAGCCCGCACCACCCAATAGGTGCCAAGGGTGTCGGCGAAAGCCCTCATGTGGGCGGCGTGCCCTGTTTCTCCAACGCGGTGAATGATGCCTTCCGTGCCTTTGGCCTGCGTCACACCCATATGCCGCACGATCACTGGCGGATCTGGAAGACAGCAAACGAACTGGGCCTTCACGGCTAAGCTTCCGGCGCGCGCGGCAGGGATGGCTGCGCGCGCCTCACAAACCACTTGAGGCTCTGATGACCTGGACCGATCTCCAATCTGCACTTGTAGAACAGAACTACGTCGCCTCAGACGATCTGGCGGTGTCGCTGCATTTGGCTTTGTCATTGCGCCGCCCTCTACTGCTGGAAGGCGCGGCGGGCGTAGGAAAAACCGAAGTTGCCCGAGTACTGGCTGCGGCCCAGAACACGCAGTTGATCCGCCTGCAATGCTATGAAGGTCTGGACGCCTCTCAGGCGATCTACGAGTGGAATTACCAACGACAACTACTGGCGATCCGTGCGTCCTCTGAAGCAGGCGAGACCGGCAAGGCGGTCGAGGATCGGATATTCTCGCGTGAGTATTTGTTGGAGCGCCCCTTGCTGTCGGCGATCACGCAAGACGTTTCTCCGGTTTTATTGATCGATGAAATCGACCGCGCAGACGAAGAGTTCGAAGCTTTCCTGCTCGAGATCCTCGCTGATTACCAAATCACCGTTCCGGAGCTTGGCACCATCAAAGCCACCGCCGTGCCAACAGTTATACTGACCTCGAATGGCACCCGCGACTTGTCGGACGCGCTGAGGCGTCGCTGCCTTTTCAGTTATGTCGATTATCCCGACCGGACAACGGAACTCGCGATCCTAAAAGCCCGGTGTGCTGGGATTGAAGCGCAGCTGGCCGATCAGGTGATCGAGTTCGTCCAGACGCTGCGCAAGGAAGAGCTGGAGAAAGTGCCCGGAATCGCGGAGACACTGGATTTTGCCGCCGCGCTCATGGGGTTAGGGATTGCTGATCTGACGGAAAACCCGGCAGCCCTCCAAGCCACACTCACGACACTTCTAAAAACTCAGAGCGATCGCGCAAATATCACCAGCGAAGTGGCACAACGCATCGCGGGGAAGGCCGCATGACCCGCGTGACCCGCTTTGCTGGCCGAGATCCCGGCGCTACGGCGCGCATGGCAGGGTTCCTGGCCCATTTGCGGGAGAATGGCCTGCGCCTTGGCGTGCAGGAAACCGAAGCAGCTCTGACGGCGTTGACCTGTGTTGAGGCAGCCAACCCTGAAGAGGCGCGTTGCGCACTCAAGGCCGTCTGCACGGGATGCAAGGACGAAGCGCAGAGGTTTGATCCGCTGTTTGATAGTTTCTGGATGGATGCCGGTCGCGTGCGAACAAAGGTCATGCCGAAAATGTCGACCCACCCCAAGGGCGACGACAGCGTACATTCGTCACGAGATGCCAAAGGAGAAGACGTTGGAGGCGCTGGCGATGCGACAGCGCCAGACGGAGGTGACGGTGATGCCGAAAGTGATGGCGACGGTAAGCTGATCGCCACCGAAATGCGCAACCTGTCCCGGCGCGATCTACGTGATCTGGTACGGGCAGAAGAGATTGCCGAGGCCGAAGAAGTTGCTCGCCGCCTCGGACAAGCGCTGCGCGACCGCCGCTCCCGCCGCCGCATCGCTGCCCGCAAGGGCGATCGACTGCATTTCCGCAAAACAATCCGGCGCAGCCTGGCGACAGGGGGCGAACCCATCCGACTCATCAAGCGCAAACGCCCTGATCGTAGCCGAAAAATCGTAGCGCTATGCGATGTTTCCGGCTCTATGACCGTCTATGCGCAAGTATTCCTGGCCTTTTTGGCCGGCCTGATGCGCGGTGATCCAACCGCCGACGCATACCTGTTTCACACACGCCTCGTGCGGATAACCGAGGCTTTACGCGATAAGGACACGATGCGCGCCATCGGACGGATGTCCTTGATGGCGGATGGGTTCGGCGGAGGTTCCAAAATCGGGGAAAGCCTGGATCGATTTGCATCTACCTACGCGCGCCGTTTCGTCGATGGGCGTTCAGTCGTGATGATCCTCTCGGACGGCTATGACACCTCTTCTCCTGACCACATTGACGCGGCGCTGACCAAGCTGCGCAAACGCGGCTGCCGCATTCTTTGGCTGAACCCGCTCAAAGGCTGGCGCGACTATGCGCCCGTCGCAGCGGGCATGACGGCAGCCTTGCCTCATTTGGACCTCTTTTCCGCCGCCAACACGCTGGCGGACCTCGCCGCGCTGGAGAAGGAGTTGGTATCGCTATGACCCCCGCTGAGTTGTTTTCATCTGACTTGGCAGAAACAGCCCAATCACTGCGCGCAAAGGAACAACCTTTTGCCTTTGCAACAATCGTGCGCACTGCCGGAACCACCGCGGCAAAACCCGGCGCAAAGGCAATCATTGGTGCGGATGGCACCATATTGCACGGGTTTCTTGGTGGCGGCTGCACCCGTGGCGCTGTGAGGCGAGCCACCTTGGAAGCCCTCGAAACCGGCGCACCCAAGCTTGTGTCGGTCGCGCCGGAAGACTTTTTGAACGATATCGGCGTCAGTGCCGGAGCAATGGTGGAGGGCGTATTCTATGCGCGCAACGGTTGTCCCTCTCGTGGCACCATCGACATTTTTATTGAGCCCTGTCTTCCGATGCCAGAGTTGACAATACTCGGAAACTCGCCGGTCGCAGAGGCTTTGGCACAAATCGCACCGCATTTTCACTGGTCAATCTCACGTGCCGTGGATGAGGAGAATGCACTTGGAAAGATGAGTGCGATCGTCGTGGCGACGCAAGGGCAGGGTGATCTTGACGCCTTGCGCGACGCGCTTGCTTGTGAAGCAAACTATGTCGCCTTTGTGGGCAGTAAGAAGAAATTCGCGGCCCTGTCTGAAAAGCTCTCCGAAGCTGGTGTGCCCGAGGTCACACTCGCGATGGTTTCAGCCCCAGCTGGTTTGGACATTGGTGCTGTCACACCTGAAGAAATCGCGCTTTCCATCCTGGCGGAACTGATCACCGTGCGCAGGAATTCCGTAGAAAGGAACCCAAATGCGTAAACTTTTCAAAATCTTAACTCGTGGTTTCAAGCCATCTACAGAGCAGGCTGAGGTGCTTGCCACGATTAAATACCCCTGTTGCTGAACAAAGAAAGGAACCGCCATGGAACTGGCCGACGAAATTATCATCGATGCCCCTAGGGATGTGGTTTACGCAGCTTTGAACGACCCCGAGATACTTAAACGTTGTATTCCCGGGTGCGAAGAACTGATCAAGAAATCCGACACCGAACTTGAAGCCAAAGTTGTACTCAAAGTTGGCCCCGTGAAAGCGAAATTCAGCGGAGATGTGGTGCTCAAAACCGATGGCGCGCCAGAGACGTTTTCGCTGGATGGCCAGGGCAATGGTGGCCCGGCTGGACATGCAAAAGGCGGAGCCGACGTCACACTGACTGAAAATGGGTCTCAGACCATTCTGCGCTACGAAGCCAAGGCCGTGATCGGCGGCAAGCTGGCGCAACTTGGGAGCCGTCTTATCCAGAGTACAGCAAAGAAACTCGCCGCCAAATTCTTCAAATCCTTTGCAGAAGTCATGTCGGAAGAACCCGTTTCTTGATCCACACGTCCTGAACACCGGGTTGATGTCCTTGGCCATGCAGTTGACCAGCTAAACGTTGGTAAGCTGTTTGTTCTGATCACATCGATCAGTATCAAGGGCTGAACGGCGCGCGAAGTAGGTTCGCGCGCCGTTGTCTCTTCAAGCGGGAGGATGGTCGGCTATATGTCCAATGGCTGCATTGACCGGGACATCCGACTACAGGTGGTCTCGGTGCTTGAAACCGGCGGCACGGCCAAAACGATCCGAAACGTTGCAGGGTCTTCTTTCTTTGCTCTCAAGCTTCCATGCGGGAAGTCTTTGCAGCTGTTTCTGAATGCAAGTCCAGAACCAAAGAACATTCATACTGCCTAAAAAAGTCCGCATAGCGGCCGCCGGGACAGCTGATCAGAAGTCAATCTCCACACCCGGCAGATTCAGCTCTTTCATCATGTCACGCAGTTCCTGCCGGGCTGCGATGTTCGAGATGTTCAGCTGTTTGACCCCGATATCCTTGAGGTCCAACAGTGTCAGGCCACGCGGGAACAGCTCGCGGAAGATAACCCGCTCGGAAAAGCCCGAGGCGACGCGGAAGCCGATGCGCTGGGACAGCATTTCGATCGCGCGCTGCATCTTTTCCTTGTTGACCATGCGCTGCGTACCGACCCGGTTGCGGACAACGACCCAGTCGATCGGCTTCAGCCCCGCCTGTGCCCGCAGTTGACGAGCGTTCCAGACCATTTCGGAATAGACGGACGGGCCAAGGATCTTCTCTCCCTTCGAGTCGATCCGCGCCAAAAGGTCGAAGTCAATGAAGCTGTCGTTCAACGGGGTGATCAGCGTGTCGGCCAGTGAATGCGCCACCTGACTCAGACGGGTATGAGACCCCGGGCAGTCGATCAGAATAAAGTCGCTGTCGCTTTCCAGTTGGGATACGGCAGCAGACAGGCGATGGTCATAGATGTTCTCGCCCGGTTTCAACGTTGCGGCGTCGATCTCGGGCAGGTCGTGATGGCGCGGGCTGGGCAGAGTCAGGTCCGAGCTTTTGAGGAAGTTGTTGCGGTTCTCGAAGTATCGTCCCAGACTGCGCTGGCGCAGGTCCAGATCCAACGTGCTGACCTTGTGTCCCAATCGGGCCAGCGCGGTCGCCACATGCATCGACACGGTCGATTTGCCTGCGCCACCCTTTTCGTTCCCGACCACAATGATATGTGCCATGCTTGTATTCCCAAGTCTCGCCGTGCTTCACTACACGTTGTTGTCAGCCACTATATGTTGTGTCGGCGGCGAAGGAAAGAACCTCAAGCGGCGCTTTCGGGCATTATCAGACTCTAATCGGGAAAACCCAACGCCGTGCACGGGTTACACAGGGTGCTTGCCATTGCAATGGCGCTGATTCACTGTCGAAAAACGGTTTCAGCAAGGAGAATTCTGTTTGGAGCACCTGTTCCTGAACGTACTGAACGTGGTTCTGCCAGTTCTGATCTGCGCTGGAATTGGCTATGCTCTGGCCGTGATTCAGGCGCCTTTCGACAACAGGGTCATTGGCGGGATCGTCTCAAAAGTCGGCTATCCGACATTGATCATTTCTCATCTGTCGAACACCAAACTGGCCGTGGGCACGTTTCTTGACATGATGACCGCCGCTGCCCTTGCGGTGGCCGGTTTCGGGGTTTTGGGATATGTCGGGCTCAAGGTTCTTCGCTTGCCGGTGAGGGCATTTCTGACGCCGTTGATGCACGGGAATGTCGGCAATATCGGCCTGCCAATCACTTTGCTGGCGCTGGGCGATGCAGGTATGGCCTATACCATGGCGTTCGTGGTGGTGGTGCTGATCAGCATCTTTACCGTCGGCATGTGGATCCCGGCCGGAGAATTCTCGCCCAGGAAACTGGCGACGTCCCCGATTATCTACGCCGTGGGCCTCGCTCTGATCCTGATGGCAACGGGGCAGAGCCTGCCGCAACCGGTCGCGAAGTCCTTTGACATCTTGGGTGGATTGTCGATTCCGCTCATGCTGCTGACACTGGGGCATACGCTCGCGACGCTGCGTGTGAAAAGCCTGGGTCGTGCGGTTCTGCTGACGGCCCTGCATCTGGCGATGGCCGTTGCAATTGCCAGTGTTCTGATCTGGTTGTTTGGTTTCACGGGAACCGAGCGGGGTGCGCTGATTCTGTGTTGCCTGATGCCTTCATCCGTGGCGACTTATCTGTTTATCGACCAGCATGTTCCGGAATACGGGCCAGATGTGGCCGGGTTCATTCTTGTCTCGACGCTCAGCACCGTCCTGGTGCTGCCCGTTGCGCTGTCTTACTGGATCTGACGCACCCCTATGCGCAAGGCCAGAAATCGTTAAACTGATGATGTTTGTATTCAAAATTCTTGGTCAGTGGGTGTTTTATGGGCGATGAGAGCTCGGTCAGTGTATCTCCGCAGTCCCGCGCCCGTGTGGTGCTGGCCATGACGGCCATCTGCATGATGGTCGTGGGGTTCAACACAACTGCTGTGACCACCATATTGCCCAATCTCAGGGCCGAGTTCGATTTGACCCCGTCAGGTTTGCAATGGGTGATGGCCACGTATTCCGTGACCAGCGCCACGCTTGTCTGCATCGTCAGCCGGCTGGGTGACATTACCGGCAAGATGGGCGTGTTCTTTTTTGGCATGATCGTCTTTGCAATCGGGTCTTCCTTTGCGCTGTTGGCGCAGGACGGGGCGATGCTGCTTATCGGGCGCGGCGCGCAAGGCGCGGGCGCGGCTGCTTTGTTCGGCACGTCCCTGTCATTGTTGACGGCGGCCACGCCCGAAGAGCAGCGCGCCAGTGTTACCGGCGTCTGGGGGGCGATTGTCGGTCTGGCGATCGGTGTCGGACCCATCGTCGGTGGCGCTTTCGGCCATTATGTCAGCTGGCGCGCCGTCTTTGCAGCCGACCTGATTCTGCTGGCGGTGGCCTTCGCCATCGGGCTGCATGTCAGCAAACGGAAATACGTTCCCGATACCCGTCTTGCCGGGGCAAAGTTCGATTATGCGGGGGCCGTTGCCATTCTGTTTTTCCTCGGGCCATTGTCCTTTGCGCTCAGCAACGGGGAAAGCGGCGGGTGGACTTCGCCTTTGACACTGGTGCCGCTGGTCGTGGCGGCCGTGTCGACAATTGCCCTTGTCATCGTATCCCGCCGCAGCGACGACCCTTTGATCGAGCTTCGGTACTTTCGCCATCCGCGTTATCTGATGGCCGCGGCGGGGATGTTCTTTACTGGCTTCACGCTGTTCTGCTTCTTCGTCTATTTCAATACATTCGTCCAATCGCCTGATGCCTTTGGGTATTCGTCCATCGATGCGGGTCTGGCGATCATGCCGCTCAGCCTCAGCATGTTTGTGATCTCGGTCACTGCACCCCGCTTTCTTGCCCCCTACAGCTTTCAATGGCCGATCGCCATTGGCCTGGGGGCGATGGCCTGCGGGTTCCTGCTGCTGATGACAACAACGAACACAACGCAGTTTTCCGAAATCTGGTGGAAGCTGCTGATCGTCGGTGTCGGATTGGGCATCTGCTTTTCGCTGTTGCCACGTCTGGGCCTGCGCCTGCTGCCCGAGCAGCATGTGGGGCAGGGTTCGGGGGTCATCAACGCCTGTCTCTATTTCGGAGCAACCCTTGGTGCCGTGGTGGGCGGTCTGGCCGAAGCGATCACCAGACGCCGAGGTCTGTCCGAGGTGATCGACGCGTTGCCTGCCGGGTCAACCCAGCGCGAGGATCTGGCCCATGCGCTGGCACATGGAACGCCGAACCAGATACAGCAATTGATCTCGGGGATGGATCCGTCTGCGGGAGATACATTGGCGAAGGCCCTGCGGGATGTGCAGGACAACGCCTTTGACAATGCCATGTTGGTTGCCGCGATTGCGGCGCTGGCCGGAATGACGCTGGCGCTGATGTTGCTGCGCGGGCCGGTTCCCCCTGTACACAGTGCGGCGGAATTGACCCGCAATCCGCGACAACCAAGCTCCTAACCGCCGAGGTAGACCCCTTTCTGAGGGCGAAAAAAGACCTTCTGATCGTGTAGCTTGCCCAGAAGTTCGTGAATA
The DNA here is from genome assembly GCF_013110635.1 of Ruegeria sp. HKCCD6604. Lineage (NCBI taxonomy): Bacteria > Pseudomonadati > Pseudomonadota > Alphaproteobacteria > Rhodobacterales > Roseobacteraceae > Ruegeria > Ruegeria sp. HKCCD6604. The sequence goes on along the minus strand of NZ_WVQW01000011.1, from coordinate 77,217 downwards.
CGCCGCAACGTGTCTTCCCGGTCGGTCCTGCTGTCCTCTGGTTCATCCGAAGCAGCATGTGACAACGAAGCGATCGAGTCGCGCAACGCCGTTTCAATCAGATCCATATCATCGACTGAAAGCTCGATCATGTCGTTGTACTGGGGCATGTCCGGGTCTCCGTGGAAGCTGAGGGTTGTTCACACGGAGTGTAACATCACTGGGTCTTTGCAAAAACGCACCTTGTCCGGTTTCGCGTCCATAAGACACATGGAAGCTTCCAGAAAAAAGGCCGCCCCCATGGGACGGCCTTTCGAAATCGAAACAAGTCAGACTTAGAAGCCCAGACCTTCGTATTTCTTTTTGAACTTCGACACGCGGCCGCCGGCGTCCATCAGGCGCGACGAACCACCAGTCCATGCAGGGTGCACGGAGGGGTCGATTTCTAGAGCCAGCTGGTCGCCTTCGGCGCCCCAGGTGGATTTCATCTGAACCACTGTGCCATCGGTCATTTTGACGTCGATGACGTGATAATCGGGATGGATGTCTTTTTTCATCTTTCCGTTCCTTACGCTTCGGCGCCAGCCTTGGGCTTGTAGTTCGTGACCTCTGCGATACGCGCGGATTTACCGCGGCGGGTGCGCAGATAGTACAGTTTGGCGCGACGAACGCGGCCACGGCGGACAACGGTGATGCTGTCGATGTTGGTCGAATACAGCGGGAACACACGCTCCACGCCTTCGCCAAACGAAATCTTGCGAACGGTGAACGAACCGGCAATGCCATTGCCGTTGTTGCGCGCGATGCAGACGCCTTCGTAGTTCTGCACACGGGTGCGCGACCCTTCGGTCACCTTATAGCCGACACGAATGGTGTCACCGGCCTTGAAGTCGGGGATGTCTTTCCCCAGGGCGGCAATCTGTTCCGCCTCAAGCTGTGCGATAAGATCCATCGCAGGTACTCCTATATGCTCGTGGTTGGCCCACGAAGTTTGGGCACGGCCTGAGAGCTCTTGGTCTTCACCGGGTCCTGCATGCAGCCCGCCAGAGGTCAGATCGAATGTTCCTTTGGTCTGGTTTGATCTGACACATCCCCGCCGAAGAAAGCCGGGCTTGAAGCCGATAATCAAACCAAAACACCGGAGTCGCAGAATGCGGCACCGGATTGCGGTCGTCTAAAGGTATTGAGTGCCGGGATCAAGAACAAATTGTATGGCGAAGCAGTGGGAATCCGCCTTTCGAAAATCCCACCGTTGCCACAGCGGTCAGATCAGGCATTCTGAAGGAAATTGAAAGAGCAGAAGTTTCAGACAGGACCCCATGATGCGAATTGCACTTATGCTGACGATTGCAGCCGCTTTGCTTATGTCGTGCGGACGCGGCGGCCCGAAACCGCAGGTCGTGGAACCCACGCCGGGTGTGGACAGGACAGCACCGTCCGTAATCTATCCTGATTTTGGTGATGCCGATCCGCATGACTGGGAGGGCCGTCACCCCGGCTTGTATCCGATCCACGGGCTTGACGTCTCGCGCTGGCAGGGACCGATAGACTGGCGCACAGCCAAAGCTTCGGGCGTAAGCTTTGCGTTTCTGAAAGCAACCGAAGGCGGCGATGTGGCGGATCCATTATTCGACGACCACAGGCGCGGTGCTCAGGCAGCGGGCGTGCCGTGGGGGGCTTATCATTACTATTATTTCTGCCGATCGGCCCGGGAACAGGCGCGTTGGTTCATTCAGAACGTCCCGAAAGGGGCAGATCTGCCGCATGTTCTTGACATGGAGTGGACGCCGCATTCCAAGACCTGCACGTTGCGGCCCGATGGCAGAACCGTCCGCGCCGAAGCGCAGCGCTTTCTGGACATTCTCGAACGGCATTATGGCCGGCGTCCCATCGTCTATACGACAGTGGATTTCTTTGCGGATACGGATATCGGGCGTTTGCCCAAAACCGAGTTCTGGTTGCGATCCGTCGCAGGCCATCCGCGTCAGGTCTATCCCCGCACGGTCTGGCGGTTTTGGCAATACACCGGCACCGGGCTGGTGCCGGGGGTTCAGGGCAGGGTGGACATCAACACGTTCAACGGCACCCCAGAAACTTGGGCCAGCTGGAAAGCGCGCCGCTAGTTTTGTGACGTTCCGTGGGTTTCGATAGTGCCGCCCCCGACCAAGTGGTCCAGCCGCCGTTCGCGTTCATCACCAAAGGCGTTGCGGACCCAGAACGATTCACCCGCGGTCAGTTCGCGCCGCTCGAAACCGCGTGCGCGCAGGCAGCGATCAACCTGATCGATTTCGCCCTGTTGGCGCAGTTCGTCCTGAAATGGCGCGGTGACCGCAGGCCCGATGATGATGCCCCAAAGCAGGATATTTGTTGCATAACCGCCGATTACGGCGCTGTTGCCGCCCTCGTCAGCTTCCTGAGAGCAGGAGTCAACGGCAACCTTCGCAGAGTGCAGATTGTGACCGGCTTGCGTCGGAACCGACATCCCAAGCGGTTTGGTGGTACAGGCGGAGGCAATCAGTAACGTGCCAAGCAATAACTTTTTCATAATGCCTTCTATTTCACTTCTTATTACCCAAAAACTAATGGGGCATGGAAGTGAATAAGTTCAGGTGCGTTCAACTTCAAATGGCATTCTGACAAACATCGAAACTGAGGCATCCCGGCCACAACGAGCGGGTCTAGTCTTCGGATTCTGATCTGGCTTTGCCGTATTCTGCCCAGATATCAGGACGCCGTTCGCGCGTGATGTCTTGTGCCATTTTTTGCCGCCATTCCGCGATTCGGCCATGATGGCCCGACATCAGAATCTCGGGGATCGGGCGCCCTTTCCAATCTGCGGGGCGGGTATACTGGGGGTGCTCCAGCAAACCCGAGGCAAAACTTTCTTCTTCGGTCGAAGCCTGATTTCCAAGCACTCCGGGAATCAGCCGTACCGTGGCATCGATCAGGGCTTGTGCCGCGATTTCGCCGCCGGTCATGACGAAATCACCCAACGACACCTCTTGCACGCCATAATGTTCCAAAACGCGCTCGTCCACGCCTTCAAAACGACCGCACAGAAGGGTCATGCCGTCACAACGGGCAAGATTCTGCATCATGCGCTGGTCCATGCGACGCCCGCGCGGGCTGAGGTAGATCAGCGGCCAGTTCCCTTGAACGCCTGCCATCGCATGTTCGATCGCGTCACCCAGAACATCGGCCCGCAGAACCATGCCCGCGCCACCCCCGGCCGGGGTGTCATCAACGTTGCGATGTTTGCCTAAACCGAACTGTCGCAGATCCACTGTTTCCAGTTGCCAAAGCCCTTCCTGCAAGGCCTTACCTGTCAGGCTTTCGCCCAGAACACCGGGGAAAGCGGACGGGAACAAAGTGATGATCTTGGCTTTCCAGACCCCGTGCAGATCAGGGCTCGGCGTCATCAGCTCGCGTGGTTTCAGGGAAGGACGGATCGCCTTGCGGCCGTGGGATCTGCTGGGTTTCTCTGTCATGTCTGGCGGGCCAGTTCGTTCTGTGCGGATTGAATCAGTGCTTTCTTCTGGGTGATCATGGCGGCGTCGTCCAGCGAGGATCGGTTCAGCGCCAGGATTTCCTGTAGCACATCGTCTGAAAATGTTGGCGTGCCATGTGCAGGCCCGACAAGTTGTGACGAAAGCTCGGGTGGCAGGTTCAGAAATTCGGCCAAGGGCGCACCTGCACCAAGGCGGTGGTTCTGCAACGCCTCCATCCACTCTGTTCTGACCGTGACGGATGGCAACCGATTCCGGACGGCATCAGCGGTTTCCTGAAGCGATGGCAAATGGGCAAGGTCGGAGGAAAAGGCGTCCAAGTCCTGCACCGTGCGTGATTTCTGCAAGTCGTGTGCCCACAGGCTCCGCAGCCATTGATCGCGGGCGCGCAAGGATATGTAGATCGTGATGTCGGTTTCATGACCCAGAAACCGACGCCGCACGACGCTGACCAGAGTTTCCGCCAGTTCCGGTGCGGCACCGTAACCTTCACGCTTGTTTCTGCTGGGGCGCAAGCCTGCGAAATTCTCTTCGCTCAGGATCAACCCCCGGCGTGCGCCGAAATCCAGATCGTCCAGAAACGCGTGCAGGTGGCTTCCAAAACCTGCCAATGTGGAATCCAGCCGGTAAAGCGAGTGACGCGTGGCGCTCTCGCTCAAGCCGCTGTTGCGCGTCTTGTAGGGCAGAACCAACGCGAAGCGTGGCCAGATCAGTTTCCGGTTTTCATGGAGGAAGGACTGTGCTGCGGTCATGCCTGTCTTGTGCAGGCCCAGATGCAGCAGGACCCGACGCATCAGATCAGGCCTTCGGGCGGGTCGGCCACGATACGGCCTTGTTCCAGATCCACCGTGGGTACAACTTGCATCGTGAAAGGCAGCAAAACCGTGGTTTTCAGGCCCGGCCCGTGCAATTCCAACAAGTCCGCGGCGCCGTGGTTCTGCACCGATTTGACCTTGCCCAGCAGGGTGCCTCCGGTGTCATAGACATCCAGCCCGATCAGGTCGTTGTGGTAGAATTCATCATCGGGCAGCGACGGCAGCTGATCGCGCCTTGCGTAAAGGCGCAACCCATTCAGGGCATCCGCCTGTTCCTTGGTTTCAACGCCACCAAGGCGGGCCGCGAATCCGTTCTTGATGGCGCGCGTCAATACCACAGGATAACGCTCTTTGCCCGCTTCATCGGTCAGCGGCGAATAGGTCTCGATATCTTCGGGAACGGCGCAAAAGCTTTTCAGCCTCACCTCGCCTCGCACACCGTAAGCCCCCGCGATGCTGCCGACGCAGATCAGATCACTCATTGGCTGCCCCAGTCGTCAAACATATCCCGTTTCTCCATTCGCCAAGCCCGTTGCAGGCTTCGCGCTGGTTGTTGCGCTCGAAGAACACGCCCACAATAAAGGCGATCAACAGCAGAATGGGAAGTCGTATCAATCCGAACATAAGGCCTTACCGTGTTTCGATCGTCAGGCCCTGCGCCCGGGTTTCCCAGCCGACCTGTTCCAGTTCAGGTGTATCTGACATCTGTTCCGGCCGGCCGACACAGAAATAGCCGATCAGGCGCCAGGTTTCAGGAACACTCAGATCGCGCTTCATCTGGTCGGGATCCAGAATGGAAACCCAGCCCAGCCCCAGCCCTTCCACCCGAAGTGCAAGCCAGAACAAAGTGATCGCGGACACGACAGAGTAGCGCCGCATCTCGGGCATCGTGCCGGCGCCAAGTCCCAGCCCTTTTTCGGTGCTGTCGTCGCAGAAGACGGCCAGTTGCACAGGCGCTTCCTGCATCCCGGAAAGCTTCAGCCTGCTGTATAGCTGCGCCTTGTCCCCCGAGTAGCCTGCCAAAGCGTGGTCATTGGCGGTGCGAAAATTCTTCAGCGCTGCGGCCCTTGCCGCTTCGCTTTCGACGCGGATCACGCGCCAGGGTTCGCTGAGCCCCACTGAAGGGGCCAGTCGAAATGCGTCGAGGCAGCGCGCCAGCACTGCCTCGTCAATCGCATCGGTGCGGAACCGGCGCACATCCCGCCGGAGCCGCAACAACAGGTCGAACTGCGTGCGAAAATCGTCTGTAAAGGGGTGATCCCGCACGCGTGCGCCTGCTTATTCTTCTGCTGCGGCTTCGGCTGCTTCAGCGGCCTTGGCGGCTTTCTCTTCGGCGCGCTCCTGGGCTTTCTTGCCCGGAGTTCCCTTGTTGGGGTTGTTGCGCTCGGCCTTGTCACGGGCACCGACCGCTTCCAGCATACGTGCGATACGGTCGGTGGGCTGTGCGCCCTGATCCAGCCAGTACTGGATGCGCTCCATGTTCATTTTCACGCGCTCGTCGCTGTCTTTCGGCAACAGCGGGTTGTAGGTGCCCAGTTTCTCGATGAAACGGCCATCGCGCGGCATACGGCTGTCAGCCGCAACGATGCGATAGAAAGGACGTTTTTTCGAGCCGCCGCGGGCGAGACGAATTTTCATTGCCATGGTGGTATCTCCTTTGAATGGCGTGTCCGGCGTGGGTGCCGGTTAGTTCTGGTGTTTGTTGAACCGGAGGTTCACTCTTGATGCTTCCGGTGGTGTCGGATGACTTCCTGAATGATGAAATTCAGGAAAGCCTTGGCGAAATCGGGGTCCAGATCGGCCTCATTCGCCAGGTCTTCTAACCGTGCGATCTGCGCAGCTTCGCGCGAGGGATCGGACGGGGGAAGGTCGTGTTCGGCCTTGAGCTTGCCAACGGCCTGCGTGTGCTTGAACCGCTCGCCAAGCGTATAGACGAGGATCGCGTCCAGCCGGTCGATGCTTTCGCGATGCTCTTTCAACAGCGTGGCAGCCTGTGTCACGGGGTTGGTCATTGGCCGGTCCTTTCGGTGGTCAAGTCTATCTGCGGGTGGCGCCAGATCTGAGCGTGCTTGCCCAGAAGTTCGGCATTCTCAAGCTCAAGCGTTGCACCAAGCCGTTCAGCCAAAGCGCGCGAACGATCATTTGCATGGGCGATGTACGAGATCACGCCGTTCAGGCCCTGATGCCGGGCGGCATGATCACGCGCAGCCGATGCAGCTTCAAAGGCCAGCCCCTTGCCTTCGGCTTCTTCCATCAGGGTCCAACCCAGTTCCGGTTCGGCCCAGCCCGGCACGTAGATCATTCCGGCCCAGCCAACGAATGTGCCGCCGGCCTTTTCGGTCAGGTGCCACAGGCCATAACCCCGCAACGCCCAATGACCCAGCCGGTTCGACAATGAGCTCCAACATTCGCGCGCATCCTTGGGGCCGCCCACCAAATGGCTGCGCTGGGTCGCGAAGAATGCGGTCATCGCGGGCAGGTCATCCAGATGCGGCGCGCGCAGGATCAGGCGTTCGGTTTCAATGGTGGGAATGGTGAAAGAGGTCATGCGTATGCCTCCATTCCGCCATTCACCAGATCCGAGGGCGCCGGGTGCCGCCAGATTTCGGATTTTCCGAACTTGGGGTGGTCATAGTGATACTCGAACTGCGCGCCCATACGCTTGGCCACGGCCTTGCTGGCGTGATTGTCCAGGTCGATCAGTGAGATCGCGGTTTCCCAGCCCAATACATCATAGGCGTAGGCGCGTGCAGTCAGCGCGGCCTCGGTCGCATAGCCCTTGCCGGTGGCGTGGTTTAACAGGGTCCAGCCAACTTCGGGTTCCGGCCAGCCTTCGGGAAACCAAAGCCCGATCCGCCCGACATAGGTGCCGGTGTCTTTTTCATCGACGCTCCAATACCCATAGCCGCGCAAGGCCCAGTGCCCCAGCAGCGAGGCGACCACCCGCCAAACCTCATCCCTGCGCAGAGGGCCGCCGACGAACTTGGCCGCATCGCTTGCAAAGAAGGCGGTGTCTGCATCGACGTCGGCCTCGGACGGTGCGCGCAGGATCAGGCGTTCGGTTTCCAGCGTAGGGATAGGCATCGCGAATGTCATGCCTGTACCTCGCGGTAGCGCCAGACATGCTGGGTTGGCCCAAAGGCGCTTTCTGCATCGGCATCACGCGCTGCGCCCAGTCGTTGGGCAAGCGCGTTCGAACGGGTGTTGGATTGCGAAACATAGCTTACGAACTGCCCCGATCCCAGCAGGTCAAATCCGAAATCACGCACGGCGGCGCAAGCCTCGGTGGCATAGCCCTGCATCCGGTGTTCAGCGCCGAACATATAGCCAAGTTCCGGCTCGTGATCGTCCCATTCCAAACCCAGAACGACGAAGCCAATTGCCCGATCATCACCCTTGAGCGTGACCGTGAACAGGCCGTGACCATGTAGAAGCCAGCCCGCGGTATAATAGGAAAACTCGGTCCACGCGGCTTGCGGGGCGTCGCCAAAGCTGTCCTCGCAGATCGACGTCCACACCGGCAGGTCTTCCAGAGTGGGCACGCGCAGTACCAGCCGCCGGGTCTGAATGACCGGCAAGGCTGCGCGATATTGCGCTGCTGCCATCGCCGCCTTTCCGGACGGGGGCTGGGTACAGCGTGCGGGGGTCACTTTTTCTTTCCGAACCCGCTCAGGCCCGGTGGCAGACCCATCCCGCCGCCCAGACCGGGCATCTTGCCGCCCATGGCCTTGGCCGCCTGTTCCAGCGCCTTGGGATCCATGCCTGCGGCCATCTCCTCGGGGCTGGGGCCGCCTTTGCCGAACATGCCTTTCATGGCCTGTTTCAACATCTTGCCTTTGCCCATCTTGCCCATCTTCTTCATCATGTCCGACATTTGCCGGTGCATCTTGAGCAGCTTGTTGAGGTCGCTGACCTCCATCCCGGACCCCGCCGCGATGCGTTTCTTGCGGCTGGCCTGAAGGATCTGCGGGTTGGCGCGTTCGCGCTTGGTCATCGACTGGATCATGGCGATCTGCTGGCGCAGGATCCTGTCGTCCAGACCGGCCTGATCCATCTGCTTGGCCATCTTGCCCATGCCCGGCATCATGCCCATCATGCCCTGCATGCCGCCCATCTGGATCATCTGTTCCAGCTGCATCTTCAGGTCGTTCATGTTGAACTGACCCTTGACCATGCGCTTCATCATGCGCTCGGTCTGTTCCATCTCCATCGTTTCCTGGGCCTTTTCGACCAGGGCAACGATGTCACCCATGCCCAGAATCCGACCGGCGATCCGGTCCGGCTCGAATGTTTCGAGCGCGTCCATCTTCTCGCCCAGACCGACAAAGCGGATCGGCTTGCCGGTCACGGCGCGCATCGACAGGGCCGCACCGCCGCGCCCGTCGCCGTCCATCCGTGTCAGGACCACGCCCGAGATACCGACCTTGGCGTCGAACTCCTCGGCCACCTCAACGGCAACCTGCCCGGTCAGCCCGTCGACGACCAGCAGCGTCTCGCGCGGGTCAACCACGTTGCGCACCTGCTCGACCTCGTCCATCAGTACTTCGTCGATGTGCAGACGGCCCGCAGTGTCGAGCATGTAGACGTCGTAACCACCCAGCGTCGCCTGCTGTTTGGCGCGCTTGGCAATATCGACAGGTTTCTGGCCGGGAACGATCGGCAGGGTGTCCACCCCGATCTGAGTGCCCAGAACCGCAAGCTGATCCATCGCCGCCGGACGGTAGACGTCCAGCGAGGCCATCAGGACCTTCTTGCCCTCTTTCTCTTTCAGACGTTTCGCCAGCTTGCCGGTGGTCGTCGTCTTACCCGAACCCTGCAAGCCGACCATCAGGATCGGCGCGGGCGGGTTGTCGATCTTCAGCGCACCGGGGTCTTCCTCGCCACGCAGGGTGTCAACCAAAGCGTCATGCACGATCTTGACGACCTGCTGGCCGGGGGTGATCGACTTGGTGACTGCCTGACCGGTGGCCTGGCTTTGAACTTTCTTGACGAATTCCCTTGCAACCGGCAGCGAGACGTCGGCCTCAAGCAGGGCAACGCGGACCTCACGCAGGGCGGTTTTGACGTCTTCTTCGGACAGGGCACCCTGTTTGGTCAACCGGTCGAAGACGCCAGAGAGGCGTTCGGATAGATTTTCAAACATGCCTGCGGCCTCCTTAGCCGGTTCTGGTTTGGCGCCCCTTAGATAAGGGCAGACGGGTCAATGCACAAACGCCCCCACGGGCGAAACTCGCTGGTGGGGGGCGATCCCTGAACGACTCAAGGGACCGGAAGATCGAAAGGCTTCCGGATGTTGGGGCGTCATCTACGCCTCTGGGCCGTGTGAGTCAAGATAAGCTATGTGAGTGTCACATTGCGGGCTATTCTGCGTGATTGAAGCTGAGGGAGGGGGCGATGAAGAATGGTCTGCCGCGAAAGACGACCGACTATGTCGGCGAAGTGACCAACACCGATATATGGTCCGGATTCGAGATCCGGCCCAGCGACGTCTTTGTGTGCACACCGCCCAAATGCGGCACCACTTGGACGCAAACACTGGTGCGCATGCTCATCACCGAAACGGCCGACCCCAGTGTGTACGACAACAGGGTCTCACCGTGGCTTGATTGCAGTTTTCGCGATCGGGTCGCGCAGGCGGATGAACTGAGCGCGCAAAGACATCGGCGCTGTATCAAGACACATACCCCGCTTGATGGCATCGTGTTCTCGCCAAATGCGCAATATCTGGTTGTTCACCGCCATCCGGTTGACGTGCATTTTTCAATGCGCCGCCATGTCGAGAATATGAAACATGACTGGCTTGATTACCTGTTCCCCGACGATCTGTCGGAAGCTTTCGACATGTTTTTGAACCGGCCCGCGTCATCCAAGGGCACAGATGACCTGACCCTCAGATCGATCATTCATCACTTCCACTCCTTTTGGATGTATCGCGACCTGCCCAACATCCATTTTCTGCACTATGCCGAGCTCAGCCGGGATCTTCCGGGACAGGTCGCGCGGCTTGCACGGATCATGGACATCGAAATTGACCCGGACCTGGTCAAAGACATAGCCGAGGCCGGCAGTTTCGGATCAATGAAAAACAACGCCATACGTCTGGAGCAAACCCCCGGATTCACCAGTGGGTTTCACGACTTTGCGCAGTTCTTCTCTTCGGGCACAAGCAACAAGTGGGAAGGCAAACTGACCGAGCAGGACATGGCGCGATATGACGCCTGCATGTCCCGGCTGGTCTCAGCCGAAGAGCGCTTGTGGCTGGAACGCGGCCTGGCGTCTTAGTTTGTCCCGACTGCGCGACGGTCTTGGCCTGGTTTCGATGGAAGCCAGTCATTCACCGCCTCTGCCAACCGGTGAGAGCCGGAGCCGCTGGAAAACGCTTCGACAATGGGATGGCGACCCGCGCTCATGCCTTTCTCAAGAACAAGGACCGGGCGATACAGCGTCGAGGTGCCGTTTTTGCCACGGGATGTCGTGCTTTCGATTTCTGCGTGGGACAGGTTGGACAGTGTGTGTTCGACCGCTTCATAACCAAAAACCGATTGGCGGCGGATCAGGATACTGTCTTTGTGCCGATCCAGAATGATCTGAACCCGTCTTACGAAAACACAAAACGCACCAAACCCAAGACCGCCTCCGCCGAGGGCGAAGATCAGGCCGAACCAGATGCCTTCGCCGCCCGTGCTCATCAGAAAGATACCGGGGCCGACAAAGGCCAGAATGAAAATGACCAGCGTGATACCGATGAACCAGGGCGTATTGGCGATGATCAGTTGGTTTGGGGTGTCTCGGGTCACTTTCATGGCGGTACGCTAGCACCGTTCCAACACCCTGTTCCAGTTTGTTTCATCACGGTCTTTCGTGAAATCAGGCTGAAACGCGCAGGGCCAGCGCAGCAACGTCCTTGATCTCGGGCAGTGTGGTTGGCGGGGTCAAGGCCAGGTTCGGCACGCCAGACGCTGACTGCGCCTGTGATGCGCGCGATTTTCATTCGGGCGGGTATCACCCACGCAATTGTATGTCTCGCGCTTGAATTCCAAGCTTTGTTGCGCGATGAGCAATCCCCAAAAAGCGAGGGCTTCATGGACGCTTCATCCACCCATCAGGACACTTTGCCGCTGAGTTCGGACGCATTGCTTGCGCAGATGGAAGATTGGGAGCTGACCTATCGCCTGCATACCCATGTGCCATTGCGTACGGTCGAGGATGCAAAGGCGGTCGAAGACCAGTTCATGACACCCGGAGAGAACGCGCTGCGGGTCAAGAACCTGTATCTGCGCGACAAGAAAAAGCGCAACTATCTGGTGACCTTGGAACAAAGTCGCGAGATTGATCTCAAGGCTTTGGGGGCCGAGTTGGGCATAGGCAACCTGTCCTTCGGCTCGGCGGACCGGCTGTTTCAGAATCTCGGCATACGTCCCGGCGCCGTCAGTCCGCTGGCGATGATCAACGGTGTTCAGAATGATGTCAGGTTCTTCATGGATGCGGCGGCACAGCAGGCCGAGGTGATTTACATGCACCCCCTTGTCAACGACCGCACCGTGGCCCTGACGCGGGCCGACATGATGGCCTTTTTCGAGCGCATCGGCTGCGCGGTCACGTGGTTGCCCTGATTACATCAGCGCCTCTTTCAATGCGGCGGCAACATGCGCGGCTGACGGGTTGACGAACAGATGCCCGTCAGCTTCGAACACCGGATCGTCCAGGTGGTTGGGAAAAGCCAGTGGAAGCTCGGTACAGGCCAGCAGGATCGCGGTTCCGGGGCTGGCGTGCTTGTCGCAAAACGCCAGCAGTCTGGCGCGGGCGATGTCAGACGCACCACCATAGAAATCACTGTCGATCATGGCCTGCATCTGGGAAATCTCGGGTTCGGGCAACCGTTCATTCGCGGCAATGCCTTCGGCGGCCAATCGGTTCGCATAGTTGGTGGCCTGCATTGTCACGGTGGTTCCCAGGACCAGAGCCCGTGATGCGCCGGCACCTGCCGTCGCCTCGGCGGTTGCGTCAAAGATGCTGAGGATCGGCATCGAGACACCCTGCCGTATCGCGTGAAGCCGCGCATGGGGGGTGTTGGACGCGATAATGCCAAAATTGCACCCGGCGCGTTCGAGAGTCAGCAGGGCATCGCGGAACACCGCGTCAAAATCCGCCCAGCTTGCCTCATCACCGGCGACTCCGCGCAGGGCGCGCGTTCTGGCCTGCGTAACGGATTCGATGGTCATCGGTGGGATCGGCAAAGGCGAACCATGGCCGCGTTCCGCGTGATAACGCCCGGCCCCTTCGGCAATCGCCCGGTAGTAATCGACGGTCGAGGCCCAGCCAACACCGCCCAGAATGCCGATTTTCTTCATGTGGCCCATCCAGTCTGCCTGTTTGCTCGCATGCAGACTGGACGTTTCCACGCTCGTTGGCCAGAGGCGATCAGGCTGCAAGCTCCGCAACCGCCTTGTGGGCATTTTCCAGCGCCGCATCCGGGTTCACGGCCATCTGATCCGCGGCGATGACGTCAACGTCATGAATGCCGATGAAACCCAGAACGTGGCGCGCGTAATTGGTGGCGAAATCAGCTTCGGATCCGACGGGAACGCCGCCAGATGCGATGGCCAGAATCGCACGTTTCCCTTCCAGCAGGCCTTTGGGGCCGTTTTCCGTGTAGGAAAAGGTCAGGCCCGCGCGCGCCACGAGGTCGACCCAGGCCTTGAATGCGGCAGGCACCGAAAAGTTGTAGATCGGCAGGCCGATGACGATGGTGTCGGCCTCTTGCAGTTCGGTAACCAGTTCGTCCGACAGGGCCAGCCGGTCGCGCTGTAGATCGTCGCGCTGCTCGGCGGGGGTGAAATTGGCGGCGATCCAGTCTTCTGTCAGCAGGGGCAGGGGGGTGGCCAGATCGCGGCGGATGATGCGGTCTGCGCCCAGTTGCTTGACCACACGGTCAGACAGATCGCGCGTGGTCGAGTTCACGCGGCGGGCGGATGAGTCGATGTGAAGGATCGTTTTGGTCATTGTTTTGGTCCTTTCAGTCAGGGGAATCTTGTCCTGCGCCCAATATGATTGTTGCGTTGATGAACAAAACTCGGATACATCAACAGTTATTGTTGGAAATTGCACAGTGACGACATTGCCATGGATAATTGGGATGAGGTGAGAACCGCCTATCAGGTGGCACGCATGGGGACGGTCAGCGGCGCGGCAGAGGTTCTGGGCGTTCACCACGCCACCGTGATCCGTCACATTGATGCGATCGAGGCGCGATTGGGTGTCAAACTGTTCCAGCGCCATGCCCGTGGGTATACGCCGACCGAAGCAGGCGACGATCTGTTGCGCGTGGCACAGGCGACCGAAGATCAGTTCAACCAGCTTGTCGGCCGGATGAAGGGTCGCGGAGACGATGTCTCGGGTGAATTGGTCGTGACTTCCCTGGGGTCTCTTGCCCCGTTGGTGGTGCCGACGCTCACGGCGTTTCAAAAGATGCATCCGGACCTGATCGTGCGATACCTGACGGGCGACCGGCTGTTCCGGCTGGAATACGGTGAAGCGCATGTGGCGATCCGCGCCGGATCGGCCCCTGATCAACCCGACAATGTCGTCCAGCCTTTCCGGCAAGAGGAAGTTGGTCTTTATGCCAGCGCCTCGTACATCGAACGGTTCGGCAAGCCATCCGGAATCGAAGATTTTGCACGCCATCACTTCGTCAGTTCCGATGATGAGACCAGCCGCGCGCCGTTCACCCGCTGGCTGCGCGCGACAGTACCCGCCGATCGCATCACCTTCCGCTGTACCAACAACTTCTGCATGCGCGAGGCCGTTCTGGCCGGTGCCGGCATCGGCTTCATGGCCCGTTGGGAGGCTGCCCGCCACGACAATCTGGTCGAGGTGATTGATCCGCTGCCGGAATGGTTCGGCAATCTGTGGCTGGTGACCCACGTGGACTTGCACCGCACCACCAAGGTACAGGCGTTCCTGAGCTTTTTGAAAGAAGAAGCCAAAGGCTGGCAGCCATGAGCCCGCAGATGCGTGGCCATCTGGCCATGCTTGCCTTTTCAGCCCTTGTGGCAGGCAGCTTTTCGTTGGGGTCCATGATCGCCAACGAAATCGCGCCAGCCGCCCTGAATGCGGTTCGCTTTGCGATTGCGGCTGCCGTGATTGGTTTGGCCGCACTGGCGACAACCGGCCTGCCGCGCAGCGCCGCGCAGGCCCCTTGGCGCTATCTGGTGCTCGGGGCTTTGTTCGCCACCTATTTCGTCCTGATGTTCTATGGGTTGCAAACCGCCCCACCTGTCAGTGCGGCAGCGGTGTTCACCCTGACACCAGTTGTCTCTGCCATGGCGGGGTGGGTCTTGTTGCGCCAAATCACGACTCCGCGCATGGCGCTGGCCCTGACCATTGGCGCTGTGGGGGCGCTTTGGGTGATTTTCCGGGCCGATTGGCAAATGTTCCGCGCCTTTGAAATCGGTGGCGGCGAAATCATCTATTTCTGGGGCTGCGTCGCCCATGCGATCTATACGCCCATGATACGCAAGCTGAACCGAGGAGAGCCCGCCGTGGTATTCACCTTCGGTACGCTGGTCGCCGGGTGTCTGTTGTTGGTCGTGTTCGGCTGGTCCGAGCTGATGGCAACCGATTGGGCCGGGCTTCCGGCTATTGTCTGGATCGGCCTGTTCTACATTTCGTTCTTTGCAACGGCAGCCAGCTTCGTGCTGGTGCAGTTTTCTTCCTTGCGGCTGCCGTCGGCCAAGGTCATGGCCTATACCTACCTGGTTCCCAGCTGGGTCATTTTGTGGGAGATTGCGCTGGGCAAAGGCGTGCCAACCGGTTTGATCCTGGGTGGTGTGGCGCTGACAATCATCGCCCTGCTGATGTTGTTGAAAGAGGAAGTTCCGCCCTCGGTGCCAGTGCGCCGCGCCATGGAATAAGCCATGTCTTCGCTGGAAAATCCGG
Source organism: Ruegeria sp. HKCCD6604 (assembly GCF_013110635.1). Classification (NCBI taxonomy): domain Bacteria; kingdom Pseudomonadati; phylum Pseudomonadota; class Alphaproteobacteria; order Rhodobacterales; family Roseobacteraceae; genus Ruegeria; species Ruegeria sp. HKCCD6604. The sequence goes on along the minus strand of NZ_WVQW01000011.1, from coordinate 61,979 downwards.
CAGATCCAATATGCATTCCAGAGGTGGAATTTGTTGAGCCAGATCAAGGCACCCCTGTGGGCCTTTCCATAACCTCTTTGGCAGGCAAATGGAGGAGATCATGTTCAAACATATCATGTTGCCGGTTGACCGGCATCTACCGCCCGAAGTTCGCAAAGCAGCCGATGTTGCCGGGCAGGTTGCAAAGTGGCAGAGCGCCAAAATCACTCTTGTCAGCGTCACCGGGGCCCATATGGGTGAATCCTCGGAAACCGAGGCCGAGATCGACAAGGAATTGGCGGAGTTCACCGAACAGTTGGCCGCAGAAAGTGGATCTGACGTTTCGATGCGCAAAATCCACTCGGTCGACGTTGCCGCTGAGGTGGACAGCGATCTGACCCGCGCGGCCGAGGAGATCGGCGCAGATCTGGTCATTGTCGGCACCCACGCGCCCCGGATCACCGACTATATTTTTTCCAGCCACGCCGGTTATCTGGCGAAACACGCCAGCATGTCTGTTTTTGTGGTGCGCTAGGCCTCGCCCGACGTTGGCAGTTCAGCTTCCAGAAACCGTTCGAACGCGTCCAGATTGACGGGCTCGAATTGTCCGAACCCCTGCATCCAGACCGAAGCGGCGCGCAAGGCGTCGGGTTCCAGCTTGCACCATTTTACCCGCCCGCGTTTTTCCTGACTGATCAGACCGGCCTTGGTCAGTATGACCAAGTGTTTGGAGATCGCGGCCAGCGACATCTCGAACGGTTCGGCCACATCCGTCACCGCCATGTCATCCTCCAGCAGCATCGCCAGAATGGCGCGGCGGGTGGGGTCGGCGAGGGCTGCAAAGACGGTGTCGAGATCGTTGGACATGCGTCCGCTCAACCATAGCCGCCGGGATTGGTCAACCATTTGGTTGAATATGCGGATTCAGGGCTTTGGCGGCGCGATGGTGGCCCTCGAAACCAATGACACGCCCTGTGACTTCTGAAAAACATAATATTTTCAATACTTTAGACTGCGTCAATGAGGGCATTCAAGGTCGTTGACTCTGCGCGCTTCGCGCCTTAGCACCATGCCCAAGATTGTACGAGGGAAACGCCCGTGACCGATGATGACCAAAAGCAGCGTATGGCGCAGCTTGAGGCCAAGATCGAAGCGGCGAAAAAGGCCAAAGCGCCAAAGCCTCGTGCGGATGCTGACGTGTCCGGGGGCGAGCTTGCCTGGCGGATGGTCATCGAAATGGTATCCGGTCTGGGGATCGGATTTGGCATCGGATACGGGCTGGACAGCCTGCTCGGGACGATCCCGATCTTTCTGGTGCTGTTCACATTGCTGGGCCTTGTCGCGGGCGTGAAGGTTATGCTCCGCAGCGCGAAAGAGGCTCAAGATAAACAAGCGGCGGCATCGGCTGCCGAGAAGGACGAGAGGGACTGAACGTGGCAACTGAGACCACCGCAGCAGAAGGCAGCAGCCTGGTATTCCACCCGATGGATCAGTTCATCGTCAAGCCACTGTTCGGCGACGGTGCAGTAGGCATGTTCACCGTCACCAACGTGACCCTGTGGTTGTTCTTTGCGGTGCTGGCCATAATCGCTCTGCTGGTACTGCCCACCTCGAAACGCGCCATCGTTCCGACCCGTATGCAGTCGGTGGCCGAGCTGGCCTATGGCTTCATCTACAAGATGCTGGAAGACATCTGCGGCAAGGAAGGCGTGAAATACTTCCCTTATGTCATGACCCTATTCATGTTCATCGTCTGCGCAAACTTCCTGGGGCTGATCCCGACCTCGTTCACCACCACATCGCATTTTGCCGTGACCATCCCGCTGGCGCTGGCCGTGTTCCTGACCGTGACCGTGCTGGGTTTCGTGAAGAACGGCGCCGCATTCCTGGGTCTGTTCTGGGTCTCCAGCGCGCCTCTGGCGCTGCGCCCGATCCTGGCGATCATCGAGCTGATCTCGTACTTCGTGCGTCCGGTCAGCCACTCCATTCGTCTTGCCGGAAACGTCATGGCTGGCCACGCGGTTATCAAGGTTTTCGCAGGCTTCGCCGCGATTGCCGTGATCTCGCCCGTGTCGGTTCTGGCGATCACCGCTATGTATGGTCTTGAGGTCCTTGTGGCCTTCATTCAGGCCTACGTATTCACCATTCTGACCTGTGTTTATCTGAAAGATGCGCTGCATCCGTCGCACTAAGGTCCGAACACCCAACATCGAAACTTCCAATTCGTAAGGAGATACATCATGGAAGGCGATCTCGCACACATCGGCGCAGGCCTGGCAGCAATCGGTTCCGGCGCAGCCGCAATCGGGGTGGGCAACGTAGCAGGCAACTTCCTGGCCGGCGCCCTTCGCAACCCTTCGGCGGCTGCTTCGCAGACCGCAACCCTCTTCATCGGTATCGCGTTCGCAGAAGCCCTGGGGATCTTCGCATTCCTGGTCTCGCTGCTGCTGATGTTCGCCGTATAATCTGCGGAACCTGATCCTTACGCGCAGGTGGGTCCAAGCCATAGCGGCCCACCTGTTGTAAAGACAAGTTTCCGACGGAGGATATCATGGCGACTGAACCCCTTACAAAAGAGGTAGCTGGCTCGTGCGTCGACTCCTATGGCTCTGCCATCGGGATGCCACAGCTCTGCTTCGATTGGTTCCCCAACCAGATTTTCTGGCTGGTCATTACGCTGGTCGTCATCTTTCTGGTCCTGTCCCGCGTGGCCCTGCCGCGCATCGCGGCAATCCTGGCTGAACGTCAGGGGACCATTACAAATGACCTGGCTGCGGCCGAAGATCTGAAGGCCAAGGCGGTCGAGGCCGAAGAGGCCTATAACAAGGCGCTGGCCGATGCCCGTGCCGAAGCGCAGCGTATCGCTGCCGAAGCTCGCGCAGAAATTCAGGCTGGACTGGATGACGCGATTGCCAAGGCGGATGCGGAAATCGCTGCCAAGGCGGCTGAATCGGAAAAGGCAATCGCCGAAATCCGTGCCGGTGCGCTGGAAAGCATTCAAGTGGTTGCCAAGGATACGGCGGCTGAACTGGTCACCGCACTGGGCGGCGAGGCAGATGCCAAAGTCATCGACAGTGCAGTAGACGCACAGACGAAAGGATAAGTGACATGCGGAACACTCTTGCCCTTATCCTGACCGTTGGTGCCGCCAGCCCCGCGCTGGCTGCAAGCGGCCCGTTCTTTTCGCTTGGCAATACCGACTTTGTCGTCCTTCTGGGCTTCATCGTCTTCATTGCGGTCCTGTTCTACTTCAAGGTTCCCGGTATGATCGGTGGCGCGCTGGACAACCGTGCCGAAGGCATCAAGTCCGAACTGGACGAAGCCCGTGCTCTGCATGAAGAAGCCCGCAGTTTGCTGGCCTCGTACGAGCGCAAGCAGCGTGAAGTTCAGGGGCAGGCCGATGCGATCGTCGCGGCAGCGAAGGAAGACGCGGCCTTGGCGGCAGAACAGGCGAAAGCTGACTTGGAAAAGTCGATCGAGCGTCGTCTGGCCGCAGCTCAGGACCAGATCGCTTCGGCCGAAGCGTCTGCACTGAAGGAAGTGCGTGATCAGGCCGTATCGGTTGCGGTTTCGGCGGCCAGCTCGGTTCTGGCAAAGCAAATGACCGCAGCGCAGGCCAACAAGCTGATCGATGCATCGATTGCAGATGTGGATGCAAAGCTGCACTGACGGGTGACCCCGACAGACACGTGATACAGACGACCCGAGAGCTTTTGGCTGTCGGGTCTTTTGTTTTCGTCGTGCTTCTGTTTCTGTTGTTTAAAACACTCCGAATCCTACGACCTGCCGGTGATCAGGTTGATAGGAGCGCCCTGATGGGGGCGTGAAAACAACAGGGAAAGACAGGCGGTGTCAGGCAACGCATTTTCGATGAATATTGTCGGCGTCGTTCGAAATGGCGGGTCGGCGCTGATCGACACGATCAACAGAATCGAAAACCTGTCTGCGCAGTTGCACCGGTTCACCGTCACCATTGCCACGAACGACAACACGGACGGTACGGATCAAGTGTTGTCCGACTATGCGGGTCAAAGCCGGCATGTCGATATCCTGCGACTGGATGGTCTTGCGTCAGAATTGCCAAACCGGGTCGAGCGTATCACGACGGCCAGAAATGCAGTTCTCAAAAAACTCGAGGATCAGGACACGGACCTGGAGTTGACGCTGGTGTTGGATCTGGATGGTCCGAATACCTGCCTGGATGCCCAGGCGGTTCTGACAGCAGCGCAGCGGGTCGCCCCGTTGTGGGAGGGTGTTTTCGCCAACCCAAAACCAGCATATGACGATATCTACGCTTTGCGTTGTTCGGGTTGGTGTGATGAAGACGTGTGGCAACGCATTCAAAGCACGCGCCGGCCGCTGTTCGGGCGTCGCAAGTGGCGCCGGTCTGTCATGAAGTCCGCTGTTTTTGACCGCCAGTTTCACATTCCTGCCGATATGCCCCTGATCCCGGTCGACAGCGCATTCGGCGGTGCCGGGTTGTATAAATCCCGCGCGCTGCGAGGGTTGCGCTATACTTGCCGGGACGAAAAAGGCCAACAGGTGTGCGAACATGTAATGCTGCACAAACGTCTGAGAGATCGCGGCGCAAGGCTGTTCATCGACCCGGCGCTGACGACACTGGCCGCGGAGAACCGTCTGGGAGAAGGCAGCGGCGCGCCGTTCCCCCGACATCTGCTGCCAGCCGCGTCAGGCGCTGCCTAGTCCCGGCCTTGCCCTGCCAAGTCTGCAAAATCCGGACCGCGCTCAGCCCCGCCCGGTTTCGTGTTGCAGCCTTTGTTGCGCAATAGCTTCGTTCCGATCGGCCTTTTGCTGGTCCGCCATGCAGCGTTCCACAAAATCCAAATGGCGTTCGATTGCATTTCGGGCGGCCAGAGGATCACGCTCTTGCAGCGCCGCATTGATGGCGCGGTGCTGATCCAGGATGGCCTCGCGGGTGGCGCGCTGACGGAACATGGTCTGACGGTTGTAGAACACCCCCTGCACCAGAAGGTCATACATCGAGCGCATCATGTGCAGCATCACCACATTGTGGCTGGCTTCGATGATGGCCATGTGGAACTCGGCGTCCAGCTGCGCCTCGTCATTCGCAGCGTTTCGGTTGTGGGCCGCCTGCATCTTGTCAAAGACCGCCTGAACGACCTTCAGGTCGCTGTCTGACCCCAGGCGCGCGGCCCGTTCCGCCGCCAACCCTTCCATGTCACGGCGAAAGGACAGGTAATCGAATACGGCTTCTTCATGGCTGCCGAACAGACGGATCAGTGCCGGTGAAAAGGCAGAGCCCAGAACCTCGGCCACATAGATCCCGGATCCGGCCTTCGCGGTCAAAAGCCCCTGTTCCTGAAGGTCGGAAATCGCATCTCGCAGGGACGGGCGCGAAACGCCCATGCGCTCTGCCAACTCCCGCTCGGATGGCAGGCGCTCGCCGGGGCGCAGGATGCCTCGCAGGATCAAAAGCTCGATCTGGCGAACGACTGCGAGCGACAGCTTTTCCGTCTGAACTTTGTGAAATGGCATCTCATCTTCCGAAATTGGTCAATTCATTTGACCATGGACGTCGGTACTGTTCAAGAATCCCCGGCCGCATCCATTGAATAATTAGGTCAGCAATATTGACTTTAATAGTGGAGAGCTTAGGCTGCACCGAATTGAGATCGGAGGAGCCTCATGTCCCAACACCCTTTGTTTGCCACCCGGGCCTCGCGAATGAAAGCGTCAGAGATTCGCGAATTGCTGAAGCTGCTTGACCAACCCGGCATCATTTCCTTTGCTGGTGGGATTCCTGATCCCGCACTGTTTCCCGCCGATGCGTTTGCACAGGCGTTTCAACAGGCCCTGGGGCCGGATTTGCAAGCGCAGGCGCTGCAATATTCGGTCAGCGAAGGCTATGTCCCATTGCGGCAGTGGCTGGCGCAGCACATGCGCGAAATCGGGGTGGCCTGTGACATCGACAACATCCTGATCACCTCGGGGTCACAGCAGGCGCTGGACTATCTGGGCAAGCTGTTCCTGTCCCCCGGTGACACGGCCCTGGTCGGGTGGCCCACTTATCTGGGCGCGCTGGCTGCATTCAACGCCTACGAGCCACGCTTTGACCGGCTCAATGGCAATCAGGGGGCCAAGGAATACAAGGCCGCAGCGGGCGCAGGCGCAGTGAAATTTGCCTATCTGTCGGCGGATTTTGCGAACCCGACAGGAGAAACCGTGGACTTGCAGGGCAGAGAGGCTCTGCTGGATCTGGCCGAGGAACTGGATTGCGCGTTGATAGAGGACGGAGCCTATCAGGCTCTGCGCTATGACGGGGATCCGATCCCCCCCATACTGTCATTGGAGCAGGCCCGCAAAGGGTCAATCGAGGACTGTCGGACGATCTATTGCGGCAGTTTCTCGAAAACGCTGTCGCCGGGTTTGCGTATGGGATGGGTCGTTGCGTCCAAGCCAGTCATTTCCCAAATGGTGCTGTTGAAACAGGCAGCTGATCTTCATTCCGCGACCATCAACCAGATGGCTGTGCATCAGGTGGCGCAGGCCTGTTTCGACACCCATATTCCGAAAGTACGAAATGTCTATCGCGCCCGTCGTGATGTGATGCTGAACGCCATGGACCAGCATATGCCTGACGGGGTGGATTGGACACGTCCCGAAGGGGGGATGTTCATCTGGGTCACGTTGCCCGAGGGGATGGTTGGCTCTGACCTGCTGGCGCGTGCGCTGGACACCGTCAAAGTAGCTTTTGTTCCGGGGCAGGCGTTTTTCCCGGATGGCAGCGGGGCAAACACGATCCGTCTCAGTTTTTCGAATTCTGACGAGGCGACAATACGCGAAGGCATTCGCCGACTGGGAGAGGTGCTGCGGGCCTGACGTCCGGAAAGGTTCTGTTAACCAAAATGCTGCAACTCTGCGGCATGATCCGGTTTCTCGCACCTCTGTTGCTGGCCGCCTGCGCCGCCGGCACTCCGCATTTCCGCGACGTTCCAGCCACGCGCGTGGCTGTGAATGGCAGTGTCTTTGATGTGCGTGTGCGCGGCGACCTGGCCGAGGCTGTGCGGATCAACGCGCAATACGCCCCTCGGCTGGGCCCGGTCCGGGATCGCGCCGCTTTGGCGATGGCGCAGGTTTCGGGATGTCCGATTCTGGACGTGCTGGGGGATGCAGCCGTGACCGTTGGGGTTTTGGGGTGTGACCGTGATGCGGGTGAGCGGCTTTTGCTGACGGCCGTCTCGACCCCCAATTACGAATGCATCGACTTTGGTCTTTATGAAAACGTCGGTGGGGAAAACGGGTATCAGGTCTTTGAATGCACGCCGTATTGAGATGCGCGCGTTCTTGCGTGTTTCGGCAAGATGTTGTGGATAACTTGGGGTGATATCCCATATCCTGCGCAACTCCGTTGACTCAGACCCCATCCCTTGCGCAGACTTCCAATGCACAGGAATCATGGGGCACGCAGCCATTGCGTTTCAGCAAGCTCAAACTGACCGGCTTCAAAAGCTTTGTTGATCCGACCGATTTGATCATCGCGGACGGGTTGACCGGTGTGGTGGGCCCGAATGGTTGCGGCAAATCCAACCTTCTGGAAGCTTTGCGTTGGGTGATGGGTGAAAACCGCCCCAAATCCATGCGCGGTGGCGCGATGGAAGACGTGATCTTTGCCGGGGCCGCCACGCGACCCGCGCGCAACTTTGCCGAAGTTGTCCTGACCATGGACAACTCGGAACGTCTGGCGCCGTCGGGGTTCAACGACAGCGATCAACTGGAAATCGTTCGCCGCATCACCCGCGATGTGGGCAGTGCCTACAAGACCAATGGCAAAGACGTTCGTGCGCGCGATGTGCAGATGCTGTTTGCCGATGCTTCGACCGGTGCGCATTCGCCCGCGTTGGTCGGACAGAACCGCATTGCCGAGTTGATCAACGCCAAGCCGCGCGCCCGGCGGCGCATTCTGGAAGAGGCCGCCGGGATCTCGGGCCTGTATCAGCGTCGCCATGAGGCCGAGCTCAAGCTGAAAGGCACCGAAGCCAACCTGACCCGCGTCGATGACGTGCTGGAGCAGTTGGGCGGACAACTGGCCCAGCTTGCGCGTCAGGCCCGTCAGGCGGCCCGCTATCGTGAAATTGGCGAACAGCTGCGTCAGGCCGAGGGGATGCTGCTGTATCGACGCTGGAAAGAGGCCGACATGGCCCGCCAGCAGGCCGAAGAAAAACTGCGTGAGCGGATCACCGAAGCCTCCCGTGCCGAGGCTGAAGCCCGCGCTGCCGCCGCAAAACGTGCCGAGATCGAGGAAACCCTGCCGCCGCTGCGCGAGGAGGAGGCCATTGCCGCCGCCGTGCTGCAACGCCAGCAGGTGCAGCGCGATCAATTGTCCGATCAGGAAACCCGCGCCCGTCAAGCGATCGAGACGCTGACCAACCGAATCCAGCAGCTGGCCAACGATATCGAACGCGAAGCCGGATTGAACCGCGATGCGGGACAAATGATTGAGCGGCTGGAATGGGAAGCGCGCGAACTGGCCAAAGCGGCAGAAGGTCACGATGAGAAAGTGGCCGAAGCGGCGGAAATCGCCCGCGAGGCAGCCTCGATCCTACAGGAACGCGAAGACTACCTGTCGCAGCAAACCGAAGATATGGCCCGTCTTGTCGCCCGGCACCAGTCCGCCCAGCGTCTGGTCGAAGACAGCCGCAAGACACTGGCCCGATCCGAAAGTGAAGAGGAAGAAGCCCGGAAAGCCGTGGACGAGGCCAAGACGGCCCTGATCCGCGCCAGCGAGGCGTTTGAAGACGCCCAATCGGGCGAAGAAGAAGCCCGTGAAGCGGTGGAAGCCGCCGAAGAGGCGCTTGCCGCGGCGGATGAACTGCGCAACGAAACGCAAGCGCGCGAAGCCGAGGCTCGGGCGAGACGGTCCGAGGCAGAAGGCGAGCTGGGCGCGATCCGGGCCGAAACCACGGCGCTGGCCAAGCTGGTGGAACGCGACACGGCGGAAGGCGGTCAGGTGCTGGACCTGCTGCGCGTCGAACCCGGTTATGAAAAGGCTTTGGGTGCTGCTCTGGCCGACGATCTTCGCGCGCCGCTGGTCGAGGGTGACGGGCCATCCGGCTGGGTGCAGGTGGCTGGATATGACAGCGACCAGCCATTGCCTGAAGGGGCCGAGCCTCTGGCGCTTCATGTATCGGGCCCCGATCGTCTCAGCCGACGCATTGCGCAAATCGGGTTGGTGGATGCGGATCAGGGCGCTCGGTTGCAGGCATCGCTGAAACCTGGCCAGCGTCTCGTGTCTCGCTCGGGCGACCTTTGGCGCTGGGACGGGTTCCGTGCCTGGGCCGAAGACGCGCCAAGCGCTGCTGCTCTGCGGTTGGAGCAGCTCAACAAGCTGGAAGCACTGAAACAGGACCTTGCCCGTGCCGAAGCACAGGCTGACGGTGCCCGTGCCGCGCATGAGGCGCTGTCTCAGCAATTGGCGGATGTGACCGAGGCAGACCGGCGCGCGCGTGAGGCCCGCCGTGCTGCTGATCAGCGCATGGCCGAAACCGCGCGCGCACTGTCGCGGGCCGAGGCCGACCGCAATCTGGCCCAGGGCAAGCTGGAAACTCTGACCCTCGCCGTTGACCGCCACAAGGACGACGCCACGGCCGCCCGCGCGCAACTGCGCGACGCCGAAGCGGCTTTGGCCGGTCTGGGTGATCTCGACAGTGCCCGCGCACAGGTCGAAGACATCAAGCAGACGGTCGAGGCGGCGCGGATCACCATGCTGACCCACCGTTCGACTCATGACGAGCTGCGCCGTGAGGGGGACGCTCGCACGCGTCGTACCCAGGAGGTCGCGAAAGATCTCAGCGGGTGGCGCCACCGTTTGGAAACGGCTGAAAAGCGGATTTCCGAACTTGCCGAGCGCAAGGAAAGCTCGGAAGAAGAGCTGACGGAGGCCATGGCCGTGCCCGGCGAAATCGCCGAGGCGCGTGAGGAGCTGAACGAACAGATCGAAGCCGCCGAAGCACGGCGCGCCGAAGCCGCCGACAAATTGGCCGAAGCCGAGGCTATGCACCGTGAAATCGTTCTGGCCGAACGGGAGGCCGAGCGTCTGGCATCAGAAGCGCGCGAAAGCCGTGCCGCGGCCGAGGCGCGCTGTGACGCGGCCAAGGAAAGTGTTGTCGCGGCGGCGGAACGGATTGCCGAGGATCAGCAACTGACCCCGAACCAATTGCTTAACCAGCTGGAAGTGAACCCCGACCAGATGCCAGCTGCGGACGTTCTGGAATCCGAAGTGAACCGTCACAAACGTCAGCGCGATGCGATGGGGGCCGTGAACCTGAGGGCCGAGGAAGACAGCAAGGAAGTTCAGGAAGAATTCGATACGCTCAGCAGCGAAAAAGCCGATCTGGAAGAGGCAATCAAGGCGCTGCGCAGCGGGATCGCCAGCCTCAACCGCGAAGGGCGCGAGCGGTTGCTGACCGCGTTTGAACAGGTGAATTCGAACTTTGCCATGTTGTTCAAGCATCTCTTTGGGGGCGGCGAGGCCAATCTTGTGATGGTCGAAAGTGACGACCCGCTGGATGCGGGCCTTGAGATCATGTGCCAGCCGCCTGGCAAGAAACTGTCGACTCTCAGCCTGCTGTCGGGCGGAGAACAGACCCTGACGGCGACCGCGCTGATTTTCGGCGTCTTCCTTGCCAATCCAGCTCCGATCTGCGTGCTGGACGAGGTTGATGCGCCTTTGGATGATGCAAACGTGACGCGTTTCTGTGATCTGCTGGACGAGATGTGCCGCCAGACTGACACGCGGTTCCTGATCATCACCCACCATGCGGTGACGATGGCGCGCATGGATCGCCTTTTCGGTGTCACAATGCAGGAACAGGGAGTCAGCCAACTGGTTTCGGTCGATCTGAAGAAGGCCGAACAGATGGTCGCCTGACCGCTCACTGGAAGTTTATGACGGTTGCGGCTTTATCGCGCTAACGTGAGCGCATGACGCGCTTCCTGATCCCCGCCCTCATCGCCGCCGGCCCTGTATTTGCAGCCGACTGGCCCGTCAAAACCGGGGATACGCCCCTTACAGCCGCAGAGCTTGATGCTTTGGCGGGGCAGACACTGACCTTTTACGACGACGGACAGGCCAAATTCTCGGCCGGGGGCGCCTATTCCTACACATACGCAAGCGGAGATTCTGCCTTTGGAACTTACGCGATTGCCGATGATGGCAGCGTGTGCATCGCGTACCGCAATGGGTTCAGCCGCTGTGATCTGTACGTGCGTAGCGGGGGGCGACTGATCCTGATAGACGAGAAGGGCGACCGCTATCCGGTGCGGCCGGAGTAGTGCGTACCATGATTAGTGTTCTTTCTTCGCCGCGAGAGGACGGACAAGTTCGGAAACGGCACTTTGAACGATAAGTATGTTCCGCCGCCAAGCTTTAATATTCTTAGGATCAACGTCAGGCCAATCATAGACTGAGCCATGATGATTGATGGTTACAAGTCTGATCTCTGCGAATATATCGTCAGAAACGTATAGAAGTAAGTCGCAGCCTTTTCCACCTAACTCAGCGGCCAGCGGGTTCAGCGATTCACGACATAGCAAAGCTTTATCGTCGTCTTCTTGGCCGATAAAATCTACTTGTGAATAAAGACGAGACACGGTTTGCGGGTTTTTGAGTGGGGAGTAGTTTGGATTCAATATGGCTCGCAATGATATGCCAAGCGTCCCTTCGGGCACATGAATTTCTAGTGCTTCTAGATCTTGGTGTCGCCAATAGACTGAGGTTGCATCCTCGGATAGCCAGGCAATCTTATCGTCTGACCAAGCGGGGGAGACCACAAAGCACACAGCTGTCTCTCTTGAAATCAATGGTAAATAGCCTTCTCCACAAACTGTCTCAGTTGAGGGCCTGTCAGAGTTGCCTTGTTCTGGTTTGTCGATCTTGCGCAATGGCAAGATGAAAGGGACAATAAGAAGCAATACAATTGAAATCACGGTAGCGCGTCGAAATTTTGAGCGATTGCTGGAGAGCTTTGGCATCATGACCGCAAGTTGAAGACTTCTGCTAAATGCAAGACTTAGTAAGACACTATAATTGTCCTAGCAACTCCACCGTCGGCCATGCATCCGCAGGCAATCCCAATCTCACCTGTTCGGCCCGCACTGCGGCGCGGGTACCGGCACCCAGAATCCCGTCGATCTTGCCCACATCATATCCTTTGGCTTGCAGCTTGGTTTGCAATTGCTTCATCTGCGCGCCGCTCAGGCCCGGCGTGGGGTTGCCAGCATCATAAATTTGTGCCCCTTCCAGACGTGTCCCGAAATAGGCGGCAGTCAATACATAGACAAAGCTCTGGTTCCATTCGAAATAGACGTCGAAATTCGGATAGGCCAGAAAGGCCGGGCCCTTGTGCCCCTGGGGCAGGATCAGCGAGGCAGGCAGGTTTGCCAGCGACCCGCTGCGTGCCTGAACGCCCATGGCCTGCCAATCGGCCACCGACCGGGGCTTGCCGGGGCCGGACAGAGACCAGTCCATCTGCGCGGGCACCGCGACCTCTTGCAGCCACGGTTCGCCTGCGCGCCAGCCCAGATGCGACAGCATCTTGGCCCCGGACATCAGCGCATCGGGGGCCGAGGTTTTCAGGCGGACATGCCCGTCGCCGTCACCATCGACACCGTTTTCCAGAATGTCCCGCGGCAGCATCTGGACCATACCGATTTCCCCGGCCCACGCGCCCGTTGTGCGGGCCGGGTCGAAATCACCATTCTGATAAAGTTCGATGGCCGCGAAGATTTGAGGGCGGAACAGGTCGGGGCGACGGCAGTCATGGGCCAAAGTCACCAGTGCATTGCGGGTGTTGAAGTCGCCCTGAAAGGATCCGTAGTCGGTCTCGAACGCCCAGAAGGCCAGCAACACCCCGCGTGAGATGCCGTATTGCTTTTCGATCCGGTCAAACACCGCGTCATATTTGCGCGACATCGCCTGCCCGCGTTCGATCCGATTGGCCGAGATCAGCCGCCGGGAAAACTCGATAAAGGGTTTCTGAAACACCCCCTGCGCCCGATCGGCCTTCAGCACGGCGCTGTCCTGCTGCACGCCTTTGAAAAATGCGTTCACGGTGGATTTGTCAAAGCCTTGCTGCACGGCCTCGGTCTTTAGCCCTTGGACAAAGGAATTGAAGCCACCACCACATTGGGCCAGGGCAGGTTGGGCAAACAGGGTGGCGGCGATCAGGCCGGAAAGAAAACGCATGACAAATGTCCGTCAGTAAATCAGGTCGATCCCAACCGACACCGACACGAGCCCAAGCGCAAGCCCCCAAACACGCCACAACATGCGACATGCGCGGAAAATGTCCAAAGCTCCGATCTCGCGCTGAGCGTTGCCATTGACCCATGCCAGATCCCGCACCTTGCCGTCATAGCTGCGCGGCCCGGCCAGGGCGACGTTCAGCGCGCGGGCCATGGCGGCCTCGGGCCAGCCCGCATTGGGCGAGATGTGACGGTGCGCATCTGCAAAGATTTCGCGCCAGCGCGACCACTGGCCCGACAGCGCCACGATCATCACGCAGGTCAGGCGGGCTGGGATCAGGTTCAGCAGGTCGTCGAACCGTGCTGAAGCCCAGCCAAACGCGCGGTACGTTTCATTGCGATACCCGATCATGCTGTCGGCCGTGTTCACCGCCTTGTAGACCAGCAGCCCCGGCAACCCGGCAATCAGAAACCAGAAAGCAGGCGCGATGACGCCGTCACTTAGGTTTTCAGCGGCGCTTTCGATGGCCGAGCGTGCCACCTGTGCCTCGGTCATGTCCCGTGTATCGCGCGAGACGATCATGGCCACCCGTGCCCGCCCCTCTGACAGCGAGGCCATCAGCCCTTCGCCCACGGCGCGCACATGGGTGACCAACGATTTTTGCGCCAACAGGATCGCGCAGACCAGGATTTCAACCACCGGCCCCAACAGGGACAAACCCCAGCCAAGCGCCCCAGCGCCGCAAACCAGCAGGACAAGCACACCCACCCCTTTTGAACGGCGCTGGGCCCCGTGGTTCAGGCGTGTATCCAGCCAGCCGATCAGGTTGCCGATCATCACCGCCGGATGCCTGACGCGCGACCAGAGCCAGTCGGGTTCCCCCAGTGCTGCGTCCAGACACATGGCACAGACCAGCATCAGGCCAGGGCTCACAGGGCCGCCTCCAACCTGTTCCATCCATCCTCGGGCGGGAGCCCAAGGCGCAGATAGGTTTCAGAATAGGGGAAGATGCGGCTCCAGATATGGGACCGTGCCAGACGACCTTGCCAATGGGCGGCGTTGTCGACCTGATAAAGTCGGAACAGGCTGGTGCCGCCGATCACCTTGGCCCCCTTTCTTGTGACCAGCGCATCCAGCCTTGAGGCCTCGTCAGCCAAACGCGCACGCGTGGCGTCCGCCCAACGGTTGTCCATCAAAGCCTGTGTGCCGACCCGCAAGGCCGGACCTGATACCGACCAAGGGCCGGTCAGATCGTTCAACCGGCTGATCATATCCGGCCGTCCTATGGCAAACCCCAGCCTTACCCCGGCCAGCCCCCAGAATTTGCCAAAACTCTTCAGCACGATCACTCCGGGGCGGTCTGCCAGATGGATCAAGGACTTGTCCGGCATGACGTCGCAAAAGCTTTCGTCAATCACGGTAAGTGGTGCCGATACGTCGCTTTCCTGCCAGATACGCCCGTCCGGGTTGTTCGGATGTACGATCACGCGGGCGTCGCTGGGCGCGTCTTGCCGTATCTTCCACCCCTGAGCCGAAAAGGCGGCGGCGTGTTCGTTATAGGTGGGCGGCGTGATCTGTACCGTACCCGTCGCGGCCAGAGCCGGCAGGCGCGCGATGATCGCCGACGCTCCGGGCGCGGGCAGAATCGCGGCACGCTGCGGCACGTTCCAGAACCGGCGCGCGGCATCGCTGAGCCGTTCAAACGCCCCGTGATCCGGCAATTCGGCCCAATCCCCGGCCGTCAGGCCAGACACGGGATAGGCATGAGGATTGATGCCGGTGGACAGATCGATCCAGTCGGTGCGTTGCCCGCCATAGTTGACAATCGCCTTGTCCAACCCGCCGCCATGGTCACGAACCGCGCGTGGATCCAGATCTTCGTCCAAAGTGTTCATCTGCTCTCTCTGCGAGAAATTACCGCTTTTGGCCCGCTTCAAGCGGATTTTCGCCTCTTACACAAGCAAATCCGCCTGTTCACGGGCCTGTGGGGCTGCTGTTAACACTTTGTTAAGGAAATAACGAGATCACGGACCACGGGGGTCGGCACCACTCACCATACCAAGTGCCGAGGTTGTTGCAAATGAAAGTTCTGATTGTTGAGAGTAATCCCGACCTTGGTCGGGTCTGGAAAAGGCATCTGGAACGGCAGGGCGCCGAGGTCACGCTGGTCGAGACGCAGGAAGCCGCCATTCTGGCGCTGTACGGCACGGATTTCGAAATCATCGTGCTGGATCTGGTCCTGGAAACCGGAAGTGCATTGGCCGTGGCCGATTTTGCAAGCTATCGCCGCCCCCAGGCGCGGGTGATCTTTGTCACTAACACCACTTTCTTCTCGGATGGATCGATATTTGCCCACAGCCCGAACGCCTGTGCTTATGTGCAAAGCGAAACACCGCCAGAGGATCTGGCGGCGATGGTCGAGCATTACGCCGCAGGGCGCTGATCGCGGCGGTGCGGTTCTGTGTAATCCAGCACCGGGTTCACCGGAATGATCCGGTGCGGATTGATGCTGTCATGGCTGTAGTGATAGTGGCGCACGATATGGTTCATGTTCACCGTGGGTGCCACCCCGGGCCATTGGTACAGTTCACGCGTATAGGCCCATAGGTTCGGGTAATCGATCAGGCGCCGCTTGTTGCATTTGAAGTGCAGATGATAGACCGGATCAAAGCGGATCAGCGTCGTAAACAGCCGCCAGTCAGCCTCGGTGATCCGATCCCCCATCAGGTAACGGTTCCGGGCCAGACGATCTTCCAGCCAGTCCAGCGTGTCGAACAACGGGCCCACGGCGGCGTCATAGGCCGCTTGCGAGGTGGCAAAGCCGGACTTGTAGACGCCGTTGTTGACGTCTGAATAGATGCGCGCGTTGACCTCTTCGATTTCATCGCGCATCGCTTCGGGCCAGTAATCATCGGTATTGCCGGTGACCCCGTCGAAGGCCGAATTGAACATGCGGATGATTTCCGAGCTTTCGTTCGACACGATGGTTTCCTGCCGCTTGTCCCACAGGATCGGCACGGTCACGCGCCCCGAATAGGCTGGATCGGCTTTGCTATAGATCTGGTGCGCAAAGCCCAGCCCGTAAAGGTCATCTCCTGTCGCGCCGTGGGCGTCTGTTTCAAAGGTCCAACCCTGATCCAGCATGTCAGGATGCACGACCGACACCGAGATCAGATCGCTCAGCCCTTTCAACTCGCGAAAAATCAGCGTGCGATGGGCCCAGGGGCAGGCATAGCTGACGTAAAGGTGATAGCGCCCGGATTCTGCTTTGAACCCGCCTTTGCCTGATGGCCCCGCCTTGCCGTCAGCTGTCAACCAATTGCGAAACTGCGCGGCGCTGCGCTTGAATGCACCGCCCGTGGATTTTGTATCATACCAGGTATCGTGCCATTTTCCGTCGACCAGCAGGCCCATGTCTTTTCCTCCGCATGTGCGTTTCGAAAAACATAGGGCCAGGGCTTGCATCTTCCTATGCGAGCGCCCGCGCAAATGTTCTGCATCCGTGCACAGTCGAGTTCGGGATTTCTGTGCAACAAACCTCGGCTGGATCGTGTTTCTGTGACGTGGTTCACTGGATTTTTACAACTTATCCCGCACAATAGAAGTCATTCACGGGGGAACGGATTAATGAGTACCTATGTTTCAAAGGAAATACGCGCCGAGTTGGACGCGGCCCGAATCGCCACATTGAAAAAAGCCAGCCGTTTACGGGTGGAGATGGGCGACAATACCTACAAAATACTCAAATTGTGGAAAGACGGTTTTACGGTTGAGGCGGAAACCACGCCGCGCTTGCGCGGGCTTGTTGATATCTTTGACGGGGCCAACCACCTCTATCAATGCCTCATCGTCGCGGATGAGGATGAAGGCGGTGAGATGCGATATGAATTCAAACGCAGCACGGCCGCCCATGACAGCGCGCCGCTTGACTTTTACCGCGCGCCCGATGCGCCGATCGCCCTGCTGGGGCGTGACGACTAGGGGCGAATTTCAACCGGTATTCCGATTTGGCTGAGGGTTTGGTCGATGCCAAAGGCCAGCGGTGCCAGCCTAAAGACAGGCACGCGCGGCCCAAAGCGGCCTCAACCAAGGCAACCGGCACCTGTGGAAACAGGGCAGGGTTTGCAAGCCCCGGCCGGCACGTACTTATTGCAGATCCCCGAAGGCTCGTTTCAGCCGCAGGCAAGCTTCCTCGACCCGCGCCCGTTGCGTGGCGAGGTTGAACCGTTCAAACGTTTCTCCTCCAGTGCCGAAACCCGGACCTGACGATGTCGCGATCCGCGCGTCCTCGCGCAACCGGCGGACAAATTCAGCGTGATCCATGCCGGTGCCCGAGAAATCGACCCAGGCGAGATAGGTCGCCTGCAAGGGCATCGACCAGAGCCCCGGAATCTCGGTGATGGTCTGATCGAACAGACGCCGGTTTCCCTCCAGATGCGCGATCTGGGCATCTACCCATTCGGCCCCTTCGGGGCTGTACGCGGCGGTGATCATCGCCACGCCCAACGCGCCGGGATCGTAATCCAATGTTTGCAGCCGTTGCTTCATGGCCGCGCGCAGTTTGGGATCGGGAATGATCATGTTGCCGGTCCGCTGCCCGGCGATGTTGAAGGTCTTAGACGCCGCAGTCAGCGTCACGGTCCACGGACGTGCATCCGGGGCCGCTACGTCCATCGGTACAAATTTGGCGCCGGGATAGACCAGATCGTGGTGAATCTCGTCCGATACCAGGATCAAACCGTTCCGTTCGGCAAACGCGGCCACGGCCTGCAACTCGTCGGGCGTCCAGACACGACCCGACGGGTTTTGCGGCGAACACCACAGCAGCATCTTCTCGGACCCGTCCAACCGGGACTGGGCGTTGTCCAGATCAAGGCCGTAACTTTCCCCGTCCCGCACCAAAGGGCACTCCACGACCCGGCGGCCCGATTTGTTCACCTTGTGGGCAAACTCATGGTAAACGGGGGTGAAGATCACGATGCCATCACCGGGATCGGTCCAGACATCCAGCGACAGGGCGACTGCATTGCCCAAGCCCTGGGTCGTCAGAATCCAATCCGTGTCGATTTCCCAATCATGGCGGGTTTTCATCCACCATTGAACTGAGGCCAGATAGTCCGGGTGCATCCATGAATAGCCGAACACGCCGTGATCTGCGGCCTTGCGCACGGCCTCGATCACGCAGGGTGCCGTCTGGTAATCGGAATCGGCCGTCCACATGGCCAGACCGTCCTCGGGCGAGACGCCATACAGCATCTCCATCTTGTCCCATTTTGAACTGTTGGTGCCCCGGCGGTCGATCAGGTCGTTGAAAGTCATGTCTGCTCCATTTTCTCGACCGAAAGCTAACCGCAAATCGGGCGGGTGCAAGGGGGGCGTTGCGGCGCGGGGCGGGATGGCCTAAATCAGCCTCATGAAACGCACTATCCTGATCCATCCCGATCCCCGCCTGAAAAAGGTCTGCGCGCCCGTATCCGACCTGACGGACGAGCTGCGCACGCTGGCTGACGACATGCTGGAAACCATGTATGACGCGCCCGGGATTGGCCTCGCCGCGCCGCAGATCGGTGTGCTGGAACGGTTGATCGTGCTGGATTGCATCAAGGAAGAAGGCGAAACACCGCGCCCGCTGATCATGTTCAACCCTCAGGTCATCGCCTCTTCCGAGGAAACCAATGTATACGAGGAAGGATGCCTGTCGATCCCGGATCAATATGCCGAAGTGACCCGCCCCAAGGTGGTCGATGTCACCTGGATGGACGAGAAGGGAAACCTGCGACAGGAGACGTTCGACGGGCTTTGGGCCACTTGCGTGCAGCATGAAATCGACCATCTGAACGGCAAGCTGTTCATTGATTACCTAAAACCGCTGAAACGGCAGATGATTACCCGCAAGATGCAAAAGCTCAAACGTGAACGGGCGCGCGCATGACCGTCCGCACCTGTCTGCCCTGGCCCGACAAACGCTTGCGCACAAAGGCGGATGAGGTGACTGAAATCACCGATGACATTCGCCGGATTTGGCAGGACATGATCGATACGATGGAGGCCATGCCCGGTGTCGGTCTGGCCGCGCCGCAGATCGGAGTGATGTTGCGTCTGGCCGTGGTCGATGGGTCGGCCGAGCGGGGCAAGGCCGTGCGTCTGGCGAACCCGGAAATCCTGCACAGCTCGATCGAACTGCGTGAACATGAAGAGGCCAGTCCGAACCTGCCGGGCGTGTCGGCCAAGGTAAAACGCCCACGCGCGGTGACTGTCAAATTCCTGAACGAGCAGGGCGTGGTGGACCGTCGCGATTTTGTCGGCATCGAGGCCACCAGTGTCCAGCACCAGATCGACCATCTGAATGGCCGGATGTATTTTGACCGGCTCAGCAAGGTCAAACGCGACATGCTGCTGCGCAAAGCCAAGAAACAGGGGTAAAAATGCGCGTTGTTTTCATGGGAACCCCGGACTTCTCGGTGCCGGTTCTGGATGCGCTGGTCGAGGCCGGGCATGAGATCGCCGCCGTCTATTGCCAGCCCCCGCGCCCGGCGGGGCGGGGCAAGAAGGATCGCCCGACACCGGTCCACGCGCGGGCCCAGGCGCTGGGTCTGGACGTGCGTCACCCAACCTCGCTGAAACCGGCCGAGGAGCAGGACAGTTTTGCGGCACTGAACGCGGATGTGGCGGTGGTTGTGGCTTATGGGCTGATCCTGCCCCAGCCCATCCTCGATGCGCCGGCTCATGGCTGCCTGAACATTCATGCCAGCCTGTTGCCGCGCTGGCGCGGGGCGGCTCCGATCCACCGCGCGATCATGGCGGGCGATGCGCAAACCGGCGTCTGTATCATGCAAATGGAGGCGGGCCTTGATACCGGCCCCGTTCTGTTGCGACAGGCCACCGATATCGGGCCCGAGGAAACCACTGCGGAACTGCATGACCGGCTCTCGGCGATGGGCGCGGCTTTGATTGTCGAGGCGTTGGCAAAGCTGCCCGGCCTGACCCCTGATCCGCAGCCCGAGATTGGTGTCACCTATGCCGCCAAGATCGACAAGTCCGAGGCCCGCGTGGACTGGTCGCGCCCCGCGGTCGAGGTCGATCGGCAGATCCGCGGCCTGTCGCCCTTTCCCGGGGCCTGGACCGAGATCGAAGGCAACAGGGTAAAATTCCTCGCTTCGCGTCTGGCGCAAGGGAAGGGCGCACCGGGGGAGGTTCTGAATGGCGATCTGTATGTGGCTTGCGGGCAGGGCGCCATAGAACTGCTGCGCTTGCAAAGGGCGGGCAAAGGCGCGCAGGATAAGGAAACGTTCCTGCGGGGCTGGCCAATCCCGATCGGCACCCGGATGTCTTCGGAGTAAAGCCATATGTTCATGGTGATGATGGGCACTGTCGTGATTGCCGGGATCGTCGGGTATCTGTCCGAACAGACCGGTTTCACCCATAACGGCTATTTGCAATCCATCATCATCTGTGTGGGCGGGGCGTTCCTGTTCTATTTCGTCCGTATCATGTTCGGTATCAGCTTTGGTCCTCCGGGGCTGGATGCGGTGATTTCCTCTGTTGGTGCCTTGATCATCGTGCCGACCCACTGGAGGAAGTGACATGCCAATCGTCGCCCTGATCATCATCGGTGCAGCGGCAGGGTTTCTGGCCACCCGCCTGATGCGGATCGAGGCGGATATCCCGACGACCATGCTGATCGGTATCGCAGGCGCCCTGATCGGAGGGATGCTGCTGCGGTTTCTTGTAACCGTTATGGGGTGGCTGTCTGGTTTTGTCGGGGCGGTTCTGGGTGCGTTGCTGGTGATTTGGATCTGGCAGACCTACCTGCGCCGTTGACCCCTTGACCCGGCGTCTTTCCTCCGTCCAGATCGCCTTCAACGAAAAAGGGGAATGATGATGCCGCATGATTTGAAGCCGGGTGATGTCGCTCTGATGGGCGTTCCTTTGGATCTGCATTCCTCGTTCCTGCAAGGGCCGGCCTTCGCCCCCGGACGCATCCGCGAGGCGCTGCATTCCGGTGCCGCCAACCTGACCGCCGAAGATGGCACCGATCTGGGTGCAAGCGCCAAATTCAGGGATACCGGCGATCTGGATGTGTTCGAAATGCGCGGGCAGGAACCGATTGACCGGATCGAGGCCGAAGCGGCGAAACGGATCGCAACCGGCGCGCGCCTGTTGTCTCTGGGCGGCGACCATTCGGTGGCCTATCCGCTGATCAAGGCCCATGCGGATCGGTACGAAGGGCTGAGCATCCTGCATATCGACAGCCACCCTGATCTGTACGACACGCAGGATATCGGACCGCTCGGCCATGGCTGCCCCTTTGCCCGGGTGATGGAGACCTGCCCGGTCAAGCGTCTGGTGCAGGTCGGCATCCGCGCCATGAACGCCCATCAGCGCGAACAGGCCGATAAGTTCGGGGTCGAGGTGATCGACATGCGCAACTGGCGCCCCGACTTGCAGATTTCATTCGATGGCCCGGTCTACCTGTCCCTTGATCTGGATGCGCTGGACCCGGCCTTTGCGCCGGGCGTCTCGCACCATGAGCCCGGTGGGCTGAGCACGCGCGAGGTTATCGACCTGATCCACCGGTTCAAAGGTCAGCTGGTTGGGGCGGATATCGTCGAGCTCAACCCGCATCGCGACCCCTATGGCATGACGGCGATGGTGGCCGCGAAATTCGTCAAGGAAATCGGCGCGCGCTTGCTGAACGGCTGACTTACCGTTCGTCGCACACCGTCGCAGACCCAAGTGCCGGAGCACCCTTGGTGGACAAATCGAACCGGTTCGCCTCGGCAGTGGTCATCCAGTGCATACTGTCGGCCGGGGCTGCGAACAGGGTGTACCAGTAAAACTCCTCGTCCACGCCGATATCCTTGAAATAGTCCAGGTATCGGTCATGTTCTGGATCGTCCTCGGGCAAGTCGGTCGCCACCAGACCCGACCCGGCCCAGCTGTGGACACCGACACAGGCCCCCGGTTGCAGCACGCGGCGGTTTCCGGCCAGGAACAGGTCGGTGCCACCGCTGGCCACCAGCCCGTTCGATGGAACAACGGTATCGAACCCGGCCCTGTGCACTTCGCGGGCGAAGATGACATTGGCGTCATCATCAACCGATCCTTCAATGTATTGCAGAACCAGAGTGCGGGCTTCGGGGTTTTGGGCTGTCACTTCCTCAAAGGCAGACAGCGTTGTCTCGTCAATCGTGCCCGAGGCGATGATCTGGTCGCCCTGCGCAACAAAACTGACAGGGGTGTAATACGCGCCGCATGAGGCGAGCAGGGCCAGGCAGGCTGTGATGGATGCAAGTCTATGTGTCACGTTGGCCTCCGGGCTGTGCTTTCAAAAGGGGTAACAGCATGCCGCTTTGGCGTCCACTGTCGGGCTCAGTTGCGCGGCGGACGGTTTTTGTAGACCGGCAATTGCCAGCCAAACATCAACGACCCGGCGCGCAATGCCCAGCACACCAAGGCGCAGAGAGCCAGAGAAAACGCAGGCTCTGCCCCCAATCTGGCAGCCAGAACTGCCGTTAGGGCACCTGTAAAGGCGCAGGACACATAAAGCTCGCCTTGTTTCAGCACCAGCGGCACTTCGTTGCAGACCACATCGCGCATCAACCCGCCCAGGCATCCGGTCGTCACACCCATCAAAACGACAATGACCCCGGACTGATCCAGCGACAACGCCGCGCCGGTTCCGGCCGCGACAGCCACTGACAGTGCAAAACTGTCCAGCCAGACCAGCCAGTTATAGCGGCTTTCCACCAGATGTGCGGTAAAGAACACCAGGACCGATGCCGCGACTGCGATCAGGATGTAATCCGGCTGCCCGACCCAAAAGATCGGGTGACGGTCCAGCAAAAGGTCTCGTACAGTGCCGCCACCTACGGCCGTCAGGCAGGCCATGAAGGCAAATCCCACCAGATCCAGCTGGGCACGGCTGGCCACCAGTGCCCCTGTCAACGCGAAGATCAGAACCGAGGCATAGTCCAGCAGCGTCAGCGCGGTCACGCCTGTGCCTTCTTCGGTTTGAACGGCGCCATTCCGGCCCGGGCCAGCTCATCAGCTTTTTCATTCTCGGGGTGGCCTGCGTGGCCCTTGACCCATTCCCATGTCACATCATGCCGTTCCTGCGCCTCATCCAGACGCTGCCAAAGATCGACATTTTTGACCGGTTTCTTGTTCGAGGTTTTCCATCCGTTGCGTTTCCAACCGAAAATCCAGCCGGTGACGCCGTTCTTCACATAGGCGCTGTCGGTGACGACGGTTATCTTCGACGGTCGCTCCAGCGCTTCAAGGGCGCTGATGGCGGCCAGCAACTCCATCCGGTTGTTGGTCGTCTCGGCTTCGCCCCCGTTCAGCTCACGCTCTTTCAGAACGCTGTCCCCGTCCATCGCGCGCAACAGCACACCCCAGCCTCCGGGGCCGGGGTTTCCGGAACAGGCACCATCCGTATAGGCAAACAATTCAGGCATGGGCGAACACCAGAATATATCCGTCATACGATCCGGCCAGGCCTTTGCCCATGCCATGGACTGCGCGGTCAATCGTGAACCCTGCCTTGTTCAAGGCGTCCTCGATCTCGGCCTCTGTGTAATAGGAATAAAAACGATCCAGATCATCCCGGTGTTCACCAGTGCCCAGCTTCATCCCCAGAAACAGCTGTCCACCGGGTTTCAGAGCCCTGTGGATCGTATTCAGATGCCGCTGGAAATCAGCGCGCGGCGCGTGCAGCAGGGAAAAGCTGGCGTAAACACCGTCATATTCGGCCGTCTCGGTGACGTCATCGAACGTACCCAGATAAGCATCCACACCGTTTTCCCGCGCATGTTCGACAAAGGCTGGCGTGGCATCCAGCGCGCGAACCTTTAGGCCCTGACGCATCAGGAACCCGCTGTCCGACCCCGGCCCGGACCCCAAATCCAGTACATAGCCGCCTGCGCCGACCGCATCAGCAAAAGCCTGACGGGCCTCAAGCTGCTCGGGCGGCAGAGGGATCTTCAGATATTCGGCCACCTTGTTTGTATAGGCGTTGATCGTGCGTTCATCGGTCACAGGTACACTCCGACTGCAAGACTAGCCAATACGACCGCGGTCAGCAGGATGCGCAACCGCATCCACCAGACCGGTGTCAGGCGCCAGTAGGAAAACAGGGCATCCAGCAACAACAAACCAGCGAACCCATACATCAGATTGGTGCCCGCATTGACCGGCCCGCCGCCTGTCATGGCAAAGGCCCAAAGCGCGGGCAGAACCGACAACAGATAACACAGGGCCGCTTTGCTGCCCGATGTCTTGGTGGCAAAACCCCAGAGAACACCGGACATGAAGCTGAGGATGACCGATCCATAGAACAGTTGCACATAAGGCCCCACGAAACGTGGGCCAAAGGTTTGCGCGCCCCAGGCACTCAGGTCGCTGTTCAGATAGGTCAGGGCGCCCCAGACAAACGGAACCAGTCCCGCCAGCCCCAGATAGAGAGGCGCTTTCGGCACTCCGTTCACGCCGGTTGCCTCAACACGCGGGGGACTTTGAACTCGACGTTTTCAACGGCGGTTTCGACCGGCTCGACGGTGACATCATAATGCGCGCTGAACGCTTCGATCACCTCGTTTACCAGAACCTCCGGGGCCGACGCGCCTGCGGTGACAGCCACGGTCGAGATACCCTCGAGCGCGCGCCAGTCAATCTCGGTGGCGCGCTGGACCAGCTGCGCGTACTGACACCCCGCGCGCGAGGCAACCTCGACAAGGCGGCGCGAGTTCGATGAGTTCGGCGCGCCCACAACCAGCAAGGCATCCGCCTTGGGGGCCACGGCTTTCACCGCTTCCTGCCGGTTGGTGGTGGCATAACAGATATCTTCCTTGTGCGGTCCGACAATGGCCGGGAATCGGGCCTGAAGGGCGGCGATGATATCCTTGGTGTCATCGACCGAAAGGGTGGTTTGGGTGACAAAGGCCAGCTTATCCGGGTCACGCACCTGCACCGTGGCCACGTCGTCCACGGTCTCGACCAGCAGCACATCGCCCTCGGGCAGCTGCCCCATGGTGCCCACGGTTTCGGGATGGCCTTTGTGGCCGATCATGATCATCTGCAACCCCGCGTCCGCGTGGCGCTGCGCCTCGACATGCACCTTGGAAACCAGAGGACAGGTGGCGTCCACATAGATCATCTCGCGCTGGGCAGCCTCGGCGGGAACGGATTTCGGCACCCCGTGGGCGGAAAAGATCACCGGGCGGTCATCGGGGCATTCCTGCAATTCCTCGACGAAAACGGCCCCTTTGGCGCGAAGGCCGTCGACCACGAATTTGTTGTGCACGATCTCGTGGCGCACATAGACCGGTGGGCCCCATTTCTGCAAAGCCATCACAACGATTTTGATGGCACGGTCCACACCGGCGCAGAACCCGCGTGGGGCGGCAAGGTAAAGTGTCAGTGGCGGCTTTTTCATCAGGCTGTCTCCTTGTGGCACAGGTAAGTCTTTTCCCGGCCTTGGTCCAGACAGGACATCGTCATTCATCTGACACGAATCGTTGCTAATCGGGTGATGTTTAAGCACCTGTACCTTGTTAAAGAAGCGCGGCCAGGACCGATGTCCTGACCGCGCGATTTTTCCCCATCATGACAGGCCTATCGTCTTGTCAGCTGTTGCTGGCAACAGCGACGCTGCGATGCTCCGTCGGCATTTCACGCGGCGGGCGACCGATGACATCGCGCAAATCCTCCAGCTCGATGAAATTGTCGGCCTGGCGGCGCAGTTCATCCGAGATCATCGGCGGTTGGCTGCGAATGGTCGACACCACCGATACGCGCACGCCCTGCCGTTGCAGGCTGGCGATCAACGGGCGGAAATCCCCATCACCCGAGAACAGCACGATATGATCGACGCGCGGCGCCAGTTCCATGGCATCGACGGTAAGTTCGATATCCATATTTCCTTTGACTTTCCGACGCCCCATGCTGTCGGTGTATTCCTTGGCCGGTTTCGTGACCATGGTGAAGCCGTTGTAATGCAGCCAGTCAACCAATGGACGGATCGGCGAATACTCGTCGTTTTCCAGCAGCGCTGTATAGTAGAAGGCCCGAAGAAGCTTGCCGCGGCGCATGAATTCCTGCCGCAGAAGTTTGTAGTCAATGTCGAAACCGAGTGCTTTTGCCGCGGCATAAAGATTCGAGCCGTCGATGAACAGCGCTAGCCGTTCGTCTTTATAAAACATAAATATTCCCTTCCGGTATAATCCAGTGCGTGCCGCGTTACGTGAGTGAGTGAGTGATAAAATGACGCGCTCTGGTACGCCTATAATTAGAACTTCTGTCGATTATCGCAAGTATGCAATGGGTCGAATGTAGGGTATCACATGAGCAAATCCATGCCAAATGCCGTTGTTGCGCTGGGCGCAAATCTCGATTTGAGAGGAAATGGTCCCGCTGTAACACTTCAGAACGCGCTTGACGCGTTATCGCGTCACGATGTGGTGATTCGCTCCGTCAGTCGTTTTTTTGCAACGCCGTGCTTTCCCGCCGGGGCCGGCCCGGACTATGTGAATGCCGCGGCGCTGATTGCAACCGAGAGGTCTCCTTCGCAGCTGTTGCAGGTGCTGCACGAGGTGGAGCAGGAATTCGGGCGCGAACGGGTGCAGCGCTGGGGGATGCGGACGCTGGATCTGGATCTGGTCTGTTTCGAAGATCAGGTCCTGCCGGATCGCGCCACGTTTGATCGCTGGCTGACCCTGCCGACCGACGCGCAAAGGCAAGAGGCACCGGATCAGTTGATCTTGCCGCATCCGCGCCTTCAGGATCGCGCCTTTGTCCTCGTGCCGATGGCCGATATCGTGCCCGACTGGCGCCATCCGGTTCTGGGTCGCACGGTCTGCGAGATGATCCAGACCCTTCCCGCGGCAGAGGTTGCGGCGGTCACGGCGTTGTGATCCGTGCAAATGCAGCATTTCCTGCTTGTCAAGGCGCGGATTCGCGCTTAGATAAACCCCTTCCTGACATGGATTCAGAAACGGAGAGCGCCCAATGGCCCGCGTGACGGTTGAAGATTGCGTAGACAAGGTTCCAAACCGGTTCGAGCTGGTGATGCTCGCCGCCCATCGGGCGCGTGAGATTTCCGCCGGTGCAGCGATTACCGTTGACCGCGACAACGACAAAAACCCTGTCGTGTCTCTGCGTGAGATCGCCGACGAAACCCAAAGCGCGGACGAATTGCGCGAGCGCCTGATTGAGGCCAACCAGACCCAGATCGAGGTTGACGAGCCCGAAGAAGATCAGATGGCGCTGCTGATGGGTGCCGAAACGGACAAACCCGCCATGGACGACATGTCGGAAGAGAAGCTCCTGCGCGCTCTGATGGAGGCTCAAGGGCAGGGGTAAGCCCTGAAGACGAAGGTGCGGACCGGATGATTTCAGCTGACGATCTGATTGCGCTGGTCCGCAACTACAATCCCAAGACGAATGCTGACCGCATTGCGCTGGCCTATGAATTTGGCCAGCAGATGCACGAGGGGCAGTTCCGCCATTCCGGCGAGCCCTATTTCACCCATCCCGTTGCCGTTGCCGCCATCCTGACCGAACAGCGTCTGGATGATGCGACTATCATCACGGCGCTGCTTCACGACACGATCGAAGACACCAAGGCCAACTATGGCAAGGTGGCTGAACTTTTCGGGGATGAAGTCGCCAAACTGGTCGACGGCGTCACCAAGCTGACCAATCTGCAACTGTCCAGCCGCGAGACCAAGCAGGCCGAGAACTTCCGCAAGCTGTTCATGGCCATGTCCAAGGACCTGCGCGTGATTCTGGTCAAGCTGGCCGACCGTTTGCACAACATGCGCACGATCAAGGCGATGCGTCCCGAAAAACAGATCGTCAAGGCCCGCGAGACGATGGATATCTACGCACCGCTTGCGGGCCGGATGGGTATGCAGTGGATGCGTGAGGAACTTGAAGACCTGGCTTTCCGTGTCCTCAACCCTGAAGGCCGCCAGTCGATCATCCGCCGCTTTATTACCCTGCAACGCGAGACCGGCGACGTGATCCATCGCATCACCGGCGACATGCGGCACGAGTTGGAAAAGGCCGGGATCGAGGCCGAGGTGTTCGGCCGCGCCAAGAAACCCTATTCGATCTGGCGCAAGATGCAGGAAAAGGATCAGGGCTTCTCGCGCCTGTCAGACATCTATGGGTTCCGCATCATCACCCAGACCGAGGAAGACTGCTATCGAACCCTGGGTGCCATCCACCAGCGCTGGCGCGCGGTGCCGGGGCGCTTCAAGGACTATATCAGCCAGCCCAAATCGAACGGTTACCGCTCGATCCACACCACGGTGTCGGGCCGGGACGGTAAACGGGTCGAGGTCCAGATCCGCACCCGCCAGATGCACGACGTGGCCGAAACCGGGGTCGCGGCGCATTGGTCCTATCGCGACGGTGTGCGCACCGAGAACCCGTTCGCCGTCGACCCGGCCAAATGGATTTCCAATCTGACCGAGCAGTTCGACAACGAGGAAGATCACGAAGACTTCCTCGAGGCCGTCAAGCTCGAGATGTATTCGGACCAGGTGTTCTGTTTCACCCCCAAGGGCGACGTGGTGAAGCTGCCGCGTGGCGCGACGCCGATCGATTTTGCCTATGCCATTCACACCCGGATCGGTCATGCCTGTGTCGGGGCCAAGGTTGATGGTATCCGCGTTCCGCTTTGGACGCGGCTCAAAAATGGTCAGTCCGTGGACATCATCACCGCCGATGGTCAGACGCCGCAGGTCACGTGGCTGGAGATTGCAGTCACCGGCAAGGCCCGTACCGCCATTCGCCGCGCCCTGCGCGAAGTGGATCGGGAACGATTCATCAAGCTGGGCAAAGAACTGGCCCGTTCCGGGTTCGAGCATGTGGGCCGCAAGGCGACCGACAAAGCACTCGATACCGCGGCAAAACACCTGCGCCTGAAAGATCGGCACGAGCTGCTGGCCCGCCTTGGCAGTGCCGAACTGACTGCGCATGAGGTGGTTCAGGCCGTCTATCCCGAACTTGCCAAGGACGACGGCGACGCCATTCCGCTGCGCCGTGCGGTGATTGGCCTAGAGCCGGGGCAGAAGTTCGACCGGGCCCCCTGCTGTCAGCCGCTGCCGGGGGAACGTATCGTCGGTATCACCTATCGGGGCAAGGGCGTGGTCGTGCATGCCATCGATTGCGATCGGCTCAGCGAGTTCGAAGGCGAACCTGACCGGTGGGTCGATCTGCACTGGCATTCGGGCACGCACCCGGCCGTCTATGGCGCGACGCTGGATCTGACCATTGGCAACGATGCCGGGGTTCTGGGCCGTATTTGCACATTGATCGGCGAGAAAAAGGCCAATATCTCGAACCTCGAGTTTGTTGACCGCAAACCGGATTTTTACCGCCTTCTGATCAATGTCGAACTGCGCGACCTTGAACAGCTTCATTCACTCATGCTGATGCTGGAGGCGGAAAGCGATGTTGCTGCGGTCGAACGGTATCGGGATCAGGTCAAAACTTCGGTTGCGGCTGGCTGAGAAGGGGTGATCACGGGTGGTATTCAAGCGCCGAGACCGACGCTCTCCAGTCCAGATCGCATCGGATTTCGTCTATCCGCGTGGCGGATGGACCCGCGCCTTCCATTACGTGAAACACCGCGTCCGGCGCTTGCCGGATACCCCTGACCGGATCGCGCGCGGCATCGGGGCAGGGGTGTTTGCCGCCTTTACGCCGTTTTACGGGTTGCATTTTCTTGTCGCCGCCATCGGTGCCCGGCTGATCAAGGGAAACATTCTGGCCGCGCTCAGCGGCACGTTTTTCGGCAACCCGCTCACTTATGTTCCGATCGGGGTGATCTGCCTTCAGACCGGGCATTTCCTGCTGGGCACCGAATACGAAGAAGGCGACACACAAGGGCTGATGGGCAAATTCGCCAGCGCCATAGGGGATCTCAAGAACAATTTTCTGGCGTTGTTTACGGATCGCGTGGCCGACTGGCACGGGCTGTCGCAGTTCTACGATGACGTCTTCTATCCCTACATGATCGGTGGGATCATTCCGGGCGTCGTTGCGGGGGTGATCTGCTATTACCTCAGCCTGCCGCTGATCCTGACGTATCAGCAGCGCCGCCGCGCCAAGATCAAGGCGAAGTTCGAGGAAATCAAGCGTTTGGCCGAAGATTCGGCTGCCGTTTCCTCGGCAGAGCCTCTAGGCTCGGGCAAGAACATGCAAAAGGAATCGAGTGATGTCTGAGAACCATCTGCGTCTGGGTGTGAACATCGATCACGTGGCCACCGTGCGCAATGCGCGGGGTGGGGATTATCCAGATCCGCTGCGCGCTGCCAAACTGGCGGAAGAAGCGGGGGCGGATGGCATCACCGCGCACCTGCGCGAAGATCGGCGCCATATATCGGACGTCGATATCGACGGGCTGATGGAGGTTCTGTCGGTGCCGCTGAATTTTGAGATGGCCGCAACGCCCGAGATGCAGAAAATCGCCCTGCGCCACAAGCCTCACGCGGTCTGCATCGTGCCCGAAAAGCGCGAAGAGCGCACCACCGAAGGCGGGCTTGAAGTCGCGCGCGAGGAAAACAAGCTGGCGCATTTCATCGCGCCTCTGCGTGAGGCTGGCTGCCGCGTGTCGATCTTCATTGCCGCCGATCAGCGTCAGATCGAAGCTGCGCATCGCATCGGTGCCGAAGTGATCGAGCTGCACACCGGCGCCTATTGCGACGCCCATGCTGAAGGTCGCATGGAAGATGCCGAACGCGAGCTTGAGTCGCTGCGCCAGATGTCCACCTTCGCCCATTCGCTGGGGCTCGAGGTTCATGCGGGCCATGGCCTGACCTATGACACCGTAAAACCGGTTGCCGCCTTCCCAGAAGTCAAAGAGCTGAATATCGGTCATTTCCTGATTGGCGAGGCGATTTTTCTGGGCCTGACCCCGGCCATTCAGGAAATGCGCCGCCTGATGGACGAGGCGCGCGCGTGATCACGCCCGGCTTTGTCGCCATCTGGCTGGCCTGGCTGATGGCTGGCGGCTCTCCGGGGCCTGCCACGATGGGCATTGCAGGAACCGCCATGAACGAAGGCCGCCGCGCCGGTCTGGTCTTTGCGCTGGGCATCTGTGCCGGGTCCGCCGCCTGGGGCATTGCCGCAGCGCTTGGCTTGTCGGCGATCATGCTGGCCAATGTCTGGGTCTTCGAGGTGATCCGCTATATCGGCGTGGCCTATCTGGGTTGGCTGGCCCTCAAGGCCCTGCGCCGCGCGATGACAGCGGATGAGGTCGCTTTGGGCAAACCGGCCACAGGTTCGCTGCCGACGATCTTCGCCAAAGGTGCCGCCATCCACTTGACCAACCCAAAGGCGATCCTCAGCTGGGGCTCGATCTATGCCATCGTCGCGCCCAATGATGCCAGCCTGTCGATGCTGCTGGGCTATTTCGCCATGCTCTATGCCGGATCGCTGATGGTTTTCATCGGCTATGCCTTCCTGTTTTCCTCCGAGCGCATGGTCCGAACCTACCGCCGCGCCCGCCGCTGGTTCGATTTCGCCTTTGCGGGGTTCTTCGGGGTGGCGAGTTACAAGATTTTGACGGTGCGGTTGGGGTGATGAAACTTTGGACACCCGAACAGAAAACCTTGTTGTTTAACCGGGTTGGATACGTGGCGTTGTTCATGATTTTTCTTGTGTCGTCGGGAGGCTCAGGCTTTGCCGAAGAAAAATTGGGCCTGAAAGGTTTTTTTTTCTTTCCGCTCGATGCCTTGGTATTCCCAGTTATTTTGGCGTCGTTGGTCCAAATTCTTCTATGGTCTAAGCGGCTTACTCAAGCGAATCCAAACGCTACGCTATGGTACAACGCCACTTACATGGTTGGTCTGTCATTGTCGGTTTTATGGGCTGCTCAAATCTCAGTATTGGTTTACGGTTTTGGGCATTGGCATAGAATTGACTTCTGGGACCTGATCCTGAGAAACGTCTTTTTACTTTTCTGGGCAGGGGTTGCCACAGCTATTTGTCGTGCTGTGTTGGGGCAAGCTATGCAAACAAAGCAAACGCTTTTTGGCGAAAAAAGAAACTGAGAAAATGATCCTCGGCATCGGCACAGACCTCGCAAACATCGACCGCATCCAGGGCACGCTCGACCGGTTCGGCGACCGCTTCCGCAATCGTGTCTTCACCGACACCGAACAGCGCAAAGCCGAACGCCGCGCCGATACGGCCGGAACCTATGCCAAGCGCTGGGCCGCGAAAGAGGCGTGTTCCAAGGCGCTGGGCACCGGTCTGCGCATGGGCATCGCGTGGAAGGACATGGCCGTCACCAATCTGCGCACCGGCCAACCGGTGATGCACGTGACCGGCTGGGCCGCCGAGCGCCTCAAGGAAATGACCCCCGACGGGCACGAGGCGATCATCCACGTCACCCTGACCGATGATCACCCCTGGGCGCAGGCTTTTGTGGTGATCGAGGCGCGTCCGGTTCAAGATCAGGCCGCGCAGCCTTGACTTGCCCCCATCCCCCCCGCATGTAGCAGCGAAGCCAAGCAAAGAACTGGAGCGAGCAGAATGGCCGAGGACGCCAAAACCGGAAATCCCGTCTGGGAGACGATCAAGACCATCGTCTACGCGCTGCTGATTGCCGGCGTGTTCCGCACCCTCTTCTTTCAACCGTTCTGGATCCCCTCGGGCTCGATGAAGCAGACGCTGCTGATCGGTGATTTCCTCTTCGTCAACAAGATGGCCTATGGCTATTCCTACGCATCCTGCCCCAGCCTGATCATCCCAAGCGTCGGCCTGAACGTGGATGCCGAAGATATCTGTGGCTGGATGCAGGGCGAAGACAATACCCGTATCTGGGGCGGTGATCCCGAACGTGGCGATGTCATCGTCTTTCGCCATCCGGTCACC
The DNA here is from genome assembly GCF_013110635.1 of Ruegeria sp. HKCCD6604. Taxonomy (NCBI): domain Bacteria; kingdom Pseudomonadati; phylum Pseudomonadota; class Alphaproteobacteria; order Rhodobacterales; family Roseobacteraceae; genus Ruegeria; species Ruegeria sp. HKCCD6604. The sequence continues at coordinate 28,885 of NZ_WVQW01000011.1, read as the reverse complement.
GGACGTGATTATATCAAGCGCCTGATTGGGTTGCCGGGCGACCGGATCCAGGTCCGCAATGGCCAGATCATTCTCAATGGCACTCCGGTTCCTCAGCAGCCCGACGGCGTGTTTACCGAAATTGCCGAACCGCAAGGCCCGCAGCGCCTGCGGCCCCGCTGTGAAAACGGCCCTGTTGGAATAGGCGGCACCTGTGAAAAGTCGCGCCTGATCGAAACCCTGCCCAACGGTGTGTCCTATGACGTGCTGAACATCGGCAACCAGGCATCGGACAATACCGGCATCTATACCGTGCCCGAGGGCCATTATTTCTTCATGGGTGACAACCGTGACAATTCCAGCGACAGCCGTCTGCCGCAATCTGCCGGTGGTGTCGGATACGTGCCTTACGAAAACCTGATCGGTCGTGCCGACCGGATCATGTTCTCGTCCGCGGGCCGTTCGATGCTGTTCTTCTGGACATGGCGCGGTGATCGGTTCTTCAAGGCGGTCAATTGAAGCCCTCGGCTGAAATAAAGGCGTTCCAGCGGCGATTGGGGTATGAGTTCAAAAACCCCGAACTGCTGGTGCGCGCGCTGACCCATGGCTCGGTGTCTTCGTCCACCCGACCCGACAATCAGCGGCTGGAGTTTCTGGGAGACCGCGTTCTGGGCCTGGTCATGGCCACTGCGCTGCTTGAAGCCGACAAAAAGGCGTCCGAGGGTCAGTTGGCCCCACGGTTCAATGCACTGGTCCGCAAAGAGGCTTGCGCTGATGTAGCCCGTCAGATTGATCTGGGCGCGGTGTTGAAACTCGGCCGGTCCGAGATGCTGTCCGGTGGCCGTCGCAAGCAAGCGCTGCTGGGCGACGCGATGGAGGCCGTGATCGCCGCCATCTATCGGGATGCGGGGTTCGAGGTTGCCCGCGATGTCATCCTGGCGCTTTGGGGGGACCGCATCCACAAGGTTGAGGCAGATGCGCGTGACGCCAAGACCTCTTTGCAGGAATGGGCGCAGGCGCGTGGGCAAAAGCCGCCCTCATACGTCGAGGTTAAACGCAGTGGCCCAGACCACGCCCCGATCTTCACCATTGCGGCCCGCCTTCAGGACGGCACCGAGGCGCAAGCCACTGCAGGATCCAAACGTCAGGCCGAACAGGCCGCGGCGAAAGCTTTGCTGGAACAGCTCAGCCCGGCCGGGTCTTCCTAGGTACATGCGGCTCAGACCAGCCCGGAAATCGGACGCCGCCAGCCTGGCGGCGCTGTCGATCGAAGTCTGGATCAGCACCTACCTGCGCCATGGCGTGAGCGCCTTCTTCGCCGAGTTTGCACTGTCCGAGTTCACCACTGCACGGTTCGAAGCGCTGCTTGAAGAAGGCAAGGACCTTCTGATTGTTTCGGAAAACCGCGATGGCATAGATGGGTACATTCGGTTGGCAGAGGGTCGTCCCGCCCCGATCGACGGGCTGTCCGATCTTGAGATCGTGACCTTTTACGTGCAGCCGCGTCACCACGGAAAGGGCATCGGGTCAGCTTTGTTGCAGGTGGCCATTGACCATTGCCGCAACAAAGGCCGCACCGAAATTTGGCTGACGACCAATTCCGAAAACGCTCCGGCCATCGATTTCTACCTGTCCAAAGGTTTCCGTCAAGTTGGCGTCACGGATTTCCATATCGCGGACCAAGCCTATCCGAACTACGTTCTGGCGTTGAACATGGCACCGCTGGACTAGCGTCAAATCACCCGGATGAACCCGGTCAGCCCGGTTTTCTGGTGTTCGATCACGTGGCAATGAAACGCCCAGTCGCCGGGATTGTCCGCGACCAGCGCGATGTCGACGGTCTCGTCTTTGAACAAAAGCATGGTATCGGACAGCAACGGTGGCAGTTTGCGCAGGTTCGACGTCAGCGGAACGAAGGCCAGCCCGTGCAGGTGGATCGGGTGTAGATTGGGCGATTCATTGCGCAGTCGCAGAACATAGCTCTTGCCCCGTTGCAGAACGGCCAGCGGTCCGGTTCCCTGCGCCGCATCGCCCGGCCAGGGCGTGCGGTTGATCGACCAGAAACTATAGCCCAAAGACCCGCAGAACCCGTCATTCGGGGCGCCGCCTTCCGGGGTCCAGCCGAACACGAACTCATGCAACTCGGCCTGATCAAGATCAGGGCGCGGGACAGGGTTTGCCTGCAATGGGCGCAGCTCTCGCAGATCACGCGCGATGGAGTGTCCCGTGGCCCGCAACCGGACCATGGCGCGGTGTTTCTGCCCGGGAAACTTTGCCATCAGCAGGGCTGATTGCCCTTCGTCGTCCGGCATCCGAACGGCCAAATCCACCCGTTGACCCGGGGCCAGCAAGAGCGGCTGGGCTGCTGTGGGCCGTGTTACGTCTGTTTCTACCGGATGTCCGTCCCATGCGATGATACGGGTCTCGGCCCCTTCGGGATGCAAGTTGTAGATACGGGTCGTGTCCGTGTTGACCACCCGTACGCGCACCAGGCTGCCCGCGGCGTGGTCATATACTGCCTCGCTCTGCCAATTGGCGGTCTGCACGTTGCCGAACGTGCCGGCCCGCGCCGCGCCGCGGGCGGTATAGGCCGGCAGAAACGCGTCGTCTTCGTCCAGCCGGAAATCCCGCAGATTGATCACCTGTTCGCTGTCGAATCCCGGGTCTTCCGGTTCGGCAATCACCATCACACCGGTCAGCCCTCGGGCCATCTGGTCCATCGTCATGCAATGCGGATGATACCAATACGTGCCCGCATCCGGCGGCGTGAGTTCATAGGTAAAGCTCTCGTTCTCGCCGATGGGCATCTGGGTCAGATAGGGCACACCGTCCATTTTGTTGCGGATGCGCAGCCCGTGCCAATGCATCGCAGTATAATCGGGCAGGGTATTGCGCACCGTCAGACGCAATGTTTCGCCCTGGCGCCCGTAAAGAACCGGAGGCGGCGCATCCGGTGACAGGCTGACCATCCCCGTGGTCCGCTGACCGCGCAACCGATAGCTGGCAGGTTGTACCACCAGTTCCTGAACGGGATCGCTGGCCGCCAGAGACAACCCTCCCAAACCCAAAGCACCGGCAGCGGCGCTGCTTCCAAGAAGAAACTCGCGACGTTTCATGAAAACCTCACTGAACGGATTTGATGCCGGGCTGGGATTGGCTGGGCGTCTGCGTCCATCTGACATCGAAACCGCATGGCCGCAATGCGACAAATCCCTCTGGCCCGTCGAAGCTTTCTGCTATAGGGGTGCGCACTTGCAAACAGGATCGCCAGACTCATGACCACACGCGCCGGATTTATCGCCCTGATCGGAGAGCCCAATGCGGGCAAGTCAACCCTGCTGAACCGCATGGTCGGGGCCAAGGTTTCCATCGTGACGCATAAGGTGCAGACCACCCGCGCGCGTATCCGTGGCGTGGCGATGGAGGGCGACGCGCAGCTGGTTTTCGTCGACACGCCCGGCTTGTTCAAACCCCGCCGCCGCCTGGATCGCGCAATGATCGCCGCCGCATGGGGCGGGGCCGCGGATGCCGACATCGTTGTGCTTATGGTCGAGGCGCATCGTGGCATTACTGAAGGCGTCGAGCGCATCCTCGAAGGTCTCGAAGAGATCGGGCAAGGCCGCACGATCGCGTTGGCCATCAACAAGATCGACAAGGTGCCGTCCGAGAAGCTGCTGGCGCTGACCAGTGACCTGAACGCACGCTATCCGTTTGCCGAAACCTTCATGATTTCTGCTGAAAAGGGCCACGGCGTCGAGGACCTGCGCAAGTGGCTGGCCTCTGAACTGCCTGAAGGCCCGTGGTTGTATCCCGAAGACCAGATCGCCGATCTGCCCCTGCGCATGATCGCCGCCGAAATGACGCGCGAGAAGCTGACCCTGCGCCTGCATCAGGAATTGCCCTATCAACTGACCGTTGAGACCGAAAACTGGGAAGAGCGCAAAGACGGCTCTGCCAAGATCGATCAGGTCATCTATGTCATGCGCGACGGCCACAAAGGCATCGTGCTGGGCAAAAAGGGTGAGACGATCAAAGCCGTCAGCCAGGCCGCGCGCGCCGAGCTGGAAGAGTTCCTCGACCGCAGGATCCACCTGTTCCTGCAAGTGAAGGTCCGGCCCAATTGGCTGGAAGAATCCGAGCGGTATTCGGAAATGGGGCTGGATTTCAAAGACGGAAACGCATGACGCGGCTGACGGCGGAATTCTGGGTTCACGCCTATCTGGCGCGGCTGCGATTTCAGGATATCCCGGCCTATGTGGTGGCCCATGGCGATGACACCGCAGGCGCAGTTCTGGTCAAGCTGAACACACTGGACGGGCAGGCCGTTGCCTTCCAACGCAGCTTTGATCTGATGAGTGGCGAACGGAAATGGGTCGAACTCTCGTCCGGCCTTGAAGGTGACGTGGACCAGGCCATCCAGCGCCAACGCAGCTTTGACCCCGACCTCTGGGTGATTGAGGTAGAAGACCGTCAGGGGCGGCACCTGCTGGGCGAAGAAGGGCTTGAGTGACCAGTACTGAAGGGTCTTTGACGCAGAGACCAAAATGACTATTTTACCCCGGCAATTACACTGGCAGGGCTGGCTTGCCCTGTGGACAGGCGCAACCAAGAGGTGCTTTCGTGGCTGAAACGCTTGCTGAGAAACTGGAAAAATCGGAACTCGGCCACTGGATGCAGCGGTTCGAAAGCTTCATGGTCTTTGTCGGGGTTGTTGGTCCTTTTGCCACGCTTCCGCAACTGGTCAAGCTCTACTTTACCCATTCAGAACACGCTACTGGTCAGTCGCTTCTGTCCTGGTCGCTTTATGCCGGGCTGTCCTTCCTGTGGTTTGCGTATGGTCTGGTGGTGGGCAAGTTGCCCATCTATGTGGGCAACGGTATCTCGATGGTGCTGAACCTGCTGATGGTCATAGGAATTCTGGTTCATGCGGGTGTGACGTTCTGAACTTCACGCTGGCTTGGGTCTTTCTTGTTCGCGGTCGCAGACGATGCGTGGGTCCATCAATCCGCGTCGCCAAAATAGACAAAGCTCATCTTGTTCCCGTCAGGGTCGCGTGCGTAGGCACCAAAAAAGTTTGGGCCATATTGGGGGCGGTCCCCCGGATCACCTTCGTTTGTTCCGCCATTTGCAAGCGCGGCCGCGTGCGCATCACGCACTTCCTCTGTGCTTTGGCACAACAGGCCAACCATGTTTCCGTTGCCGATTGTCGCGTCTTTTTTGTCGAACGGTGTCGCGACCCATATGCATCCGCCGCCGCGCAGCTCATAGCATACAGCATGCGGCATATACTCGGCGACGACCTTTCCGCCGATCCGGGGCATAACCGCGTCGTAATAGCTGCGTGCCTTGGCAACGTCGTTGGAACCGATCATGACGTAATTAAGAGACATTTTGGGAATCCCGCTTTAGAACATAAGAAGAACATTATGGCCTGAACGGGATTAAAGCAACGCATTCTTTTGCCCGCAGTTGGCGACACCCCGGACGACAGACGGGGTTTCCATCGGCCAAGGGGCAGCAGGCGCGTGCTGGCGGGGCACATTGGTGATCTGAAGAATGGCGGTGGGTTCATGTTGAGGCACAACGGAATCCACCGTGGTCAGGTCTGGTCGCTATATCGTGCCGGACCGTTGCAATGAAAAGCCGATGCTCTGCCCTTCAGTCTATGCATGTCTTGGGATCACGCGCCATGTCCGCCGTTCCACCCGTCTTCGTACTCGCCCAACACCCTGGACAGGTGCAGCAGAGACGCAGAAAAGCGTGCGTAGACATCCCTCGACAACATCGGCTTGTTGTCATCTAGCACCTGCACAAGTTCGACAACGGTCGACGCAAACGTCTCATAGACCTGCATGTCTGCCGCCGTTGGGTCCGGTGTCCAGATTTCGCGTTCGTCGTAATATGTGGCGGGTTTCGGTTCGTCATCGATCATGGTGCAGCCCCTTCTGTTGACGCGCAGTTGGGGGTCGTAAAAACGCGTACAAGCCGGGTGGCGCGAATTCACAAAACTATGGCGGCTTCGGAAAAGAACACGCGCTGAAAAGGGGTTGAAGCACTTCCGGTCTTGCGTGCCAACGTCGCTTGGGATTTTCTGCGAACCAACCAAACCAGCAACAGGGTCAGGTTTTGGACTGGCGCGATCATGGAATACTCCTGACATTACGCCGCCATGGTGAAACAGCGGCGATCATCGAGGTCTTTACCGAAGGCCACGGGCGTCACGCCGGTGTGGTGCGTGGCGGGACCAGCCGCAAGATTGCGCCGATCCTGCAACCTGGGGCGCAACTGGACGTGCTGTGGCGCGCGCGGCTGGAAGAACATATCGGCACCTTTCAGGTCGAACCCCTGCGCTCCCGCGCGGCCGCCGCGTTTTCAGGGCGGCTGGCACTGTCCGGGCTGAACGCTGTCGTATCTCTGCTGTCCTTCTGCCTGCCCGAACGGGAACCACACCCCGCGCTTTATTCCCGGACGGAGCAGTTGATGGACCTGCTGGGGCAGGACGAGGTCTGGCCTCTGGCTTATCTGCGATGGGAACTCGCGCTGCTTGACGAACTTGGCTTTGGCCTTGATCTGACAGCCTGCGCCGTGACCGGTGTGACCGAAGGATTGATCTATGTATCGCCCAAAACAGGCCGTTCCGTCAGCGCCAATGGCGCCGGGGAATGGGCGGACAAGCTGTTGCCCCTTCCGCCCTGTCTGCGCGGGGAAGGCACTGCGCCCGATGCCGAGATCGCAGAGGCCCTGCGCACGACCGGGTATTTCCTGGAGCACCGCGTCGCGCCGTCTTTGGGGCATAATCCGCTGCCCGAAGCGCGGGCCCGGTTCGTGGATCAGGTCACTCGGCGGCTGTGAACACCATCTCGTGCCCATCCTCGTTTCGCAGGATCAGCACATTGCCTGACACTTCGGATTGGGTCATGGCCATGAGGGCGGCAAAGTAGACCCCTTCCGCCTCGAGCCCCGCGCAGGCGGCGCGCGTCGCGTTGAGGTTCTGAACCTCAAACCACGGGTAGGGTGCGTTGAGTGTTCCGTCATAGCTGTTGCACGGAGCGTTCCCGGCAATCCTGCCTTCTTCGGGAAACCGCAGCAGAGCGCTCGCCTCATAGGGCTGACCATCTATTTCCTGCAAAACCCAGGTCTGGTCCGCAGCACCATAGGCGGCGACGGTTTCGTCCTTGTCGCATTGGAACAATGCCATCAAGGGCAGGGTCAGGATCAGGCGAGTCATGGCTGGGTCTTAGCGCATAGGGGTTGTCGGCGGAACCGCGGTCAATGGGGGAGGGACCCGTTCAGCAGTTGCTCGCGCACTTCCTGCCGGGGTTTCCAGTTATAGCGCGTATCTTCACGCACCGGCGCCCAGAACAACGCGCCACTGTTGCGCCAGGGATCAAGGATGATGCCGTCATACATCGAATCCCCCTTGGCGCTGATCGACGCCGAATGGTGGATGATGCGAAAAGAAGTCGGCGGCGACGTGGCCCAGTGCAGATCCAGTGTTCGGAAGTTCTCCTGCCGCAGCCGCTTGGTCATGGCTTCGGCCCAGTCATTGCACAGCCCCTTTTCGCGGAACCCGTTGATGACCTTGGCGTTGTGGATGATGGCCGGGTCGGTGACGTTCCAATCCCGCGCCAATTGCTGCGAGTAGGAATAGGCGATTGTGGCCGCCCTCTGTGCCTCGACCGGATCGACTTCCGGCCCGAGCATTCGGATCGACTGCGCAAGCGCTTCGACATCGCTCTGATCGGCCGTTGGCGCAGGGGTGGTGCAACCCGCAAGAACGAGCACCGCCAGAGTGGTGCAAAGTGCAAAGATGGATCGGGTCATGTGGTGTACCAGGTGCTGATCGGGTTTGGGTCGGGTCAAACTGATGCTCTAGCGGCGAATGGGTCGGGATCAAAGGGGGAAGTTTGGATTGGTGCGGACACAGCTGGTCGTTGTTCAGCCGGTCAGAGATGCGGAAATGGTCCGTACAAAACGGAAGGTCCGTGGGTAGGAGGCGTACAAAACCTCAAAAACCAAGAAAAAGACCCGGCGCAATGGCCGGGTCAGTTGGGGAAACGGGCGCCGGTTCCGGTCACCCGAGCAGACGTCGTGCGATGACCTGTGCCTGAATCTCGGCCGCCCCTTCGAAAATGTTGAGAATGCGCGCGTCGCACAGAACGCGGCTGATCTTGTATTCCAGTGCAAAGCCGTTCCCGCCGTGGATTTGCAGCCCGTTATCGGCGGCTGCCCAGGCCACACGGGCGCCCAGCAGTTTGGCCATGCCCGCCTCAAGATCACAGCGTTGGCCGTGGTCTTTTTCCCACGCGCTGAAATAGGTCAGCTGGCGCGCGATCATGATCTCGACCGCCATCATTGCCAGCTTGCCCGAGACACGCGGGAAGTTGATCAGCGATTTGCCGAATTGCTTGCGGTCGATGGCATATTGCATGGCGATATCCAGCGCGCTTTGCGCCACGCCGATGGCGCGCGCGGCGGTCTGGATGCGGGCACTTTCAAAGGTTTCCATCAGCTGTTTGAAACCCTTGCCTTCTTCACCGCCCAGCAGGTTTTCACCCTTGACGTGGAAGCCGTCAAAGCCCAGCTCGTATTCCTTCATGCCGCGATAGCCCAGAACCTCGATCTCACCCCCGGTCATGCCGGGGGTGGGGAAGGGATTGTCGTCCGTGCCCGGTGTCTTTTCCGCCAGGAACATGGACAGGCCGCGGTGATCTGTGCTGTCGGGATCGGTCCGCGCCAGCAAGGTCATGACATGGGTCCGCGCGGCGTGGGTGATCCAGGTTTTGTTGCCGGTGATCTGGTAATCACCGTTCTCGTCCTTCACGGCACGGGTACGCAGGCTGCCAAGATCCGAACCGGTGTTGGGTTCAGTGAAGACAGCGGTCGGCAGAATTTCGGCGCTGGCCAGTTTTGGCAGCCAGTTGGCCTTTTGCTCGTCCGTGCCGCCGGCGATGATCAACTCGGCCGCGATTTCCGAACGGGTGCCCAGCGAGCCCACGCCGATATAGCCACGCGACAGTTCTTCGGACACAACACACATAGAGGCTTTTGACAGGCCGAAACCGCCAAACTCTTCCGGGATGGTCAGCCCGAAAACGCCCATTTCCGCCAGTTCTTCGATGATTTCCAGCGGGATCAGCTCATCCTTGAGGTGCCAGTCATGGGCGTACGGTTCGACCTTTTCCTGCGCATAGCGGCGGAACTGGTCGCGGATCATTTCCAGTTCTTCGTCCAGGCCCGACGCGCCGAACATGGTGGCGCCGGCCTGATCCTGCATCAGCTCGACCAAACGGCTGCGTGCGGCTTGTGAATTTGCCTGCGCCATCAAGGTCTGTACTTCGGACGATTGAAAGCCCGACAGCGCATCCCAGCCGAGGCCCATATCCTGAAGGCGCACGACCTCGCCCTGGTTCATCGGGATGCCACCAGCGACCTGATGCAGGTACTCGCCAAAGGCGATCTGGTGCAGCAACTGCTCCAGTTCGCCGAACTTGCCTTCGGCCTGAAGTGCTTCGGCCCAGCGCTGCATCTGTTGCAGCGACTGGTTGTACGTGGCCAGCCATGCCAATCCATGCGCGGCGGTCTGGTTTGCCTCGATCAAAGCACCAGAGATACGGCCATCCGCCGAGACCATGCCGCGCACCGATTCACGGGCTTTTTCAAAAACGGCTGCTACCGCAGGTACGGCAGCCCGGGTTAAGTTCAGAAGATCGGGCAAAACTGCAGCAGTTGTCATCTCGGTCATATCCTGTCCGTCGTGGGCCATGAATCGCGTCCTTTCCTCGGTCGTCTGGTCATATCATGCTGCACGTGCAGCGCAACAAAAATACTTATTACGCTACGAAAAAGTTCAAATATTACCTCAACATTTTTGCAATGCAGAAGAAAATCCAGATGATATCTAGGGGACATGACCCTGTTTTCCATTCTTTCCCCGCAGGAACTGCTGATGGCCATGGCAATCGCGTTTGCCTCTGGATGGGTCAAAGGCATGGTTGGTTTCGCGATGCCCATGATTTTGGTGTCGGGGTTGAATTCATTTCTGCCGCCGGATCTGACCCTGGCGGGACTTATTCTGCCGACGCTGGTGACCAATGGGCTGCAGGCCCTACGCGGTGGCCGTGTCGCCGCGATCGCCTCGATTCGGCGCTTTCGGGTTTTCCTTGTTGTTGGCGGTCTTCTTCTGCTGCTCAGCGCACAGTTGGTCGCATTGATCCCGGGGTCTGTCTTTCTGGTTCTGATGGGCGGCTTTGTGTCAGTTTTTGCGCTGTTACAAGTTCTGGGGTTCAGAATGGCGCTGAACCAACCCTCGACCGCAGTCGAGGCTGTGGTAGGTGGCGTGGCGGGGTTTGTCGGCGGCATGTCGGGAGTTTGGGGGCCTCCGACAGTTGCCTATCTGACGGCGCTGAACACCCCCAAGACCGAACAGATTCGAATTCAGGGCGTAATCTACGGTTTGGGGGCGGTTTTGTTGCTGGTCGCACATCTTGGATCAGGCATTCTGTATGCAGAAACACTTGAATTTTCGGCAGCCCTGATCGTTCCGGCCCTGGCCGGGATGTGGATAGGCATGAAGCTGCAGGACCGTATTGATCAGGCAAGTTTTCGCAAAGCGACCTTGTTCGTTTTGCTGATTGCGGGCCTGAACCTGCTTCGACGCGGTTTGGTGGGTTAACGCGTCAACTCGGCCGCTTGTCGGCGAGCCGAAAAGCAAAATACAGGCCTAGCATCAGGAAGAACAAACCCGAGATATCGCCGATCAGGAATGCGATATATTCCACCGTCGCGCTGCCAAAAGCCAGGTTGGTCAATCCGGAGACAAGGAAGGACGTTACGATTCCGACGCCCATCACACATATCCAACAGGGTTTGCGTTCCGGACGGGGAAACAGATCCCACCCGATTGCCTTCAGAAGATAAAACACGGTCGGGACCGTCAGAACCGCAATCGCCATGGCCATCAGGCGGCTGGGCAGGAACACATCCGTTCCACCCAAATAGGCAAAAACGATGAACACGCCGGGCAATAATGCGAAAACGGCGCGCCACCCCAACAGCCAGGCTGTCAGAACCCGCACGCCATGTGGCAGAAACAACAGGCTCGCGCGGCTTGGGTATTCCGGGAAAAACACGTTCTGCAACGGCATCAGGACGGCGAATGTAAGGAACGACGCCAGCACATAGGCCAAAGAGGCCAAAAGCGTTTCAGTAGCCCACCCGCGCAAAGTAATCACGGCCTCTTGCGCGGATGGATCGCATCACTTGGGTGCATGAACGATGTACCGTCCCCGGTTGGCGCTGCCGCTTTGAGAAAGATAGCCTTTTTCGACCAGCGATTTCAGCGCGCGAAAGAATGTTGGGCGCGAAACACTTTGAACCAACGTGTGCTCGATCAAACCGAATGTGCGCACCTCCTGATCGGATTTGGAAAGCTCTTCGGCGGCATAGTAGATGTCGCGTTCAACCGGAGATAGTTTCTCCAAGCCTAATGTACGCTCCATGCTTTGCATCAGCTTGCGCAGTTCGGTGAGTTTCGAGATCTCAGTCATAATGTTACCTATCGTTGCCGTGCCATTTGCCGCCTAATTGCGACTGTTTGAGCCATGCTGAATGACGCGCAAGTCAGCAAGTCTCGTATTGACACTCATCCCCTCTCGCTTAGACTAGGTGACTGATTAGGTTGCTCAATCCAGCGCTGTGAGTGTGCGCACATGAGCGACCCCCAATCTAATTTCAGTCAGTGCCCGGCGCAAAAGTGCCGGGTTTTTTCGTCTTAGCGATTATCAGGGCTAGCGCAAATTGCATTTTGAAACAACGCAATTGTATGTGCTTTTTGCGACAAACAACCTTAGCAAGAAGTACAGTGGGCGAAATAAAAAAGGGGCGCTGCGGCCCCTTTCTCCAATTTACCCAATTGCAACAGCTTTGATGTCGTCGTCAATGAAGGGCAGATATTGTTCAAAGTTCTCGGCAAACATCTGCACCAGTTTTTCGGCCTGTTTGTCGAAGGCTGCCTGATCGTCCCAGGTACGGCGCGGGTCCAGCAGAACTTCGGCAACCCCCGGGACAGAGACCGGAACGTCAAAGCCGAAATTTGCATCCTTGCGGAACTCGGCGTCGCGCAGAGACCCTTCCAGAGCGGCGGTCAGCAAGGCGCGTGTCGCGCGGATCGGCATCCGGCTGCCCACGCCATAGGCGCCGCCGGTCCAGCCGGTGTTCACAAGCCAGCAGGTCGCGCCGTGCTGGGCGATCTTGTCCCGCAACAGGTTGCCGTATTCCTCAGGGCGACGCGGCATGAACGGCGCGCCGAAACAGGTCGAGAATGTCGGCTGCGGCTCGGTGATGCCGCGTTCGGTCCCGGCCACTTTTGACGTGAACCCCGACAGGAAGTGATACATGGCCTGGGCCGGCGTCAGCCGCGCGATCGGTGGCAGAACACCAAATGCATCGCAGGTCAGCATGATGATATTCTTCGGGTGACCACCCAATGCGCTTTTGGATGCGTTCGAGATATACTCGAGCGGATAGGCGCAGCGCATGTTGGCGGTCAGCGAGTCATCGTCGAAGTCCAGTTCCTTGGTTTCGAGATCAAAGACCATGTTTTCGATCACGGTTCCGAACTTCGAAGTGGTGGCATAGATTTCCGGCTCTGCCTCGGCATTCAGGTTGATGGTCTTGGCATAGCAACCGCCCTCGAAGTTGAAGGTACCGCGATCAGACCAGCCGTGCTCGTCATCCCCGATCAGTATGCGCGAAGGATCTGCGGACAAGGTGGTCTTTCCGGTGCCGGACAGGCCAAAGAACACGGCCGTATCGACCGGGTTGCCAACAGCATGGTTTGCCGAACAGTGCATCGGCATCACGCCTTTTTCAGGAAGCATGTAGTTCAGCAGGGTGAAAACGGACTTCTTGTTTTCACCGGCATATTCAGTGCCGCCGATCAGGATCAGTTTGCGGTCGAAATTCATTGCAATCACAGTCTCGCTGCGGCAGCCATGCTTTGCCGGGTCGGCCTGAAAGCTGGGGCAGTTGATGACGGTGAAATCGGCCGTGAACTCATCCAGGTCTTCGCGGTCCGGGCGACGCAGCAGGTGGCGGATGAACAGGTTGTGCCACGCCAGTTCGGTAATCATTCGTACATTGATTGCGTAAGCCGGGTCCGCGCCACCGACGAGGTCCTGTACGAAATAGTCGCGGCCTTTCATGTGGGCCAGCATGTCTTCGTACAGTGCGTCAAAGCCCTCGGGGCTCATTTCGGCATTGTTTTCCCACCAGATGGTTTCGGCAACGCTGTCGGTCTTGACCACGTGTTTGTCCTTGGGCGACCGGCCGGTGAACTTTCCTGTGGTAACTAGGAACGCTCCACCATTGCCAAGTGTGCCTTCGCCGCGCTTCAGCGCCTCTTCGATCAGCGCCGGTTCCATGAAGTTGTAATAGACATTGCCCAGACCCTCGATGCCCTGATCTTCGAGGCGGAATTGCGGGTTAACCCGTCCAGATGTCATGTGTGTCTTCTCCTGTGGCGGCGCGAAGGTCGTTGGCCGTTGCGCCTTTGGGGCAGTGAGCCGGGAAAACCGGCGGCTGAGCGCGTCTTATCACGGTCGTTCATGGCATGAACAGGCGGGTTTGACGCAGTTAGCGCAACCAAGTTCGGGTTTAGCGCCATCAGAAATTCAATGTCGGAAAAGCGGGCAGATTTTTGCGGGCATCAAGGCAAATTTGCCGCAGACCTGCCGCAACAAAGGCATGATTCGCAGTTACGGATTGATTCGGCGTCTTAAAACCGCCAACAATGCCTTACAAATAAGCGAATTATTGCGCGAGTGAGCAGGAATAGGGGTGAGCCCGATGTCAAAGATTGCACTTGTGGATGACGATAGAAACATTCTTACGTCTGTATCCATGACCCTCGAAGCCGAAGGTTTCGAGGTTGAAACATATAATGATGGCCAGGCCGCGTTGGATGCGTTCAACAAGAAACTGCCGGACATGGCTGTTCTGGATATTAAGATGCCGCGGATGGACGGCATGGATCTGTTGCAACGGCTGCGTCAGAAGACGCAGATGCCGGTGATCTTCCTGACCTCGAAAGACGATGAGATCGACGAGGTACTGGGCCTGCGCATGGGCGCGGATGACTATGTAAAGAAGCCTTTTTCGCAGCGTTTGCTGGTCGAACGCATTCGGGCCTTGCTGCGCCGCCAAGAGGCGACAAGCGGCGATGCGGTCGCATCCAACAGCAATGACACCAAAGTCATGGAACGCGGCGACCTGAGAATGGATCCGCTGCGCCATGCGGTCAGCTGGAAAGGCAATGATGTGTCCCTGACCGTGACCGAGTTCCTGCTGCTTCAGGCCCTGGCCCAACGTCCGGGATTCGTCAAAAGCCGCGACCAGTTGATGGATGTCGCCTATGATGATCAGGTCTATGTGGATGACCGCACGATCGACAGCCACATCAAGCGCTTGCGGAAAAAAATGCGCGCGGCTGACCCCGAGTTCTCGGCGATTGAGACCTTGTATGGTATCGGTTACCGGTACAACGAAGAATAGGCGCGGCCGCCTGCAAGAGGTAATGGGGTCTCGTGCGCGACACCGAACAAGCCAGCGAAATGCGCGACGGTGACGTCGTTCTAGGGGATGACTGGGTCATTCCTCAGGACCCCGAGTCAGCGGAGCTGAGGGAAAAGCGATCGCGGAGAAACCTGTTTTCGCTGCGTGGTTCACCTCTGGCGCGCAAAATCATCACGTTCAACTTGATCGCTCTGGTGATTCTGGTCACTGGGTTGCTGTATCTGGACGACTCGCGAAAAGAAAAGGTTCAGCAGACCGCCCGCAATCTGCTGGGCGATGCGCAGCTTGTCAGCAACGTGTTTGAAACCCAGCTGCGTCAGGGCGCACAGCAATCCGGGCAGAATGCCGGGAACCTGGACGTCAAGGATACCTTGTCTGGCCTAACCCTGCCCGAAGGGGGCGAGGTTTTTGTATATGACGCCAGCGGCACGTTGATCGGCTGGACACGTGGTGCCCCGCAAGCCTCCGACATGCCGGTTCTTCTGCAATCCGAGGCCGAGATGCAGACCGGCAGCACGGTGATCAGCGACACGCTGAATGCCGTCTGGACAGGTTTGTCGAACCTGCTCAACTGGTCAACTGAAACCGAGGCACCGACGTTGGCGCAGCGTGTTCAGACCATCATTCCGCAAGCGATTGCCGGTAACAGCCAGGTACAGGCGGTACAGGACAGCGCGGGTGAGACGGTCATCGTGGCTGCGGCACCGATCCTTTATGCGGATGTTCCCGCCGGAGCAGTGGCCATTACCGGCCCGGCCGGTGAAATCGACGCGCTTGCCCGCCGCGAGCAGGAGCGCATTCTTCAGATGTTCGTGGTGGCGCTGCTGGTTTCCGTGGGCCTCAGCCTTGTTTTGGCCTCGACCATTGCCAACCCGCTGGCCGATCTGGCATCCGCGGCAGAGATGGGCAAAGACAGGGGCACGGGTGTCAATCCCGGGCGCATCCGCATTCCCGACCTCAGCGCCCGTCCTGATGAGATCGGACGCCTCAGTCGCGCTTTGCGGGGTATGGTGACCGCGCTGTACAACCGAATCGACGCAAACGAACAGTTTGCCGCCGATGTCGCCCATGAAATCAAAAACCCGCTGGCCAGCCTGCAATCCGCCGTGGGAACGCTGCGGATGGTCAAGCGCGAGGATCAGCGCGACAAGCTGCTGGACGTGATCGAGCATGACGTACGGCGTCTGGATCGGCTGGTCAGCGACATATCAAATGCGTCGCGTCTGGATGCGGAACTGGTCAAGGAAGAAGAGCAGCCCTTTGACCTGCTCAAGCTGCTGGGCAATCTCGGCCAGTATCTGGGCGAGGATGCGCGCTCCAAGGGCATCGATTACATTACGGATCTGCCCTCTGAGCCGATTGTGATCAACGGGCTGGAAGCGCGTCTGGCGCAGGTCTTCGTCAACCTGATCACCAACGCGATTTCCTTCTGCGAAGAAAACGACGCCATTCGCGTCTGGGTCAGACAGCGGGACAACCGTGTGTTGGTCGTTGTTGAAGACACCGGCCCTGGAATTCCCGAACAGGCGCTTACCAAAGTGTTCAAGCGTTTCTACTCGCAGCGTCCGGCGGAACATTTCGGCAATAACTCGGGCCTGGGGCTGGCGATCTCGAAGCAGATTGTCGAAGCCCATGGCGGAGTGATCTGGGCTGAAAACATCCGCCCGACCGAGGCCGATATCACGTCGGATCCTCTGGGTGCCCGCTTTGTCGTGGGGTTGCCCGTCTAAGTCCATGCATATTGATTCGTTGTCACTCGCGAAAGATCAGGACAGCGCCTGTGTTCATGCCTCCTGCGTATCGGTTGCCGGACGCGGACTTTTGATCATCGGTGCGTCCGGCACAGGGAAGTCCGGACTGGCGTTGCAAATGATGGCGTTCGGTGCGGAACTGGTCGCCGATGACCGCGTCAATTTGGAGATGCAGCAGAACCGGGTGATCGCCTCGGCAGTTTCGCAGATACGCGGTTTGATCGAGGCGCGCCAGATTGGCTTGATCAAAGCCGAACCTGGGGGGCCTGTCCCGCTGGATTACGTGGTGGATTTGGATCAGCCAGAGCCTCAGCGTCTGCCCGACCCTTTGACTGTTTCCGTGCTGAGGCAAACTGTTCCCTTGCTTCGGGGTGCGGGCGTGCCCAACTTGGCTGTAGCGATGATGCAGCTTCTAGGAAATGGGCGCGTAAACCCGGAATGGCCGAACACATGACATCGCAAAGGCGGATCGTACTTGTCACCGGGCCCTCCGGGGCAGGAAGATCCACGGCCATTCATGTGCTGGAAGATCTGGGCTTTGAAGCCATCGACAACCTGCCGATGGGGCTTTTGCTGCGCTTACTCGACAGCGCGGACAGCGACCGTCCGATGGCTTTGGGTATAGATGCCCGCAATCGCGATTTCTCGACGATTGGTTTCATAGAACTGGCTGAAAAGCTGGGCCGGTTGGCGCAGGTCGATCTGACGGTTCTGTATCTGGATTGCACGGATGATGTTCTGGTGCGCAGGTTTTCAGAAACCCGAAGGCGGCATCCCGTCGCCAAGAATGCCAGCCCGGAAACCGGCGTTCAGCGTGAAAAAGAGCTGCTGGCGCCGATACGAGAGATTGCGGATACGCTGATCGACACCAGCCTTCTGAACGTTCATCAGCTGCGGGAAGAGGTCGAGAACTGGTTCGCCCCGCAAGGCGGGCGGCATCTGGCGGTTTCCATCGAATCCTTTTCTTACAAACGTGGCCTTCCGCGTGGATTGGACATGGTGTTCGATTGCAGGTTTCTGGCGAATCCGTACTGGCGCCCGGAATTTCGCGCAGCGGATGGTCGAAACCCTGACGTTGCGCACTATGTGCAATCAGACGCTAACTACTTACCGTTTTTTGAACGTGTGCTGGACTTGCTGACCCTATTGCTGCCGGCGTTTCGGGCCGAGGGCAAAGCGCATCTTTCCGTGGCGTTTGGGTGCACAGGGGGCCAGCACAGATCAGTTGCCCTGGCAGAGGCCGTTGCAAAGGCCCTTGCGGAAGATGGGCAGCAGGTGGCAATTAGGCATCGCGAGATGGAACGTCGGTCGTTGAATGTGAGGTCGGATTGATCGGAATTGTGATCGTTGCACATGGTGGGTTGGCTCAGGAATACTTGGCCGCCACACAACACGTGGTCGGACCACAGGCCAGCCTCGTGGCGGTCGCGATCGAGGCTGACCATGACCGGGACGAAAAACAGGCCGAAATCTGCCGTGCCGCTGACGAAGTGGACACCGGCGATGGTGTCGTTGTTGTCACCGACCTCTTTGGCGGAAGCCCCTCGAATCTCAGTCTGCGTGCCTGCGCGCCTCAGGACCGGCGTATTCTGTATGGGGCAAACCTGCCGATGCTGATCAAATTGGCCAAAAGTCGCCACTTGCCCATTGGTGATGCCGTCCGTCAGGCAATGGAGGCTGGACGGAAGTACATCAATGCGCAGAATGTGACATTGGATTAAAAACGGATTATTGAATATGACGAGCCGAAGCCTGAAAATTATCAATGAAAAGGGCCTGCATGCACGCGCCTCGGCAAAGCTGGTTGAGGTTGTAGAGGGGTTCGATGCACATGCTGAGGTGTCAAAAGACGGACTTTCTGCATCAGGCGACAGCATCATGGGCCTTTTGATGTTGGCAGCATCGCGCGGAACAACTATTGACGTCGAGACGTCCGGGCCGGATGCTGAGGCATTGGCAGAAGCTCTGGAAACGCTTGTGAACGACAAGTTCGGAGAGGGGTTTTAAGCCACCCCGCCGGGACAGGAAGAACGGGAAGACCAGGAATTGGCGGAAACGACGCACGAGACCAAGACAAACCCGGTGGTGGATGGGACCACAGATCAGGGTGAGATCTACGACCGTAGAACGCTGACCTATGCGAATTCATTCGACGATGCCTGGACAGCGACCGCCATTCGGGCCATCGAATGGTGCACAGGCAAGCTGACCATTTTGCGCATGGTCAACAAGTTCGAAAAAAAGAACGAATACTATCGCGGCCAGCGGTTCTGGGGCGGTGCCCTCAAGACTATGGGAATCGACCTGACCACACCGCAGGAGCAGATTGACCGCATTCCCAAGACCGGCCCGGTCGTTGTCGTCGCCAACCACCCGCACGGTATGGTCGATGGCATGATTCTGGCGGAACTGATCGGCCGGGTACGCAGCGATTACCGCATCCTGACCCGTTCGGTTCTGACGGGTCTGGACGAAGCGGCCACGTCATTCATGATCCCGGTTCCGTTCCCACATGACCCCGAGGCGCAGGCCAAGATGCTGGAAATGCGCGGCAAAGCCATGGAGCATCTCAAAAACGGCGGCGTTGTGGCGCTGTTCCCATCCGGTGTTGTGATGTCCTCGGATGATTGGTTCGGGCCTGCGATCGAGCGGGAATGGAACGTGTTCACCGCCAAGATGATCCGCCGTTCGGGCGCGCGCGTGGTGCCGATTTTCTTTCCGGGCTGCAATTCACGCTGGTATCAGATCGCCAACCGTGTCTCTGCAATTCTACGGCAGGGATTGTTGCTGCATGAGATCGTCCGATCCTGCAACAAACCCCAGTCGCCGGTGATCGGCGAACCGATTTCGGACCACGATATGGAGTTGCTGGAGCGCGATCCGCGCGGTTTCATGGCCTGGCTCAGAAATCACACCATGTCTCTGGGCAAGTCGGAACAGACCTGATCCGCGTCTTCATCTGGCCAAAAATATCCCGGGGGTGAGCCCGGACAAAGTCCGGGCGAGGGGGCCGGCCCCCTCAGCGTGTCGGCACCGGAGCTTCGCCTCGGTAATCATAAAAACCGCGCTCGGTCTTGCGCCCCAGCCACCCGGCCTCGACATATTTCGTCAGGAGAGGGCAGGGACGATATTTGGTATCGGCCAACCCGTCATGCAGCACGTTCATGATCGCCAGACAGGTATCCAACCCGATGAAGTCCGCCAATTCCAGCGGGCCCATGGGATGATTCGCCCCAAGTTTCATTGACTGGTCGATGGATTGAACGTTCCCCACACCTTCATAGAGTGTGTAGACCGCCTCGTTGATCATGGGCATCAGGATCCGGTTCACGATAAAGGCCGGGAAGTCCTCGGCGCTGGCCGCCGTTTTGCCCAACCGATCCACCACCGCTTTGCAGGCGTTGAAAGTTTCTTCATCCGTGGCGATGCCGCGGATCAATTCCACCAGCTGCATAACAGGGACAGGGTTCATGAAATGAAAACCCATGAACCGTTCGGGCCGATCCGTGCGGCTTGCCAGGCGGGTGATGGAAATCGAGGATGTATTTGACGTCAGAATCGTATGCGGCAGCAGGTGCGGTTGGAGGTCCTCGAAAATCGCCTGCTTGATCGTTTCCCGCTCGGTTGCCGCCTCGATAACCAGATCGGTTTGACCCAGTTTCGGCAGCTCAAGAGTGGTCGTAATCCGTTTTAGCGCAGCCTTCATCGCCTCGTCGGTGATTTTGCCACGCGACGCCTGCCGCGCCAGGTTGCCTTCGATCGTGGCAATGGCGTTGTCCATTGCATCCTGGCTGACATCGTTCAGCAAGACGTCGTATCCCGCCAACGCCATAACATGGGCAATGCCGTTGCCCATTTGCCCCGCGCCAATCACCCCGACCGATTTAACTTCCATGTTCAGCTGCCTTTGCCCTGTAGGATACCGCGACAGTATCGGCAGACCGGGGCAGGCGGCAAGAGGATCAAGGCGGTCAATTTCGCTTCAAATGCGCGCATTAGGAAAATCTCAATATCTATGACCACAAGATGGCACCGGGTGAGAAAACGGGGGGCTTAATATGAGCTTTCATCAGACAAACAGCGGTAGGGAGTCCACCTGCCAGTATGCCAATTCGAAACTTTGGTTCCGGGGTCCACCCGGCACGTTGGATCAGCCCTATGTGGCCAGTCTGGGAGGAGAGGAAACTTTCGGCAGATTCGTCGATTACCCGTTTCCTGCCGTGCTTGAGAAGCGATTGGGAAAGCCATGCGTCAACTTCGGCAGCCTGTTTTGCGGAGTCGAAGCGTTGTCCACTGATCCGGGGGTGCTGAATCTGGTCAATCAGTCAGACCTATGCGTGTTGCAGGTGCCCGATCTTCTGCGCCAATCGAACCGGTTTTACCGCGTACACCCGCGTCGCAACGATCGGTTCCTAGAACCCACCGCGGACTTGCTGAGGCTGTACCCGGATGTTGACTTCACGGAAATCCATTTTGTGCGCCATTTGTTGGAGCACCTGAGCGCAACAAAAGACGCCCGTTTCGAAGTCGTAGCGCAGGAACTGCGAGAGGTCTGGATACGCGCCACCGGGGACTTGATAGAACGGATCGAACCCGGCGTGGTTCTGCTTTGGCTGCTTGTGCAGCGGCAAACCGGATCGCATGTCGACCATATCGTGCCCGATGCCGACTTGATCGAACAACTGCGCCCGCTATGCGCTGATGTCGTCGAAGTTTCGGTGCCTGTATCCGCTCGATCAGATTCTCTCGAAGATGTTATGTTCGGGACGCTTCAGCAGCCAATTGCGGAACATATGATCGGCCCGTCCGCGCACCGAGAAATTGCTGAACACCTGCTGATCGCCTTGCGGAACCTGAACTGAAAAAGGCCCGCCTGTTGGCGGGCCTTTGCAGATCAATCCGGATATCCGGTTCAGCCGAGCTTGTCGGTCAGTTCCGGCACGGCCTGGAAAAGGTCTGCGACCAGGCCGAAATCGGCGACCTGAAAGATCGGCGCCTCTTCGTCTTTGTTGATCGCCACGATGACCTTCGAGTCCTTCATGCCGGCCAGGTGCTGGATCGCGCCCGAAATACCGACGGCGACATACAGATCCGGGGCAACAACCTTGCCGGTCTGACCCACCTGCCAGTCGTTCGGTGCATAGCCCGAGTCAACGGCCGCACGCGACGCACCAACCGCCGCACCCAGCTTGTCGGCCAGCGTTTCGATCAGTTTGAAGTCCTCTTCTGAGCCGACACCGCGGCCGCCCGAAACAACGACGCCAGCCGAGGTCAGCTCTGGACGGTCGCTTTCCGCCACCTTGTCCTCGACCCATTCGGACAGGCCGGGGTTTTCGCCGACCGACACGGTCTCAACCGCGGCCGAGCCGCCTTCGCCGGCGGCGTCAAAGCTGGCGGTCCGGATGGTGACGACCTTCTTGGCGTCGTTCGATTTCACGGTCTGGATCGCGTTGCCCGCATAGATAGGACGCTCGAAGGTCGAGCCGTCAACCACGCCGGAGGCATCCGAGATCACCATCACGTCCAGCAGGGCTGCAACGCGGGGCATCACGTTCTTGGCGTCGGTGGTGGCCGGTGCCACGATGTGCTCGTAGCCATCGGCCAGGCCCACGATCAGGGCTGCGGTCGATTCCGCCAGGCGGTGGCCCAGCGACGGGTCTTCGGCGACCAGCACCTTGGAGACACCGTCGATCTTGGCTGCGGCCTCACCGGCAGCAGCGGCAGACCCGCCTGCGGCCAGAACGGTTACGTCACCCAGCACTTTCGCGGCGGTCACGGCCTTTGCGGTCGCATCCATCGCAAGTTCGCCGTTGTTCACTTCGGCAAGCAGAAGTACAGCCATTACACAGCCCCCGCTTCTTTGAGTTTCTCGACCAGCTCGTCAACCGAGCCCACGATGATGCCTGCCGCGCGTGCCGGCGGCTCTTCGGTCTTGACGATTTCCAGACGCGGGGTGACGTCGACGCCATAATCGGCGGCGGTTTTTTCATCCAGCGGCTTTTTCTTCGCCTTCATGATGTTGGGCAGCGAGGCATAGCGCGGCTCGTTCAGGCGCAGGTCCACGGTAATGATGGCCGGCATCTTGACGCTGATGGTCTGCAACCCGCCATCGACCTCGCGGGTGACCTTGGCGGTGTCACCTTCGATGTCCAGCTCGGACGCAAAGGTGCCCTGGGACCAACCCAGCAGCGCCGACAGCATCTGGCCGGTGGCGTTCATGTCGTTGTCGATCGCCTGCTTACCTGCCAGAACAATGCCAGGCTGCTCTTCCTCGACCACTTTGGCCAGGATCTTGGCAACGGCCAGAGGCTCGATATCGGTGTGTACATCGTCAGCCGCCACAACCAGGATTGCGCGGTCGGCACCCATGGCCAGCGCGGTGCGCAAGGTTTCCTGCGCCTGCTTTACGCCGATCGAAACAGCAACGACTTCGTCGGCCTTGCCGGCTTCTTTCAGGCGGATCGCTTCCTCTACTGCAATTTCGTCGAACGGGTTCATCGACATTTTGACATTGGCGAGATCAACACCGCTACCGTCCGCTTTCACGCGGACCTTCACATTGTAGTCAATCACGCGTTTGACAGGCACCAGTACCTTCATTGTAGCGCTTTCTCCTCAAAAAAACGGTAAGCCGCGCAGGCGACTCCACCAATGCTCTCGACCGACTAGATAGCGCCTGCCGCAGTGGCACAACAGAGCAAAATCGTCACGTCATGGCGTCGGGACGTCGCGTTTTGCAATTTTTTTGCCAAGAGGCGAAAGAATATTACCCGCGACTCTGTATTTAGCGATCAGCGGTTCGCGCCCGGAACCCACAACACGTCGTCTTTGCCGTTTGCGTTTGCGCAGCGTGCTGCAACAAAGAACCAATCGCTGAGACGGTTGAGGTATTTGACCGCCACGTCGTTGACGGGCTCCATATTCGTCAGTTCGACCGCAAGCCGTTCGGCCCGGCGCGAAACGGTGCGGCACACATGCAGATGTGCAGCCAGACGCGAGCCACCGGGCAGGATGAAGCTGCGCAGAGGTTCCAGCGCCTCGTTCATTGCGTCGATCTCGGCTTCCAGCCGGTCGATCTGGGCGGACACGATGCGCAGGGGGGGATAGTCGGCCTCGGCATCTTTTTCCATGTCGGGTCGGCAGAGGTCGGCCCCCAGATCGAACAGGTCATTCTGAATGCGCGACAGCGCGATTTCGACATCGCCTTCGGCCTCGGTTCGTGCCACGCCGACAAAAGCGTTCAGTTCGTCCACTGTGCCATAGGCTGCGACGCGGCCCGAATATTTTGCCACGCGCTCTCCGTTGCCCAGGGCGGTTTTCCCGTCATCGCCGGTGCGCGTGTAGATTTTGTTGAGTACGACCATTTATTGAACTCCCTGTCCGCGCAGATACACGAAAAGCACGATCAGCAACACGGCGATGAACTGAAAGAGAATGCGCAGGCGCATCATCTTGTTGCTTCTCTTCGCCGCCTCCATGCCGCCTTTGCCGAAATTCGCGATGCCCAAGGCCAGCACGACGACAACTGCCGCCATGGCCAGAAGAAGAATGACCATTACAAGGTCCATTTGAAGTCACCGTCCGGTTTTTTCGATTACCACCCATCTAGCGTCCGGAGGTCGAAAAGCGAACGGGAAATATCGTCTCAGATATCCGAAAGGATTCGATCAGTGGCGTTTGTTGGCAGAATCCGGCGCAGGATTCCGGCGATGTATGTCGGAGTGGTCACATAGTAACGTGGTCTGGGGCGTCGGGCCTCGACCGCATGGGCCAGCTTGTCCGTGACGGCAGAGGCGGGCAATTCAAATCGGTCCGGCCCACTGTTTTCGTAGAGGCGCTTCAGCAGTGATCCTTCATACTTTTCCCGAATGGCCGAGTTTTCCCAGTCGATGTATTTCTCGAACATGGGGATCGCCTTTTCCCGGAGTTTCGAGGTGATGGGGCCGGGCTCGATCAGGGAGACGTGGATGTCGGTATCCCGAAGCTCCAGCCGCAGCGTGTCGGTCAGCCCTTCGATCGCGTATTTCGTGGCGACATATGCGCCGCGCCACGGGAAGGCGACAAGACCCAGAACCGAGGAACACTGCACGATCCGGCCATGACCCTGTTCCCGCATGACGGGAATGACCTGTCGGGTCAGCTCGTGCCAGCCAAAGACATTGGTCTCAAATATATGGCGCAGGCCATCCGTCGGAACATCCTCTACCGCGCCGGGCAGGCCATGTGCGCCATTGTTGAACAGGGCATCCAGCGAGCCGCCTGTAGCCTCAAGAACATAAGACAAACCCGACGTGATGCTGTCTGTATCGGTGTAGTCGATTCTGGGGCTTTCAAAGCCTTGTGCGCGTAGGCGATCACAGTCGCGTTGCTGGCGGCAGGATGCAAAAACGCGCCAGCCTCTTGCACGCATGCCGTGTGCCGCGTCCAGACCGATGCCTGACGAGCATCCCGTGATAAGAATCGATTTCTGCATATGCCTTCCGAGCCTGATCCCCGCCCATAGCTATGGCGGGGTTTGCGGCAGGGCAATGACACTTCGATGTCAGTTCGTTGTTTTCCGGACGAGTGATGCCGAAATCCACCCAACCTGTTGCCCCGGCAACACGCGCAGGCGCAACCAGCCGGTACCTGAATCCCCAAAGACTTCAACCTGCTGACCGATCCTGGCCTTGCCGATGATCGGATAGATCGTCCCCGGTCCATCGCGCAGGTTCACGCGGGTTCCCGATATTTCGCGGATATCCTTGGCGGCCTCGACAGGCGCGGGCAGTTCAACCGTTGGCAGCTCGGCGTCGGTGGTGACCTGCTCGAGAGAGGCCAGACCCTGTTCCAGCGACGCAAGGGTCAGAGTGACGTTTTCGTCAGCGAACAACGAGGGGTTTGCCTTCAGGCCAGCCGCAACTTGCGACAACAGCGCTTTGGTTTCTGCTTCATCCAGCTCGGCGACGGGTTCAGTGACCGGTGCGACCGGCACCGAGGGCTTCACCGCAGCACGCGCGACCAACGTTTCCGCGGGCGCGGGTTCGATAGCTGGCTTTGAAGGTCTCGGGGCATTGGCAACACGCTCGGGCTCTGTGCTGCGGACCCCGCGCGGCTCAAAGTCGGGACCTCCGCTCATCACGTAAAAAGTCCAGCCGAGTGCGGCGAAGGTAACAAGTACAAGGCGCGTCATGGCGCATCCCCCAATTCAATCGTAACAACAAAATAGGCAGCAAT
The DNA here is from genome assembly GCF_013110635.1 of Ruegeria sp. HKCCD6604. Lineage (NCBI taxonomy): Bacteria > Pseudomonadati > Pseudomonadota > Alphaproteobacteria > Rhodobacterales > Roseobacteraceae > Ruegeria > Ruegeria sp. HKCCD6604. The sequence goes on along the minus strand of NZ_WVQW01000011.1, from coordinate 3,365 downwards.
CATTCAATTGTTGGAATGGTAGCATAATAGAAGGGCAGAGTCGAAAATTCGGGGAAAACACCGACTTGCCTCCCCCTGTTGCAAAAAGCCCGACTTGTCCCCAGTAAAATACGCGTTGCTTGCTTTACCAAGGCGTCCTTGCGTCGTATCACATCATATATGAACGATACGATCGACGACCCCAACATGGAGGCCCCCGACCACGGGGGTGAGGTGGCAGAACCGCTGCGCCGCGCGATAGGCGAGCGTTACCTGACCTATGCGCTGTCCACCATCATGCACCGCGCCCTGCCGGACGCGCGGGACGGATTGAAGCCGGTGCACCGGCGAATCCTCTATGCGATGAGAGAGCTGCGACTCAGTGCAACCGGAGGTTTTCGCAAGTCCGCCAAGATTTCCGGCGACGTGATGGGCAATTACCACCCGCATGGCGACGCCGCGATTTACGACGCAATGGCGCGCCTGGCGCAGGACTTCAACGTGCGTTACCCGCTGGTCGACGGGCAGGGGAATTTCGGGAATATCGACGGCGACAATCCGGCGGCCTCGCGCTATACCGAGGCGCGGATGACCATCGTGGCCGAGGCGCTGCTGGAAGGTCTGAACGAAGACGCCGTGGATTTCCGCGACAACTATGATGGCACGCTGACTGAACCGGTGGTGCTGCCTGCGCAGTTTCCGAATCTTTTGGCCAACGGCGCCAGCGGTATCGCCGTCGGCATGGCCACGAACATCCCGCCGCACAACATCTCGGAGCTTTGTGACGCCTGCCTGCACCTGATCAAAACACCGGACGCGCGGGACGACACGTTGCTGAAATATGTCCCCGGCCCGGATTTTCCGACCGGTGGCGTGATCGTCGAACCGCCCGAGAACATCGCGCAGGCTTATCGCACCGGGCGCGGCTCGTTCCGGCTGCGCTGCAAGTTCGAGGTCGAGGATCTGGGGCGCGGCCAGTGGCAGATCGTGGTCACCGAGATTCCCTATCAGGTTCAGAAATCCAAGCTGATCGAAAAGATCGCGGAACTGATCCAGACCAAGAAAATCCCGATCCTCGCAGATGTGCGCGACGAATCCGCCGACGATATCCGTCTGATCCTTGAACCGCGTTCGAAAAACGTGGACCCCGAGGTGCTGATGGGCATGTTATACCGCAACTCGGACCTCGAGGTGCGGTTCAGCCTGAACATGAACGTATTGATCGATGGGGTGACACCCAAGGTCTGTTCGATGAAGGAAGTGTTGCGCGCCTTCCTCGATCACCGGCAAGAGGTGCTGCTGCGCCGCTCGCGTCACCGCATGGCCAAGATCGACCACCGGTTGGAAGTGCTCGAAGGCTTTATCGTCGCCTTCCTGAACCTCGACCGTGTAATCGACATCATCCGTTATGACGACGACCCCAAGGCCGCGCTGATGCGCGAGGACTGGGGCATCGACCACGTTCGCGCCACCGATGAATCTGACTACGTCACACCCAAGCCGGGCGAGGGCGAGCTGTCAGAAGTTCAGGTCGACGCCATCCTCAATATGCGCCTGCGCTCCTTGCGTCGTCTGGAAGAGATGGAGCTGGTTCGCGAACGTGACGCGCTGATGGAAGAGCGCGCCAATCTCGAAGATCTGCTGGCCGATCCCGCCCTGCAATGGGCCAAGATTGCCGAGCAATTGAAAGAAACCAAGAAGACCTTTGGCAAAGACTACGAAGGCGGTGCACGCCGCACCAGATTTGCCGAGGCGGGGCAGGTCGAGGAAGTGCCGCTTGAGGCGATGATCGACAAGGAACCGATTACGGTCGTCTGCTCGCAGATGGGCTGGATTCGCGCCATGACCGGCCATATCGACCTGAAGCGCGAGTTGAAGTTCAAGGACGGCGACGGCCCGCGTTTCATCTTCCACGCGGAAACGACCGACCGGTTGCTGGTCTTTGCCTCGAATGGCCGATTCTATACCGTCAGCGCAGCCAACCTGCCCGGCGGGCGCGGCATGGGCGAGCCTTTGCGCCTGATGGTGGATCTGCCGAACGAGGCGCAGATCATCGACATTCTGATCCACAAGCCGGGGCGCAAGCTGCTGGTGGCCTCGGATGCGGGCAACGGCTTTATGGTGCCCGAGGATGACGTGCTGGCGCAGACGCGCAACGGCAAACAGGTGCTGAACGTCAAGGGTGACGAGACCGCGATGATCTGCAAGCCGGTTGACGGAGACCACGTCGCCGTGGTGTCACAAAACGGCAAGTTCCTGGTTTTCCCAACCCAAGAGCTGCCTGAGATGACGCGCGGAAAAGGCGTGCGTTTGCAAAAGTACAATATGGCACGCGGCCGGCAGGGAACGCTCGAGCTGGATGGCGGATTGTCGGATGTAACGACCTTCAACTGGGAAGAAGGCCTGAAATGGTCCATGGGCGGCGACAAGACCCGACATGAGGCGGATATGACGCAATGGCTGGCAAAACGAGCCAGTGTCGGGAAAAAACCGCCCTATGGCTTCCCGCGCGACTATAAGTTTTCGTGATCGCGCTGCTTCGCGGGTGAATTTCCGCCGATACGGCTTTGCACAACCCGTATCGGTGCGCTAGATCAACAAAAAACAGGCCTATCGAGACGAGACATGTTGCGCATTCTGACGCTGATCACCGGACTGGCCCTGATGGCCGCTTGCACACAGACACAGGTGTATGAGCCGCCTGAATCCCTAGGAGAATTCAAGCTTCGTGTGAATTATGCCTTTGCGGACAAGGCCGTTCAGGGACCTGTATCGCGGGACGCCACACCTGACGAATGGACGAAGGCGATCCAGAACGCGGTTGATATTCGTCTGGGGCGTTACGAAGGCAAACAGGAATATGACCTTGGCATCAGCCTTGAGGGTTACATGCTGGCCCCGCCGGGGATCCCTGTGATCTACAACCCCAAAAGCACTGCGATTGTGTTGGTCAACGTCTATGACGTGAAGAAAAAAGAGTTTCTGGCCAAGGGTAAGCAATTCCAGGTGCTGGAAGACACCACCGGCGGAAGTGCCCTCAAAGGATCGGGGCATGAGCGCACAAAAGAAGAACAGATGAGCGGTCTGGCCCTCAAAATAGCCGACCGTGTCGAGGAATGGCTGGCTGAAGAGCACAAGGAAAATGGCTGGTTCGACCGGCGGCCGGACCTGATCCAGCCTCTGGAATCCGTCGAGGTCACGCAAAATCCAACGTGATCGGCGCATTTCCCTCAGGATGTGCTTGATTTTCCCCTTTGAACCAAATATCTCGCGCGCGCAGATGTAACCACGGGACCAAGGGTCCCCCAAATCGCAAAAGGGCGCCTGAGGAATGGCAAAGGAAAAGTTTGAGCGTACAAAACCGCACGTCAACATCGGCACGATTG
>NZ_WVQW01000010.1:0-117748 GCF_013110635.1 Ruegeria sp. HKCCD6604 | reverse complement strand
TATGTTTGGCAGGCTTAGGGATTGGAGGCGCGTGGCGACACGCTATGACCGTTGTCCCAAGGTCTTCCTATCAGCCATCGCACTCGTAGCAAACTCAATTTACTGGTTATGAATCCTGACCTAGCCTGAGCCCAAAATTGCTTCAATCTTTGACAGGGTTGCGGAGTTCACTGCAACTCCCGCTTTGCTTGACGAAAGCCGGCTCTTGCGGCGGCCATCACCGGGCAGATGCGCGCCGTCCTGAGATCTGATCGACTCAACCAGAGTTGCCATGGCATTTGAAAACAAACCTGCGGACGACGCCACGGGATCAATCGCAATGAAGAACTGCCCCGTTTTCGGGGGGCCACCGGCCGTTCCGGAAAAAGGCGATGCGTTCAACCCAAGTGTCGATCCGGTAAGGGCTGCGGCCATGACTTCGGTCAGCAAAGCAACACCCACGCCCTTGTAGCCGCCCGAGGGGGCCATGCTGCCTTTCAGTCCAACGTCAGGATCCGTTGTCGGGTTGCCGTCAGCGTCCAGCGCCCATCCGACGGGAATGGCCTTGCCTTCCCTTGCATGCTTCATCACTTCGCTTTTGGCGATGGTGCTGGCGCTCTGATCTATCAGCAGTGCGGGTTGACCATCTGTTCCCGGTGCAGCGATCGAGAACGGATTGGTCCCAACGACAGGTTTCGATCCGCCCGAAGGTGCGATGGATGCTGGCGCATTGGTGAACCCCAATCCGACCAGCCCTGCCTGGGCCAGCCGATACGTGTGATAGCCCAGCACACCGCAATTGTAGCTGTTTGTAATCGCCAATGCGGCGATGCCCTGTTCCTGTGCCGCAGGGATCAGCGCCTCGAAACCCAGATCAATGGCCGAATGTGCAAACCCGGTTTTGGCATCGACGCGGATGAGGCCCGGACGCGGGGTTTCAAGGGCAGGTTTTGCCTGACCGTCGACCTTGCCGCATTGAACATGCTCGCAATAGATCGGGATATACGCCAGCCCATGGCTGGCCACGCCGTCCGCTTCGGTCGCGGCTGTGGCAACAGCCAAAGGGCGCGCGTTTTCTTCGCTTGTGCCGGCGGCAACCAGCGCATTGAATGACAGCTCTTCGATTTCGGCAAGCGAGAGGGTTCTGGTTTCGGTCATCGGGTGGTCCTTCAATCGTTGTCTGACAAGCCTGAACCAGCGCCAAGCAGTCGGGATTCTTCAGTTGCGGGGGCATAGGTGCGATGCGCCACAGTGTTGAGGAATTGCCACGCCCCCGGATCCGGGTCAGCGCGGCTGTGCATGGAACGGGTGGGTCTGATGCGGCCGGTTTCGGTTATCCCGACGCGATTTGCCCTCTCCATTCCGAAATCGCCACAGCTGAGATGAACACCATCAGTGGTCGCTGAAACCCCGTCCAATGTGATTTCCAAAGTCGATTTCCGCTTTTTCGCCATGGTGGCGACAAAGGGCAGCAACAGAAGAGGAGCGGCAACATTGGAAATCAGAACTTTGCCTTGCGACAGGGCGTCCGGGAAATCTGATAATGCCGATCCGGTCATAAGGGGGCACAGATCCCGGGCGCCGGTCCACATGCCGTTCCGGGCCTCTGGGATGTGATGTTCCAGGTGCGGCGCAAATTCCTGCTCAAGCAACTGGGCCAGGATCGCAGGCCCGTCAAACCCCTGGACGCACAGCCATCGGGTTGCTTTCGCGGCTTCCTCCGCCACACCCCAGGCATATCCAGCCCCACGGGTTGCGCGTTTGGCGGTGGCTTCCACTTCGTTCAACGAGAAGGTCATTGCGCAACCTCCGGATAAACCCAAAGATCGGCGTTCGCGGTGTTCAGCTCTTCCGGGTAGGGCGCGCCCGCATACATGCAGATACGCACCCACCGATCCGAACGCGGGTCGAAATGCGTTGCCCCAAAGAAAGACAGTTTGGCCCGCAGCATATCAATGGGCATCACCTGCGCGCTGATCGTGTTGTCTCGAATTTCACCGTAGGGAGCGATACGGCTGATTTGCGCGCGGCGCACGCTGTGGCGGTGTTCCGGATGGCGCAACAGAAACTCTGCTATCGGAGCGTCATCAGGCCAGTTCTGCAACGCTTCGAAAGCCAGGGTTGCATCCCGCGCCGGTGCAAGAGGTTGTTCATAGTCCGAGATCGGCTCTTCGAACCGCTCCCCCAGCCGGGGTTCCAGCTTTTCTTCGGATACGTACCAGGCCCGCGCGCAGTTTTCGGCGGCGGCCCAATCAAGGTTCAAAGCCCAGTCAAAGCTGTTCCGGATCAACGCACGCACCGCTGATACCGGCATGGTCCCATCAATCACCTGTGCAGAGGCGTCGGTGTCTGCCATGCAGCTCGCAAGCCCGTCAACAAGCGCGCCGTAAGGTTCAAGGATCAAAGAGGCCAGCAGCTCCTGACCTTCTTCGGTCAGCGCGGTTTCGGACCAAAGGATCAGACGGTTCCAGGGGTGATCCTGTGTCAGATCATCCTTGGCCAGGTATTTTTCGATTTCTTGCAGATCCGAATTCAACGCCGCCAGCTTTTCCATCTGCACCGGGTGTTCAGATCGCCACCAGGCGATTGACTGTTTGCAGCGTGCAAAGACATCGCAAAAGACACGTGCCTCATCCGCCGAAGCCACATCAATGGACCGAACGCGCGAGATCGCCTCCTCGCGCACCATGATCCAGTTGTTGAACAGTACCGGGTGATTGACGATGAACGGCGCCATACCCAGGCCGGTCGAATTCCCGATGCCCAGCCAGCGCGCGATGTCCGGATCAAGCTCTGCGGTCTGGTCTCGGCCTTTGACCCGCGCCATGTGCTGTACCAGATCGCGCACAAAGGCGCGGGTCAGATAGACCGACAGCATCTCGATCTGGAACGGACCGCTGACTTCGGCCCGGCCGGCTGTCTTTTCGCGGTCCGCCGCGCCGAATTTGCCCGAACCATAAACGGCCGTGGTCCGCATCAGATAGCCGACCTTGTATATCTGTTCGAGGTCGGGTTGCTGCCCCGCAGCAAGCTGATCCACCACATGGGCCCAAAGCCGCACGGAACGGTTCGCCCGCGACAGGGACAGTTCGGCTTCGCTGACGCGTCCGGCTTCTTGCAACGGAACATTCTGCGACAGACGGTCGATATCGTCCGCCGTTGGAATGCCGTCAAACAAGGTAAAGGTGGCATCCCAGGCCTCGGCAATCACCCGGTCGGATCGTTGTTCGGGCGGCAGGTCATGGGCAAAGGCGACCAGCGAATAGGCCCGATCGGGGCCTTGCGCGGTATAGACCGCATGGCCCACACCCTTGTTGTCAATTTCGAACGCGGGGCGCGAAAAGCTCCAGTTTTCTTCGGCCATGCGACGCGTCAGCTGCCGCATAAAGCTGAGCCGACATTGGTGCAACGATCCCAAACGTGACAGCCGCATGACCGTGGATGGGTCACGTCTGGCGATCTCTGTCTGCGCGTGTGGTTCCATTTGGTTACCTTTGTGGGACGAAGTTCTCGGCAAAGAACCGATACCAGTTCCCGCCCATGATCCCGGCCACTTCGTCATCGTTCAGGCCGGTCGCGCTTAACCCTTTTTCGATGTTGCCAAAGTCCCGGTTGTCCTGAAACCAACCCGGCATCGGTGGGAATCCCGGCGCCGAGGCCGAGCCTTCGCCATAGTCGATCTCTTTTGACCAACGCCCCACACGCATCCATTCCACGACGCTGTCGGGCTGATCCTGACACAGGTCGGTGCCGATCCCCAGATGTTCGGCCCCGTATTTGTCAGCAGTGCGGGCGATCATTTCGCAAAAGCTCTCCAGCGTGCAATCGGACTTGTCCTTCAGGTGGTGAGGGTAGACCGAAAAGCCCAGCATCCCACCTTTTTCCGTTACCGCACGGATGACGTCATCCCGCTTGTTGCGCAGGGCCGGGGACCATTCGTGCGGATTGGCGTGTGTAATCGCGATGGGCCGGTCCGAGATTTCAGCCGCCTCGATCGTGGAACGGTCTGCCGAATGGCTCATGTCGACCACAAGGCCCACGCGGTTCATCTCTTTGATGACCTGCTTGCCCATGCGGGTGATGCCGGTGTCTTCGGCCTCGTAGCAACCGGTCGCCAGCAGGGATTGGTTGTTGTAGGTCAGTTGCATGAACCGCGCGCCCAGATCGTGCAGGATTTCGACCAGCCCGATATCGTCTTCAATGGGCGACGGGTTCTGAAACCCGAAAAACACGGCGGTTCGGTCCGTTTTACGGGCCGTGTCGATATCGCTGACCCAGCGGCCTTTCATGATCAGATCCGGATATTGCTCGAACCAGCGGTTCCATTTCTCGAAATTCAGAACCGTTTCGCGGAAATTCTCATGATATGCGATGGTGACGTGGATCGCGTCCACGCCCCCTTCGCGCAACTGGCGGAAGATCTTTTCCGACCAGTTGGCATATTGCAGGCCATCGATCCGCATCAGACAGGGCCTGCGCTGATATAGGCGGTTTTGACGGTCGTATAGAATTCAGCCGCCGCCTTTCCCTGTTCGCGGGGTCCGTACGAGCTGTCGCCGCGGCCACCGAAAGGCACGTGGTAATCGGTACCCGCGGTGGGCAGGTTCACCGTCACCACCCCGGTGCGCGCGCTGCGGCGGAAATGGGTGGCACGGGCCAGCGATTTGGTCACGATGCCCGAGGTCAGGCCGAAATTGGTGTCGTTCACAACGCTCAGCGCCTCGTCATAGCTGCCGACCTTGATGACGCTGGTCAGCGGTGCGAACATTTCTTCGCGGTTGATGCGCATGTCGTTGGTGGTGTTCAGGAACACGCCCGGCGACATGTAGAAACCGTCATGGGGCATCTCCAGCATCTGACCGCCACAGGCCAGCTCGGCGCCTTCGGTTTTGCCCAGTTCGACATAGGCAAGGTTTTCATTCAACTGCTGCTGGCTGACGACCGGACCCATCTGGACCCCGTCCTCCAGCGCGTGGCCGACCTTGATGGCCTGCGCACCGGCGACCAGTTTTTCGACGAAGGCATCATGGATGCCGGCGTGAACGACCAGACGCGACGAAGCCGTGCACTTCTGACCGGTGCCGCCGAATGCCCCGCCCAGCGCCAGCGTCACCGCCAGATCCAGATCGGCATCATCCATAACGGCCAGCGCGTTCTTGGACCCCATTTCCATCTGCACCTTGGTCAGGTTCTGGATGGCCGCAGTAGCAATGCCCTTACCCACGGGAACCGATCCGGTGAATGAAATCGCATTGACCTTGGGGCTTTCCACCAGACGCTGACCGATGGAACGGCCCGAGCCCATCACCAGGCTGAACAGACCCTTGGGGATGTCTTGCCGCGCGATGATTTCGGTCAGGGCCACGGCCGAGGCAGGGGTGATGTTGGCGGGTTTCCAAACAACCGCGTTGCCATAGCAAAGCGCCGGGGCGATTTTCCACGAAGCCGTTGCGGTGGGGAAGTTCCACGGGCTGATGATGGCAACCACGCCAACAGCCTCGCGGCGCACGTCAACCTCGATGTCCGGGCGCACGGAATCGGCGTTCTCTCCGATCTGTCGCAGACATTCGGCCGCATAGTAGGTGAAGAACTGACCGGCGCGGTAAACCTCGCCCTTGCCCTCGGCCAGCGGTTTTCCTTCTTCACGGCTCAGCAATGTGCCGAGTTCCTCGGCGCGGGCCATCAGTTCATTGCCGATGGCGTTCAGTACGGCCTGCTTGCGCTCCAACCCGTAAGCCGCCCACTCCAACTGTGCCACACGCGCCTGATCCAGCGCAGCCTCAAGCTGATCGGCACTGGCCTGCGCGAATATGCCGACCAGATCGCTCAGATCCGATGGGTTGCGGTTTTCGATTTCGCTTTCGCCGGCCAGCCATTCGCCGGCAATCAGATTCAGTTTGGTCACGTCAGGCCCCAAATTCGCAAATTTCAGTTTGCGAAAGAATGGAACTTGCCGGCGACATCAGTCAAACTCAAATAACTTTAGAAAACTTCAGAAAGATTGAAGCATGGCCGTGAAAATAGAAATGCTGCGGTGCTTTTGCACTGTGGCCCAAACCGGAAACCTTACCGAGGCAGCCAGCCGTTTGGGCCGCACGCAATCCGCGGTCTCAATGATGTTGAAACAATTCGAAGAGCATCTTGGCAAGAAACTGTTTGAAGGCGAACGGAAAAACCACCTTTCACCGCTGGGTCAGCAAGTTCTCGAGCTTGCGCTCAAACAGGTGCGGGATTTCGATCAGGCCGTTCAGAATATTGAACTGGCGGCACAGGCCGAGCATGGGCTGATCCGTATCGTATCCGTGCCGTCCGTGGGGGCGTTGGTCTTTCCTGCCCTGCTGGATCATATGACGTCTCGCTTTCCCGGCCTGAAGATCGAGCTGCGCGACGGAGATTCGCAGCAGGTTCTGGATGCGGTTGCCGGCGACACGTCTGATATCGGGATAGCGTCAGGCCACTTTCCGCTGAATGGGGTCAGTGCAGAGCCGCTGTTTCAGGACCGTTTCGGCTTGGTTGCAGCGTCCGATCATCCGCTGATGACACGGGCGGAACCGCCAGCCATTTGCGATCTGGTGGCTCAGCCTTTCGTGCGAAACGCCTTGTGTGACTTTATCGAGTCCGCGCCTTTCCGAGAGATTTTGGACAGGGCCGAGGTTACCATCCACAACACGCATTCCCTGATCACGACTGTCAGGGCAGGCCAGTGGATCACGGTCCTGCCGCAGACCGTCGCGCAATTCATTCCGGACGCAGTCGCCTTTCGTCCGATTTCAGATTTGCCGGACAGGCGCGAGGTGTATCTATACGTTCGGGAAAGGTCGCGATTCCGAGAAATCTCGGAGGCCTGCCGTTCATTTGTCCTGTCGAGTGGATTTGGAAATTCAAGCCTGTGAATGCATCAAAAGGGGATTAACCCTGCTCAAAATCACAAATTAATTTGGTTTTTGCAGACTCACGTCCGCTGCCATGCTAGGTTCTCGTTTGAAGTGGGGGACTTCAGAGGGGCGATATGTCTCAAGACCTGAGGGGCTGGTTGAGCGCAAATGGATTAAACGAGTACGCGCAGGCCTTCATTGATAACAAGATCGACTTTTCCATTCTGCCTGACTTGACGGCCGAGGATCTGATCGAAATCGGTGTGACCGCTGTCGGCGATCGTCGGCGGCTTTTGCGTGCCATCGAGCAACTTGATTCCTCGCAGATCGCCGCAGAGCCTGAACCCGCAGCGCCGCACGAACCTGCGCGGCGGCAGGTCACGGTGATGTTTGCGGACCTGACCGGGTTCACGAAAATGTCCAGCAAGCTGGATGCCGAGGATCTGCACGCGCTGCTCAACCAGTTCTTCAGCAAAGTGGACAATGTGGTCGAAAAATACGGCGGACGCATCGACAAGCATATCGGTGATGCGGTCATGGCCGTTTTCGGAGCGCCGATCTCACATACCAATGACACGGAAAGGGCAGCACGGGCCGCAGCTGAAATTCATGCGGTTCTTCCGACGTTATCACCGCCGCTGTCCTGCCATATCGGTATCTCTTCGGGTCAGGTCATCGCCAGTACGACAGGCAGCCAGTCGCACACGGAATATACAGTGACAGGGGATGGGGTGAATCTGGCGTCTCGGCTGACAGATATCTCAGGGGGCGGCGAGACTCTGGTCTCACATGACATTCAACGCGCGCTGGGCCCGTTGTTCGTGGGCGAATCCATCGGGGTCAAGGCGATCAAGGGGCTGAACGAGCCGGTTGAGGTCTGGCGTCTGGACCGGCTGGCCAGGAACATTCGGACCAGACGGCACAAATTCATCGGGCGCGAGCGCGAGATGTCGATTTTCTCGGCCACATTCGACCGATGCCAACGCCATGGAAAAGGTGAAGTGCATATCGTTCTGGGCGAACCCGGAATTGGAAAAACCCATCTGTCCGAGCAAGTGGCGGAACTGGCGACAAGCCTGTCGTACACGATCCACAACGGCGTTGTGATGGATTTCGGCGCGCGCGAAGGTCATTCAGCCATTCAGACCGTTGCACGCAGCATTCTGGGGCTTGAAGCGTCGGACGGGGCGGAAACCGGGGCGGCCGTTGCTAAAGAGGCCATTGCCAAAGGCTGGGTCAGCCCTTCCAACGCTGCGCATCTCAATGCTTTGCTTGAACTCGAGCAGGATCCGGGCCTGGCCGAGGTCTATGCGGTGATGGACAACAAAACCCGTCTGCGGGGGCGGCGTCAGGTGCTGGAGGAGCTGCTTTCCGCCAGCAGTCGGGAATCGCCCCTGCTTATTCAGATTGAAGACATCCACTGGGCGACGCCCGACATCCTGGCGGCGTGTTCTCATATCGCCGCGGTGACGCGGAACACGCCCTGTGTGTTGATGATGACCAGCCGGGCCGAGGGCGATCCGATCGACAGAGACTGGCAGATGGCCACGGATGGCGCGCTGGTGTCAAAACTGGAACTGGCACCGATGGGAGAAGAGCACGTCAGGCAACTGGTCGAGGAGTTCCGGGCCATCGATCGCGACTTGCTGGAAACATGCGTCCAGCGCGCCGGTGGAAATCCGTTGTTTCTGGAACAGCTGTTGCGAAATACGGATGTGCTCAAACAGGAAACTGTGCCGGGCAGTATTCAGGGTATCGTTCAGTCGCGATTGGATGCGCTGGATCGCGCCAGCCGAACCGCCATTCAGGCCGCATCGGTTCTGGGTCAACGGTTCTCGCCCGAAGTTCTGAATTTCATTCTGGGTGAAGGGCATCTGGATACAAGCAACCTGATCCGCTCGGCGTTGATCCGAGAGGCAGGGCCCGATTTCATGTTTACCCACGCGCTGATCCGGGACGGGTCCTATGCAACATTGGTCAAATCCGAACGTGCCCGTCTGCACCGACAGGCGGCTCAGTGGTTCGAAGACAAGGATGCAACCTTGCGCGCCCAGCATCTGGACCGGGCCGGGGCCAATAACGCGGCACAAGCCTATCTGGAAGCAGCCGACAAATTGATTCAGGCCTTCCGGTTCGACGATGCCAGCCCGCTGATCGAGCGTGCTTTGGAATTGCCGTCCCCGGCGGGTGTCCGATTTGACCTGCTGTGCGCGCGGGGCGAAACCCATCGGTTGCAGGGGTTGTCAAACGAAGCTTTGGACGAGTTCAAAGACGCCGCCCGTTTGGCTGAAACAGACGAGCAAATCGCCCGGGCCCATATCGGGCTTGCGCAGGCGGCGCGGCAAGCAAGCCTGTATCAGGACGCGCTGGAAGCGCTCGACACGGCCGAGGCAGCAGCACAGCGCTGCGGGTCCGAGGAAGATGAGGCCCAGATAAGCTATGTGCGCGGCAACGTCTATTTCCCGCTGGGCCGGAACAAAGAAGCGCTGAAGGCCAACGAGCGGGCGCTCTCGCTTGCCCGCAAGCTGGAATCCCCGCGCCTTGAGGTTGGGGCGCTGAGTGGATTTGGCGACGCCAATTTCATGAAAGCCTCGATGAAGACGGCGGCGGGGTTCTATACCCAAGCCGCTGAAAGGGCGCGCGAAAAAGGGCTGGTTCGGGACCTTGCGGCCAATCTGCACAATCTCAGCGTGGCACGCAGCTATACTGGGGATGTCGGGCAGGGCCGAGCAGATGCCAATGAGGCGATTGAAATCTCGCAGACCTATTTCGCCTTCGTTCCGGAATGTGTCGCGCAAACATGCCTTGGTGTGGCCGAGACCTTTCTGGGCAGCCTCGACCGTGCGCTGGAAGCCTTTGGCGTTTCTGCCGAAATCGCAGAGCGCGTGGGCGCAAAACGCCTTGAAGCGCAGGCGTTGGAACATCTGGCCAGAACGCAGGTTTATGCTGGTCAGGTCGGGCGCGCACGTGAAACCGGTCTGCGAGCGGTCGAAATTGCGCTTGAACATGGCCGCAACTTTGTTGGACCCAAGGCCCTTTCAGCCCTGGCGATGGCCGAAACGGACCCGGATGAGCAAACGCGCCTTTTGAAACTGGGTTCCGAGATCATCGCCGAGGGATGTGTCGGCCACAGCCATCTGCACTTTTTCCCCGATGCCAGCGCCGTCATGCTGGCGCGTGGTGATTGGGATGCCGCACTTGAATATGCGGATGACCTTGCCGCGTTCACCAGGAACGAGCCGTTGCCGATGGTTGACCTGTCCATTCGTCAAACACGGCTGTTGGCCGAGAGCGGAAGGCAGATTATTCCACCGTCAGAGCATAGCGGTTTTGCCGGTATGACCGAGCATTTTGCCGCGATGGGCATTACCCAATCCTTGCTGGGCCGCGCGGATTTTCTGACCGGTTAGGCGGCAAGGCAGGAGGCTGAATGAGCGTCGAAAAAAAGGTTTGGCTTATCTCTGGCCTGCTGACCTTTGGGTTGGCCGCTTTGTTGCTCAAGCTTTGGATCGAACTGAACCACTTCGAAGGAGACCCGACGCAACTGCCTGACCAGGCTGCGGTAGATGCATATCTGTGCAAGCTGGACGTTGCACCGGACTACCGTTTGAGAACGGGGATTTTCATAAAGTCTTTCAGCTTTCTTGGTGCCAGCGATATACAGCTTACCGGCTATATCTGGCAGCACTACAAAGCAGGTGAACATGACGCGATCCTTCCTGCCGAAGGTGAGGCCGGGTTTCTTCTGCCCGAAGCGGTCGATACGGCAAACGGCCTTATCGAACAGGCCTATCGATTGCCGCAACCCGACGGCGTTTTGATTGGTTGGTATTTCGAACAAACTCTGCGCCAGAGCTTCGACTACACCAGTTACCCCTTCGATCACAAAACGGTTTGGGTACGGTTCTGGCCGACCTCTTTTGAGGTCAATGTCGCGCTGGTGCCCGACTTTGAGGCTTATCCGGCGACCGGACCGGATGACATCTTTGGGATCGACAACCGGATCGTGATGGGCACGTGGGAGCGTGAAAACACCTATTTCGATTACAAGTTGTCAAATCTGGATACGACGCTGGGCATACGACAGAACGCATACCAAACCAACGCGCCCGAGTTGCATTATAACTTCGTTATCAAGCGCAATTTCGCAAACGCGTTCATCGTGCACATGATTCCATTGCTTGTTGTGGTGATGCTGCTGTTCGGTGCGATCATGACCGTCACGCGCCGCGAAGGTCTGGTAGAGCGGCATGACTTCAGCACGTCCAGCGTGATCGGCACCTGTTCGGTTCTGTTCTTCGTGATCCTGCTGGCCCATGTGCAACTGCGCGAAGGATTCGCCGGATCGCCCGTGATCTACATGGAGTCGTTCTTTTTCCTCATGTATTTCATGCTGCTGGCGGTTTCGATCAACACCTACCTTTTCGCGTCCGAGGCGGTGCCGTCGCTGCGGATCATCCATTATCGGGACAACCTGATTCCAAAGGCCAGCTTCTGGCCCTTCGTGCTGCTGTGCATGGTGGCGATCACGGCCTATAATCTCAGCATCAAGGACAGTTCCGAACCGCCACCGATCAGCACGCGAGAGTGTTAGGCCACCGGTTCAAACCCGGGTTTGGGTTCGCCTTGCGCCATATCCAGCGTGTAGTCGCTCACCACTTCGGACGTACCCTCGCGCCAGCTTTTCAGGTATTTTTCCGGATCCGCGATCACATAGGCATATGCGGGTTTCATCGCCCCGTCGATGACGACGTTGATTTTCTTGCGCACATAGACATTCTCGGGTGAGCCGGGGCCGTGATACCCTTCCAGCCTGTCCAGTTCGCGGAGACCGGATTCGGTGACACGGTAGACCTCTCCACCCACTTGCTTGCCCATCCCCTGCTGATCCACAAGGGTTGCCATGCGATGCAGATACCCGCAGTTGGGATTGTCGCAGAATGGTTCCTTCGGGATGATCAGGGGCATTGGTTGCCGGGTGCGCGCCGTTCCCACGAATTCATTCAGGACCGCGCTGTGTGCGTCATGATTGGGGAACCCCTGCTTCAGTGATCCATAGGTGAAATACAGGTAAGAGGGTTCGTTCACCGCCACGAAGCTTTCGTCACGCCCCTGTTCGGGGTCTGCCATCTTCAGGTTGTGATCTTGCGCCCAGGCGTCCAGCATGGAACGGATTTCCGGTTCGATCTGCATGCCCTGAACGAATTCGATGCACGGGGTCGCATCCATGTCTTCAGCCCGCAGCAGGATTTCCACCATCTTCGGTGCCTTGTTCATCACCGCCACATGCAATGCGGTGAACCCGTGATCGTTGACAATGTTGACGTCGATATCCCTGTCGATCAGGTCTTGGGCAGCCTCATAATCCGGCCTGCCCAGATCATGGCCGCTTTCGCCCAGTTCGCCTTCACCGCCCGCCGCATAGTGCAACAGTGAATCTCCATGGGCCTCGTCCACGATGTTGACCCCGACGACCCCTTCGTCGATAGCACGGAACACGCGTTTCCATTCGTTGATGTCATCGGCGGCAGCGGCCTCGCGCGCCCATTTGCAGACGCGATACTTCTGGTCGTCCAATTCCTCGAACGCATCCGCCAAAGCTTCCATGATCTGGTCCGGCGTTGCCATCATGCCGATGCCCATCCGGCCGTTCGACAGGCGGCCTTCGCGCGGTCCCACGAAATCGACCCCAAGCGTCTTAAGCTTGTCGACGTTGTTCTGCGTGGTGATATTGTTCCACATATTCGTATTGCACGCGGGGCAGAGGATCACGGGTTTCTTCTGGTATTGCCAAGCCACGAAGACCGAGGTCAAAAGATTGTCGGCGATGCCATTGGCAACTTTACCCATCGTGTTGCAGGTGATGGGGGCCACGATGACGCAATCTGCCCAGTCACACAGTGCCAGATGCGAGGCGCGCACCGGCATGTCGAAATTCAAATAACGGAAATTCCACTCGTCATCATCGCGGTAGTAGTCATTGTGGGTGATCTTGGCGTCGATCCGTTCGGCACCGAAATCCCGAAAGAATTTCTCGGCCGAAACAGACGGGATCAGTTTCACGTTATGCCCCGCGTCGACAATACGTTCGACAAGCTCGGGGATCTTGTCCGCCGCCGACGACCCGCAGGCACAGAGCAATACGTTTCGCTTTCCGGCGTTCACTTGATTCATCACCCCCTTGGGGTAGCCGAACGGGTTCTTCTCAAGGCTTGGGGTTTCATTCAGTTCGGATACCGGCAGCCCTTCCTTGCGCATCCTGGCCTGCAATTCACCGGCCTGGATCATGTCTACGATATCTTCCAGCTTTTCACTTTTGCTGATGCATTTCCCTTTGAAAAACAAATACGGCACGTCCGGTCTTTCGCCCAGCGTCACCAGTTGCCGCCGCATCCTGATCATATTGGGATCGCGCCCGCCCACGTCGATCTGCTTGACGGTTGTTGCCCCGATATTCGAAAGAATGCTGCGCAGCATATAGGACCACGGGTCCTCGTCCTCGTAGAACAGAACCATCGTATTGTGCTTGATGATGCTGGCAACATCGCTTGGGTTTTCGGGCGGTTCGACCTCTTCGATCACCAGCAATGCAGGGTCTTCGAGATCCCGCAGACCACGGAAAATGTTGCCCCGCGGCGCTTGCCAGACCTGCGAGGTTGCCGGACTCATATCGACTATGGTCACAACGTCTTCATCCTCGTCATAGTCTATGCACAGGCACCAGAACTCTTCGAGCAACGCAGTTTCCCGGAACACGTTGTCCGGCGGGCGGATCGCCTCGATCCCGGTGACGCGATTGAAGTCGATGTTGATCATCAGGTGGCGATTGCTGTCGGGGGTCAGGCTTTTCAACTGCGCCTTGAACCAGTCTTCGGGGGTTTGGATTGATTTGTCGTCGCGGGTCTCAAAGCTCTGGAACGAACTGCTCAGATGCAGGTTCTCGGATTGTCTGATATACTTTTCGACCATGTCGTGCATGTCTTTGGCGGTGGCGACCCGGCGGACAGTATCCGTGAACGACACCTGGGCCGCCCGCAGCAACTCGTCCTCGTCCACCCTGTAGTCGCCGTGAATGGCGAGGCTTTCCACCAAAACGCCGATCGAGTTCATGTTGGGCGTTGCCCGGCGGAACAGGTTGCGGCGTTTCTTGGGATCTTTCGCCAGATAACGTGTGCTGTCGACGTAATTGCACCGCTGCTTGAAGGTCTTCAGGTGCGTCTTGACCGCGGCCCGTGCCGAAAACCGCAAAAGGCCGCGGGACCGCATCGAGGTTCCGTCACGATCCGACATGGCTTGCCACAACCGTTCGACGGTTGTCACCCAAAGCTTGCCGTATTTCTCAGGGTGCACATCCATCATATGCACCAGCCCCGTGCTTGGATTGCACTTGGCGATGACGGCAAAATGGCCGCCGGGCATAGTCTCGTTGCCATGGGCAAGACCGACCTGGAAATTCGCCACCAGAATGTCGTTGTCACCGCCCAGCCGGTTGGATTCGTCGATCGCCTCAAGCAGCAGCGGCACATTGGTTGTGTCTGCGTCCATGAAATAGGCCTGAACCTGAACCCTCTCGCGCAGCCCCTGCGTGTGAATGTAGGTGCAGGCGACGTCAAAAAGCTCGCCCAGCGAGATTCCGTCGTTCACGACAAAGGACGAGGGCAATGCGCATTCGCGGAAGATGTCATTCACTTCGCAGCTGAACCCCAGCGCCGACATGCTGAGAGCGGCCGCCGTGACACTGCAACAATTGATCGGCTGCTGAAAATTCTGCAACTGAACGCTGACCAGATCACCAAACATCGTTGCAAAACAGGGTTGCCGGACGCTCTCTGGTATCTGAAGCCAGTTCTGGCTGGATAGATACGCCAACCGGGTTCCATCCAGCGCAAGCGCTTCAAGGCTGACAGGGATATCCGAGATCTGAAGGTGTTCTTCATAGAAGTAATCACCGACATCCGCGCTGGCCAATGGTTTCCCGTTCTGGCGCAACTGAACCACGCCACGCAGCACGATATACATGCCGTTCGCTGGCAGAACCGCGTTTCCGGTCACCTCGATACATTCGAATTGTGGGTTGATGACGGCTGGGTCGGCGATCTGAGCCTTGCCCGGAAGAACATCATATATCATCTTCCAGTCTGCGTCGCTTGGGGTGTAAGGTCTGGATTTGGAAATTTCATCTATGGTCACAACTGTGTCCCCCCGGAGTTGCGTTGCAATACTTCAATCTTCGGTCAGCCAGTGCCTCTGGTTCTTCGAAGCTCGGACACCGGTCATTCAGAATAAAAGACCTGCCTGTTATCTGTGTTTGTTCCTGGCAAGGGCCGTGTTGCTGATGGAAAAAGTATGAACAAAATGGCCCAATTGGCTGCACAGTATCCGATATTTGAATAAAAATCACGAGTGCAGTTGCGGCGGCGGCTGCTGCCTTGCGTGGCGGAACACCTGCCATCCGCGATTTGGATTGCGCGGGTCACGGGTGCCAGCCTTTGGGCAGACAATCTGTGAAGGGCTTTGGGGATCAGTCGAGGAAAAGGTAATCCAACTGCATGATGGCTTGGGCTTTGTCGTCACCAACCCCAAGAAACTTGGCAATAACCGCTTCATTGTCGGCGCGCGGGGCAGTTTCCCGCAGGCGCAGGTAATTGTCCAGCCGGGCGGCGCGGATCCGTTCGGATTCATAGCCCAGATCGTTGCGAAGGGTCGGCAGCAAGGAAGCAACGGTTTCCGTTGGGCTGTTGTCTCCGGCCAGCCCGACGCGACGCGCGTGGCCGATCAGATAGTCGTCCGAGTATTCGCATTCGATCTCAAGCACGTGAGTTTTGGCCTGGTCGCCGCAGAAATCCTCGAGCGCGTCAAGATTGGCCGGGTCAAGGCACAGCACCAGCTGATCCGAGCCGAAACTGTCGAACAACAGGCGCAGAACGGCGCGCCGGTGACGAGAGCGCTTGGTCAGTGTGGATTCGATCCCGCCCAGGTCCGGCAGCAACGTATTTTCTTCGTTGAACAGGTATTCTACGCAAGGAATACCCGTTTCAGATGCGATCTGATCGACGAGACGTTTGGCGACATGCCATTTCTTGCAGACGATCACGAACAGTTCCCGTTCCGGGCCGAGTACGCTTCCGGCTTCCCAGAAGCGTTGTCCGAACCGGCGGCCGATGCGCCCGCGGCCGGTGAGAAACGCGTACAGATTGCGCCCCTCGTTCGAGATCGGGAAATCGACACCCTCACTGGCATAGAGCGAGCCGAGCCGGGCCTTCAACTCATGCGCCTCTGCGCTGATCTTGCGTGCGAACAGATAATCCTGGCCCAGCAACATGTCATAATGGTCATTGTAGAACGTGACCGGCATTCCATAGTCCGAGAACATCAGGAATGTCGGCGTTCGGTTTTCAATCTCGTTTTTTGGGATCAGGTGACGCACCAGCGTCTGAAAGAAGGTTTCATCAGGGATCCACGTGGTTGAAAAAAAACGGATCACATCCCGGCGCTGACGCAGGAAATCCAGAATCATTTCGACGGTTCTGCGACGCAGGCACCACCATTGGCTGCCGATCATCATCTGAATGTCGTGGGGGATGTCCCGCGTCAGACCGAGGCGCTTTTGCAATTCATAGGCGGCATAAAACAGCTTGGACTGCGTGCGCTCGTTGAAGTAGTGGCGATAGATCAGCCGGTCTTCCTTCATGCCGGTCTTGATCCAGTTGCTTTCAAAGAAATCGTGACTTTCGATGAAATCCTTGTCGTTATCGTCGAGGTAACGGTGCGTGTATTCAGCGGTTTTAATCGCCATGCAGTCACCCGACAGCATGTAGAAATGTGTGGCGCGGGGGAAATTTTCCACGGCGGCTTCCAGGGCGTTCAGCGTGGCCCGGACCAGCGACCATTCTCCCCAGCCGCATCTGACGCGTTTTTTTGCAAAGGTCACATTGGGGTTCTGATCCAGTGCGGAACGAATGCGCTCATAGGCTTCGGCGCTGGCGCTGGCGTCAAAATGGATGGCCATGCAATCGCCGACAGCGGTCAGTTGTTCGGCCTGTGCAATGATGGCTTCAGGGTCCTTGTGACACAGCAATATATAGGCGACTTTTGCCATTGAGATTACGCAATATCCGTTTCTGCCTGATTTCAACCGTGATACTGAGGATGAACGATTGAATAAACAGAATAATTTTGGTTCTTTGTAACCAAAAGCTGGCGTGTCGGATCGAGACCTGGCCAGCGGAGGAGGCACAGCAGATGGGGTTTCCCGGTACCTGGATGACCGAGAGCGAAAGCATGGTGTACCGCGTGGTGCCCAAATGTGCCTGCTCGACCATTGGTCAGATCATGTATTTCTCGGATCATGGTCAGTTCTTCGACGGTGATATCCATGATGCCAAGGACGGCATGCACAAATGGGCATTTGATCAGAGCCAGGAGCTGATCTCGAACAATGTGCGCAATCACGCGTCCTATTCGTTCACTTGCGTGCGCAATCCCTACACTCGCATCCTCAGCTCATTCTTTGACAAGATCTGTGGCATTCAGCGCAACGGCAAGAGATACCGCGGCAATCTGGTGCCGACGCTGATCTATAACTACGGGATCGAAGTGGGCGGCGACGACGGCAAGGGAGAGTTTGACCAGATCGCCAGCTTCCGCCGGTTTCTGCTGTTTGCGCGTGATACGATCCGGTGGCGGCGCCCGATGGACCCGGACATTCACTGGTCTGCGATGTCAGGCCACGTGTCCACTTTCATCGTGAACGGCGGTCACTATGACCGGATATTCTGGACAGAAGCGTTCAATGACGGGATGCAGGATGTTCTGGACAATGTCGAGCTGAAGCACCCGGTCAATTTGTCCGAGATTCCACGGTTCAATGAATCCGAAGGGCACGGGCCAAAACGTGCGCATCCGGTCGAGGATTACTTTGACGATCTGTCAATGCATCTGGTCTATGAGATCTACAAGCAGGATTTCGAGCTGTTCAAATACGACTTCGAAAACCCGGCGAACAAGATGCCGATCGGTGAAATCGATCTGGACGAAATCCACGCCAAATTGGGCGACTGACGGTGGGGTGCTCCCGCCCGTCGTCGATATTTCTTGCGAAACATCTCCTCCGGTTGGGCCCGGCGCCGCGCGTTGCGCGGCGCCGGGCCCAAGGCCAAACGTGGCATCAGCGAAGCTGATGGTGCGATTTGGGCGCGGGAGGGTCTTTTTGCGTTTCAGTCTGAGCTCAGGTGCTGTTTGAGACCGTTGGGAAAAAGCTGCGGTCCGTCACGTGTGCCCAGTTTGCGGATGTCGCGCCAACGGGCGGTGCAGATTACCCCGTAGTCTTCGCGGAACGTGATGGGTGCATCCGGCAATTCTGCTGGATTTGCAAGGCGCACGTCCGCAGCGAAAATGATCTCATGCCCAAACGATCCTTCGTGGGTGTAGATGTTTTCGAGCACCAGCGGCGCATCTGATACTTCGACATCAACTTGGAGTTCTTCACGAAACTCGCGTTTCAGCGCAACTTGCCAGGTCTCGCCAAACTCGATGCTTCCGCCAAGCGGGTGCACACCTTTCAACAAGTTGTCGTCGTCACGAACATCTGCCACAAGCAGCCGGGGTCCCCGCCAAAGCAAGCCAATGGCTGTGACACGAATACTATTTTGTGGACGCCAGATAGTCATGTCTCAGCACCGGAACAGCTGATTGGACGGAAGAAGGCCCCGCTGATTTTGAATAGCGAGGCCTTTGAAGCTATTGCGGTTTTGATGATTTGAAAACCAATTCGTCAGACTTGACGCACAGCACCTTTCGCAGCGCTTGTCGTCAGCTTGGCATAGGCCTTGAGCGCAGTGGACACTTTACGTTTGCGCGGCGCGGCGGGCTCCCACCCCTTTGCGTCCTGTTCCGTGCGGCGGGCGGCCAGCTCTTCATCCGAAACCGCCAGATGAATGGTGCGGTTGGGGATGTCGATCTCGATCGTGTCGCCATTCTGAACCAGACCGATTTCACCGCCTTCTGCCGCTTCGGGTGAGACGTGGCCGATCGACAGGCCTGATGTGCCGCCCGAGAAACGGCCATCGGTCAGCAACGCGCAGGCTTTGCCAAGTCCTTTGGACTTCAGATATGACGTCGGATATAGCATTTCCTGCATCCCCGGGCCTCCGCGCGGGCCTTCATAGCGGATGACGACCACATCGCCTTCTTTCACCTTGCCCGTAAGAATGTCGTTGACCGCCTGATCCTGACTTTCGCACACGTAGGCCGAGCCAGTGAATTTCAGGATATTGGCGTCCACGCCGGCGGTTTTCACGATGCAGCCGTCGCGGGCGATATTGCCGAACAGAACGGCCAGACCACCATCCTGGCTGAACGCGTGTTCTTTCGAGCGGATCACGCCGCCTTCGCGGTCGGTGTCCAGTTCCTTGTACCGGTTGGACTGGCTGAACGCCTGTGTGGTGCGCACACCGCCGGGGGCGGCCTTGAACAGCTCCTGCGCCTTTGGATTGTTGGCGACCTTGATGTCCCAGTTGGCGATCGCTTCACCCATTGTGGCCGAATGTACCGTGTTGCATTCCTCGTGCAGCAGGCCTGCGCGGCTGAGCTCTCCGAGGATCGAGAAGATACCTCCGGCGCGGTGGACGTCTTCCATGTGCACATTTTCGGTGTTGGGCGCGACTTTGCACAGGCAGGGAACGCGGCGGCTCAGGCGGTCCATGTCGGACATGGTGAAATCGACGCCACCCTCATGCGCGATGGCCAACAGATGAAGCACCGTGTTGGTGGACCCGCCCATGGCGATGTCGAGGCTCATGGCGTTTTCGAATGCTTCGAAGGTGGCAATCTCGCGTGGGAGAAAACCTTTTTCATCCAGATCATAATGGCGCTTGGTGATCTCGACGATGCGGCGGCCTGCCTCAAGGAACAGCTCTTTGCGGTCGGCATGTGTCGCCAGTGTCGAGCCGTTGCCCGGCAGAGCCAGGCCCAATGCTTCGGCCAGACAGTTCATCGAGTTCGCAGTGAACATGCCAGAACAGGACCCGCAGGTCGGGCAGGCATTCTCTTCGATGTGTTGAACCTGTTCGTCGGTGAATCTGTCGTCCGCCGCGGCGACCATGGCGTCGACGAGGTCGATTTTCTTGGCATCCAGATCTGCGATATCGATCTTGCCGGCCTCCATCGGCCCGCCCGAGACAAATATGGCAGGGATGTTCAGGCGCATCGCGGCCATCAGCATGCCGGGGGTGATCTTGTCGCAATTCGAAATGCAGACCATCGCGTCGGCACAATGCGCGTTGACCATGTATTCGACCGAATCCGCAATGACTTCGCGCGAGGGCAGCGAATACAGCATCCCGTCATGGCCCATTGCGATGCCGTCATCCACCGCGATCGTGTTGAATTCTTTTGCAACACCACCGGCGGCCTCGACCTCGCGCGCAACCATCTGACCCAGGTCCTTAAGGTGGACGTGACCGGGCACGAACTGGGTGAACGAGTTGACGATGGCGATGATCGGCTTGCCGAAATCATCGTCTCCCATGCCGGTGGCGCGCCAAAGGCCGCGTGCGCCAGCCATGTTGCGGCCATGGGTTGAGGTTCTGGATCGGTACAATGGCATGATGCTGTTTCCCTGTTGCCTCGGGTTGCATGTCTTGGGGTTCGTACGTTATAGCGCACGTACCACATGTGCGCTATAACGCACAAGAGGATTCGCGGGACGACGAGATGAACTCTGACGATATAACGCTGAAACTGCGAGACGTGCGCGCGGCATCGGGCCTGAGCCTGTCGAAAGTGGCCGAGATGACGGGCGTGAGCAAAGCTATGCTGGGGCAGATCGAGCGCGGCGAATCCAGCCCGACCATCGCAACGCTGTGGAAAATTGCCAAGGGGTTTCAACTGCCGCTCAGCGCGCTGATCGATACGATGAACGGGGATCCTTCGGTTTTTCAGACCGTAACTTTCCCCGGCACGATCGAGGTCAAGATCGTCTTTCCATTCGATCCCGCTCTGGGGGCCGAGACGTTCCACGTCAACCTCAAGCCGAACCAAAGCCACGAGTCGCCCGCCCACGCGACAGGCGTGACCGAGGAGGTCTTTGTTCTGAACGGCACGCTTGAGATCCTGCGCGGAGACGAGTGGGTTTCCCTACAGGCCGGGCAGGGGTTGCGTTTCGCGGCCGATCTTCCGCACGGGTATCGGGCCGGTCCAACGGGGGCGGCCTTTCTGAACATGCATCATTACGCCCAACACACCGAATTTGTAGAGAACGGCAAGGCCCATTCATGACCGCATTTTTCGACAGCCTGACCATCGTCGACGCCATCGGCTCTTTCGGGGCCTTGATCGTGGTCGCCGCGTATTTCGCAACACAGATGCGGATGATGAACTCGGATGATCTGGCCTTTCCGGTGATCAACCTGCTGGGCTCGGTGCTGATCGTCTATTCCCTGCTCCAGAACTTCAATCTCGCATCAATGTTGATCGAAGGGTTCTGGATTCTGATCAGCCTCATTGGGATTATCCAACATTTCCGCCTGCGCAGCGTCAAGTGAGCGCTATCCAGCCTTGAACCCCTATGCCGCCGGGTATAGGGAAAAATCAAGCGCGCTTAGGGGAGGCTTTGATGCAGGACGATCCAAAAACCCTCGTATCCACCGAATGGCTGGCCGCGCATATGAAGGATCCGGATCTGCGGATTCTGGACGGGTCGTGGTACTTGCCCGCGCAAAATCGTGATGCACGGGCGGAATATGACGCAGGCCACATCCCCGGGGCGCGGTTCTTTGACATAGACGAGATATCAGATCACCGTTCCGACTTGCCGCATATGGCGCCTCCGGTCGAGAAATTCATGTCGCGCCTGCGGGCGATGGGTGTGGGCGACGGTCATCAAGTCGTGGTTTACGATGGTGCTGGGCTGATGTCGGCTGCGCGCGTCTGGTGGCTGTTCCGTCTGATGGGGCAGGAAAACATCGCAGTTCTGGATGGTGGATTCCCCAAATGGCAGGCGGAAGGGCGCGAGGTTGAAGACCTGCCGCCGGTCATCCGTGATCGTCATATGACCGTCCGGGTGCAAAATCAGCTTGTCCGGGATGTCACGCAAGTTTCCGCCGCCGCCAAGCTGGGTGATCATGAGATCATCGACGCCCGCTCTGCCAGCCGGTTTTCCGGGGCCGAGGCCGAACCGCGCGAGGGGCTGCGCTCGGGGCATATTCCGGGTTCACGCAATGTCCCCTTTGGCCAGTTGCTGAACGCCAATGGTACCATGAAGTCGCCGGAAGAGTGCCGCGCCATATTCGAGGCCGCGGGCGTCGATCTGTCGAAACCGGCGATCACCTCGTGCGGGTCTGGCGTGACCGCCGCGATCCTCAGCCTTGCGCTTGAGCGCATGGGCAAGAAAGACCACTCGCTTTATGACGGCTCATGGGCTGAATGGGGCGCCTTCCCGACCCTGCCCGTCGCAACCGGAGAGACCTGATGTTCGAGAACCTGAAACCGCAGCCTGCCGACAAGATCCTGGCGCTGATGCAGATGTACCGCGAAGACCCGCGTGATCAGAAGATCGACCTGGGCGTCGGCGTCTACAAAAACGCGGAAGGCATCACCCCGGTCATGCGCGCCGTCAAAGCGGCCGAGCAGCGCGTCTGGGAAGAGCAGGAAACCAAAGCCTATACCGGGCTGGCCGGCGACCCGGCCTATGCGGATGCGATGATCGGGCTGATCCTCGGCACGTCGGTTGAGCGCGGCAACATCGCCGCCGTGGCGACACCGGGCGGCACCGGCGCCTGCCGTCAGGCCTTCGAGATGATCCGTATGGCCAACCCGTCGGCCCGCGTCTTCGTGTCGAACCCGACATGGCCGAACCACTTGTCGATCCTGAACTACCTGGGGATCGAGACGGTTCCATACCGCTATTTCGATGGTGACACACGTGGCGTCGATTTCGACGGCATGATCGAAGACCTGAAGACCGCCAAGGCGGGTGACGTGGTTCTGCTGCACGGTTGCTGCCACAACCCGACCGGCGCCAACCTCAACATGGTTCAATGGCAGGAGGTCGTGAACCTGATCAACGCACTTGGC
The DNA here is from genome assembly GCF_013110635.1 of Ruegeria sp. HKCCD6604. Lineage (NCBI taxonomy): Bacteria > Pseudomonadati > Pseudomonadota > Alphaproteobacteria > Rhodobacterales > Roseobacteraceae > Ruegeria > Ruegeria sp. HKCCD6604. Next base: position 94,820 of record NZ_WVQW01000010.1, on the reverse strand, counting down.
CTCGTTGCGATGATCGACATCGCCTATCAAGGCTTCGGCGACGGTCTGGAAGAGGATGCGCAAGCAACACGTCTGGTCGCGTCTTCGGTCAAGGAATGCCTGATAGCGGCGTCATGCTCGAAGAATTTCGGCGTGTATCGCGAACGCACCGGTTTGCTGATGGCCATCAGCGCCGATGCCGGGCAGACCGCTTTGAACCAGGGTACATTGGCATTCCTGAACCGCCAGAATTATTCCTTCCCGCCCGATCACGGTGCGCGTGTTGTGACCACGATCCTGATGGACGAAGCCCTGCGCGCCGACTGGATGGCCGAACTGGAAGAGGTGCGCCTGTCAATGCTGGGCCTGCGTCGCCAACTGGCCGACGAACTCCAGCGTCTGAGCGGTTCGGACCGCTTCGGTTTCATCGCCCAGCACCGCGGCATGTTCTCGCGCTTGGGTGCGGCCCCGGAACTGGTCGAGAAACTGCGCGTTGAACACGGCATCTACATGGTTGGCGACAGCCGCCTGAACATCGCCGGTCTGAACACCAACACCGTTCCGATCCTTGCGCAGGCTATTGTCGACGTCGGCGTCTGATTTTCAGGCATTGCCAAACAAGAAACCCGGGCACGAATGCCCGGGTTTTTTTGTTTGGGTGGAAGTGGGCTCAGCCTTTCGAGAACTCGGGATAGGCTTCCATGCCCAGTTCGCCCATGTCGAGCCCGTTGATCTCTTCTTCCTCGCCCACCCGCAGGCCGACGGTGGCCTTGAGGATTGAGAACAGGATGAAGCTGACCACGAAGACGAAGATGCCGATGGCCGCGAAGCCGATGATCTGGGTCACGAAGGACGCATCACCGTTGGTCCATGCCACGATGAAGGTGCCCCAGAAGCCTGCGATCAGGTGAACCGGGATGGCGCCGACCACGTCATCAATCTTCATCTTGTCCAGCAGCGGCACGGTGTAGACCACGATCACGCCGCCGATGCCGCCGATGATCAGCGCCTGGAACAGCGACGGTGCCAGCGGTTCAGCGGTAATCGAAACCAGCCCGGCCAGCGCGCCGTTCAGAACCATGGTCAGGTCGACCTTGCCATACATCACCTGCGTCAGGATCAGGGCGGCGACGGCACCGGCGGCAGCGGCCATGTTGGTGTTGGCGAAGATACGGCTGATATCGGCCATGTCTCCGATCGTGCCCATGGCCAGCTGCGAGCCGCCGTTGAAGCCGAACCAACCCAGCCACAGGATGAACGTCCCCAGGGTTGCCAGCGCCAGGTTCGAGCCGGGGATAGGCACAACTTTGCCTTCCTTGTTGTATTTACCGATGCGCGGGCCCAGTACGATGGCACCGGCCAGAGCTGCGAAGCCACCTGCGGCGTGAACCAGGGTCGAGCCGGCGAAGTCGCTGAAGCCCATCTCGGACAACCAGCCGCCACCCCACTGCCAGGACGCTTCGATCGGGTAGATGATGCCTGTCAGGACGATCACGAAAAAGAAGAAGGGCCACAGTTTGACGCGCTCGGCCATAGTGCCCGATACAATGGACGCGGTGGTGGCGCAGAACATCAGCTGGAAGAAGAAATCCGATCCGACGGACGCATAGGACAGGTCGGTTTCGACACCTTCCAGACCAACCGGTTCCAGTGACGTTGGCGAGAACGCGCCCAGAATGCCGGTGATGGTCCAGCCGTCGCCCGGATACATCAGGTTGAAGCCCACCAGCCAATACATGATGGCTGCAAAGGAAAACAGGCCCATGTTCTTGATCAGCTGCATGGCAACGTTCTTGGAACGCACCAGGCCGGCTTCGAGCATGGCAAAGCCCGCAGCCATCCAGAATACCAGAAAACCGCCGACCAGAAACAACAGCGAAGTCAGGATGTATTGGGTATGCTGCGCAGTCTCGCCGGTGGCCTCTTGCGCCAGGCCCATCTGCGGCAGCGCGACGATCGCCGCGGCAGGAATGAGAGATTTCATCAGGTTCATGTTCAGTCCTCGAATGATTGTCGGTCGCGGCGCCTACAGCGCCTCTTCGTTGGTTTCCCCGGTCCGCACGCGCAGCGCCTGCTCGACATCGAGGACGAAAATCTTGCCGTCGCCGATCTTTCCGGTCTTGGCGGTTTTGGTGATGGTCTCGACGATCTGGTCGGTCATCGCGGCAGGCACCACGATTTCCAACTTGATCTTGGGCACGAAATTCACCGCGTATTCGGCCCCCCGATAGATTTCGGTGTGGCCGGATTGCGAGCCGAAGCCCTTGATCTCGGTTACCATCATGCCGCGCACGCCGGCCTCGGTCAGTGCCTCGCGCACCTCCTCCAGCTTGAACGGCTTGATTGTCGCAATGATCAGTTTCACGTCTTTCCCCTCTGGTTCTCCGGTGGAACCGGTTTGTTTGCACCTGCAGAAAAATGCGCGACTGATCGTGGTAAGAAACGGCTCTTGAGGGCCAAAGGATCGCCAAACGGCGAAAAATTGCACATTATTTGCACAAAATAGGCACGCTGATTAAATAATAGGCAGTATTGTGAGGGGAAATTTCGGAAATTCGGACCTCTACATACTCAGATCACCGGGGTATGGTGGCGCAAAAGAAAACCCGGGCAGAGTTTGAGCATGACTGAGTCCAAGCGACGCAAGCCGAAACTGGTTGCGGATAAAAGGTACCCGTCAAAGGGTCGTAAACCGTCGGCATCCAAGCGCCCGGCGGGCAAGAAGGCGACGGCTCGCAAAACCACCTCACGCAAAACTGCGCGCAAAAAGACGCGCAAGAGATCGGGGGGCAAAGGCGGCGGCATCTTGCGTCGTTTCTTCCGTTGGGTCTGGCGCATGGTCTGGGGTCTGACCTGGCGGGTCGGAGCGGTCGTGGCCATCCTGATCGCCTTGGCGGTGGGTGTCGTCTATTCCTCGTTGCCTGACTTGGATGCCTTGTTGGACGGCCGTGCGCGCGGGTCTGTCACGCTGCTGGACCGCGACGGCAAAGTGTTTGCCTGGCGGGGCGACCAGTTTGGCGGGGTGATCACTGCTGATACGGTGTCGCCGCATCTGAAAAACGCCGTCATCGCGACCGAGGACAAACGGTTCTATCGCCATTTCGGGGTCAGCCCGCGCGGTGTGGCAAGCGCCGTGCGTATCAACCTGAGCGAAGGGCGCGGCCCGTTGTCCGGGCATGGCGGGTCAACCATAACGCAGCAAACGGCCAAATTGCTGTGTCTGGGCGTGCCTTATGATCCGACAGAATGGGAATCAGAGGCCGCCTATGAAGCCGATTGCCGTCAGGGATCGCTGTGGCGCAAGGCCAAAGAGGCCATTTATGCAATGGCGATGGAGGTGAAATACTCCAAGGATGAGGTTTTGACGATCTACCTGAACCGGGCTTTCCTTGGTGCAGGCGCGCGCGGGTTCGAGGCCGCGAGCCAGCGGTACTTTGGCAAGTCCGCCGCCGAAGTCTCGCCGGCCGAGGCAGCGATGTTGGCCGGGCTGTTGGTTGCGCCCACACGCTATGCGCCGACGAACAATCTGCAACGGTCGCAGGACCGGGCCCGCCTTGTAATCGGTCTGATGGAGGATCAGGGCTATCTGACCGCTGCGCAGGCCAGCGAAGCGCGGGCGCGCCCGGCCCAACTGTCCGAGGCGGCGGCTGCGCGGGCCGGGGGGTATTTTGCAGATTGGGTCATGGCCAGCGGGCCCGAGTTCTTTACCCGCAACACGACCGAAGATGTGGTGATCCGGACCACCTTGGATCAGCGCATTCAGACCTCAGCGGAAGAGGCGCTGAAATTCATCTTTCAGGAAAAAGTGCGCGAAGGATCAAAGGCACAGGCGGCCATTGTGGTGATGTCGGCCGACGGTGCGGTGCGCGCGATGGTTGGTGGGCGCAAGACACGCGTGTCTGGCGCGTTCAACCGGGCGACGCAGGCGTTGCGACAGACGGGATCATCGTTCAAGCCATTCGTCTATGCCACCGCGCTGGAACTTGGATATTCGCCGCTGGATACGGTGATGGATGAACCCTATTGCGTCGATATTCCGGGGTCAGGCCAGTGGTGCCCCAAGAACTACACCAACAAGTATTATGGGCGGGTGACCTTGGCGGATGCGCTGAAAAACTCGCTGAACATACCGGCGGTGAAAGTGGCCGAGATTTCCGGCCTGGACAATGTTCGGACGGTCGCCAGCGGCTTTGGGATTGCCAGCGACCTGGCACAGGGGCCTGCGCTGGCGCTTGGTGCATCTGAAAGCACGTTGATCGAGATGACCGGGGCTTATGCGGGCATCCTGAATGGTGGGTCACAGGTTGAACCTTATGGGCTGACCGAACTGAAGCTGCTGGGCGACGAAACACCCGTCATGGTCACGACGACCGGTATTGGCGAGAGGGTGATCAATGAAAAGGCTGCCAAACAACTGACCTGGATGATGGAGCGCGTGGTCTCTGAAGGAACCGGCGGGCGGGCCAAATTGCCCGGCTGGCAGGTGGCGGGCAAGACCGGCACGACCCAGGCCGCGCGCGATGCGTGGTTCATCGGGTTCACGGCGGATTATGTGACCGGGGTCTGGATGGGGTATGATGACAACACGCCCTTGTCCGGCGTGACCGGTGGTGGCTTGCCGGCCGAGATCTGGAAAGAAACCATGCTGCGCGTGACCGAGGGCATGACGCCCACGCCCTTGCCGATGATGGCGCCGGAACCACCGGTTCAGGTTGCCCAGCCGCAGCCCCGCCGAAAGCGCGGAGGTTTTGCCAATGACATCAACAATCTGCTGAAGAACATTTTCGGCGGCAACTAAAGCAATCTCGAAACGCCAAAACAAAAAAAAGGCGGTGCCCGGTGCACCGCCTTTTGTTTTTTCTTACTTTCGTTACTCAGACGCTTGCGTCCAATGCAGATAGGATCGCGTCGCCCATTTCGCTGGTCGAGACGGGCTGAACGCCCTCATCCGCAAGCAGGTCGCCGGTGCGAACGCCGTCGGCCAGAACTTTCTCGATCGCAGCTTCCAGCCGATCGGCTTCCTCACCCTGATCAAAGCTGTAGCGCAGAGCCATCGCAAAGCTGAGGATACAGGCGATCGGGTTGGCTTTGCCCTGACCCGCGATATCGGGGGCGGATCCGTGTACGGGCTCGTACATCGCCTTGGGGCGTCCATTGGCCATCGGAGCGCCCAGCGACGCCGACGGCAGCATACCCAGAGACCCGGTCAGCATCGCGGCGCAGTCGGAGAGGATGTCACCGAACAGGTTGTCGGTCAGGATCACGTCGAACTGTTTCGGCGCGCGCACCAGCTGCATGGCACCGTTGTCGGCGTACATATGGCTCAGCTCAACTTCGGGGTAGTCAGCGGAAACGCGGTTGACCACTTCGCGCCACAGGATGCCCGATTCCATCACGTTGGCTTTTTCCATCGAGCACAGCTTTTTGTTCCGGCGCATCGCCAGTTCAAAGGCCGAGCGTGCGGCGCGTTCAATCTCGGATTCGGTGTAACGCTGGGTGTTGATGCCGACGCGTTCATTGCCTTCCTCGAAGATGCCGCGCGGTTCACCGAAGTAGACGCCCGAGGTCAGTTCGCGCACGATCATGATATCCAGACCGGCAACGATGTCTTTCTTCAGCGACGAGAAGTCAGCCAGCGCGTCAAAGCACTGGGCCGGGCGCAGGTTCGAATACAGGTCCATTTCCTTGCGCAGGCGCAGCAGGCCGCGCTCGGGCTTGAGGCTGAAATCCAGATCGTCGTATTTCGGACCACCGACAGCGCCCAGCAGAACCGCGTCGACCTCTTGCGCCTTGGCCATCGTCTCATCGGACAAAGGCTTGCCGTGGGCGTCATAGGCGGCACCGCCGACCAGATCCTCGCTCACGTCAAATTGAAGACCGCGATTGGCGCCGAACCAATCGATGATTCTGCGCACTTCGGCCATGACTTCCGGGCCAATTCCGTCTCCGGGCAGGATAAGGAGCGAAGGGTTGGACATGAAGGGTCTCCTTGCGTTTTGTTGCACAGGGCCTAGCGTCTGCGTTGCATCGGGTCAATGAGACGAACCTGCCAAAACAGAAGGAAAACACATGCTGACTCCTGGAAATCTGGTTCCTGCGCTGAAAATCGAAACTGTTGCCCATGGCAGCTTCGATCTGGACGCGGACAAGGGCGAAAACGGGACGCTGGTGATTCAATATCGCGGGCTGCATTGCCCGATCTGCATCAGGCAGATGGCCGAGGTCGAAGCGGCGCTGGATGACTTTGCGGCGCTGGGCGTCGAGGTTATCATGATCACCACCGATACAGCCGAGCGCGCGGCGGAAACCGCCGAAAAAGCCGGAGCGTCGCGCCTGCGTGTGGGTCACAGCCTTCCCCTGTCCGCCGCGCGGGATGATTGGGGTCTTAACATCTCGACCAAGCGCGAAGGCAGCGCCGAACCGGACCTGTTCGCAGAGCCGGGGCACTTCTACATCGCACCCGACCGCACGCTGTACTATGCATGGCAACAGACCACGCCTTTCGGTCGCCCGTCCATGTCGGATATTGCGGGTGGTTTGAAATTCACATTGGGCAACAACTATCCCGCGCGTGGAACTTATACCGGTCCGCTTTGACCCTCAAAGAGCGGCTTTGAGCCCTTCTGCCAACAAATCCCAGACTCTGCGGATGCGCGGGGTCTGGCGCATGGCCTGAGGTGCGGCCAGCCACACGGGTAGAATCGGGATGTCTACATCCAGCGGCAGGATTTCCACGTCGGGGTCAGCTTGGGCAACCTGTACCTGGCTGAAGCCTATGCCACAGCCCGCCCGGATCAGTTCCCAATAGGCGCTTTGCAGGTCACAGCGGGTGGCAAAGCTGTCGCGGCTGGCGGGCCATCCCTTTTCACGCATGGCCCTGATGATTTCCTGGTTCGCGTCAAACCCCACCAGGTCATGCGTAAACAGTTCTTCCGGCGTCTTGGGGCGCCCCTTCCGGTCCAGATAGGACTTGGCGGCACAAAAACACAGCGGCACATCCCCGAGATAGCGGGAAATGAGATCCACCTGAGCAGGGCGATACATACGCACGGCGATATCCGCCTCGCGATAGAGCAGATTCTCGGTGGTGTCGGTGGCCACCAGTTCAAGCTGAATCGTGGGTTCCTGCTTGCGGATGGACGCCAGTATCGGTGGCAGCAGTTGATGCGAGGCAAAGACCGATGCGGTGATACGCACCGAACCTTCAAGCTGTTGCGATTGCCCCGCGGCGGCAAGACTGAACGCGGTCATGGCGCTGTGCATCTGCTGGGCCATCGGCAAAAGCTGTGAACCCGCTTCGCTGAGTTTCAGACCACGCGCGTGGCGATCGAAAAGAGAGACGCCCAGCTCGTCCTCGAGGTTTTGGACCTGCCGCCCCAAAGTGGGTTGGCTGCGATTCAGATGCCGTGCGGCGGCGGACAGCGATCCCGTCTCGGCCACGGCCAGAAAGCATTGGATCAGAGACCAATCTGCATGTGTCAGAGCTTTGTCCATTCAGAAATGAATACACGTTCTGCAAATTGCGGCAATTCCTTGCGCGAAGTGAATGGCTAGATTGATCTCAGTCAGGAGGTAAACATGGCACAATCTGCACTGGTACTGGGCGCAACAGGTCGTTTTGGGCGCAATGCAGCCCTGGCGTTCAGGTGCGCGGGCTGGGATGTGACGGAATTTGACCGCAGGTCTGATTCGCTGTCACAGGCTGCGCGCGGCGTGGACGTCATCGTGAACGGGTGGAACCCGCCCTATCCCGATTGGGCACGCGATGTGCCGGTGCTGACCAAACGAGTGATAGATGCGGCCTCAGATACGGGGGCGACCGTGATCGTGCCGGGCAATGTCTACGTATTTGGTGGAAATACGCCGGGTCCATGGTCGGGCGGGACGCCGCATCGGGCCACCAACCCTCTGGGCCGGGTTCGGATCGAGATGGAAGAGGCCTATCGCGCGTCAACCGTGCGCACCATCCTTTTGCGCGCCGGGGATTTCATCGACACCAATGCATCCGGAAACTGGTTCGATCAGGTCATGATCAAGCGTCTTTCGCGCGGTCAGTTCGTTTACCCCGGCGATCCGCACGCGCCGCACGCTTGGGCCTTTCTGCCTGATCTGGCCCGCGCCGCCGTCGCGCTGGCTGAGATGCGGCAAGACCTTCCCCGTTTTGGCGATGTTCCCTTTGAAGGGTACACTTTGACCGGGACGCAGATGGCTCAATCGCTTTCGCAAGTCACCGGCCGGCCGGTTGCAGTGCGACGCATGAATTGGTGGCCGCTGCAATTGGCCCGCCCGTTCTGGCGCATGGCCCCTCATTTGATCGAGATGCGGTACCTCTGGCACGTGCCGCATCAATTGGATGGCGGCTATATGAAAGAATTGCTGGCCTCGTTTTCTGAAACGAACCTGGAGGATGCCTTGCGTTCCGCCATTCCGCCCCAACGTGCCGCTTCATCGTCAACAGCCGGGAACGGGGGCGAGGTTCTAGGGTAGGATTATGTCAACCCAGACCAGTCGATGTCTGCTGGCGCGTCGGGCACTGTCGTACAGCGTGTCACCTTCCACGGGCCAGACAATGCCGGTTTCCACGATTTGCAGATCACTGGATGGCAACACGTAGTCAACGCGCATTTCCCCGGTGGCTTTCCATTCGACCGTTGCTGATGACCCCGATGGGTCCATTGGCATCGGGTCCTGCACCTTGGGATCGGTCAAAAGCGCGCGAATGGCCTGTTTGTGGCCTTCTCCGCGGCTCGGGTCGAGATTGGCGTCCGCAGCTATCACGAAGGGGCCTTGAGGAACTGGCCCCAGACCGCCATTCAACAAAACCGACCACAGGCGAATCTCATCCCCGTTGCGCAGACCGTTGCGATCCTCGGGTCCGTCAAAAACCGGTGGGGCGGCGTGAAAGGTCATCAGGCTGAATCGCCCCTGCGGGGTTTCGATGGGAAGAACCCAATGCACGGTCGAGGACAGGCGCTGAATGTCGTGCGCAGCTTCAGACGGGAAGGGAAGCCCATCACTGCGTGGCAAAGCAGCCCCAGGCAGATCTTTCCACCGCAGATCGGTGTAATCCTGAACGTCATCGGTCATGATTTCGAAACGGGACAACACCGCCACCCCTCCATGGCCGGTGAACTTCCCCCAGCCCTGCGCGTCGCCGGGGCCTTGCGTTTTGCCATCACCGTCCAGATCCAGCGGCGTTTCCAGCCCAGCATTTGGTTGGGCGGAAAAGTGATAGGGGAAATCCAGGCCCGCCTCGCGCAGTTTCTCGGACAGGGCGCTCAGGGCCGCGCCTTCCAGATCCCAGTCGATGCCTTGCAGGGCAATGACATCAGGTCGCGCAGCGGCAATGACCTCGACAACGGCTTCAACCTGCGCATCATCCCGCTGGATGTCGCGCAGCAGCAGGCCGGGACCGTTTCTGCTGAGTTCAGTGTTGTAGGTGGAGATGCGATAAACCTCTGCCTGCACCGATAAAGGCAGCAGCAGCAGGGCAAGGGCACGGATCATGCGGCTTGCGTTGTCTCGCTAGTCGAATAGGCGCGGCGCTTTTCTACGATCAGACCCGCGATGCGAAGCGTCGCCATGCCGCGCATGATCATGCTGGCGGGAAGGAAGGCCCAAGCGCACATGGTCCAGATCAACGTTTGCGGATTGCTCAGCGAGATCGGGGCGACGACGCTACTCATGAGCTTGATGACGGCCGGAATGAGGAAGGGAAGCAGAACACCAATGCAGATATTCAGGCGACCATCGCGTTGCAGGCGGGTGACAACATCGCCGCCCTTGGTGGGATCAAACAACGGTAGATTGGTCCAAACGTTGAAGGCGCCATTACCCGTGGGCCAGCCACGCACTTTGACCGCATAGGCAAAGCTGGCGACGGTGACCAAGGCGGCCACATAGGCCACACTGGCTGCGATCCGAACCAATTCGATCAACGGCTGACCCGCATCCAAGGGCAGCATCAGCACGATCAACCGAACCGGGGAATAGGGAAAGTCCGCGACATTCGCGACGGCCAGACCCGCGGTGTAGGCAAACGCGGTCAGCTCAGTCGGCTCATAGGCGTTTTTGCAAACCAGGGTCAGAAAGGTGACCATCGACATCAGCCCGACAAACCGCAGACGGTTCACCGGCGGCGCATCGCGAAATTCAATAAAGCTGGGAAAGGCAGAATTGTACTCGGCGAATGTCAGGATGAACGCGAGAATCGCGAGGAAGACCAGAATCTCGGTCCCGTTCGTCGATGATACAGGCAGGTACAACGCGGGTGTCAGCACCATCAGTGCCACAAGTATTCCGCGTATCGCCGCCCCTGTTGTGCGCGCAATCACTATCCGAACCCTTTTTCAAACCGGATAAGTCGATCTTCGCCGACTTACATTCCAACTTGTGCCCATCGTCTCGAGTTTTTGACGGATGCCTCTTTAGCGCCAACATGGACGATAAGCGGCATTTCGCTCAAGACAGGGTGCAGAAAACACGTGATTTCGGGCAAAATGATGGCGCAACTGGTGCGGGATTGCATCATTTTCGACGCAAATCCGACGTGTATCTCAATGTGAGACCAAGATGTTGTGGTTCTGGTAAAATCAACCCCAAGAATGAGAACGGGGCCGCCTTGGCGACCCCGTTAGGTTGAGTATCCAAAGAATCGGCTAAGGCCTTACACCCAGGGGCGGGCCTGACTTGCGTGATCCTCGAATTTGTCGATGTGGTGATCTTTCTCCATGGTCAGGCCGATATCGTCCAGACCGTTCAGCAGACAGTGCTTGCGGTGCGGATCGATGTCGAATTCGATCACGACCCCATCCGAAGTGGTGATCTGCTGATCTTCCAGGTGCACGGTCATCCGGGCGTTCTCTCCCTTATGTGCGTCTTCCATCAGGATCGCGTGGTGTTCTTCTTCGACCACGATCGGCAGGACGCCGTTCTTGAAGCAGTTGTTGAAAAAGATGTCGGCAAAGCTGGTCGAGATCACGACTTTGATGCCGAAATCCTTGATCGCCCAGGGTGCGTGTTCGCGCGACGAGCCGCAGCCGAAATTGTCGCCGGCGACCAGAATTTCGGCCTCGCGATAGGCGGGTTTGTTCAGGACGAACTCTTCGTTTTCCTGCCCGTCATCATGATAGCGCATTTCATCAAACAGCACGACGCCAAGGCCGGACCGTTTGATGGTTTTCAGATGCACTTTGGGAATGATCATATCGGTGTCGATATTGATCAGTGGCATCGGGGCGGCCACCCCGTGGACTTTTTCAAACTTTTCCATGTCTGCACTCCTGCAGGAGAGGGCCGCGCCCGTATCCCGCGATTAAGCTTCTTTCGCTTCTGTTGTTTCGTCCTTGGGTGCGTTCTTGACGAAGAACGCCATGAACACCAATCCGAACCCGTTGAACAGCATCTCGATGCCCAGCAGGATACCCAGAAGGCTCAGCAAAGCTGCGGGTTCGCTGCTTGCATAAGACCAGATGATACCTGCGAGGATGATAGACAAGATGCCCGAGATCATCGTGGGCCAGAAAAACTGTGTTCCTTTCATCTGGAACGACAGAATGACCCGCGCGATGCCACCTGCCATGAACAGGATCAGCATCACGGTCGCCAGCGTCAGTGTTCCCTGAAGCGGATGATCCAGAAAGGACCAGCCCAGGAACAGCATGACCGCACCCATGATAAGTGACAGAATCTTGTTGCCTGTGCCTTCGACGGTGAAACCGCCGACCACTTGCATCGCGCCTGCAATCAGCAGCAGCGCACCGGTTACGACCGTTACGGCAAGCGAAGCCGCAATCGCATTGCCCAGCGCAAAGACGCCGAACGCAATTGATAGAAGCCCCAGCAGGAGCCATTTGACCCAGTCACTCATTTGTTCAATCCCTCAAATATCTAGATATGAGGGCACCTTACATCAATTCACGGACGTCTGTCAGCCGTCCCGTGATTGCCGCTGCGGCAGCCATTGCCGGGCTCAGCAGATGTGTGCGCCCGCCCCGGCCCTGACGGCCTTCGAAGTTGCGGTTCGAGGTCGCGGCACAGCGTTCGCCCGGTTGCAACTGGTCGGGGTTCATCGCCAGGCACATCGAACAGCCTGCCAGACGCCATTCGAACCCGGCCTCTTTGAAGATGTCGGCCAGGCCTTCTTCTTCGGCCTGGGCGCGGACCAGCCCCGAACCAGGCACGACCATGGCGCGCATCCCGTCCTTGATCTTCTTGCCTTTCAGGATTTCGGCCGCGGCACGCAGGTCTTCAATGCGTCCGTTGGTGCAGGACCCGATAAAGACGGTGTCAATCTCGACATCGCTCAGCTTCTGACCGGCCCTCAGACCCATGTATTCGATTGACCGGCGGGCCGCCTCGACCTTGCCGCCTTCGAAATCCTCGGGGTGCGGCACGGTTGCAGTGATCGGCAGAACATCCTCGGGGCTAGTGCCCCAGGTGACGACAGGCGCGATGTCTTCGCCACGAATCGTGACAACCTTGTCGAAATGCGCGCCTTCGTCGGTGTAGAGTGTTTTCCACCAATTCATCGCGGCTTCCCACTGCGCACCTTTCGGCGCATGCGGACGGCCTTTGACATATTCGAACGTGGTCTCATCCGGTGCAATCAGCCCTGCGCGTGCGCCGCCTTCGATGGCCATGTTGCAGACGGTCATGCGGCCTTCCATCGACAGGTTGCGGATGGCTTCACCGCAATACTCGATGACATAGCCGGTGCCGCCGGCGGTGCCGGTTTCGCCGATCACGGCCAGGGTGATATCCTTGGCGGTCACGCCCGGCTGCAATTTACCGGTGATTTCCACCTTCATGTTCTTGGATTTCTTCTGGATCAGGGTCTGCGTGGCCAGAACGTGTTCGACCTCGGACGTGCCGATGCCGTGGGCCAATGCGCCGAATGCGCCATGCGTGGCGGTATGGCTGTCGCCGCAGACGACGGTCATGCCCGGCAGGGTCCAGCCTTGTTCGGGGCCGACGATGTGCACGATGCCCTGACGGACGTCATTCACCGGGTAGTAGTGAATGCCGAAATCCCGGGCGTTTTTGTCCAGCGCTTCGACCTGAATGCGCGATTCCGGGTTTTCAATACCGTTCACCCGATCCGGTGTGGTCGGAACGTTGTGGTCCGGCACGGCAATGGTTTTTTCTGGGGCGCGCACTTTGCGGCCTGCCATGCGCAGGCCTTCGAACGCCTGCGGGCTGGTGACCTCGTGGACCAGATGGCGGTCGATATACAGCAGGCAGGTGCCATCATCGGCTTCGTGCGCGACATGGGCATCCCAGATCTTGTCATAGAGTGTTTTGGGGGACATGTGTCCTCTCCCGTATGTAATGAGAAATAGCTGGCGAGTTGGCTCAGGCGACGGGTAGGCGCGCCAGGACCGTGCGGGCAGCCCCAAAGAACCGTTCGCGCAGACGCGCGCGGTCTTCCAGATTCTGTTCTTGGGCCACATTGAGTCTCATGCGGTTCAGATATACCGCGCCTTTGCTGCAATCAAGGTTCAAAACTGGTGTCAGACTTGCATCGCCTAGCATTGCTGTCCAAGCTGCCGTGCAGGAGGCGCGTATGAACCAAGACCTGATCCCCAGCTCGCTGACAGACCTTTACAACAACATGGTCGCGGGGTTCTCTTCCGAGCTTCAAGAACTGGTCGAGTTGGTGGTTACGCCGGGCTGGCGGCAGTATCAGTTGGTCATCATCCTTTTCCTTTGGGCGCTGGCTTTCCTTCTGAAAGTTCTGACACAGCCGCGATGGGATGCTTGGACGCGCGCACGCACCGGATGGCCGAAATGGCGGCTTCGCACCATGGTACAGCTGATGCAGCGGCTGACACTGGTCTATTTCGTGCTGCTGTCCTGGCTCTTGTACCAGGTAATGCAGCATGTCACCTGGCCGTCGCGCAGTTATCTCATTGGGATCATTGCAACTCTGGCAACTGCGTGGCTGGCGATTGCACTGGTGGCGAGGCTTGTCCGCAACCGGACGCTGCGACGGATATTCAAGTGGGCAATGTGGGTCTATGCAACGCTTGTTGCGTTGAATCTGACGGATGACGTGGCCGAATTCCTCGATGGGGTCGCGATTTCCGTCGGTGACCTGCATATTTCCTTGCTGGGTATTCTCAAGGCCATCCTGCTGATCGGGGTCCTGTTGACGCTGGCCCGCATCGGCACCCGCGCGGCCGAGCGTGGATTGCAGAGCAATGACGACATCACCCCGTCCATGCAGGTGTTGTTGGCCAAGGGAATTCAGGTGCTGCTGTATGGCGCGGTCTTTCTGGCTGCGATCCGCACGCTGGGCTTCGATCTGACCGGCATTGCGCTGTTGTCGGGCGCGATCGGCGTGGGCATCGGGTTCGGCCTGCAAAAAGTGGTGTCGAACCTCATATCGGGGATCATTATCCTGATGGATCGGTCGATCAAGCCAGGCGATGTGATCTCGCTGGGCGATACGTTCGGTTGGATCAATGCGCTGGGCGCACGCTATGTCTCGGTTGTCACGCGGGACGGGCGGGAATACCTGATCCCGAACGAGGACCTGATTACCAACCAGGTGGTGAACTGGTCGCATTCCGACAAATTCGTGCGGTTGGATCTGGATTTCGGCACCAGCTATGAGGATGACCCCCACAAAGTGCGGGCAACGGCGATCCGGGCTGTAAAGGCAGTGACCCGCGTATTGAGTGGCGGAAAACATGAACCGGTTTGCCATATCACCGGTTTTGGCGACAGCAGCGTGGATTACGTTCTGCGGTTCTGGATCAGCGATCCGACCAAAGGGCTGACCAATATCAGGGGAAATGTCTATCTTGCGCTGTGGGATGCGTTTCAGGACGAAGGCATCTCGATTCCCTTCCCGCAGCGCGAGGTTCGGCTTTTGTCGGAAAACGCAAACATGCAACAAATCGCAGAAGAGTGATCAACCCTGCGCGGGGCCGGACGCGCTTTCATTGAAATGTTGCATTCCCCTTGTTACTTTATTAGTACCCCGGCGCCGGGGTTTCACGGCGCGCAGCAAAGGAGGACTATGTCCTGTCACTACATACACAGGCGGGTTTGCCTGCCGAAGACGGGTCCCGTGTAATGGCCCACTCTCAGTCAATCAGCGACAAGCTGCTTGAGCGTATCCTTTCCTCACTTTCCGATGACAAGGCCGAAGACGTCGTGCAGATCAACCTGCAAGGCAAGTCGTCTGTCGCGGATCACATGGTCATTGCTTCGGGTCGGTCGACCCGTCAGGTCTCGGCCATGGCGGAAAAGCTGACGGATCGCATCAAGCAGGAATTCGGTTTCACCTCGAAGGTCGAAGGCAAGGATGCCGGCGATTGGGTGCTGATCGATACGGGCGACGTGATCGTCCATATCTTCCGCCCCGAAGTGCGCGAATTCTACCAGCTGGAAAAGATGTGGCTGCCCCAGGGCGGCAGCGCCTCGGCGAACTGAGGCGCCATCCCGGCCCGTATTGAGGGGCCGGAGGCGAGAGAGATATGCGTATCAGCATAGTTGCGGTCGGGCGATTGCGCTCCGGACCGGAGAAGTCCCTGCTTGATGATTACCTGACCCGCTTTGACCGGACCGGCCGTGGCCCGGGCCTTGGTCCCGCGCGGGTGATCGAGGTCGAGGACAAGAAAAACGCAGGCATGGGGGCCGAAGCCGCGTTGCTGCGCAAGGCGCTGCCCAAGGGCGCGGTGATCTGTACGCTGGACGAACGCGGGCGCGTGATGTCCTCGCCCGATTTTGCCAAGAAACTGGGTAGTTGGCGCGATGCGGGGCGGCAGGATCTGGCGCTGATCATCGGCGGAGCGGACGGAATAGACCCTGCTTTGCGGGCGGAGGCCGACTTTTCCATCTCGTTCGGGTCGATGGTCTGGCCTCATATGCTGGTCCGTGTGATGCTGGCCGAGCAACTGTATCGGGCCGCGACCATTCTGTCAGGTGGCCCCTATCACCGGGTCTGACATGGCGCAGCTTCTGATCGTTTATCATTCGCGCACAGGTGGTGCCCGGCAGATGGCCGAAGCGGCGGCTGAATCGGCGCGGGCTGAAACCGAGGTTGAGCTTGTGCCTGCGGATCAGGCGGGGCCGGAGGATGTGCTGGCCGCCGACGGCTACATCTTCTGCGCGCCAGAGAATCTGGCGGCGATCTCTGGCTTGATGAAGGAATTCTTCGACCGCTGTTATTACCCAGTTCTGGGACAGATCGAAGGTCGTCCATATGCGCAGATGATTTGCGCCGGGTCGGACGGAGAGAATGCAGCCCGCCAGATCGCACGGATCGCCACTGGATGGCGGTTGAAAGAGGTCCAGTCGCCGCTGATTGTCTGCACGCACGCGCAAACGCCCGAGGTCATTCTGGCCCGAAAAACCATTCCGGAAGATCAGCTGGATCGGTGTCGCGAGATCGGCGCCGCGTTGGGTGCGGGCCTGGCCATGGGGATTTTCTGAAGGTCAGTTCAGTTCGACCAACGTCGTGTCTGCGTTCCAGCCATCCACATTGCACCGGGCCTGAATCTGCACCTGTGAAACGTTTTCCGGAATCACCACGCCGCCAAGCGAGCGGGTAAAAGGTTGTTCTGTCTCATGCGGGTGGTGCAGCACCCGCAGTCCCAGTTCATTCCCGTCCATGTCCAGAACGCGCCAGCCGTCGGCGTAATGATCCCAGCCTGTATCGGGATGCCGGATCGTCACGTCGAACCGCCATGTGTCACCGGTGGCACTGGCGCGGACCTGTTCGATTGTCGGCGGGTCGGCAAGGGCAGGTACAGCCAGAAGGGCGCTGAGAATCACATAACGCATGGTTCGAACCTAGGGTTTAATGCCGCGCTTGGGGATCACGTCTCTGTGTTCGACGTTTGGGCCATGAGGATCGCGCGGGAATGCGATGCAAACTCGCGGCGATACAGGACACCGAATGTGATCATCGTGCCCAACACCAATGCCATCGGTCCAAGAAACCACGCCAGCGAAGCAAGGGCGAAATAGGTGGCGCGAAGACCGCGGTTGAAGCTTCGGGCGGCGGTCACGCAGATCTCGGCCGCCTGACCGGCCCGAGGATAGGCGTTTGGGTCTTCAGGATCGTTTGGAACCGAGGCCATCAAAACGGCGCAATACCCAAAAAGGCGATGGGCCCAGACGTATTTCAAAAAAGCATTGGCCAGCAGCAGGACAACCACAAGTATCTTGATTTCCCAGACCATCGCCGGTGCGCTGCCGATGGCAAGATCCGTCGCCACCCCGGCCAATCGTTCGGTATTGCCCAACAGGGCCAGACCGCCCCCGATGGCAATCATCGTGGTCGAGGCGAAAAAGGTGCTGCCTTGCCGCATGGCAGCCACGACCTGTGCATCGAACATCCGTGGCTGACGCGTCACCATCTCGTGCATCCAGTCGCGGCGGTAGCCATCCATCACAAGGGCGACGGACGGCTTCTGTGGTGACGGGTGTTCGATCTTCCATCCGATCCACAGCCACGCACCCAGCAATATTGCAATGGCAGCATAATCCAGAGGGGAAAATAGGGCGGCACGTTCGATCCAGGTCATGGCGCGACAGTACGACCGGACATCGGAACTTGCCAGAGTGGTAAATTGGTAATATTATTTTACCAAAGGGAGGGATGCCATGGAAATGCCAAAGCCAAGCCCGGACGTACTGAACCGGAAAAGCGCGATCGTTTCGCGGCTGTCGCGGGTTTTGCCGGATACGGCAATTGTCCATGATCCGGCTGAAACCCGAGCCTATGAGTGCGATGCCCTGACGGCTTACAAATGCCCGCCGATGCTGGCCGTGCTGCCGTCGAGCACGCAGGAAGTCTCGGACGTTTTGCGCATCTGCCATGAAGAAGGCGTGCCTGTCGTGCCGCGCGGTGCGGGTACGTCGCTGGCCGGCGGGGCATTGCCAACGGCTGATTGCGTCATTCTGGGCGTCGCGCGGATGAATGAGGTGCTGGAGGTTGACTATGACAACCGTTTCATCAGGGTGCAGACGGGCCGCACCAATCTGAGCGTCACCGGCGCGGTCGAGGAGCAAGATTTCTTTTATGCGCCTGATCCTTCCTCGCAACTGGCATGCGCCATTGCCGGCAATATCGCGATGAATTCAGGCGGCGCGCATTGCCTGAAATATGGCGTGACAACGAACAACCTTCTGGGCGTGACCATGGTGATGATGGATGGCAGTGTCGTCGAGATCGGCGGCGCGCATCTGGATGCGCCCGGTCTGGACCTTTTGGGCGTCATTTGCGGCTCGGAAGGTCAGTTGGGCGTGGTGACCGAAGCAACACTGCGCATTCTGCGCAAGCCCGAAGGCGCGCGGCCGGTTCTGATGGGGTTCGACGACAACGAAGTCGCGGGTCAGTGTGTTTCTGACATTATCAAATCGGGCATTCTGCCGGTCGCGATCGAGTTCATGGACACGCTGTGCATAAAAGCCTGCGAAAACTTTGCACACGCCGGCTATCCCGACTGCCATGCGCTGTTGATTGTCGAAGTGGAAGGGTCGGAAGCCGAAATCGCCCATCAACTGTCGAAAATCATCGAGATCGCCAAGCGCCACAACCCGGTCGAGTTGCGAGAAAGCCAGTCAGCCGAAGAAAGCGCAAAAATATGGCTTGGCCGGAAATCCGCATTCGGCGCCATGGGGCAGTTGAACGACTATATGTGCCTTGACGGTACGATCCCGGTGTCGGCCCTGCCGACGGTGCTGCGCCGTATCGGCGAGTTGAGTGAAGAATTCGGTCTGCCTGTCGGGAACGTTTTTCACGCAGGGGATGGGAACATGCATCCGCTGATCCTTTTCGATGCCAACAAGCCGGGTGATCTGGAAAAATGCGAGGCATTCGGGGCCGAAATTCTGAAACTATGCGTGGACGAAGGCGGTTGTCTGACCGGTGAGCACGGCGTTGGCATCGAGAAGAGGGATCTCATGTCGCATCAATATGCGCTTGCCGATCTTGAAGCGCAGATGGCGGTCAAGGACGTTTTTGACCCCAAATGGCTGCTGAACCCTGCCAAGGTGTTTCCACTGAACGTTTCGGAAACCCGCCGCCACGCGCAGATTGCTGCCGAATAACAGGATCTAATAACGGATTTTGCCATGAAACCTGAATCAGAATCTGAACTGGCCGACATGGTGGCCGGATTGAAAGACCCTGTTCGCATCGTCGGTGGCGGAACGCGCGCGGTCACCGGTCCCGAAGCGAATATCGAAACCGGGGCTCTGCGTGGCATTTCGCTTTACGAACCCGGAGCACTTACTCTTGTGGCCAAGGCCGGGACATCATTGGCAGAGATCCAGGCCGTGCTGGAAGCGGAAGGTCAGCAACTGGCGTTTGAGCCGATGGATCACCGCAGTTTGCTTGATACTCAAGGTGAACCAACGATCGGCGGTGTCGTCGCGGCCAATATCTCGGGCCCGCGACGGATTCAGGTCGGTGCCTGCCGGGATTTCCTGCTGGGTGTGCGTTTCGTCGACGGGCGCGGGCAGGTGGTCAAGAATGGTGGGCGAGTTATGAAAAACGTCACCGGTTATGATCTCGTTAAATTGATGGGTGGGTCTTGGGGAACACTGGGAATTCTGACCGAAGTGTCGTTGAAGGTGCTGCCCAAGCCGGAAAGAGTGGCGACTTTGTCCGTCGCCGTTCGGGATGCCGGCAGCGCGGTGAAAGTTCTTTCCGCTGCGTTGAAATCACCTTTTGAAGTGACGGGTGCCGCCTATGACCCGGCGGGTGGAAATGCCCTGCTTAGGGTTGAGGGATTTGCAGAGTCGGTGACGTACAGGATCGGTCGGTTGACCGCCTTACTGGCAGATTTTGGTGAGGTGACAGACGAGGGAGACGCCACAGCGCTTTGGACCGGGATCCGCGACGTTCACCCATTTCAGGGCAAGGACGGGGACGTCTGGCGGCTTTCGGTAAAACCGAGTGACGCGGCGGAGATTTCGGCGCGCGCCGAAGCGGATCAAGCGCTGTTTGACTGGGGCGGTGGTCTTGTCTGGCTGCGGGTCCCGGCTCTCACGGATGTGCGTGCCCGGCTTGGCGAGTTTTCAGGTCATGCCACTTTGGTACGATCCGACCACGACACGATCAGAAAACTGGGGCGATTTCATCCGGAACCCCCATCAATATCGGCTCTGACAAAGGGCTTGCGTGCGAGATTTGATCCTCGGGGTTTGTTCAACCCGGGGCTGATGGGATAGGGCGATGCAGACAAAATTCACCGATGAGCAATTGCAAGACCCGGCAATCCAGCGCTCGAACGAGATTCTGCGAAACTGCGTCCATTGCGGATTTTGCACGGCCACGTGTCCGACATATCAGGTGCTGGGAGACGAGCTCGACAGTCCGCGTGGGCGCATCTACCTGATCAAGGACATGCTTGAAAACGAACGTGTGCCCGACGAAAAGACGGTCAAGCACATCGACCGCTGCCTGTCCTGTCTGGCGTGCATGACCACTTGCCCGTCAGGTGTGCATTATATGCATCTGGTCGATCACGCGCGTGAATATATCGAGGCCAACTACAAGCGTCCGCTGACGGATCGGGTGTTGCGCTGGGTTCTGGCGCAGATCCTGCCTTATCCGATGCGGTTCCGTTGGGCCCTGATCGGGGCCAGGCTGGGCCGTCCTTTCCGGTTCCTGATGCCTGATGCCCGGCTGCGCGCGATGTTGGAGATGGCGCCCAAGCATATCCCGCCTGTCAGCCGCAACGATGATCCGCAGAGTTTTGCGCCCGGCGGCGAACGAAAAATGCGGGTGGCGCTTATGACGGGCTGCGCGCAAAGGGCGCTGAACACCGATATCAATGACGCCACGATCCGCCTGCTGACTCGATTGGGGTGCGAGGTCGTGATCGCCGAAGGTGCCGGGTGTTGCGGAGCTTTGACCCATCACATGGGCAAGGTGCAAGACAGTCATATGGCGGCAAAAGCCAATATCAGAGCCTGGAAACGGGAAATGGACGGTGATGGGTTGGACGCCATAGTCATCAATACCTCCGGCTGTGGCACCACCGTGAAAGATTATGGACACATGTTTCGCAATAACCCGCTAGCCGAAGATGCGGCGCGTGTGTCTGCAATCGCCATGGATATCAGTGAACTTCTGATCAAGTTGGATCTGCCGACGGGCGAAAACCAAAACCTGACCGTCGCCTACCATGCAGCCTGCTCATTGCAGCATGGGCAGAAGATCAAATCTTACCCCAAAGAATTGCTGAAACACGCGGGTTTCTCGGTTGTCGAACCCGCCGACAGTCATTTGTGCTGCGGCAGCGCGGGAACGTACAACCTGATGCAGCCGGGAATATCGGGCCAGTTGAAACAGCGAAAAGTCAGAACACTTGAGGCGAAAAAGCCTGATATCATTGCCGCCGGCAATATCGGGTGCATGATGCAGATCGGTTCTGCCACGCAACTGCCGATCGTTCATACGGTAGAGTTGCTGGACTGGGCGACGGGCGGGCCAAAGCCACCGGCCTTGCACAGAAAAGGCAACGCCGTTCCTGTCTTGCGGTGAATCGTGCTGATGCCAGCGCGCATCATTTTCCAGGGAAATACCTTTGGTGCCTGACCGCCCTATTTTCGCCCAACGCGGCACGTAGGACAAAAGCTTCGAAGTGAGTCTCGGAGAACCGCGTGCGCAACTGGATCAAGGCGATCGTGCTCTGTGTCTTGCCATTGGCGGCCACGGCGCAGGACACCGGGCTGGAAAGCCTGGATACGTCGGATTCCGGGCGCGAGTGGATGGCTGTCGGGCGGTTGGATATCGCCGGGGCAGGGTTTTGCACCGGAACGCTGGTGTCGCCGACGCTTGTACTGACTGCGGCGCATTGCCTGTTCGACAAGAGATCCGGTCAACGGATCAACCCCGCGGATATCGAGTTTCTGGCTGGGTGGCGTTTGGGACGTGCGTTGGCCTATCGGACCGCGCGCCAGGCAGTGATCCATCCGGACTACCAATATGGCGTCGATTCAACGGCCGACCGGGTAAGCGCGGACGTGGCCTTGATCGAGCTGTGGCAGCCGATCCGTAATACCGCCGTCATTCCATTTGAGTCGGGCGATCAGCCCAAACGTGGCGCTGAAGTGGGCGTTGTGTCTTATGCGCATGACCGGTCAGAAGCTCCGTCGCTGCAACAGGTCTGCTCGGTCATGAACCGGCAGGCCGGGGTTATGGTCATGTCCTGCGACGTTGATTTCGGGTCTTCGGGGGCACCCGTTTTTTCTTTCACGGGCGCGCGCCCTCAGATCGTATCGGTGGTTGCGGCCAAGGCCAGCATGGACGGCCAAAGTGTCGCAATTGGAACCGCGGTTGAGCATTCGCTGCAATTGCTTCGTGACGAACTTTCTGCGGGGCGGGGATTTGGGCTTTCCTCGTCCGGATCGGGAACGAACAAGAACATAGGCGCAAGGTTCATTCGACCATGATGAGAGTCTTCTGGAGCCTGTTATTGGGCCTGAGCGTCTTGGCAACAGCGCCGCAAGCGCAATCCAACAAGCGCAAGCTGACCGACCGGGATGACCTTTATGGTTGGGAGGCTATCGGTCGGCTGGATGTCCGCGATGCCTCGTATTGCACCGGCACGTTGATCGCGCAGGACATTGTGCTGACCGCAGCCCATTGTGCGGTGGATCGTCGTACCGGGAAGACTTATGTGCCCGAAGACATCACGTTTCGTGCAGGCCTTAGCAACGGCAACGCCTTGGCCGAGCGTCAAGTCACGCAAATCGCCCTTCATCCCAGCTATGGGGCGCAGAACCCGCTGTCGCACCAAGGTGTCCAGTTGGACGTGGCCCTGATGCGGCTGAACGAGCCTATCCCGTATTCGGTCGCCGACCCTTTTGCGCTGCACAGCGGCCGTGTTCCGGGCAACGAGATCAGCATTGCCTCGTATGGGCGCGGACGGTCCGAGGCGATCACCCGAGAACGGTCGTGCCGTATCATCGACCGCAGGCAGGGTCTGATCACCTTTGATTGCGACATTACTTTCGGGTCTTCCGGGTCTGCAATTCTGGCGAAAAACGGTGCGCGCTGGCAGATCCTGTCCGTGGTATCGGCAGTAGGGACGAACGGCCGTAGAAAGGTGGGGTTTGGCATGGAGCTTGACGGGATCGTCGCCGAGCTCAAGGCCATCATGCGGCGCGACGCACCTCAGCCCAAGGCGTCGATCCGCCGATTGCAGGTCGGGTCCGGTAAGTCAGGATCTGGTGCGAAATTCATCAGTTCTGGCGGGGGTTGAACTCGGCGAAATCGCTACCCATGTGATGTGTATCGGACCGCCACAACGGGGTCCGGTACCTGAAATCGCCCGTCCAGTCGGAGGGCACTTATCGCAAATCGCTCAAGAATGAGGATATGACACATGCGTACGTTTGATTTTGCACCGCTGCACCGCGCCACCATTGGCTTTGACCAGATCGCCGACATGATGGATCGCGTTCTGACCAACGATGGGGCCCAGCCCAGCTATCCACCCTACAACATCGAAAAAACCGATGTCGACACCTACCGGATTTCGGTGGCCGTTGCCGGTTTTTCGGAAAACGACCTGACCGTGGAAGTGAAAGAAAATTCACTTGTCGTGGCAGGTAAAAAAGCCGCCGAAGACAAAGAGCGCACCTATCTGCACCGTGGCATCGCCACCCGCGCGTTCGAGCGTCGGTTTGCCCTGGCGGATCATGTCCGCGTCACCGGTGCGAGCCACGAAAACGGTATGCTGAACATCGAACTGAAGCGCGAGGTTCCGGAGGCTCTGAAACCGCGCCGGATCGAGATCACCTCGGCCAAAGCCATCGAGAAGGATGTGGTGGACGCCAAAGCCGTGAACTGAGGCTTCTGAATATCCCGCGGCAGTTCACTCCTCCCGGACTGCCGCAACACACGCCCCGCGTTCCTCCAGACGCGGGGCGTTGTGTTTTTGGGCGTGTACGAAAATTGGTTCCCAGCAAATTATCCGCCTGATAGTCTTCGGTATTATGGAAAGCCGACCAAAACGTCGACTAGCAGCTATCCTGGCAGCCGACATCGCCGGCTACTCAAGATTGGTTGGTCTGGACGAAGAAGGTACCATCGCAAGGCTTCGCCTGATCCGCAGCGACGTCATAGAGCCGGCGATCGCCCGGCATTCAGGGCGCATCGCGAACACTGCGGGAGACAGCTTTGTGATCGAATTTCGCAGCGCCGTCGATGCGGTTCACGCTGCCGTGGAAATTCAGGCCGACCTTGCAAAGAGAAACGCGGGTACCGATCAAGATAGCGTCATCACGTTTCGGATCGGCCTGAACGTCGGCGATGTGGTTTCGAACGGGGATGACATCCTTGGCGACGGGGTGAACGTTGCCGCGCGGCTTGAGGCACTGTCAGATCCCGGTGGTATCATTGTTTCACAATCCATCGTCGGTTATGCGCGCAACAAAGTGCCCTATGGTTTTGCCCCGATCGGGCCACAGAACGTCAAGAACATCGCAGACCCAGTTCAGGCCTTTCGCGTAGAAGCGGAAATTTTGCCTTCACCGCGAAAAAGCCGCACACTGAGGAAATCCCGCTGGCTGCCGCTGGCGGCTCTGCTCGTGATGTTGGCGGCTGTTGGGCTTTTTCTGACGAAACCGTGGAAGACTGGCCAATTGCGCGCCTCAGAGGCGCAGATGGTTTACCCTTTGCCGGATCTACCTTCCATCGCAGTGTTGCCGATTGCGAATTACACCGATGACGCATCCAAGGAAATGCTGATCAACGGTATCTCTGAGGATTTGATCACGGACCTGTCCCGAATATCCGGATTGTTCGTCATCGCCGGCAATTCATCCTTCGCATACCGCGACAGGAACATAGATATCGCTCGTTTCGCCGAAGAACTTGGGGTTCGCTACGTCGTTGACGGCAGCGTGCGACGTGCGGATGAAGATTTCCGGATCAACATTCGCCTGACCGACACATTGAACGGGCGATTGATCTGGGCGGACAGGTTTGATGGCGCGATTGATGACATCTTTGAAGTGCAGAAAACTATTGTTCTCGCAATTGCTCAGGAGCTGGATCTTCCGCTCGACCCTCAAAGCCGGCAAGCCATCGAAAGCGTGGAAACCCAGACCATTGCAGCACGCGAGGCCTTCCAGCGCGGGTGGGAGTTGTATTCGCAGTTCAACGAACAGGACAACCTTGCGGCAATTCCCCATTTTGAAAAGGCCGTGGAATTGGACCCGGATTATGGGCGTGCCTGGGCGACGCTTGCCCTGGCGCATTTGCGACCGCACATCTTTCATCATTGGAATGGGTTTGCAGAGTCAGGCGCGCAAATGCATATCGGCCTGTTTTACAGATATTACCGGGATGTGATGGAGCAGGACACCGCCCTGGTGCACGTTATCCGGGCTATTGTCAGTCTCAACCTTCCGGATTGGGACAGTAACCTACGGGTAGGTCGGGGGACGGAAGAAGCCAGACGAGAAGCAGCGAAAGCCATCGCGCTGCAACCCAGCGACCCCGAGGCGCATCTGACGATGGGATGGGCGCTGATTGCAGCCGGTGAGCCCGAGGAAGGATTGGCCTTTGTACAGGCCGCGACCCGGCTGGATCCCAATTATCCCAGCCACTACGCGCTGTTTGAAGCGGCGGCTCTTTACGCATTGAATGACCTGACGGGTGCGGCAGATGTGATCGAGAAAGAGTTGAACAGAAATCCGCAGGCAACTGAACTGATGCCATTTGCAGCCTCGGTTCTGGCCCTGAATGGAGATCGACGTGCGGGCAGGGCCATCATCGACCGATGGCAAAAGGGCAAGCATGCCGGTGTCATACAGGACGCTGTTCAGAATTACTTTTTCATCATTCGCTGGGTCGGTGAGAACCAACATTTGAACGCCCGGCTGAACGACGGGCTGCGTCTGGCGGCGTTGCCTCCGGAAAAAACCATAGCAAGTCTGAGGGCGGATCTGTCACGGGGGGATGCCAAAGATCAGAGGACGGCAGCCCAATCGCTGGCCCTGTTCGGTCCCGAGGCAGAGCCAGCGGTGCCGGAATTGATCGCGCTTCTTGAAAGCCCGTCGGTGTTTGTCCGCAAAGAGGCAGCTATTGCATTGGGGAAAATTGGTGGCGCGGCGTCCTCTGCATTGCCCGCGCTGGAAGCCATGGTTGACGGTTCGTTGCAGGGAAAGTTCGCGACCCGTGCAATCGAACAAATCCGCGACAAGTCCGCAGAATAGCCGTGTCAGCGTCGACTGGGCCGCCGCCATACACACTCAAAACACGACGCGATTGCGTTTCCGGACGCGGCGTCTCTGCCCACCGCAATGGGACAGAGACCGTATTGGATCAGACCGACATGCAGACGTACTTCATTTCCAGATAGTCTTCCATGCCGTGATGGCTGCCTTCGCGGCCCAGACCGGATTGCTTGACGCCGCCGAACGGGCCCAGCTCGGTCGAGATGATGCCGGTGTTCACGCCGACGATACCGTATTCCAAGGCTTCGGCCACCTTGTAGACGCGGCTCAGGTCCTTGGCATAGAAATACGAGGCCAGACCAAAAATCGTGTCATTGGCCATGGCGATCACGTCGTCTTCGTCCTCGAATTTGAACAGCGGGGCCAGCGGGCCAAAGGTTTCGTCCTGCGCCACCAGCATGTCCTGCGTCACGCCGGTCACGATGGTTGGCTGGAAGAACGTGCCGCCCAGATCATGAGGCAGACCACCAGTCAGAACCGCGCCGCCCTTGTCGGTCACGTCCTTGATATGTTCCTCGACCTTGGCGACCGCGTCGGCGTTGATCAGCGGGCCGGTGGTGGTGCCTTCGGTCAAGCCGTCGCCGATCTTGAGTGCCTCTACTGCCGTTTTCAGTTTGGCCGCGAATGCGTCATAGACGCCGGCCTGCACATAGATACGGTTCGCGCAGACACAGGTCTGGCCATTGTTGCGGAACTTGCACAGCATCGCGCCTTCGACGGCGGCATCCAGATCGGCGTCGTCGAACACGATGAACGGTGCGTTGCCGCCCAGCTCCATCGAACATTTCATGACCTGATCGGCTGCCTGGCGCAGCAGGATGCGGCCCACTTCGGTCGATCCGGTAAAGGTCAGCTTGCGCACACCGGGGTTTTCGCAGAACTCCTTGCCGATCTCACCGGCCTGCGACGAGGGCACCACGTTGAACACGCCCGCAGGTACGCCGGCCTGTTCCGCCAGCAGCGCCAGTACCAGCGCCGACAGGGGCGTTTCGGTGGCCGGGCGCGCCACAAAGGCGCAGCCAGCGGCCAAAGCCGGGCCTGCCTTGCGGGTGATCATCGCGTTGGGGAAGTTCCAGGGCGTGATCGAGGCCGCAACGCCGATCGGCTGCTTCATCACCATGATCCGCTTGTCGCGCTGATGGCCGGGAATGGTCTCGCCATAGACGCGCTTGGCCTCTTCACCGAAGAACTCGATGAAAGACGCGCCATAGCCGATCTCGCCGATGGCTTCGGCCAGGGGTTTGCCCTGTTCAGCGGTCAGGATCTTGCCCAGATCCTCGGCGTTTTCCATCATCAGATCGAACCAGCGCCGCAAGATGGCTGCACGTTCCTTGCCGGTCAGTTTGGCCCATTCCTTCTGCGCGGCTTCGGCCTGTGTGATTGCTCCGGCGACCTGAGCGCGGCTGACGTCTGCCACTTCGGCGACCACATCGCCCCGAGCGGGGTTTGTGACTTTGAACGTGCCATTGTCACCGTCTACCCAGTGACCGCCGATATAGGCTTTGGTTACAAGCAATTCGGGGTTCTTCAGGATTGACTTCAGATCGGTCGTTGCGTCCAGCATGATAAGCCTCCAGCGTGAATTGGGTTGCGCGCACCCAATCAGGTGATGTCTCAATTGTCTATGGCCACTCTGGATGTGGAATCAATCCAGATTTGATCAAAAAAATACTTAACAAGTTAAATTAATCGAGTCACCCGAAATCTGCGCGTTTCATTGGCCGGTCTCGCCTTTCTTTTTGCCAAGGAGTTTGCCAAAGTCTGAGTGAATTTTGAGACCCGGGGATGTAAATCAGTGTAACATTCCCTATCTTATTGGGTAATAGAAGAAAAAAGGGATAGAAGCGATGTCGAACCAGCAATTCGAAGCGTTGATAGAAGAGACTCAAGCCAAAGTACGCGAAAGCCAGTCTCAGATCGAAGGGCTGACTTCGCGCATTGAAGCGGCCCGTGCCAAGATCGGCACCGCCGAGGCGGATATCGACATCGAAAACGCCACGCTCGAGGATGTGCACGCCCATACCGAGGTGATGAACGCCAATATCGCCGAGCTGATCATGGGGCTGGACGACGTCACCAGCGCCTTTTCCAAAGATTTTGACGAGATGCGTTCGAAAACCGGGTGGGAGTCGTTTGTCGGCATCTTCTCGAAAGGTAAATCCGAGTCGATGCGGCAGGAGCGGATGCGCACCGCCAATATCGACGACAAGCTTCAGGACCTGATCGCCAAATCCGACGTGATCGTCAAACTGCTGCAAGGGCAATTGTCGGTGTTGGAAGAGCAGCGCGTCAAGGTCGAGGACAACCTGACCGTCACGCTGGACGATCGCGAGGCGACCGTGGCGGAACTCGAGGCGCTGCGCGCCGAGATTCAGGGTATGGATCCGACGATCATCACGCTGGAAAACAAGATCAGCGTCGAACAGGACGCCGCCGCGCGCACCCAGCTGGAAACCGAACTTGCCGAGTTGAACAAACAATACAACGCCAAGGTTCAGGAAGAACAGGTCAAGTTGGCCAAATCCCAAACGCTGGAGCGTTACATCGAAAAGGGCAAAACCTGGGTCGATTCACTGCAAAACCAGGCGGCGACGCAGATGGTGCTGATCAACAAGCTGCAAACAGACACGCAACAGCGCGTGGTGCTGTATGATGCCCTGACCAAATCGCTGAAAACCGCGCAGCAGCAGGACGTGGCCCACCGCATCAACGAGATCGGCGTGCAGACGGATCAGGAGGCTCAGACGGCGATGGCCGCCATCGGCACCGCGACCAACCAGAAGATGGCCGACATGCTCGAGGCGCACGAGGACCACATGGTCTTTGCCCGCGACGTGCTGGAGAAAAAGGCCAAGGCGGATGAGCGCTTTGCCCGCCGGTTTGCTTCGATTGTCGAGAAGCATGATAAGAATTTGTATGGCGGATGAAGATTTCGGAAATGAGATTAATTGGGCGACCGAGATCAGTGCCCGAATGGACTTACCAAATGGTTGTGGCAACTTTGTTTGTGCTCGGCCTAATTTGGATTTGGCCGGAATCAACAGCTAACTATGTTGGAATATACGCGGCAGTCTGTGTCGGTAGCCTAGTCAATTTTTACCTTATTGTTAAAAATAACAAAAAGGGGAAACCTGAAGAAGTCGCCGAGGATGACTGACCCCACCAAAGACCATGTCGGCCTGACCGACACTTTCGCCTCGCGCCGCTATTTCCGCAAATTCGAGGTGATCACCGTCCACCTCCTGCGCGTGGCTGCGACGATGGAGGCCGAGGGCGCGATCAGCAAACAAGAGGTTCGGATCGTGTCGCGCTATCTCTCGGGGCTGCTCTACACCTTCCGTGCGCTCAGCATGAAATACCTGCTGGTGGGGCGCGATACGGGGCGGTTCTTTGGCAGCCTCGCCATGGACAAGCGCGACAGCGGGTTTCCGGTGGCGGCCGAGTTGTTGACCATGGCCAATGACGCGCAGCAGGCGCAGGTGCATCTGGCGAACATGCCCTCGGAAGAGGATCTGAAAACCGACATGGTGCGGACAATTATTGGCGACCGGGAGATTCCCACCAAGCTGCAATTCGCGCTGTCCCAAAGGCTCTATTACGAGGAATTGTTGAAAGGTCAGCTGTTCTGGGCCCGCAACGATCCCGAATGCCACTGGATCGGGAATGAGGGCGAGCGGCGCAAGTTCCTGATCCACTGGGCGGTCTATGACAGCCAGATCAACCTGCCCGTCATCTATCTGATGCAGTTGGAGGACAGCGGCAAAACTGCCCTGCCCAAGGATCAACGCCGCTGGCCCGAGGTACAGGCGCATCTGATGGCGCAAAGCTTGGGCGGGCTGAAACTGGTGACGATCGCCAAGGGGTTCGATCAGGATTTCGACGACCTGCACCCCAAACACATGCGCCGCATCCATGTGGGCCCGATGTATTCCTCGGCCTATACCGAGCAATCCGGCCCCCTGCGGCAGGTGTTGGAGGACGCACAGGCGCCCGAAGGTCAGGATTGGGCGCTGGCCTGGACCACCGAGGAGCTGGAAAGCGAAGAGGTGATCGAAGAACGCGCCGGTTGGTTTTCCACCGTCGAACGCGAGGTCTTTGCACTGGACCCGTTCGGCGGGCAGGGGGCCGAGACTGGGGCTACGCGCACCCAGCGGTCGATCATCCTGCCCCAGCGGCCGTTTCAGGTGCTGGCCGAGCGCAACCCGCCAGGCTTTGCCGATGTGCGCAAGTTCGTCGTCAGCAAGACCGGGCAGGTGCTGAGATATTGAATTTTCCGCCTCCGGCGGGAGAATTTTTGAAAAGATGAAGCAAGGGCGGTTATTGAGATGAGTTTGACGTCAGATCAGATGGAATTGCGCGAAGACGACATTCGCAAGCATTATCCCGCAGCGACCGCCCTGTTGAACGGGTTCGAGCATGCACCGCGGATTGCCAAACCCGTTGAGGCCGCCGTCGAACGGTCTCCGGGTGTGTCGACGGGGCGGCGGTTTCGGTCGACGACACCGGGTTTGGTGACACGGCGCACGGTGCGCGCGGATGGGGTGCATCTGGTTGAACGAATCGAGGCGTCGGATGATGGCGATACGCTGGTCTCACCCCCGCAGGCGACTGCGCAGCAGGCCATCCGGCGCGCGATTGCCATCGCTCTGGCCGTGGCCGAGGCCTATACGGAGCAGACGCCGTTGGCCGATCTGAAACGTGCCAATTTGGCCGGGGATCTACCTGCCGCGCGCAAGACTGAATTCTCGGAATTGCTGACCGCCGAGGCTTTGATCACGCTCCATACGTTCGGCAACGCGCTGGCCTATCTGATGTCTTCGCATCTGGGCGAAACCACCGTTGATCTCGGTGAGATCGAAGAAGTTCTGACCGACAATGGCCAGCTTGCCCTGCATGGCGCGCTGTGGGAGCTGGATCAGGTGCTGGCCAAACACGCCCCCGACGACGCCCATCTGATCGCGGCTACCAGCGCTTATGCCGAACAACTGATGGAAAAGGCCGCCCTGCGTGCAGGGTCCGCAGGCCATCTGGCCCCGTTCCAGAATGCTGCCTGGCATATCGAGGCGGATGACCTGACCATCCGGGGGTTTGAGCCGGCCTCAAAAGCCAAATCCACCACGCTCACTATGACGTTCAAGAAACCGAATGAGGTGGTCGGCAACCATATCGCCAAATATCAGGCCATGAAACTGGCCAAGATGGTGATGGCCTACGACTTCGACCGCCGCCTGAACCCGTTCGCGGAACTGGGCGGGTTCATCTTTACCTTCATGGGCGACGGCAAGCCGGGCACCGGCAAGACCACCCTGATCCAGATGATGGCGGGGCTGATCAATGATTATTGCCAGAACGCGGGCTATCCGTTCCGCTATCAGAACCTGAGCACCGACAACATCGACAGCTATCAGGGCAAATCCGGCCAGAACGCCAAGGCGTTTATCAACACGATCATCGACCCCTCGGTAATCGGCTTCGGCACCATCGACGATATCGACCAACTGGCGGGTAAGCGCGGCGACCGGCAGTCGTCAGCCGGGCAACTGGAAATCACCGCCGTGCTGATGGAGAGCTTTGCGGGCGCCAACACCGTCGTGCGCGGCAACTGCACCTTTGGCATGTTCTCGAACTACCCCGAGAATGTAGATGACGCCCTTCGCCAGCGGGCGGGCGCGCGGTTCCTGGTGGACGGGCCGCAAACGCGCGAGGATTACATCGACATCCTGCACCTGCTGATGGGCCGCAACCACGACATTCCGCTGGGCGAGCACGAAGCCTATGCCGCGCAGGAAATCAAAAAGGCCGTCGTCGCCAGCTTCGAAAGCCATTCCCGCCCGCATGAGGACGCCTTGCTGCAGGTCTATGACAGGGTCTCGGGCGAGATCGGTAAGATGGACACGATCGCCAAGCTGGGCACCTACCTCAAGGCGATTCAACAGGCGGATGAGCGGTTCACCGGCCGCGCGATCAAGAACATCACCGACGCGGTCAAGGTCCGTGCGATGGATTTCGAACTGCCCGACGAATGGATGGAGAACCCGGACCTGTTCCTATTCCGCGACTACGACACCAAGAAGGCGATGATCGAGGACCTGCGCCAACCGATCACGGTCGAGATGGTGATCCAGGAGATCAACCGCTATGCCGACAGCGAGTTCCGCTATGCCGACAAGAGCGACGAGGTCGCCATCGAGAACGCCGTCCGCGAGATGGGCCGGATGGAAGAGGCCAAGCGACGGTATCTGGAGGGGAAGGGGTAGAATTCATTTATGAAAGCAATTGAGAAAATAGTCGAAATCCCAATCTATTGGGACGACCTGAAATCGCTTTCACTTGACGAGAAAGCCCTTCTTGCGTTGGCAAGCTACGCCGCTTCTGAGTCTAATACGATTAGCAAGCTGTACTTGTTTTCCACTCACAAGATGACGGGGGACGAAATCGTGGACTCGGCGATTTCAATTCAAATCATGGTTTTGCTAAGATACTGGTCTGCAAAACTCTTTGAGTTTTTTGAAAGCATCTCCGAGATATCCAATTCCCGCGGTACAAAAGACGATAACGTTATTCGTCTCGCCAAGGAATCCTTCGATGCGTTTTCAATACTTGAAGAACTTCGTGGATACGAAATTGCCCGCGCCATAAGGCACGAAGCTACCAATCACTATTCCTTCAAGGCCGCCAAAAAGAACATCGGTCACGTTTCAGATCGAGCGAACTGCAAGCTATACTTGCACAACAAAGATGGGAACTCATGGTATCCATTTGGCGAAGAAGTAATGTTTAGTGGGCGTCTAAACCGAGCCGGCGCATCCCTTAGGACTAAAGAGGAAAAAACCCAGCTACTGAAAGACTGGTTGGACTGGAACCTGAGTGCGACACGGTGGGCTAACAAAGCATACGAGTTGATCGCAACCGAATTGGTTTTGGATCGCTTGCCGGATAGAAACGCGAGACAAAAATTGCTATGGTTAGAACCCGAGCTTGTGGGTGAAATTGAAGGGCGAAAAACACCGGTCTTTCTGAGAAACGGGGTAGGCAGATGATCCGCCTCATTGAAAAAGGCCTGATGTTCGGCAATCTCGTCCACATCTCCAGCCCGGCTCTGGTCGAGCGGTATAATCGCGCGTTGCAGCATCTGGCGGGCAAGACCACGGCGCTGACGGATTTCCATGTGGATATCTCGGGCTATTCGCCGGAGGTGGGGATTGAGCTAGGGGATGAGCTCTACCTAAACCCCAACGGGGTCAACCGGCAGTTCATCCTGCTGACAACCGAGCAGAAACGCGCGCCTCTGTTGAACGTCAAATTCTCGACCTCGCGCGATATCCTGCGGGAATTCATCGAGATGAACGAGGCGCAGCTGTTCGCCCTGACCGCCACTGATGCGGTGGCCGGAGAGTTGGTGAA
The DNA here is from genome assembly GCF_013110635.1 of Ruegeria sp. HKCCD6604. Lineage (NCBI taxonomy): Bacteria > Pseudomonadati > Pseudomonadota > Alphaproteobacteria > Rhodobacterales > Roseobacteraceae > Ruegeria > Ruegeria sp. HKCCD6604. The sequence goes on along the minus strand of NZ_WVQW01000010.1, from coordinate 61,220 downwards.
CTCAGTCTTCAAACTCACCACACCGCGCGACCTGTTGAACCTGCGCAAGATCGAGATCGAGGCCGACACCACAGGCGGCACCCTGCGCAAGGCGCAGCAACTGGCGGGCATGGTCGAACGGTTCAAAACCGAAGAGGACGCCTGGTTCGACGATGTGCTGATCGCCAAGATGATCGAAACGGCCAGGGAAACCGGCGACGTCACCCGCAACCCGGTGCGCCTGCGCCATACGGATTTTGAGCAGCGAAATTTCTGGACGGCACATTTCGGTGGGCTTTATCTTTTTCCCGATGTTGATCACCCGGCAGCGATTTGCATGGGTGAAAAGCCTGACGACCTGCCGATCAAATACACGTTTGATCTGTCGCAGCGGAACCAGATCGCCAAATTTCTGGACTACAACGATCTGGTTGAGCCCATCGTCAAGGCGCGCGGCGTGGATGCGGCCGCGATCCTGCAACAGAAGATGGATTTCCTGACCGTCGATGCGGCGGCAGATGCCGATGTCAACCTGACCGGGCTGGATCGCAGCGACATGCGGCGGTTGGCCCGGAACCACGCGGATCGCCTGCCGCAGGCCTATCACGGGCTTGCGCAACTGCTGCGCTGGGCAAGTGACGGGGGTCCGTGGCCGCGCATCACCTCGGACCACCCGGCCTATTTCTACACGCTACGCGCCGCCGATACGCCGAACCGCGATCTGGTGAACATGCTGTTGTCCGAATTGGCCCCGCTGGACCCGCGCCAGATGTTCATCTGCCACAAAGAATTGTTCTACCGAACATATTCGGGCTGGCCCGAGAGCAAGAAGGCCTATGTGGCCGACTTCCTTGCGCGCGAATATCAGGTGGACAAGCAAGGCGCCCGCGCCGCCCTGTTCGGACATGAGCCGGATATGAGCGGCGACGATCGCGTCAGCGATGACATAATTGCCCGGGTCGGTCCGTGGGGTTCGGTGAGGAAAGGTTGAAATGATTGGATTGTTGCGCCTTTTGCTGATCTTGCTGGTGATCCAGACGATTGCCTATGTCGGGCTGTCTTTCTATTCGCGCGGCATACGCCGGCGCAAACTGGAGAACTGGTGGGACGAAAAGGGCAAGACGGGCAACAAAGAAGCCTTTGTCGAACGCGGATTGCATGTGTATGACAACTCGTTTCGGCGTAAACTGATCCTGGGTGTCTATATCGTGCCGTGGGTGGCGATCGGCGCGCTGATCTACATCGTGAATTACATGTGAGGGTTTAGGCATGGCCTATGTGAAATGGGCGTTCATTATCATTTTCTGGGGTGTGATTGCCGTGATCCTGCAATATTCTCTGCCCCAGCATGACATTGTGCGCATCGTCAACACCTATGAAGAACGGCAGGATCTGAATGACTGGACCCGGATCTTTTGGTCAGAGCCGGAAGATCAATCCACCAGCCTGTCCAACCGGGATGTGCAGTTCATTCAGGCGGTGCGGGCCAACGGAAAACCCATCGTGTACCGAAATGAGGATACCGGCTGGGGATGGCCCCCGTATTTCAAGTTCGACACGGCGAACCTGTATACCGAGGCCAATGATGCGAAATCCACCAAGGAAAACCCGAAATGGGTGGTCGTAACCCACTACGGGTGGCGCAACGAATTCATGTCGATCTTTCCCAACGCCATTTTCATCAAAGACGTTGAAGGGCCGGATGTTCGGATCATTCCCTGGTTCAATATCATCTTCCTGACGATCTTTGCGGCGTTCGTCTGGGCGATATGGGTGCGTTGGCGCAGGTTCCGGCAAGCACGGATTGATCCGATGATCGAAAACGTGGAAGATGGCCTATATGCGGCCGGTGACGCCATAGAAGAGCGACATAACAGATTTCGGCGCTGGCTGGACAGCTGGAAATCGAAATAGATACAAGCTTTGGTGGGCGTGCCAGCAGCACGCCTATCCCGCTGGCGGTGCCTTTCACCTGACGATGAATTCCGCATGCAGCGCGCCTGCTGCCTTGATCGTTTTCAGAATGTCGATCATGTCCTGAGGCGAGACCCCAAGCGCGTTCAGACCTGCGACAACCTCGGACAACGTGGTGGCCTCGGGGATTTCGGCGAGGCCGGTTCCCTCTTCTTCCTCGATACCTGCGATTGTACGTGGCACGACCACTGTTTCACCTCTGGCGAACGGGTTGGGCTGCACCGCAATCGGTGCCTCCTGAACCGTCAGAGTCAGGTTGCCTTGAGACACCGCAACACGCGAAATTCGGACCTCCTGCCCCATGACAATGGTGCCAGAGCGCTGATCGACAACAACGCGCGCTTTCGATTCAGGCTCGACCAGAATGTTTTCGATACGCCCTATGGCGTGGGCTGTCGAAACCGCCTGCGTCGCCGCGACGTTGATCTCAACCGTGCCGGAATCCCGCATGATTGCCACAACTCTGTTGAACTCGGTGTTTATCGCGGTTTCGATGCGCGCGGCTGTGGTGAAATCGGGCTCTCTGAGTGCAAGGCGCATTTGAGTGAGAGTTGACAAATCGAAGTCAATTTCACGCTCGACCCTTGCACCGGATGGGATCACGCCCGAAGTTGGCACCCCACGCACGACCGAGGCTGCCTCTCCTTCAGCCGAAACGCCACCTGCAAGGATTGTGCCCTGCGCGACCGCATAGATTTGGCCATCGGCTGCGTTAAGCGGGGTCATGATCAATGTTCCACCCAACAGGCTGCTTGAATCGCCTATGGCTGAAACCGTTACATCGATTTGCCCCCCCACCCGTGCAAAAGGCGGCAGGCTGGCCGTGACCAATACCGCTGCCACGTTTTTGGGCCGAAAATCCTCACCGGTGACGTTGACCCCAAGACGTTCGAGGATGTTGGACATGATTTCTTCGGTGAAAGGCGCGTTTCGTAACCCATCGCCGGTTCCGTTCAAGCCGACCACCAGGCCGTAACCCACCAGATCGTTGCCGCGTACACCGTCAAAATCCACGAGGTCCTTGAGACGGATTGTCCCAGCCCAAGCCATGCCGGGAAGGAGAAGCAGGAGAAAAATCAACGCCCTCATCTCAGAAAGTTCACCAGCGACAGGCTCGCATTGCGAACGGTTACGGAATACAGGCTTTCCAAGTGAAATTGCACCGTTTGCAGTTTCGCTGCCGTCTCATAAGGATCGGCCGCGATCAGTTCGTTTCGGCTGAAATCCAGGCTGGTTCGGGCCGACGAATTGCGTGTTGCCGCCTCTTCGATGCGGGCTTCGGCCGCACCGACTTTCGCCCGGAGCTTGACGGTGGCATCCTGTGCGTTGGCCAGATCAACCCCTAACTGCGTGAACAAAGCGGTGCGTTGATCGGGCGAAAGTGCCAATGCGCTGTCGGTGGCCAGCGCAGCAACGGCGACGTCCCTGAGTGCGGCCTTGAACGCCGGGTCCGTTGCCGTGATCGGCAGCGTCACGCTTTCATTTTCCGAAATCTGCATCGGAGACAGGGTGCTGTTTGACCCCTGATAAATCACGGCGTCGAAACCGGCTGGGTCATTGAACCAGTTTTCTGCCGCCAGCCTGATATCAGCGACCGTGGCAAGCCCCGTCAACTGCGATTTCAGCGCCGTCAAAAGATCGTTCGAAGATTGCAGGGGCGACACATCGGTGGCGGTACCGGAAAACAGGCTGCGCCCTCCTACGCGCGTGTTCAGTGCCGAGATCATCGTGTCCAGTTCATTCTTCGCCTGTTGGGACGCTTGTTCATGATTGACGGGCTGATTGGCAGTTCCGTAAGCCAGCAAAGACGCGGTCATGTCTCCGACCGAATCTCCGAAGGTTTTCAGGCTCAGTTGCATGGTATCGGTAAACAGGGCCGCTTCGGACGTTGCGATGCCAAAGGCGTCGAGTCTGGCGAGGCTGCGGTCGAGATCCAGAATTTGCGAATAATCCCCGCCAAGCCGCCCCGACACGTCCTGTACCCGCCCGGTGGACATTTCATAAGACAGGGTTTCGATCTGGGTTTTGATATCTGTTGCGCGGGTTCGCAAGGTCATTCCTCGCGCCAAATCGCCGATAGAAGTGATATTCATGGTCACAACCTCAGAAGAGTTTCCATAAGCTCGTCAACAACCGAGATGACACGAGCGTTTGCGGCATATGTCTGTTCGACCTGCATGAGCCGCTGTAGTTCCTGATCGGTATCTACTCCCTGCGCGGCCTCGATCTGCGCCATTTGCTGCTGGAAGCTGTTTGCAAAAGTCTTGCGTTGATCTGCGGCATGGGCGTGTGCGCCCGCTTTCGACAACAGGGCCTCGGTCAACTCGGCAGCGCGCATGTTTCCCGTGCCGAACAGCCCGCCGGGTACCGGACGTGCGTCGTTCAATATGTTCCCGAACGCGCGCAGTTGAGCAGCCTGCCCGGGGTCACCCGGAGTTGCGGCACCCAGACCCGCGCGCAGTTTCCAACTGTCCCCGCCATTGTCAGGGTCCACGGTTGAATTGAGTGAAATCCGTGATGCCAGCCCGACAACAGATGCAGGATCAAATCGGTTGCCATCGTCGGTGAACAGACCAGGATCTGTCGCAAGAGCCGACGAATCCAAACCGGGCGTTTCAAATCGTTCAATCAGGTCCCTTGCAACCGTGTCGAGCTGACCCTGCGCCTCGACTGCCAAGTCGTCGCGGATGGTGAACTGCGCCATCAGTGCCCCGCCGCGGATTTGAGCGTTGTCTCCGCTTGTCCGTACCGGGTTGCCGTTCATCTCCAGACCGGACAACAGACCATTTGCCACGGTCATGTGAGATTTTGTTTCGCCGGTCGTGGAAAAAGTGAACTCCGAGGCCGTGCCTTCCAGCAGGATCAGCCCGCCCTCCGAGTACAGGGATACCTGATCATTGGCGCGCGGCACGACATTGACCGGGATCAGGGTATTGACCTGTTCGATCAGGACATGCCGCTGATCCAGCAGGGCACCGATGTCACCGCCAGAGTTTTGAATGGCGGGAATCTTGGCGTTCAGGTCTTCGATATCTTTCAGAGTCTGATTCAGGGTGTTGATCTGGGCGCCAATTTTTCGATCAGCATCCGAGCGTGCCTGGCGTACGCCTTCGGACGCCGCGTTCAGCTCGTTGGTCAGATCGCGGGCCGAGCGCGCAACCTGATCCAGCCGTTCGATCGAGTCAGGCAGACTGGCCGCCTTGATAAAGGCGTTTTCCAACGAGGACAGACGGGTAGACAGCGAAGGGCCGTCATCAGGAGACCCCACCAGTTGTTCGAACCGTGCGTGAAAATCTGAAACGTCCGACCGAAAGGCGAGTTCGGTATCAGACGAACGTCTGTTGGCGGTCAAAACCGGATCCTGATGCCGGATCACGCCAACGGTGCGTACGCCATTTCCGGAAATTGGGCTTGTGGCAAGTTCTAGGGACCGGCGCGCATAGCCGGGGGTCAGCGCATTCGCGATGTTTCCGGACACCACAGCGGCCCCGCGACTGGCCGCAGTCAGCCCGCCCAATGCGTTATTGAGTGCTGTCGACATGTTCATGAGGCCGCTCCTTTCTTTGGGTCAGAGCTGGATTAACGTTTCAGGTTTGTCGTTTCCTGCAACATCTCGTCCACCGTCTGGATCACCGTGGCGCTGGAGGAGTAAGCACGTTGCGTCTGAATCAATGAGGTCAGCTCAGTCGCTACATCCGTGGTGGATTCCTCGCGCGCGAAAGAAACAAGATCCCCGGTCGGGCCTTCGCCGGCATTCCAAAGAAAGAACGTACCGCTTTCACGGGAAGGCGCGTAAGTCTGGCTGTCCAACGCGGTTAAACCGTTGGGATTCGGTACATCTGCCAACGGAATCTGGTACATCCGGCGACTGACGCCGGTGTCGTAGAACGCGTAGACATATCCTCTCTCATCGACCTGAACGCTGGTCATTGTTCCCACGGCAGAACCGTCACGTGTGATCGAAACAGGCGCGAACGTGTCAGACAATTGGGTTATCCCGTCTGCATCCCCGATCAGGCCGATATTGACCTCCATCGGTCCGCCGGCGACGTTGACCATGACACTGCCCGTTGCCGGATCATAAGCTCCGCCAGAAACAGGTGTGACGCTGGCCAGAGTGCCGCCTGCCGTTCGGTTGTCGGTGAATGTCAGCGTGTATTCACCGATGACCGCGCCACCCGACGCCGAGTCACGCAAGACCATGGTCCATTCGTTGCTGCTGCCGGTTGCGGGAACCGTTGGGATCAGCTGGATATCGACGCTTTCAGACTTGCCGAGATTGTCGAAATACTCAACCGACAAAGGTTGAACGTCGCCCGGCGCGCCCGCATTTGTCGCCGTGGCCGGAAGGTTCATACGCAGTTTCATTTCTGTGGTTGGTGAACCCGACAGCTGGTTCACGCTCAGCTGAATGGGTTCAAGCGCGGCGGGTGTATCTCGCGAAACCGGTGGAATAGTGCCATCAGGTGCCGCGGGCCACCCCAGAAGAACAAGGCCTGATTCGGTAACCAAATACCCTTCTTCGTTGGTGCGGAACGACCCGGTGGTTGTCAGCAGCATCTCGTTCGAATTATTCCCGATCTGCGAACTGGGGCGCACAGGCAACATGCCGCGCCCGCGAACTGCCAGATCGGTTGAGTTGCTGGTTGTGACCAGGGGCCCGCGTTGATCAATCATGCGCTGGCTTGTCGTCCGCACGCCGCCTGCCGAATAGCTGCCACCCTGGCCCGACGTGACCATTGAATGAAAATCCGTCTCGACCCGTTTATACCCGTAGGTTGAAGAATTCGCGATGTTGTCGGAAATCGTCGCCAACCTGTTGGCATTGGCTTTCAGCGCCGCCACACCGGCATTGAGCGAAGAGGAAATGGTCATGGGTGCGCCCTTCTGTTGCGTCCGTCTTTGATGCAACAGGTAACGCGCTGCCCCTTAACAGCGCGCTAACATGTAAAATACGCTCTATCATTTAGGGCTGGCGCAGAAAGATCACTTCGATCCTGTTGTTCCGCGCAGCCATGGGATTGTCGGCGAACAATTCTCGGTCTGCATGGCCCGTAACACGATCCATCCTTTGTGCCGCAACGCCCTTATCCTGTAGCAATTGACGCAATTTTTGGGCCCTTGCCGTGGACAGTTCCCAGGCAGTGTTGCGCGCCTGCACAACCGGAGACGCGCTGACATGCCCTTCGACGGCGATCGAATTGACGACAAGATCCGAGGCTCGGGCGATGATCAGGGCCAGGGACCGCAGAAAGCTGGTTGGCTTGTCAGAACCCGATTCGAACAATGCCTGATCGTCGGTGTCGAACAGTTCCACCACCAATCCTTCATCGGTGACCCGTGTGACGATATGCTTGAGCAGTTTGTCCGAGACCTCGCTTTCACCCGTGCGCCCCAGCAGTTGCGCCTCCAGGGTAGAGAAATCTTCCTTGGCCCCTTTGCCGCCGCCCTCGGCATTCACTCCGATCGAGCCACGGGCCTGATGCGATTCGGTCGGATGTGTGGTCGTGGCACCCTGACCGTCCCGCAGCAGCACTTCTTCAGACAGCATGCTGTCGCCGCCAAACGCCCCGTCCCCGCCGCCGGATTCCGGGCTTAGCGGGATTGTCGGCGCGAAATAATCCGCCAACCCTTTTCGTTGCTGTTCCGTTGTTGCGTTCAGCAGCCACATCAACATGAAGAAGGCCATCATGGCCGTCACAAAGTCGGCATACGCGACTTTCCACGCGCCACCGTGATGGCCATCGCCACCCGATACACGCTTCTTCTTGATGATGATTGGCGCTGCATTGGTTTGCGCACCCATCTCCACCACCTTTTTATCACCCGACTATCGGAATAGCAGTGCAGGTCTTAAGGCGGCCTTAATACTTAAAACTGTTCCGAGTTCACTAACGCGGCAGGCCGGCCGAGGCACGGCGCAGAATCAGGGACAAGCGGTTGAAGCTGTTTTCAATCCCTTCGGAATCGGGTTTGCCGAAAAACGCGTCCAACTCCTCATGAACGCGCACGGCCTGATCCAAGAGCGGATCTGATCCTTCTGAATACAGCCCGGCCTTTATCATGACTTCGGATTGTTCGTAGCTGCCGACAAGTTTGCGGGTTTCGTTGATCATCTGGTTCTCGGCCTCTGACGCGGCCTCAGGAAGGCTGCGGGATACGGATTTGCTGAGGTCGATGGCCGGGAAGCGCCCGCGTTCGGCAATCTCGCGGCTGAGCACGATATGCCCGTCCAACACACCGCGCAGAATGTCAGCGATGGGTTCATCCATGTCGGAGCCCGCAACGAGGACGCTGAACACGGCGGTGATATCACCCTGCTCCTGCGTGCCGGGGCCTGCGCGTTCACACAGATTGGCAATCAGGGGGGTGACAGAGGGTGGATACCCTCGGAGTGACGGGGCTTCGCCCATGGCAACGGCGATTTCACGGTGCGCTTCCGCGAAACGGGTTACCGAATCGGCCAGAAACAGGACGTTCAGCCCCAGATCCCGCAGAAACTCTGCCGCCGACATGGCCGACCACGCGCACCGTCTGCGCGCCAATGCAGACTGGTCGGACGTCGCGGCGACTACGATAGTGCGCTTCATGGCTTCCGGGCCTATGGCGCGGGCAACAAATTCGTTCACTTCACGCCCGCGTTCGCCGACAAGAGCCACCACAACCACGTCAGCCTGCATGAAGCGCGCCAGCGTCGACAGCAGCGTTGATTTCCCCACACCCGATCCCGCAAACAACCCAACGCGTTGACCGCGCACGATCGGCAGCATGGTGTTGAGAACGGATAGTCCGGTGGCCATCCGCTTTCCCAATGGCTTGCGCGCCACCGCAGGCGAGGGGGCTTGCATGATATCGCGATCCTGTGGCCCGTTCAGCAGGGGTTTTCCGTCCAGCGGTTTGCCAAACGGATCAATGACGCGCCCAAGCCAGTGCAATGCGGGCGCGAACCCCGGCGAGGGATCAAGGTACACACGGTCCCCGAGGCTGACACCGTCCGGGGCGGAACCCGGAATCATGTGGATATGGTCTGCACCGACATGCAGCACTTCACCGGCCAGATCGGGCCCCGCGCGCCGCCGCAATGTAAGCAAGTCTCCGATTCGCGCATGTTCGTTGAGGCCACTGATCTCGATCAACCCTTGTGCGACGCTACTGACCAGGCCCACGTGGCGGATCGAAGTCATCCGATCGAATTCATGTTTCAGAAGCATCGGGTCGAGATCGGACATCTTGGGTTCTCCAATTGGGTTCTGAAAACGGTTTCTAAAGGAATCGGGGTTAAGCCTTGATTGAAATTGATCGAGGGAGAAGCCCCGATGTTCTATGACTTGAACGTCCTTAAGACCGCGTACGCAATGGCAACCCATGCCGGGCAACGGCAGGCGGTGATTGCGCGCAACATGGCCAATGCGGATACGCCGGGCTACCAGCCGCGCGATATCGACCTCTTCCATAAAGCACTTGAAAACTCGGGACGCGAAGTGACCATGATGGCCACGCGGCGGGGTCATCTGCATGGCGGTACGGGTACGCAGCCTTGGGCAGAGCACCAGGCCGCTCCGTCGGGTGATCCAAATGGCAACGGCGTATCGCTTGAAGAAGAGATGCTGAAATCGGTCGAGGTCAAACGACAGCACGACCGCGCGTTGGCGATCTACAAATCCTCGATGAACATCCTTCGCACCAGTCTGGGACGTGGATAAGGGGGCCGAGGATGAGCGATTTTTCCCACTCACTTGCGGCATCCGCCAGCGCCCTGCGTGCGCAGGCAGCCCGTCTGCGCCACGTGTCCGAAAACATATCGAATGCGGATACGCCCGGGTATCGGCGCAAGACGGTGCCGTTTGAGACCATAGAAAAAGATGGTCAGAACGTGGTGCAAGCCGGCCGCGTAAAGCTTGATCGACGCGACCTGACACGAATTTTCGACCCCGGCCACCCGATGGCAGATGCCAGTGGTCACTATCTGGGATCGAATGTCGATCTGATGATCGAAATAGCCGACGCGCGCGAGGCGCAACGGAGCTACGAAGCCAACCTCAAGATGTTCGATCAAACACGGCAAATGTCGTCGTCGTTGATGGAACTGCTCAGAAAATAAAGGACAGCCAGAATGGACATCCGATCATTGAACGCCGCGCAGAATTATGCCGGCGCCCGTCCTGCAACCCAGGCCGACCCCGATCACTCGAGCATGGTGCAGGGGCTGAAGGCAAGTTTTCAGGACTTTGCATCCACGTTGAAACACAGCGAGCAGATGTCGCAGACCGCGATGGTCGGGCAAGCCGACCCGCACGCGCTGGTGCAGGCGCTGGCACAGACCGAACTGGCCGTTGAGACAGCTGTGATCGTTCGCAACAAGGTGGTCGAGGCCTATCAGGAAATCCTGCGGATGCCGGTCTGATACGATGCTGAGCGAAGGTCTTTTCTATGACATCGTGCGTCAGGCTCTTTGGATCGCCGTCATCACATCGGTCCCGATTCTGGCAGTTGCTCTGGTGTCAGGCCTGGTCGTTGGTCTGTTTCAGGCTCTGACGTCGATACAGGAAATGACGCTGACCTTTGTTCCCAAACTGATCGCCATCGTCGTCGTGTTCTGGATCTCGATGGGGTTCATGACTCAGGCCCTTGTTACGTTTTTCACCGGTACGCTTGTTCCATTGATCGCAGGAGGTCGCTGATGGACACCGCCTATGTCACCCTGTCCCGCCAGTCCGGGCTGATGAATGAAATGCGCCTGGTGGCGAATAACATCGCAAATGCCAACACGACCGGCTATCGCCAGCAGGGGCTGGTGTTCTCGGAATACATTCGAGATATGCCGAACAGCCCCTCCCTCTCCATGAGCCGGGCCGAGGCGCGAAATACGTCAATGCAACAAGGTGTGCTGACGCAAACCGGCGGGCAATTTGATTTTGCCATCGAAGGCGACGGTTTCTTCATGGTCGAAACCCAGGATGGCAACCGGCTGACGCGGGCTGGCAGCTTTTCTCCCAATGCCGATGGCGATCTGGTTTCAATGGATGGCGCGCGCGTGCTCGATGCCAATGGCGCGCCTGTGTTCATCCCGCCTGACGCTGCGTCAATCGATGTCGGCAGCGACGGAACGCTGAGTGTCGATGGTCAGCTTCTGGGTCAGCTGGGCGTTTTCAACGTCGCCGATACGAACGAACTTGTACGCGAAGGAAACACTCGTTTCCGCACCGACGGTGCAATTGAGCCGGTCGACGAGCCGGTGGTTTTGCATCGCTTTCTCGAAGGGTCAAACGTGAATGCGATTCAGCAAGTGACCCGTTTGGTGGAAATCCAGCGCGCCTATGAGCTGGGGCAAAGCTTTCTTGAGAGTGAAGATGAGCGCGTGCGTGGAGCACTCAAGGCGTTGATGCGCTGATTTGGATGAGGAGAGTTGGACATGCGGGCCCTTAAAATTGCCGCCACCGGGATGACAGCACAACAGATGCGGGTCGAGACGATCTCGAACAACCTCGCGAATATGAATACCACCGGCTACAACGCGCGACGGGCCGAGTTCGCCGACCTGCATTATCAACAGATGGCGCGGGCCGGCACCGTGAACGCGTCGGACGGAACGGTTCTGCCCACGGGTATTCAACTGGGTCTGGGTGTGCGACCGGCAGCGGTGACAGTGCAATTGGAACAAGGGGCCTTGTCGGCCACCGGGAGCGATCTGGATGTTGCAATCGAAGGTCGCGGATATCTGGAGGTGACCTTGCCCAGCGGTCAGGCCGCGTATACGCGCGACGGCAGTTTGAAGCGGTCGGCAGAGGGCCTGATCGTCACCTCTGACGGGTTTGCGGTTTCGCCGGAAATCACCATCCCTGACGATGCGCGTTCTGTTTCGATCAACGCGTCGGGCGAAGTCTATGCGTATTTTGACGATTCCCCCGAAGGTCAGTTGCTTGGGGAGTTTACGCTGGCCAGTTTTTCGAACGCCAAAGGCCTAGAAGCCGTCGGAGGCAATCTGTTCAAGGAAACCGAAGCTTCGGGTGCTCCGGTTCTGGGTACGCCGGGCGCAGACGGTCTGGGAACTTTGCGACAGGGTTATCTGGAAGACAGTTCGGTTGACGCCGTTCGCGAAGTTACCGAGCTGATCGAAGCGCAACGCGGCTATGAGATGAATGCCAAAGTCATCACGGCGGTGGACCAGATGATGAGCGCGACAACGCAGGTACGGTGATGCGACTTCTGGTTCTTTCTCTGGTGCTTCTGGCGCCAATTGCCGCCCAGGCTGAAATTGTGGTGCCGACACGTACGATACGGGCCAAGGAAGTCATTTCTGCGGCCGATCTCGAGTTGAAGCCAACAGATGTTGCCGATGCAATTTCAGACCCTGATCTTCTGATCGGACAAGAGGCCCGGGTGGCGCTCTACCCCGGTCGGCCAATTCGCGGCTCTGATGTCGGGCCACCTGCCATCGTGGATCGAAACGATCTGGTCGTGCTGGTGTTCAGCAGCCAACCCTTGTCGATCACCACCGAGGGCCGGGCCTTGGGGCGCGGCGCGGCGGGGGATCGCATTCGGGTCATGAACCTTTCATCCCGAACAACCGTAACAGGCCGAATCCGTCCGGACGGTCAAATCGAGGTACAGTGATGCACGGATTGCCAAAAACCCTTGTCCTCACGGCTTTTGCCTTGTCCGCATGTGGACGAATGGATCATTTGGGCAAACCGCCAAGTTTCACACCCAACGAGGATGCCCCGGAACAGGTTGCAATGTTGTGGCCGGGTTTGCCATTGCACACCCAACCCCAGCGAAACGTCGACCGGTCCTCTTTGTGGAGCGGCGGGCAGCATTCGTTGCTGGGCGACCAGCGGGCGATCAAGAAAGGCGACATCCTGACCGTCGTCATCGAGCTGGACGAGAAGGCAGAAATTTCGAACAATACCAGACGATCCAGATCTGGGTCCGAGACCCTCGAAGTCCCCAGCCTCTTCGGCCTGCCTCAGCGCGTGCAAAAGAACCTGCCCCAGGGCGCGTCATTGGATGAAGCCGTTTCGATTGAAGCGGATTCCTCGAGCTCTGGCCGGGGATCCGTCAGGAGAAACGAAAAACTGACTCTGCGTGTTGCCGCAACAGTGCTGGATGTGTTGCCGAACGGAGTTCTTTCAATATCGGGATCGCAGGAGTTGCGGGTCAACTTCGAACTGCGAGAGCTTCTTGTGACGGGATATGTCCGCCCGCAGGACATCTCGCGGCAAAACGAAATAACCTATGACAAAATCGCGTCAGCGCGCGTGTCATATGGCGGCAGAGGCCAGATAACGGATGTCCAGCAACCCCGCTATGGTCAGCAAGTTCTTGATTCCCTTTTGCCGTTCTGAGGTGAGATCGTGGTTGCGAAATTGATTCCCGTGATTTTTCTGATTGTTGGACTCGGTGCGGGTATTGGCGCGGGTCTGGTTCTTGCACCTGCAAAAAAACCTGAAACTGCCGTTGCCGAAAAAGAAGCAGTCAAAGAGGATAAGTCGGCCGGCAAAAAAACCGGGAAATCAAAGGAAAAAGGCGAGGGGGAAAGCTTTGGTTATCTGAAAATGACCAAGCAATTCGTCGTCCCCGTTGTAAAAGACGACCAGATCGAAGCCATGGTAACGCTGTCGCTGAGCCTTGAGGCGAACCCGGACATTACAGAAACCTTTTATGCAATCGAGCCTAAACTCAGGGATGGCTTTCTTCAGGTTCTTTTTGACCATGCAAACACGGGCGGCTTTGACGGGGCTTTTACAGAATCCGGGAACTTGGATGTATTGCGGAATTCCTTGCTGGAAGTGGCGCGCAAAGAATTTGGCGACGACGTGTCCAAAGTGCTGATCCTGAGTGTAAACCGACAAGACAGCTGACACTGACCGGCCCGATACGTCGGGTCGGTCAAGCTAGGGCCCGAAGTGCTTTTTGGCATTTGCTTTTCGGCTTGCCTGCTGAACTTTCTTTCGCAATTTTTCCACCGCTTGTTTTCGCCCAAAGGCAGTACGTAAAGCTTCCATTCCGGCCAGTTTCTGCGCGCGCGTTCGTGCCAGTTGCAGGTTCAATTGTCTCCGCGTCGCGGACTCCCAACTATTCCAGAGAACGTCGGTCCCTGAAACCTGATAGCCTTCGACCTTGGTGCTGTCTTGGCGCGCCTGACGGAGTTGACCGTCCAATCTGGCAAGTTGCTGCTTGATCCGTGCCTCGGCCTCCAGGATCGGTCGCAGCGCTTGAAACTGCTTCTGAAACGCTGCGTTGGTCACTTTTTCCAGATCGGGTAATTGCGTATGAGTCATCGAACTTGCTCCTTCGCGCGTTTTCGCATCGCTTCGGCAAACCGGATCGCGGCGGCAACAGGACGATAGTGCTCTTCGGCGATCTCCTGACCTATGTCCACGGTCGCGTGAAGGGCGCGAGCTGTGGGAGGGTCTGAATGGATCGGAACGCCTGCTTCTCCTGCGGCGGATCGGATGGTGGCGGCGATTTCGTCCACCCCTTTGGCAACGCAAACCGGGGCGCTGCCGGCAACCCGTGTCCATTTAAGCGCCACAGCATAATGGGTGGGGTTTACGATCACGACATCCGCGCCTGGAACATCTGCCAACATTTGGTTGGTTGCGATTTCCTGTGCGCGCTGGCGCCGGTGTTGTTTGACATGAGGGTCGCCCTCGGCATCCTTGGTTTCATCCATGATCTCCTTGCGCGACATACGGTTCTTGCGCATGTGTTCGGCATATTGCCAAAGGAAATCGACGACCCCGATGGCCAGTGCGATTCCGATCACGATGAACAGAAAGCGAAACAGCAGGTTCATCATGAGCAGAATGGATGACTTTGCCGGCGCCGCGCTGGCAGACAGAATCTCGGTTAGATTGGCCTTCAGAAACAGCGCAAGGCAGGTGCCGTAGATCAACAGTTTGGTGGTGCTTTTGGCAAACTCGAACAACCCGCCCCGCCCGAACTTGTTCTTTGCGTTCGAAATCGGCGAGATACGCGAAAGTTTTGGTTTCAATTTGCTTGGGGCAAAGATCAGCGCGCGCTGTGCGATCAAGTTCAGCAGAACAGCCGCGGCAGGAAGGCAGAACAGCAAAGCAACAGGTAGTAGGGCACTTTTCAAAACCCCAGCAACCGGAGCATGCGATGGCCCATCCGTCAGAAGCCGTGCAAATGCGTCGGACTGATCGATCAGGACCATGAACACGGTGCCCATATGCTCGACGGTGTATTGACCGACTGTAAGCAGGGCGATCAGAAGCCCGGTATATGCCGCCACAACCGACAAGTCGTTGGATTTTGGAACCTCACCTTTCTCGCGCGCTTTCAGCAGTTTTTGCGGTGTCGGTTCGTATGACTTGTCGCTTTCGTCATCACCTGCGCTCATCTTTGCGCTCCCATCGGGTTGGTGAAGAAAGCGACCAGCGCGTCAGCCCACACGGAAAGGATCAGCGGTGTGCCTGCGAACAGCAGAAACAGCCCAGCAAAGGTAATCGCCGGAGCACCGACGAAGGCTACCATCAACTGCGGCATTGCCCGGTTGATGACCCCAAGTGCCAGATTGTAGATCAATGAGGCGATGACGAACGGCGTTGCCAGTGCAAAAGCCAGCCCAAAGCTGTTGGCGACCTGATGCAATCCCCAGCGCGACACATCCGAGGCTTCGGGTGCCAAACCTATTGGAAACAGGGCATAACTCTGGATCAGGAACTGTGCGGCCCGGACGTGCAGGTCCATGATTACCGCGAGTGTCAGCCCTGCCAGGGTTAGCAGGTATCCCATGGCGGGGACCGGATCGGCCGCCGCGCCACCCAGCAGTTGCGACAATGACGTGGACTGAGCCGCAATAGACCCTGCGGTTTGCAGTGCGAGAACGAAAAGGCGCAAGCCTATCCCAAGGACAAGCCCGATCAGAACTTCGGTGCCGACCAGCCGCACGGTCGCCCAAAGGCTGGGGTCAATTCTTACGGGAGGCGCAGCGGGCAGTATGATCAGCGTGAAAGCAACGGAAGCACCAAGTTTTACCCGTGTCGGAATACTACGTTCACCGAAAGCTGGGAGCAGCGAGACAAGAGCGGAGACGCGCAGAAACACGACAAAGGCCTGCCACATTGCTTCGGCCAGCTGCGACAGCATTTCTGGCGGCAGGGCAATCACGCTGCAACAGTTCCGACCAAGGCAGGTTTGGCTTCCAGCCCGATTTCTTCGAAGGACAAAACCGGGTTGGACACGCCGCGTGCCTGCATGACGGTGCGCAGCAACCGACGGCGCCGGGTCGAGGTCACGACAGCCGGAAACAGGCCGTTGTCAGCGGATTTGGCGATGCTGCTCACAACTCCGTCGGCCAGTTTGTTGAACACGTTCGGGGGCAGCGCGACGTCCATGCCGGTATTTGGGGCGTCGATCTGGTAAGAGGCGAATGTGTCCTCCCATTCCGGGGCCAACTGGATCAGAGGGATCGAACCATCCTCGCGCTTCATGTCCGCGAACAGCTGAAAGCCAAGACGCTGACGCACCAGTTCACAGATGCCTTCGGGCTGGGTTGTGGTCAGCCGCGCCTCGGCGACACTTTCAAGGATCAGCGCCATGTTCCGGATCGACACACGTTCGTCAAGCAGCAGGCGCAGAACCGCGTGCAAAGTGTCGATCGGCACTTTGTCGGGGATCAGTTCATCCAGCAGTTTGCGGTTGGCTTCGGCGCGTACCGGGTCGCTCAGACGGGTCATTTCCGACAGCAGGCGACGGAGGGATTTCAGGGTCAGCAGGCGCGAGAAGTTCTGTTTGATGATCTCCAGCAGATGGGTGGCAAGAATTTCGGGCGGTGAGACTATAGTGGCTCCATTCAGCGCGGCGTCCTCCTGATCCTTGGGCAGGATCCAGCGTGCCGGAGCACCATAGACCGGCTCGGTCACGTCATTGCCCTCCGGCAAAAGGTCAAAACCGTCCTGCACGAGCGCCAGGATCAGATCGGGGTGCAAGACACCGCGTGCCTGTTCGACGCCCTGAACCTTGATCACATACGTTCCCGTCGGCAGGTCGGCGCGGTCGGTCAAGCGGATTTCGGGCAGGATCAGGCCAAAGGTCGACGCCACATAGGTCCGCATATTGGCAATACGAGCGTCCAGCCCCGTGCCAGGATTCAGAACCATGCTGACCAGATCCGGAGCGAATTCCAGATGGACATCATCCAGGTCCAAGATGTCGCCGATAGCCTGGGATGTCGGCGCTTCGGTTTCGGTCGAGGGCAGGTTTGCCGACGCGTCTGCGTCTTGCTGCTTTCGGTGAACATTGTAAGCCGCATATCCCAGAATGGCCGCGCCGAGGATGAACGGCAGAAAAGGGAGACCGGGCACCAGAGCGAACAGGACCATGAGCACCGCGACGGTGGACAATGCTGCCGGGTGGCGGCCAAGTTGAGAAAAGATGGCGTTGTCCGTGGCCCCCTGCGTGCCGCCTCGTGCCAGCAGAAGGGCAGACGCTATGGAAATGATGACGGCGGGAATTTGGGACACCAACCCATCGCCGACGGTGAGAATCGCATAGGTTTCGAACGCCGAGGCCAAGGGCATTCCATGTACGACGACGCCCATGACCAGGCCCATGACAAGGTTCAGCAACGTGATCAGAAGCCCGGCGACAGCGTCACCTTTCACGAATTTCGACGCACCGTCGAGCGAACCGAAGAATGTAGTCTCCTGCTGTTCCAGCTCTCGCCGTTCCTTGGCCTGCTGATGATCGATTGCCCCGGCTGACATGTCGCTGTCGATCGCAAGTTGTTTGCCGGGCATCCCGTCCAACGCAAAGCGCGCGCCGACTTCGGCCATGCGGGCGGCGCCTTTGGTGATGACCATGAAATTCACGATCAGCAGCACGCCGAACACCACCAGGCCAAGAAAAATACTGCCGCCCATGACGAAACTGGCGAAACCTTCGATCACGTCTCCTGCCGCATTCGGGCCGGTGTGCCCCTGCCCGATGATCAATTTCGTCGACGACACATTCAGCGACAGGCGCAACATCAAAGACGCCAGCAGAATCGTCGGGAAGGACGAAAAGTCCAGCGGGCGTTCAATGAACAGGGTCAGGGTGAAGATCAGGATGGCCAGCGCAAAGGAGGCCGCCAACCCCACGTCCAGAACCCAGGCTGGCATGGGCAGGATCATCATGACGATGACCGTCATCAGCGCAATCGCCAGCAGGACAGTAGGCGAAAACAGCGACTGGATGTTTACCTTGGGCACGCGAAACTCCTAGTTGAAGGCGATAAACGCGGTTGCGGCGCCTGCGGCCGGCACCAGAGACCCAAGCGCGCCGGTGCGGGGCGAGGCCGTCGGAATGGAGATCAAGGGGAGGCCGGCCTCGGTGAACGGATCCCGAGACGTGCCCGCAACCCGGGTTCGGGGGGCCCCTTCAAGCTGTGCCAGCACCGTTTGAAACCGCTCTTTGTAAGCTTCGGCAAGGGGTGTCGTGCGGGAATGATAAGCCCCCGTGGCTGCGGGCCACGATCCAAGCTCGGCATGGAGTTCCTTCAGGAACCGGGCGGCGTAGGTCGCGTTCTCATCTGGATCGAACATCGCGTCGATTGAACGGAAGGCTTTGCCGTGCCAGCGATAATTGATCTGAAAACAGCCGACATCAAAGCTGCGAGTGCCCGATTTGAAGATTTTGAACGCATAGGCCTTGGCTTTGACCTCGGACTTGAACCAGTACCCCTGGCCGCCGACGTTGATCGTCCAGGGCCAAGGCTGCAACCGGCCGTCCAGCCTGCGCCCTGTTTCAACGCGCGAGATGGCGCGCAGCACGTCCAGGGGCACGCCTTCGGACAAAGCGGCGCGGCGCGCGGCATGATCGCACAGGTCACCGGTTTTGGCATCTGGCATGGCAAACCCTGCCTGCGCCAAAAGCACATGCACCAACATGAGTAACAGCGGGAATTTCTGATTTGGCATTCTGCCGGTCCGGGATTCTGATCTCTCCCGGCCAAGCTAGCCAACGATCGGTTTACAGAGAGTTATCGCCGCTTCAGTTTCGATCTATCCTGCGCCCGAAAACAACGCTGGTATTGGTGCGCAAGACACCGGGAATTTTCGCCAGGTCATCGACCAGAATGTCCAGATCCTCCAGCCTCGGCGCCTCCGCCGACAGCATAAGGTCGAACTCTCCGTTGATCGACAGGCACAGTTTGACTTCGGGGTAGGCTTCGAGCCGCTTGATGATCCGGCTGGTTTCCTTTTGCTGCACTTCAAGCATGACGATGACCTGCACTTTCGGGGTGTCTTCGGTGGACCCGAGGCGCACGGAATATCCTTCGATCAGGCCGCGCTGTTCCATCCGGTTTATTCTCTCGTGCACGGTTGTCCGGGCCACACCCAGCGTGGTCGCAATCTGCGTGGTCGAGGCGCGCGCGTTGGCTTGCAGGGCGGCGATGATGCGACGGTCAAGCTGGTCCATTGGGGTTCTGGTTTGTGGTCATTGCGGGTTGAGATCAGGTCCAAGCGCCCGCTCAGGGTTCGCGCGGGATGCGCGGGTGCAGATCGTCGATGATGATCGGATGCGCGTGCGGGCCTGACCCGGCCAGATGTGGATGATCGGGCGGCAGGTCGGGGTGATCATGGGTGATCGGTTCCTGGTCGAGGCGCGGCCAAAGGCCGATTGCACCGACGACGCCGGCCACGGACAGCGTCGCCATGCTGCTGAGTGTCACGGTCGGACCAAACACGGTCATCAGCCACCCTGCCAGCGGGTAAAGAACCAGCCAGCAGCCATGCGAAAGGGTAAACTGTGCGGCGAAGACGGCAGGGCGATCCTCGGGGTGGGCCGACCGGGTCAAAAGGCGGCCCGAGGGTGTCAGGGTGGTGGAATATCCGAAACCGGTGAATGCCCACAACGCGGTCAGCAACCCGAGCGACAGAGGAGCAATTGCGGCCAGCATCGCGGCGACGGCCATGGAACCAGTGGCAAAAGCGGCGCCCGCGACCATGACCCGACGGTCCTCGATCCGATCCAGAAGGCGGGGCAAGGAAAAGGCCGCCAGCATCGATCCGCCCCCGAACCCGGCCAGGGCAATGGCCACGGCGCTTTCCGACAGGCCCAGATTGGCACGCACGATGACCACGGTGTTCACGATCACCATCGAGCTCAGCGCCGCCGCGCTCCAGCTGAGTGCAAGCAGCCCGCGCAACCGGGGTGTTTTCAGATAGATACGTATGCCACGTGTTGTGCGGTCATAGATGCCGCGGGGTCGGCTTGGCTTGGGTGACGGGAGCACGACCGAGACAACCAGCATTGCCGATGCGACAAAACCCAGCGCAGTACCCCAGAACAGGCTGTTGAAGCTGACCAGCAGCAGCAATGCGGCGGCGAACATCGGGCTCAGCAGGCTTTCCATATCGTAGGCCAGGCGCGACAGCGACAAGGCACGCGTGTATTCAGCTTCGTCCGGCAGCACGTCCGGAATCGTGGCCTGAAAGGCGGGCGTAAAGCCCGCCGACGCAGATTGCAGCACGAAGATCAGCACGTAGATTTGCCAGACTTCGGTCACGAACGGCAGGCACACTGCCACCGCAGCGCGGATCAGGTCCAGCACGATCAGCATCTTGCGACGATCCAGACGCTCGGCAAAAGCAGCGGCCAGCGGTGCAACGGTGACATAAGCCACCATTTTGATCGTCAGTGCCGTGCCAAGGACAAGGCCCGCAGCATTCCCGGCCAGATCAAAGGCGAGCAGCCCAAGGGCGACCGTGGCCAGCCCGGTTCCGGTCAGAGCAACGATCTGGGCGGCGAACAGGTGGCGGTAGGTGCGGTGTTTCAGAATACTCAGCATGGCTCAGAGGTACTTTGTAATCGCCTTGAAGTCTTCGATCCCGCCGCCATCGTCGTCAGCGGACAGGCAGTGTTCGATATGATCGTGAATCAAAGCGCGTTTGGCATTGGTGACGGCTTTTTCTACTGCAAACAACTGTTGGGCGACGTCCGAACAGGGCGCGTGCTCCTCGAGCATGGCAATGACCTTGGCCAGGTGCCCATGGGCCCGCTTCAGCCGGGCCGTAATCTGTGGATGTGACTGGTGGGCGTTGTCTGACATGGCTTATCCATATCCCCCCGATGGGGATATGGTCAAGGATTTGGCATCGAATGGCCCGCGACTTTCGGACGGCGTTGAGTTTGGAGACCAAACCGCCTATCTCGGAGGCGATATCGCACAAAGGAATAGTCGCGTGGCGAACCATTTGTACAAAAACGATCTGCCGGATGGGCTGGATCTGGGCCCGGTTGTGGCCATTGACTGTGAAACCATGGGGCTGAACCCGCATCGCGATCGCCTGTGCGTGATTCAAATTTCAGGCGGTGACGGAAACAGCCATATCATCCAGGTGGACAAGGGCCAGACCGAAGCCCCGAACCTGAGTGCCATGCTGGAAAACCCTGATGTCCTGAAGCTGTTCCATTTCGGGCGGTTCGACATCGCCGCGATGTATCACACCTTTGGTGCCCTGGCCGCGCCGGTTTACTGCACCAAGATCGCCAGCCGGCTGGTGCGCACCTACACCGACCGCCACGGGTTGAAGAACCTGTGCCAGGAACTGATTGGCGTGGATATCTCGAAACAACAGCAGATGAGCGACTGGGGCGCTGATACCCTCACGGATGCTCAGCTGGACTATGCGGCCTCGGACGTTCTTTATCTGCACCGCCTGCGGGACGAGTTGAACAAGCGACTGGCGCGCGAGGGCCGGACCGAGATGGCGCAGGCCTGTTTTGATTTCCTGCCGATGCGTGCGAAGCTGGATCTCGCCGGTTGGCCCGAAACGGATATCTTTGCACACTCATGACCGACACCGAAGCATTCCTGAGAACCGCCCGCCAGGTCGTCACCGACGAGGCCCGCGCGCTGGACGTGCTGGCCGACAGCCTTGACGAGCATTTTGCAGAGGCGGTGCATCTGATCCTGAAAGCCACCGGGCGCATCATCATCAGCGGCATCGGAAAATCGGGCCATATCGGCCACAAGATTGCCGCCACTCTGGCCAGTACCGGAACGCCTGCCTATTTCGTGCACCCGGCCGAGGCCAGCCATGGCGATCTGGGCATGGTTTCCAAAGGCGATGTGGTGCTGGCGATTTCGAATTCGGGCGAAGCGCCCGAGCTGGCCAACCTGCTGGCCTTTACGCGCCGCTTTGGCATTCCGCTGATCGGGCTATCCAGCAAGCCAGAAAGCACGTTGATGAAACAGGCCGATGTGCATCTGCTGATCCCGTCGATGGGCGAGGCCTGCGGTTTCGGCATGGTGCCTTCGATCTCGACGACGCTGACCCTAGCCATGGGCGATGCGCTGGCCATTGCGCTGATGAAGTATCGCGACTTCCGCCCCGAGGATTTTCGCGCCTTCCACCCCGGCGGAAAACTGGGTGCGCGGCTGAGTACGGTGCGTGACCTGATGCATACCGGCGACGCTCTGCCTCTGGTCGCGGCGAACACCCCGATGAGCGACGCGCTGATCGAAATCAGCCAAAAGGGTTTCGGCGTGGCCGGTGTAACGGATGCGCAGGGGCATTTGTCGGGCATCATTACGGACGGTGACTTGCGGCGGCATATGGACGGTCTGCTGGACAAAACGACCGAGCAGGTCATGACCGCCAATCCGACCACCATAACACCGGGCGCATTGGCCGAAGAGGCGGTGGCGATCATGAATGATCGCAAGATCACTTCGCTGTTTGTGGTCGACGAGGCTGCATCCGGGCAGGCGCTGGGTCTTCTGCATATCCACGACTGTTTGCGCGTCGGTCTGGGCTGAGGGAGGCCGAATTGGACAGGTATTCCCGCATGGTACAGTTCCTGAAGGTTCTGTTGCCGCTTGCGGCCATTCTGATGCTGTCCACAGTGTTCCTTCTGTCCCGCAGCATCGAAACCAACGTAACGGTGCCATTCGCCGAAAAAGACATTGACGAGCGGTTGGCGCAACAGGTGGTCACACAGCCGCAGTACCGCGGGACAACCCGCAAAGGCGAAGATGTCCAGATCGAAGCTATCCAAGCCAAGCAGGGCGACGAAGACGAAACCCCGAACGCATCCGAGTTTCGGGGCCGTCTGGGGCTTCTCAGTGGTGGAACGATATTTCTGGATTCCAATTCAGGTTTGATCCGCCCTGATGAGCGTACGGCAACTTTTGTCGGCGACGTGGTGATTACCACTGCCGACGGACTTCAAGTCACGACTGACCTGCTCAACACGTCGCTGGACGAAATCCGGGGCGACACGCCGGGGCGGGTGAACGGAACCGGGCCGATCGGCAATTTCTCCGCCGGACGCATGACCTTTGGGACTGAAAAAAAGGACGGACCGGTCCATATTGTTTTTACAGACGGCGTGAAGCTGGTATACGAGCCTGAAAAAGCAGAAAGATAACCTGTGTTCGATTTTCGTTTTGTTCCTTTGTGCCTTGCTCTGTTTGCAGGTGCCGCAACCGCGACAGCGCAGGAGGCGCAGGTGGCTTTTGGTTCCGCAAATGCCGACCCGAGCCTTCCGGTCGAAGTCACGTCCGAAACGTTGAACGTCAACCAGGAGGACGGTTCTGCCGAATTCCTCGGAAATGTCGTTGTCATTCAGGGCGAAATGCGGCTGACTGCTGAGCGGGTTCTCGTGATCTACAACGAGGAACGCTCGGCGATTGAACGGATGGAAGCCACCGAGAATGTTGTTCTGGTCAGCCCGCCGGATGCGGCAGAGGGCGATTGGGCGGAATACACGATAGATTCCGGTGTGATCGTCATGAAAGGCAATGTCCTGCTGACGCAAGGCCCCAGCATCATCAGCGGCGATCAGATGAACGCCAATCTGACAACGGGCACAGCGACCATGACCGGGCGCGTCAAGACGATCCTTCAGCAGGGAAACAACTGATGGCGCGACCCGACTTGTCAGTGGCCGAAGGCAATTCCGGGCTGCGCATCGAGAAACTGCGGAAATCCTACCGTAAGAAAACGGTGATCCGCGATGTCTCGATGACACTGGACCGGTCCGAAGTCGTTGCCCTGTTGGGACCCAACGGGTCGGGTAAGACCACGACCTTTTATTCCGTGGCGGGGCTTGTTTTCCCAGAGGCCGGCAAAGTCACGATTGACGGCCAGAATGTTACGACGTTGCCGATGTACCGGCGTGCGCGGATGGGCATCGGTTACCTGCCGCAGGAGATGTCGATCTTTCGCGGCATGAGCGTCGAAGACAATATCGCCGCGGTGCTGGATATCACGGTTCCTCATGCTCACAGGCGGAAAGAACGGCTGGAAGAGCTGTTGTCAGATTTCTCGATCGAACATCTGCGCCGCGCGCCTGCTCTTGCCCTTTCCGGCGGTGAGCGCCGCCGCGTTGAGATAGCGCGATGTTTGGCCGCAGACCCGAAATATCTTTTGTTGGACGAACCATTTGCGGGTGTTGATCCCATCAGCGTTGGCGATATCCGGCATCTGGTTGCCGACCTTAAAAAACGGGGGATCGGTGTTCTGATCACCGACCATAACGTGCGGGAAACGCTGGAAATTGTCGACCGCGCCTATATCCTGCATGACGGGCAGGTTCTGATGTCGGGCACACCGGACGAGGTCGTCGAGAACGAGAATGTCCGCCGTGTCTATCTTGGCGAAAACTTCCGTATTTCATAGGCTTGTTATGGTCTGCGTCGGATGCATGGCGGAAATCGCGTATATACACACCTGTTTTGATTGACTCTTCCGTCGTCTCTTGCCTCAATTGTCCCATGGCATTTACCCGGTTCCAGTCTGGAGATCGTTGTCCCTTCGTTGAAGGGCTGGAGTTAAGACAACCGCGGAAAGTGTCTCGACCCCCCACCCGATAAAAACAAGTTCGTCGCGTAACGTGACGTCAGAATGGGTGTGAATTGTGAAGGAGATCACATGCGTTACCAAATCAGCGGAAAACAGATCGACATCGGTGCGGCGCTTCAGACTCACGTGCAGACCGAATTGGGCGAGGTTGTGAGTAAATATGCTCAGCGGCCTACCGATGCCAACGTCGTCTTTTCCCGTTCAGCGCATGAATATGTATGCGAAACAACAGTGCACCTGTCCACCGGGCTGACCGCTCAGGCCAAGGCGCATGCAACCGAAATTTATGCGGCGTTCGAGGCATGCTGCGACAAAATGGAAACACAGCTGCGGCGCTACAAACGTCGTTTGAAGGACCACCACAAGGATCGGTCCGAGCCGGTTGAACTCTTTGGGGCGTCCTCTTATATCCTCGCCTCTGACGAATCGGACGCGGCCGATGAACCCGAATCGCTACAGCCCATGATTGTGGCTGAGATGGAAACAAAAATCCCATCTTTGAGCGTTGGTGAAGCCGTGATGCAAATGGAACTTGCCGGTGCCCCGGTGCTGGTGTTCAGAAATGAGAACAAGGATGGATTGAACGTCGTGTATCGTCGCGAAGACGGTAACATCGGCTGGATTGATCCTTAACAGGCAAGGATACGGGGCCGCACCCGCCGACGCGGGTGCCGTGCCTATGGAGCGTGATCATGGAGCTTTCGAGCATACTGAAGCCCGAAGCAGTGCGTGTACTATCCGCCGCTTCCAGCAAGAAGCGGTTGTTTCAGGAAATCGGCGATGTCGCAGCCGCCAATCTGGGGCTCGATTCTCAGGCCGTCGTCGACTGTCTGCTTGAACGGGAAAGCCTAGGCCCGACCGGCGTTGGGCATGGCGTTGCACTTCCGCACGCGCGGTTGCCCGAGCTTGATTCGGTTTCGGGCGTGTTCGTCATGCTGGAAAAGCCCATCGACTTTGGATCGGTTGATCGTCAACCCGTGGACATCGCCTTTGCACTTTTTGCGCCGGAAGAGGCCGGCGTCGATCATCTCAAGGCGCTGGCCCTTGTGTCACGTACGCTGAGGGACACCTCGGTGTGCACCAAGCTTCGGGCGAACCCCGATCCGGTCAAGCTTTATGCGATCCTGACCGAAGCGCAGTCCATGCAAGCAGCGTAGTCTGAAAAAAAGCCCCCGGATTTCGGGGGCTTTTTTGTGTGTACGGTGATCGGGGTCAGCCGCCGGTTCCCATTTCCAGCGTCCACCAGATTTTCCCGCCTTTTTCCTGATGCCAGGCGAACCCCATCTGCGTGGCCTTGGGGTCCATGATCACGGCGCGCGGTCCGGGTTCCTGCATCCAAGCGGCGAGGGTTTCGGTTTCGGTTTCGTAGGTCTCGGAAATTGCTTCACCGAGGAACGTGCCGAAATATCCGACCCGTGCAGCCCGATCGATCGGAGAGGAGCCGTCGGACCCGAAGTGCCAGGGCCGGTTCTGTCTGGCCATGTCCTTGGAATGGGTCGCCGCTGCTGCGTTCAACTGCGCGTTCAGCTGGACAGGCTGCAATCCTTGGGCCTGACGCAGGGCATTGACCGAATCAACCATACGGAACTGCAACTTTTCCGGGTTGCCGCGAATTTTGTAGACCGTGGGCAGCGGGCGACCGTCTGCACCGATGGTCGTGGTGCCGGTGTCTGTACATGCCGCCAGCGCGACAAAGCAAATCAAGAGTAAAGAAACGATACGCGTCATGATCGACCTGGTTATTGTGTCATTACAGGGCATAGCGCGCCTGACAGCTCTGAGCAAACGCGCAATAGCCTAAACTTGCGTGATTCTGCCGGTTTGATTTGCGACTGAAGCATTCTGGCAATAGAATGTCACGGATTTCAGACCTCACTTGAACACAGGACCCGTTGTCATGGTCAAAAAGCGCATTCAAACGTCCACACGCAGGGGTTTTCTGGCTGGGGCCACTGCAACGCTGGCAACACCCGCACTGGCGCAGTACATCCCCGGTGATCCGCTGCGCCCTGCACCCGAACCCGAACCGTCGGTGCGCCGCAACGTATCGGGTTTCCGGGCGCTGGATTGGCAACCGTATTTTTCGAACACCAGAAACGGTGCCATTCTGGTCGATACCGTGTCGCGCGCGCTGCACTATTGGTCAGATGATCAAAGTATATACAAACTCTATCCTTCATCGGTTCCCCTGACCGAGGAACTGACCCGCCGGGGGCGTACCAGCGTGATCAGAAAGGTTGAAGGGCCCAGCTGGTCTCCGACACCGTCCATGAAAAAGCGAAACCCGGAATGGCCAGACTATATCCCTCCGGGGCCGGATAACCCGCTGGGAACACATGCTTTATACCTGAGTTGGAAGTACTATCGCATTCACGGAACGCACGATACGCGAAAAATCGGACGTCGGTCGTCGAATGGCTGTATCGGTCTGTTCAACGAAGACATTGCCGAGCTGTTCTCGATGGCGAAGGTCGGCACGCAAGTGTTGCTAATTTGACGACATTTTCGTGTGGGAACCCGCTTAGCGGTCAAGTTGCAATTGCATTCCAGCGTCAATGCTGATTAGAAAAAACCACGAGGTAAGTCTTAGATGTGTGGTTCCGGGCATTGGAACTGCGCAAATTCTGGAGGTTAATATGAAGAAACTCGTTCTCGCTGCTGCACTGACTGCTGCTGCTTCGACCGCTTATGCTGGTAACCTGGAAGAGCCGGTTGTTGAAGCACCTGTTGTTGTAGAAGAAACTCAGGGTTCGTCGCAGGGCATCCTGCTGCCGCTGATCCTGCTGGTCGTTGTTGCTGCTGCTGTTGCTGCAAGCTAATCCGACACGGAATTCATGAAAAAGGCGGTGGAGCAATCCACCGCCTTTTTTATTTTCCCAAGGCTGTGCAGGTCAGTCCAGCCAGCCGCGCAAGTTTTCTTCGATCACTGTGCCCAATGCAGCTATGTGCGCCGCATCGTCATTGAGACATGGAATATAGGTGAAGGTTTCGCCGCCCGCTTCTTCGAAGCTTTCCTTGATCTCTTCGTTGATCTCTTCCAGCGTTTCGATGCAGTCGGCCGAGAAAGCCGGCGCGATGACCGCTATGTTCTTTTTGCCCTGTTTGGCCAAATCCGCCACATGATCCACTGTATAGGGTTTCAGCCATTCCTCGGGGCCGAATCGCGACTGGAACGTTGAAACCAGTTGATCGTCAGACCATCCCAGCCGTTCCTTCAGCAGCCGTGTCGTCTTGGCGCACTGGCAATGATAGGGGTCACCCTGTTGCAGATACCGTTCCGGCATCCCGTGATACGAGCAGACCAGAATATCGGGTTTTATCTCCGCCGCTGCATAAGCACGTTCAACGGATTGCGCCAGGGCGTCGATATAGGCGGGTTGGTCGAAATAGGCGGGTACGGTTCGCGAGGCGGGCTGCCAGGCCTCATCCATCAGTGCACGAAAGAATTGGTCATTGGCGGTGGCCGTGGTTGCGCCCGCGTATTGTGGGTAAAGCGGGAAGAACAGAATACGGTCACAGCCCGCGGCAACCATCTCGCGCACTTTGGATTTTGTTGATGGGTTGCCGTAGCGCATGCAGAAATCGACCATCACCTGATCCCCATACCGATCCTGCATCGCGTCGCGCAGCTTGGCAGTCTGGTCCTTGGTAATCGTCATCAGCGGGCTTTCGCCCTTTTCATGATTCCAGATCGATTTGTAGGCTTCACCCGAACTGAATGGCCGCTTGCTGAGGATGATTCCCTGAAGAATCGGTTGCCATTTCCATTTCGGATAGTCGATGACCCGCTGATCCGACAGAAACTCGTTCAGATAGCGACGCATCGGCCAATAGGTGTAATTGTCCGGTGTGCCCAGATTGGCCAGCAAAATGCCAACACGGCCCATCTTGACCTTGGGATGGTCGGCAGGGGCATGAGCGGGACGAGTGGCATCAAACATTGGGCATTCCTGAATTTTCGTGTTCCGACCTGAGATAAAGGGATTTGGTTGCGCGTCAATCCGACAGTTTGCCCTCTTCCGTGCGCAGGGCATCTGCCAGGCGCATTTGGGCTGACCCCGGGCGCAGCGGCTTTGGTTGGCTGTCATCGGGGGACCAACCGGTCAGGCAAATCAGTTCGAAGGTTGCGGCAAGACGGCCTGTTTCCGTCGAAAAGTGATCCGAATAGACGCGCTGCGCGGCTTCGAACACTTTGCGTCGGGTCGGACATTTCAACCGGGCAGCCAGAGCGTTGGTCTCACCCATGTCCCTCAGATCATGCATCAGGTGCCAGATATCGCGGTATTCTGCCGTCAGCGGTACGGCATCGGCCACTGGCAATGCCAGACCGGCCCGTTGCAGCAACCCACCCAGATCGCGCAGTTCGGCCATGGGGGCGATGCGGGGGCTGAGCCCGCCCGTGACTTCGATTTCGGCCTGACCCAGCGCGGCGCGCAATTCGTGAAGGGTCTCACCCCCAAGGCATACAACAAGAAGCAACCCATCCGGTTTCAAAGCCCTTTTGCATTGGATCAACTGTCCGACCGGGTCATTGGCGCAGTGCAGCGCCATCGCATGAATCACCAGATCATGCGCACCGAGTTGAAGTGACAGCACATCGTCATCCGCGACAATGGCGGCATCCGGAAAAACGTCTGCCCAAAGCTGTGGGAAAGGGGTCACAACCGCAGGTGCCGTAAAGGTTCTGTTAACCATGGAGAGCCGATCCTGAACCTCATCAATGGCGGCGCGGTGCAAGAACAGGGCGTCGTCCTTCGCGCGGGCGCGATGATGCAGAATGGCGTTACGGTTGAAAAGAGAGGGTGCGGTGGGCTCGGGCAGTTTCATAGGTCGCAAGTATCGCATTGCGCAGCGGATTCAAACTGCCCTTGCATTGATCTATCCGCCGCGTTGCATGGGCTGCGGAGAGCTGACGGAATCCGATTTCGGCCTGTGTGGGGCGTGTTGGCGGGATACGCCGTTCATCGGTGGCACGGTTTGCGAAAGCTGTGGTGTGCCCGTGATCGGAAGTGCAGACAGGTTCCGGACCGAGTGCGACGATTGTCTGAAAACCCCTCCGCCCTGGAACACGGGCCGCGCTGCGCTGATGTATGATGGGAAGGCGCGGTCACTTGTTCTGGCTTTGAAACATGGTGACCGGACCGAACTGGCCCGCCCCGCTGCCCGTTGGATGGCGCAGGCCGGGCGCGAGTTGCTGCGTCCCGGGATGGTGATCGCTCCGGTGCCGTTGCATTGGTCACGCCTGCTGAAACGGCGATACAATCAGTCTGCGCTGCTGGCACGCAACCTGGGGCGAGAAACCGGG
Source organism: Ruegeria sp. HKCCD6604 (assembly GCF_013110635.1). NCBI lineage: Bacteria > Pseudomonadati > Pseudomonadota > Alphaproteobacteria > Rhodobacterales > Roseobacteraceae > Ruegeria > Ruegeria sp. HKCCD6604. Next base: position 31,139 of record NZ_WVQW01000010.1, on the reverse strand, counting down.
TTGGACTACGTGCCGGATCTGCTGGTGCGCAAACGGCGGACCCCTGTGCTGGACGGAAAGACCGCGCGGGAAAGGGGCGAAGCCTTGGCAGGCGCAATTGACATCCACCCAAGGCGGGCGCTGCATTTGAAGGGGCGCGATGTCCTGCTGGTGGATGACGTGATGACATCCGGCGCGACGTTGGCGGCGTGCACGCGTGCGTGTCAGGCCGCAGGGGCAAATCATATTTTCGTGTTGGCACTGGCGCGCGTTGCCAAGGATGCCTAATTCGCCCAAGATCGCACGAAACCCAAAGGGACCGGAACATGAAGCCCGTAGAAATCTATACCTCGCCGCTCTGTGGTTTTTGCCACGCGGCCAAACGTCTGCTGAAGCAGAAAGGCGTTGAGTTCAAGGAAGTTGACATTCTGATGCACCCCAAACGTAAGCCCGAGATGATCCAGCGCGCAGGCGGCAAACGCACCGTGCCTCAGATTTTCATCGGGACACAGCATGTGGGCGGCTGCGACGACCTTTACGAGCTGGAGCGGCAAGGCAAGCTTGACCGTCTGCTTGCCGCCTGATGAAGACCGCGCTGCTGCAAATCACCTCGTCGGATGATCCGGTCGAAAACCTGGACATGGTGCGCGCCATGGCAGCCGACGCGGCAGGGCAGGGCGCGCGGTTTATCCTGACGCCAGAGGTCACGAATTGCGTGTCAAACAGTACGACGCGGCAAAACGAGGTTCTTCAGCACGAAGAAGACGACATCACCTTGGCCGGCCTGCGGGCTCAGGCCGCCCGACTGGGCGTGTGGGTGTTGATCGGGTCACTGGGGATCAAGACTCATGACGCTGACGGGCGGTTTGCCAACCGGTCTTTCATGATCGATCCGCAAGGTCGGATCGTGGCGCGTTACGACAAGATCCATATGTTCGACGTGCAGGTCACCGAGACCGAGACGTTCCGCGAATCAAAGAACTACCGCCCCGGCGAAAAGGCGGTCATAGCCGAAACTGATTTTGGCGAGGTGGGTTTGACCATCTGTTATGACATCCGGTTTCCGTACCTGCATGCGGCTTTGGCGCAGGCAGGCGCGCGAATCCTGACCGTTCCGGCAGCGTTTTCACCTGTTACGGGCGCCGCGCATTGGGAATCGCTGTTGCGGGCCCGGGCGATTGAGACAGGCTGTTGGGTCTTGGCCCCCGCGCAAACGGGGGAACACCCATCAACGCGCGGAAAGACGCGTTTTACCCATGGGCACAGCATGGTCGTCGACCCCTGGGGAAAGGTGCTGATCGACGCAGGTACCGATCCGGGCATTCACATTTTCGATTTGGATGATAGTTCTGTGACAGAGGCACGCCGCCGCGTGCCGTCGTTGACACACACCCGGTCTTTCACTGGACCCTGACAGAATTGAACAATGACGGAAGACACCAACGCCCTTGCGGTCACGCTGTTCAGCGAGATCCTGACCGCGGATCAGTTGTTGCGCAACCGGCTCAGCCGGGTGCTGCCCAAGGGTATGGAAATTTCGCATTTCTCGGTGCTGAATCATCTGGTTTTCGTCGGGGACGAACGTAGCCCGGCGCAACTGGCCAACACATTCCACGTGACCCGTGGCGCGATGACCAATACTTTGGCCAAGCTGGAATGGGCCGGGTACATCCACATCCGCCCCGACTGGGACGACGCCCGCCGCAAGATGGTGGCGATCAGCCCCGCAGGTCGACGGGCGCGGGATCAGGCGATTTCCTCGATTGCCCCGCTGATCAACCGCGTGGTCGGAGAGCTCGGGCCGGACCGGGTCCGCAGCGCCCTGCCAGTGCTTCGGGATTTGCGCATGCAGTTGGAGGGGGAATAACCCCCTACTGTGGCTTCACGCTCGCCGTCACGTAATTCACGCTCAAGTCCCGATCCGAGATAGACCAGCTCCAAAGGATCGGGTTGAACACGAACCCTTTGCGGTCCACCGGGTCCAGCCCGGCCTGACGCAGCAGGTCGAACAGCTCGTCCGGCGTGATGAACTTGTTCCATTCATGCGTGCCGCGCGGCAGCCAACGCATGACGACCTCGGCCCCGAAAATCGCCATGGCGTAGGATTTCGGGTTGCGGTTGATGGTTGAACAAATCTCCAACCCGCCGGGTTTGAGCAAGTGACGCGTGGCGGTCAGATAGGACAGGGGATCAGCCACGTGTTCGACCACTTCCATGTTCAGCACAACATCGAATTGCTCACCGGCAGCGGCCATGTCCTCGGCCGTGGTATGGCGATAGTCGATCTTCAGCCCGGACTGTTCAGCGTGAATGCGCGCCACGGGCAGATTGCGTTCCGCGGCGTCGGCGCCCACAACGTTGGCCCCAAGACGCGCCATCGGTTCGCTCAGCAGCCCACCGCCGCAGCCGATATCCAGCAGGCGCAGACCTTCGAACGGCACAGGCGACTTTAGGTCGCGATCGAATTCTCCGGCGATCTGCTGCGTTATATAGTCCAGCCGGCACGGGTTAAGCATGTGCAATGGTTTGAATTTTCCGTGCGGGTCCCACCATTCCGCGGCCATCGCCTCGAATTTTGCGATCTCGGACGGGTCCACCGTGTTCGGATGCGCTTGCATTCCTGTCTCCGTGTGCTCTTTTACGCTTAAGGACTATATAGGGCGATAATGGACAAGTACCCGGACCAAAAGCGCGCAGTTCAATATCTGTACCCGCCGATCGACCCTTTTGACCAGCGGATGGTCGATATGGGCGATGGGCACCGTATTTATGTGGAACAATGCGGTAATCCTGACGGCATACCCGTCGTGATCCTGCACGGGGGGCCGGGTGGGGGGTGCAGCCCGGCCATGAGGCGATACTTCGATCCACAGGCCTACAGGGTGATTCTGTTTGACCAGCGCGGATGTGGCCGGTCGCGCCCCACCGCCTCGGTCGAGGACAACACGACGTGGCATCTGGTGGCCGACATAGAGCGGCTGCGCAAACTCTTCGAGATCGAAGAATGGATCGCTTTTGGCGGAAGCTGGGGGGCGACTCTGGCGTTGATCTATGCCCAGACTCATCCCGACCGCGTCAGTCGACTGGTGTTGCGCGGGGTGTTCCTTGCGACTCAGGCCGAGCTTGACTGGTTTTACGGCGGTGGCGCCGGGCGGTTCTGGCCCGAGCAATGGCAGAAATTCACCTCGCTGCTGCCCGAGGTTGAACTGGACGACACCATTGCCGCCTATAACAAACGTCTGTTTTCGGGCGACCGCGCGACAGAGATCCTGTATGCGCGGGCCTGGTCGCATTGGGAAAACGCGCTGGCCTCGATCCACACCAACGGATCGGTTGGCGAAAGCCCCGGCGAATACGCGCGCACCTTTGCGCGGCTCGAGAATCACTATTTCTCCAACAAGGCGTTTCTGGAAACGGACGGGCAGATTCTGGATCAGATGGACCGGATCGCGCATATCCCCGGCCATATCGTGCAGGGGCGCTATGACATGATCTGCCCGCCGCAGGCCGCGTGGTCCCTGGCGGAACGCTGGCCGAATGCTGAACTGAAGATGGTTCGTCAGGCGGGGCACGCCCTGTCCGAGCCGGGCATCAGCGCGGAACTGGTGCGAATCATGGACCGTGTGGCGGAGGGTGTCGCATGACCCGAATCGATCGCCGTGCTCTCTTTGCCTCTGGTGCCGCTGCCGCATTGCTGGCGGCGACAGGAGCATCCCTTGCTGGTACGCCCAAAAAAGGCGGGACATTGCGTCTGGCCGTTCCGCGCGATGACAGCCTCGAGCAAGTGGCGCGTGGGGCCGTTTTCGACACAATGACTGAAATCGCCCCGGATGGTACGTTGCGCGGTGAGCTTGCGACCGGCTGGCAAACCGACGCAGACGCACGGGTCTGGAACTTTGATCTGCGTGATGACGCGGTCTTTCACGATGGCGAACCGTTGCAGATTGCTGATGTCATGGCCGTTCTGGCCGAAATCGGAAGGCCCGAGGCGCTTGCCCCCAACCGCCTGCGGCTTGAACTTGCCGAGGCAAATCCCGGATTGCCTTTCCTGCTGGCCGACAGCCGCTTTGTTGTTGCGCGCGCCGGTGAAACCGTATCCCCGTTGCGCAAAGCCTACGGCACCGGCTGCTATCGTGTCGAACGGGCAGAAGATGGCCGCCATTTTCTGGGCCGCCGCGTCGAGGGGCATTACAAAGATGGTCAGGCCGGATGGGCTGACGCGGTCGAGGTCATTGTAATCCCGGACCCCGCCGTGCGGGCCGAGGCGCTGCGGGACGGGTATGTCGATATCGCGGCGCTTCCGGATCGGGCCGGAATGCGAGGCACGCGCGGTGTCCGGTTCCACCCGTCCGAGGCCGACATGGCCCTTGCCGTATCGGATGCTGTCGGGATGCCGCGACAGATTGCCGGGAACGGTGCGCTGGACGATGGCCGCATCGCCGAACGGTGGTGGATGGTGTAAATCCAAATGCGAATCCCTCTGGGGGTTGCAGACTCGGGCCATCCTGCGTATATGCAGTTTCAACAGCGGCGCGTTGGACTTCTGGTCCAAGGCTCCACCGGAAAATTTGACGGGCCGCGCGCCCGTTTTTTTGTGCCCGACTGACAGGGTAGAGTACCAGATGACAAACGACCTGATAGCAAAAGCTGCCATTGACCGGCGACTGGCCGAGATCATCACCCCAGTGATCGAGGATCTGGGGTACGAACTCGTCCGTATCCGCTTGATGAGCGGCAAGACCACTACGATGCAGATCATGGCAGACAAGCCCGATGGCGGCATCGAAGTGGATGATTGCGCCGAAATCTCTAACGCGGTCAGCGCTACACTGGATGTCGAGGACCCAATCCTTGATGCCTATACGCTGGAAGTGTCCAGCCCCGGCATCGACCGCCCGCTGACCCGTCTCAAGGACTTTGAGACCTTCGAGGGATATGAGGCCAAGATCGAAACCGCCGAACTGATCGATGGCCGCCGCCGTTTCAAAGGTGAACTGGCCGGGATCGAGGGTGATGAGGTTCTGATCAACATCCCCGAGGGGGACGAGACCATCACCATCGGTCTGCAATTCGACTGGCTGAGCGATGCAAAGCTGGTCCTGACCGATGATCTGATCAAGGAAATGCTGCGCCAGCGCAAAGACGCCGGTGCCCTGAACGAAAACGCTTTCGACGAGATTGAGACCGAAGGGTCCGAAGAGGAGACGAACTGATGGCAATCACCTCAGCAAACCAGCTGGAGCTGTTGCAGACCGCCGAGGCCGTGGCCCGCGAAAAGATGATCGACCCCGGCCTGGTTGTCGAAGCGATGGAGGAATCGCTCGCCCGTGCCGCCAAGAGCCGCTACGGCGCCGAGATGGACATCCGCGTCAGCATCGACCGCAAGACCGGCAAGGCGACCTTTACCCGGGTCCGCACCGTGGTCGAGGATGAAGAGCTTGAGAACTATCAGGCCGAGATGACCGTCGAGCAGGCCAAGCAGTACATGGAGGCGCCCGAGGTTGGTGACGTCTTCGTCGAAGAAGTGCCGCCGGTTGAAATGGGCCGGATCGCGGCGCAGTCTGCCAAGCAGGTGATCTTGCAGAAGGTCCGCGAAGCTGAGCGTGACCGTCAGTACGAAGAATTCAAGGATCGCGCAGGGACCATCATCAACGGTGCCGTCAAGCGCGAGGAGTTTGGCAATGTCATCGTCGATCTGGGCGGTGCCGAGGCCGTTCTGCGCCGCAATGACAAGATCGGCCGCGAAAGCTATCGCCCGAATGACCGGGTGCGCGCATACATCAAAGAGGTTCGCCGCGAAGTGCGTGGCCATCAGATCTTCCTGTCGCGCACCGCGCCGGAATTCATGGCCGAGCTGTTCAAGATGGAAGTGCCGGAAATCTATGACGGCATCATCGAGGTCAAGGCCGTGGCCCGTGACCCCGGTTCGCGCGCCAAGATCGCCGTGATCTCGTATGATGGTTCGATTGACCCTGTCGGTGCTTGTGTCGGTATGCGTGGCAGCCGCGTGCAGGCCGTTGTGAACGAACTGCAGGGTGAGAAGATCGACATCATCCCGTGGAACGAAGATCAGCCGACCTTCCTGGTGAACGCGCTGCAGCCCGCCGAGGTCTCCAAGGTGGTTCTGGACGAAGAAGCCGGCAAGATCGAGGTTGTCGTGCCGGAAGAGCAGCTGAGCCTTGCCATCGGTCGCCGCGGTCAGAACGTACGTCTGGCAAGCCAGCTGACCGGTCTGGACATCGACATCATGACCGAAGCAGAAGAATCGGCGCGTCGCCAGAAAGAGTTCGAAGCCCGCACCAAGCTGTTCATGGACAGCCTGGATCTGGATGAATTCTTCGCGCAACTCTTGGTCTCGGAAGGCTTCACCAACCTCGAAGAGGTTGCCTATGTCGAGATTGAGGAACTGCTGGTCATTGACGGCGTTGACGAAGGTACCGCGCAGGAACTGCAAACCCGCGCCCGCGAATTCCTGGAAGCACAGGCCAAGGCGGCACTGGATGCGGCGCGTGAATTGGGCGCCGAGGACAGTCTCATTGAATTCGAAGGTCTGACACCCCAGATGGTAGAGGCGCTGGCCAGGGACGACGTGAAGACTCTGGAAGACTTTGCAACTTGCGCCGACTGGGAACTGGCCGGTGGCTGGACGACCGTCGATGGTGAGCGTGTCAAGGATGACGGTGTATTGGAGCCTTTCGGTGTAACGCTGGAAGAGGCGCAAGATATGGTCATGACGGCGCGTATCCTGCTGGGTTGGGTTGATCCGGCCGAGCTGGAACAGGCGGAAGAAGACGTCGACGGCGACGCAGCAGACGAGGAGGTCGAGGCCTGATCTCGGGCTTCGGGTGGCGTGTATGAGTCGCGGTGGCGCCCATAAGGATCGGTCCGACGGACCCGAGCGCAAGTGCATCGCCACGGGCGAGGTGCAGCCCAAATTCGGGTTGATCCGCTTTGTGACGGGGCCGGACGGTCAGGTTTTTCCGGATGTCGCGGCGAAATTGCCCGGGCGGGGGGTCTATGTGGCGGCGGATCGTGCCGCCCTGGACAAGGCCGTTGGCAAGAAACTGTTTGCGCGGGGGTTCAAGGCGCAGGTGTCTGTGCCGAAGGACCTGGCGGAAAAGGTTGAACAGCAGATCGCGCGCCGCGTTGTCGAGCTGCTCAGCCTGGCGCGCAAGTCCGGCGACGCGGTTGCCGGGTATGAAAAGGTCAAGACGTGGCTGGATCGGGAAGAGGCGCAGGTGCTAATTCAGGCCGCTGATGGATCGGGGCGCGGCAAGTCCAAACTGAGCACGCCGCACTTCGGGAAATACATAGGTTGGCTGACGGCAAACGAATTAGGACAGGCATTTGGGCGCCAAACGGTGATTCATGCGGCCTTGGCCTCTGGCGGACTCGCCAAACGTGTTGTAGAGGAAGCGCAGCGCCTGCGTGGCTTGCGCGAAACGGATGACGGCGGCAGGGGCCGCGCGGAAGGGTAAGTAGCTTTATGAGCGATAATGACGGCAAAAAGACATTGGGTCTTCGTGGCGGGGCACGCCCCGGAAATGTGAAACAGAGTTTCAGCCACGGACGCACCAAGAATGTCGTGGTGGAAACCAAACGCAAACGCGTGGTGGTTCCCAAGCCGGGCGCAGCAAAGCCGGGTGGCGGTGCTGCACCTTCGGGTGATCCGTCGCGTCGTCCTGCGGGCATTTCCGATGCGGAAATGGCGCGCCGCATGAAGGCGTTGCAAGCGGCCAAGGCACGCGAGGCCGAAGAGGCCGCGGCGCGCGAGGCTGCTGAAAAGGCGCGCGAAGAAGAGCGCGCGCGCCGCCGTGCGGAACAGGAAGCCAAAGAACGCGAACAGCGCGAAGCCGAAGAGCGTGCGCGTCAGAAGGCTGAGGAAGAAGAACGCAAGCGCAAAGAGGCGGAAGAAGCTGCCAAGCGCGCGGCTGCCGCGCCCGCACCGGAAGAGCCCAAAGCGGCTCGCGCCCCGGCCAGCAAACCTGCGCCGGCAGCCACGCCGCGCAAACAGGATCGCGAACGTGAGCAGCGTGGTCGTGGCAAAGGTCGCGACGACAACCGCCGTTCAGGCAAGCTGACTCTGGGTCAGGCGACCGGTGGCGAAGGCAACCGTCAGCGCTCGATGGCCGCGATGAAGCGCAAGCAGGAGCGTGCGCGTCAGAAAGCCATGGGCGGTGCCGTTGAACGGGAAAAGGTGATCCGCGACGTACAGCTGCCCGAGGCGATCATGGTCTCGGAACTGGCCAACCGTATGGCCGAGCGTGTGGCTGACGTGGTCAAATCGCTGATGCAGATGGGCATGATGGTCACGCAGAACCAGACCATCGACGCAGACACCGCGGAACTGATCATCGAAGAATTTGGCCACAAGGTCACTCGCGTATCCGATTCGGATGTTGAAGACGTCATCAAAGAGGTCGAAGACAGCGAAGACGATCTGCAGCCGCGTCCGCCGGTCATCACCATCATGGGTCACGTTGACCACGGCAAGACCTCGCTGTTGGATGCAATCCGCGACGCGCGCGTTGTGGCGGGTGAGGCCGGTGGCATCACCCAACATATCGGCGCGTATCAGGTGAAAACCGATGGCGGCACCACGCTGACCTTCCTGGACACTCCGGGCCACGCGGCGTTTACGTCGATGCGCTCGCGCGGCGCTCAGGTTACGGATATCGTGGTTCTGGTCGTCGCGGCTGACGACGCGGTGATGCCGCAGACGATCGAAGCGATCAACCACGCAAAAGCGGCCGAAGTGCCGATGATCGTGGCAATCAACAAGGTCGACAAGCCGGATGCAAACCCGGACAAGGTGCGCACCGATCTGCTGCAGCACGAAGTGATCGTTGAGAAAATGTCCGGTGACGTCCAGGATGTCGAAGTGTCCGCAATCACGGGTCAGGGTCTGGACGAATTGCTGGAAGCCATCGCGCTTCAGGCCGAGATTCTGGAACTGAAAGCAAACCCGAACCGCGCCGCCCAAGGTGCCGTGATCGAGGCGCAGCTGGACGTGGGTCGTGGCCCGGTTGCCACGGTTCTGGTTCAGAACGGCACGCTGCGTCAGGGCGATATCTTCGTTGTAGGTGAGCAGTACGGTAAGGTCCGTGCGCTGATCAATGACAAGGGTGAGCGCGTCAAGGAAGCTGGCCCCTCGGTTCCGGTCGAGGTTCTGGGCCTGAACGGTACGCCCGAAGCGGGCGACGTTCTGAACGTGACCGAGACCGAAGCGCAGGCCCGTGAAATCGCCGCTTATCGCGAACAGGCCGCCAAGGACAAACGCGCCGCGGCAGGTGCCGCGACCACCCTTGAACAGCTGATGCAGAAGGCCAAGGAAGACGAGAACGTGGCCGAGCTGCCGATCCTCGTCAAAGCCGATGTGCAGGGTTCTGCCGAAGCTATCGTTCAGGCGATGGAAAAGATCGGCAACGACGAAGTGCGCGTGCGCGTGCTGCACTCGGGCGTGGGTGCGATCACCGAGACGGATGTTGGTCTGGCGGAAGCCTCCGGCGCGCCGGTCTTTGGCTTCAACGTCCGTGCCAACGCATCGGCGCGGAACACGGCGAACCAAAAGGGTGTCGAGATCCGCTATTACTCGGTGATCTATGACCTGGTCGACGACGTGAAAGCAGCCGCATCCGGCCTGCTGAGCGCCGAGATCCGCGAAAAGTTCATCGGCTATGCCGAGATCCGGGAAGTCTTCAAGGTTACCGGTGTCGGCAAGGTTGCCGGGTGTCTGGTGACCGAAGGTGTTGCCCGCCGTTCGGCAGGCGTTCGCCTGCTGCGCGACAACGTGGTGATCCACGAAGGCACGCTGAAGACCCTGAAGCGCTTCAAAGACGAAGTGGCCGAGGTCCAGTCGGGTCAGGAATGTGGTATGGCGTTCGAGAACTACGACGATATCCGTCAGGGCGACGTGATCGAGATATTCGAGCGCGAAGAAGTTACCCGCACGCTGGATTGATCCCAAGCGGGATGGACTCAAAAAAAACAGCGGCACAGATGGGGCCGCTGTTTTTGTTTGAAAAATGCCTCATTGCGTGTCGGGCAGGAATGTCCCGGAATGCAGGATGATGTCGAAATGGTGCATTCCGTGTTTCAAGGCAAAGCTGACCGAGTGCCCGGCCTTGCGCAGCCGTTCCGCATAGTCGCGGCTTTGACGAATGAATTCGCCGGTGTCCCGTTCCCCCACTGAAACATGATAGCGGGGGCCCGGTGGGGGCAGGTTGCGGATCGGGGACAGATCGTTCACTTCGACCGGGGTCAGGTGCAGCGGATCATTCACGGATGTCAAACTGATGGGTTCCAGATCATATACACCGCTGATCAGAAGCACGTCACGCACACGCAGCCCGGCGCGGGCCAATGCGCCGGCCGAGGTTGCCATGACCATGCTAGCCAGATGAGCGCCGGCACTGTGCCCTGACAAGGTGATCCGCGTCGGGTCGAATCCCAGTGCCTCGGCCTGTGACGCAAGCCACAGAAGGGCGTCGCGGCATTCGTCGACCATTTGATCCAGCCGCGCATCCGGGGCAAGCGTGTAGTTCAAGGTGGCAAAGGATTGCTCGGCTTCGATCAGCGCCGGGGCCATCATGGCCGATTCGCGCTGGCTGAGATCCTGCCAATACCCACCGTGAATAAAGACATGCAACGGGGCGCCGGCCCCCTTCGCGGGAAAGAAATCCAGCACCTGGGCCGGGGCGTCGGCATAGGCCAGGTTGGCCTGAACGGGCAGCTCGGCACGGGCTTGCGCACTCAGCGTTTGATAGCTGGCCAGATAAGGGGTCAGGTCGCCACCGATCATCGAACTGGGAGAGTATTCCCGCTCCAGTTCGGCTTGTGAAAATCCGCGATACAGCATGGCTCAGCCCTGCCCGCTGTACATCAATTCCGTCCGCACATCATAGAGGTCATGGAAGAACCGCAACTCAAGTGCTTTTCGCAAGAAAGCCACGCCGCTGGAACCTCCGGTACCGGGTTGCATTCCGATCACACGTTCAACCGCCGTGGCGTGGTCAAAGCGCCAGCGTTGAAACAGGCTTTCCACATCCATGAGTTTTTCGGCCAGCGCATACAGATCCCAATACTTGTCTGTGTTGCGGAACACGTCGACCCAGATCTGAACCACGCGCGGATCACCAGAATAGGGTTCAGAGTAGTCCCGCTCGATCAAATCCCTTGGAACGTCGAACCCCTGTCGGGCCAGCATGTGCAACACTTCGTCATACAGGGACGGTTTGGTCAGGGCGGCGTTCAGCATCTCCATCACCTCGGGGTCATGCTCGTGCACTTTCAGGGTCGAGGCATCCTTGTTGCCCAGAATGAACTCGATCTGCCTGTACCCATAGCTTTGAAACCCGGAAGAGTTGCCGAGGACCTGCCGAAACGTCATATAGTCGGCCGGCGTCATGGTCAGCAGGGTTTCCCAGGCCGCAATCAATTGCCGTTGAATGGCCTTGATGCGGTCGAGGTTTTTCATGGCGGGTCCGAATTCGTCTTGTTGCAGGAACCGACGCACCTCGACCAGTTGGTGATGCATCAGTTTCAGCCACAGCTCACTGACCTGATGAATGATGATGAACAGCATCTCGTCAGGTTGTGCGGGGTCCTGAAAGGTTTTTTGCAGGTTCAGCAGCGTCTTCAGTTGCAGGAAGTCGCCATAGCTTTTGCGGTGCGTTTCGGCGAAATCAGTGACCAGGGTGTCTTCGACCCCCCGTTGCAACAGACGATCGTCTTTGTTCTCGCCCATCTCATGCCTCCCTTGTGCAAGTTCTGCACCTGTCTAGGGGCTGAGGTTGCAACTTTCCAGCGCGTTAGGTCCAGTCCAGAACAACCTTGCCGGACAGACCTGATTTCATCGCGGAAAACCCTTTGGCGAAATCATCAACCGCAAAGCGGTGCGTGATCACGCGGGACACATCCAGACCGTTTTGCAGCATGGCGATCATCTTGTACCACGTCTCGAACATCTCACGCCCATAGACCCCCTTGATTGTGATCGCCTTGAACACGATGCGCGACCAGTCGACCGGAGATTTGCCCGGAGGAATCCCCAGCAACGCGATCTTTCCACCCATCACCAACGCTTCGACCATCTGGTCCAGGGCGGCTTGCGAGCCGGACATTTCAAGCCCGACATCGAATCCTTCTTTCATCCCAAGCTCGGCGATGACGCCCTGCAAGTCCTCGGTGGATACATCGACGGTCCGCACCGAGGGAACCACATGTTCGGCCAGTTTCAATCGGTCTGCGTTGATGTCGGTGATGACCACGTTACGTGCACCCGCGTGACGAGCGACGGCAGCGGCCATGATGCCGATGGGGCCCGCACCCGTGATCAGAACGTCCTCGCCCAGCAAATCAAAGCTGAGGGCAGTATGCACCGCATTGCCCAGCGGATCGAGGATGGCTCCGATCTCATCCGGTATGTCGTCGGGCAAGGGAACCACGTTGAAGGCAGGCAGTTTCAGGTATTCGGCAAATGCGCCCTGTTCGTTCACTCCAATGCCCCGGGTTCCCGGATCCAGGTGAAACTTTCCGGCGCGGCTCTGACGGCTGTCGGTGGTGATCAGATGGCCCTCGCCCGAGCATCGCTGGCCGATTTCAAGCCCTGTCACGTTGCGCCCGATCTCGACGATCTCTCCGGCAAACTCATGGCCAGTGATCATCGGAACCGGCACGGTATGAGACGCCCATTCATCCCAGTTCCAGATATGGATGTCGGTGCCGCAGATACCCGTCTTGTTGATGCGGATCAGCACATCATCGGGGCCAATTTCGGGGATCGGGGCCTGCACCATCCACAACCCTTCTTCGGGTTTGGATTTTTCCAGTGATTTCATTGTGTTGGGTCGCATATGTTTACTCCCACAAATCGGTCGACAGGTATTTCAGGCCGCTGTCACAGATGACGATGGCGACGCAGCCGCCTTCTTCGGGGCCGCGCAGCAGTTCAATCGCCGCAGCAAGATTCGCGCCTGCCGAATAGCCGGCGAATATCCCTTCGGTCCGGGCCAGAAGCCGGGCGCAGTCCCGCGCGGCCTTCCCCGAAACAGCAAGGTGTCCGGCCAATTGGCTATCCTTCAAATGCACCAGATCATCCATGGCGTAACCGCCGCCCTGAATGGGATGGTCCGGGGTCGAAACCGGCTCACCGGCCAAAGCGCGCGCGCCCGCAGGTTCCACGGCATAGCATCGCACGCCGTGCCGGTTCAGATACTCTGCCGCTCCGGCCAGCGTTCCGCCCGACCCTGCAAAGTCGCAGAATGCCGTGACGGTGCCTTCGGATTGCGCCCAGATCTCGGGCCCGGTCCCGGTTTCGTGGGCCTTGGGGTTTCCCGAATGGCCAAATTGATCCGCACGAAACGCGTTGCGTGCGGTCGTGATGCGTTTCGCCTCGACATCGACCAGTTCAAGATCGGCCCCAGAGACTTCGCCGGGTTTGCTGCCGGGGGCCTGGGGCACGATGACAACTTCGGCCCCCAGGGCCCGCATCATACGCGCGCGTTCGACCGAGTTCCCCGCGCTCATGACTGCCACGAAAGGATGGCCCAGAATACCGCAGACAATGGCCAGCCCGGTGCCCATGTTGCCTGAGGTCAGCTCGACCACCGTTTGCCCCGGTGACAAAGTCCCGTCTGCGCGCGCCGTTTCGATGATGGACTTCGCCGCGCGGTCCTTTTTCGAAAATCCCGGCAGCAAATAGTCAAGCTTGGCGATGATACGCCCGTTCAGCTTCTGCTGGGCACACACGCGCGACAGTTCGACCATGGGGGTGTCGCCGATCACATCGATGACCGATGGAAGGATCATTCGATGACCCCCAGCTCTTTGCCGACCTTGCCAAATGCGGACAGGGCGCGGTCCAGTTCATCCCTGGTCAGAGCCGCATTCAACTGCGTTCTGATCCGCGCTTGCCCGCGTGGGACGACCGGAAAGAAGAAGCCCGAAACATAGACGCCTTCGTCGAACAGCCGTGACGCCATGTCTTGTGCCAGCGTCGCCTCACCCAGCATCACCGGGATGATCGGGTGTTCCCCGGGCAGCAGGTCAAAGCCAAGCTTTTCCAGCCCGGCGCGCCAATACTTGGCGTTGCCGAAGAGTTGCGCGCGCAGCATGTCGCCTTCTTCGACCAGACGGATTGCCTCCAACCCGGCAGCGACGATCGAGGGCGGCAGCGAGTTTGAGAACAGATAGGGCCGCGCCCGCTGCCGCAGCAGGTCGATCACTGGCTGCGGCCCGGCGATATAGCCGCCGATTGCCCCCCCAAGTGCCTTGCCCAAGGTTCCCGTCAGAATATCCACATCGACGCCGAAATGATCGGGTGTGCCGGCCCCGTTCGGCCCCATGAAGCCGGTCGCATGGCAATCGTCCACCATGACAATCGCATCGTATTTATCGGCCAGTTCCCTGATTTTCGGCAGGTTGGCCAGATAGCCGTCCATCGAGAACACGCCATCGGTGGCGATCATGATATGCCGTGCCCCGTCCTCGCGCGCCTGTTTCAGCCAGGCTTCGAGGTCGTTCATGTCATTGTTCATGTAGCGATAGCGCTTGGCCTTGCACAGCCGCACGCCGTCGATGATCGAGGCGTGGTTCAGGCTGTCTGAAATGATGGCGTCTTCCGGTCCCAGCAGAGGTTCAAACAACCCGCCATTGGCGTCGAAACAGGCGGCAAAAAGGATGGAGTCGTCCTTGTTCAGGAAATTGGCAAGACGTTGTTCCAGTTCGCGGTGAATGTCTTGCGTGCCACAGATGAACCGAACCGACGCCATGCCGAATCCTTTGGGTCCCATCGTTTGTGTCGCGGCCTCGATCAGCGCCGGGTGATCCGCCAGACCCAGATAGTTGTTGGCACAGAGGTTGATCACCTGCTTGCCGCCCACAGTGATCTCACCGCCCTGAGGCGAGGTGATCATTCGTTCGCGTTTGTAAAGACCCTCAGATTCGATCTGCGCAAGTGTGTCCGTGATATGGGACAGGAATGCATCTGACATGGCGACCTCCGTTCAACTGAGTCGCACATCTAACATAGCGGATGAAATTCCCAAATAGGGGAAATTCAATATGAAGGAAAAATATCCGTGAAGGCGGAATTTCGCGGATGTCAGGCGTTTTTTACGATCAGAAATACTCGGGCTGGCCCTTGGGCACAGATGGAATGCGCAATGTCGGCGGCGTATCGGGCCGTGTCCCCCTGGTTCAACTCGGACACCGCATTGCCTGAAGTGACTTTGACCGCGCCTTCCAGCACGGTGAGCTGTTCACGGGCACCGCGGGCGTGGGGTTGGCTGTTCAGGGCCCCGTCCTCGTCAAATTCGATATCATAGACTTCATGACCCCCGGCCTCTTCCGGTGGTGACAGGATGCGAATTCGGCAGTTCTGCCCCATATTGTCGATGCTGGGCACTTCGGAGTTTCTGAGTACCTCGATCTGGTCCGTGGCCTTTGTGCCCTCCAAGAGACCGGCGAAATCCACCTGCAAGGCGCGTGTCAGGTTCCACAAGGTCGAGATCGTCGGGCTGCTTTCGCCGCGTTCGATCTGACTGACCATGGACCGGGACACACCGCTGAGATTGGCGACCGCTTCCAGGGACAGGCCTTTGGCCCGGCGTGCCTCTTTCAGGCGAGCGGGCAGGAGGTTCAGGATATCGTCTGTGTCTTCCGTCATGACGGAATCCATGGGGGGTGTGCAACGCAATGTCAATTCCCGCCGTGACGGGACGTTTGGGGCGACAGTGCCATTCTGCGCATGCATAATGCAGCGAAATTCAGGAGGAGTAGCTCATGAGCGATATCGTTATTCTCGACGGTGCCCGCACCGCAATTGGCACCTTTGGTGGTGCGCTGGCTTCAACCGCGCCGATTGATCTGGCCACTGTCGCGACCGAAGCGGCGCTTGAGCGATCGGGGGTTGAGGGGGCGCAGATCGGGCATGTTGTGTTCGGTCATGTGATCAACACTGAACCGCGTGACATGTATCTGTCGCGCGTCGCCGCCATGCAGGCGGGCATCCTCAATGGTACGCCGGCCATGAACGTGAACCGCCTGTGCGGATCGGGCGCGCAGGCGATCGTGTCAGCCGTTCAGTCCCTGATGCTGGGCGATGCTGACTTTGCCGTAGCAGGCGGAGCAGAAAGCATGTCACGCAGCCCCTATATCGTTCCGCAGGCGCGCTGGGGTGCAAAGATGGGCGACGTCACCTCTCTGGACATGATGCTGGGTGCGCTGAACTGCCCCTTCGGCACAGGACATATGGGGGTGACGGCCGAAAACGTGGCGGATGAGCATCAGATCAGCCGTGAACAGATGGATGCGTTCGCATTGGACAGCCAGACACGTGCGGCAGCGGCGATCGAGGCTGGGTACTTTGAAAGCCAGATCACTCCGGTACAGGTCAAGATCAAGCGGGACATGGTCGATTTCAGAGTCGACGAGCATCCAAAGGCGACGACCGCTGAAGCGCTGGCGGGGCTGCGCCCGGTGTTCAAGAAGGATGGGCGTGTGACGGCCGGCAATGCCTCGGGCATCAATGACGGCGCGGCGGCGATGGTGCTGGCGACAGCGGATGCGGCCGAAAGGGCCGGTTTGAAACCGAAGGCGCGTGTGATTGGTTATGCGCATGCAGGCGTGCGGCCGGAAGTCATGGGCATCGGTCCAGTTCCGGCAGTGCAAAACCTGTTGAAGAAGACGGGCCTGTCAGCGGAAGATTTCGACGTGATCGAAAGCAATGAAGCCTTCGCCGCGCAGGCTCTGGCCGTGAATCAGGAGCTTGGATTGGACGCAAACAAGGTGAACCCCAACGGCGGTGCGATTGCGTTGGGGCATCCGGTGGGGGCCACGGGTGCGATCATTACGCTGAAAGCACTGTACGAGCTGGAACGTACCGGCGGATCCAAAGGGTTGATCACCATGTGCATTGGGGGCGGTCAGGGGATTGCCATCGCCATCGAGCGGCTCTGACCCGGAAGGGGTGCGGGGGGGCTGTCTGCCCCCCATCGCGCCAGGGCGCGATTCCCCCCGAGGATATTTGTGGCCAGATGAAGCAGGCGGGTTGGTTCAGCTGAGCGCGTTGATCAGCAAGACCAGCGCCGCACCTGCTGCGGCGCCGATCGTGGCGGGCAGAGCAAAGGACCAAAGAGTGGGCGTCTGCGGTTCGTCCTTCTGGGTCTGCGCGATCAGTGCGTTTTCGACCAGTGCCGGAAGACGCGGGCCGAAGCGGGCCAGCACCATTGCGGTTTTCCCAAAATCACGCAGGGCCGCCCGGGGGCCGATGGACTGTTTGATGTAGTCTTCGACCACGGGTCGGGCGACTTCCCAGATGTTCATATGAGGGTCGAGTGAGCGCGCGACGCCTTCGACGACAACCATGGTGCGTTGCAGCAGGATCAGCTCGGTTCGGGTTTCCATCCCGAACCGTTCGGTCACTTCGAACAGATAGCTCAGCAACCGCCCCATGGAAATATGCGTGGCGTCCATGCCGAAGATCGGCTCGCCCACGGCACGCAGAGCGCGTGCGAACTCGTCCACGTCCTGGTTGGCGGGAACATAGCCGGCTTCGAAATGCACCTCGGCCACGCGTTTGTAGTCGCGTCGGATGAAACCAAACAGGATTTCGGCATAGACCCGGCGCGTGTATTCATCGATATGCCCCATGATGCCGTAGTCATAGGCTATGATGTCTCCGTTCGCGGCGACCTTCAGGTTGCCCTGATGCATGTCGGCGTGGAAAAAGCCGTCGCGCAGGGCATGCAGAAGGAACAGGCGCAGGACACGTTCGGCCAGATCATTGCGGTTGTGACCTGCGGCATCCAGAGCATCATTGTCACCCAGCGCGATCCCGTCCGCCCAGCTGAGCGTCATGACGCGCCGCGCGGACAGTGACCACACAACGGGCGGCAGCCAGAAGCCGGTGTCGTCCTTTGTGTTAGCGGCATATTCTGAGGCCGCCGCGCTTTCCAGACGCAGATCCAGTTCGCCGCGTACGACACCGTCAAAATGCTCGATCACTTCCATCGGGCGCAGACGGCGCGCGCCAGGCGCGCAGAGTTGCACCATGCGGGCGGCAAAATAGAACGCATCGACATCTTTGCGGAACGCGCGTTCGATCCCCGGGCGCAGGACTTTGACAGCGACATCCTCGCCCGTGCTGGTCAGCTTGGCCTTGTGAACC
The DNA here is from genome assembly GCF_013110635.1 of Ruegeria sp. HKCCD6604. Lineage (NCBI taxonomy): Bacteria > Pseudomonadati > Pseudomonadota > Alphaproteobacteria > Rhodobacterales > Roseobacteraceae > Ruegeria > Ruegeria sp. HKCCD6604. The sequence goes on along the minus strand of NZ_WVQW01000010.1, from coordinate 12,991 downwards.
TGCGCAATAGATGCAGCGGCAATCGGCTCGCTGAATTCGCTGAACATGTCCGAGATCGGCTGACCCAGTTCTTTCTCGACTTCGGCCATCGCGTCGGCTTTGGAGAAAGGCGGTAGCTTGTCTTGCAGAACGCGCAGTTGCTCGGCCAGTTCATTTCCAACGACGTCCGGGCGGGTCGAAAGCACTTGACCGAATTTTATATAGGCGGGGCCAAGCGCCGTCAGGGCGCGCGTGGCGGGCGGCATCCCGGGGTCGCCCTTGTAGCCAAGCCATTGAAAGGGTTTGCCCAATGTGTGGGCCAGGATGCGAACGGCGCGCGGGGCTTCGAACGCATCCAGTACCACGTTCATGGCGCCTGTGCGCTCGAGCGTGGCGCCTGTGCGGATCAGGCGGATGATGTTATGGGGACCACGCATGTGTCAGATCTTCCAGCCGGAATGCAGCGCGGCGATACCCATGCTCAGGTTCCGGTATTTGGCGTTTTCGAAACCTGCGGCGCGAACCATGTTCAGAAACGTTTCCTGATCGGGGAATTTTCGGATCGATTCGACCAGGTACTGATAGCTGTCATAGTCATTGGCGATCAGTTTTCCCATGCGCGGGATGACGTTGAAGCTGTAAAGGTCATAGAGCTTTTGCAGCCCCTCATTGGGCAGCTGGCTGAATTCCAGCACCATCAGGCGGCCTCCGGGTTTCAGCACGCGGTAAGCCTCGTTCAAAGCTTCTTGCGGGCGGGTGACGTTCCGAATGCCGAACGAGATCGTGTAGACATCGAATGTATTGTCTTCGAAGGGCAGGGCCATGGCATCGCCCACGACCCAGTTCAGGCTGTCCGACATCTGATCTGCCTCGGCACGTTGCCGCCCTTCGATCAGCATCGGCTCGGTCAGGTCCAGCACCGTGGCGTGGCCGTGACCCGCGCGCTTGAGGAACCTGAACGAGATGTCGCCCGTACCGCCGGCCACGTCCAGCAGCCGCTGGCCGGGGCGTGGCGCCAGCCAGTCCATCATCGCGTCCTTCCAGACCCGGTGGATGCCCATCGACATGACGTCGTTCATCACGTCATATTTCGAGGCAACCGAGTTGAAAACGCCCTGCACGCGCCCGGCCTTTTCGTCCTCGGGGACGGTTTCGAAACCGAAATGAGTGGTCTTGTCGATGTTGTCGGACATTTGCCTTGCCGTTTGTCGAATTTCGCCTCTGTTATAGGGCCAAGAGAGGCGGGCACAATGCGGCCCTTTGAATTAGGAGCCCTGTAATGCCCGAATTACCTGAGGTCGAGACAGTAAGACGCGGCCTGAGTCCCGCCATGGAAGGGGTCTTGATCGAACGGGCTGATGTGAACCGCCCCGATCTGCGCTGGCCGTTCCCTGAACGTATGGCCGAACGGCTGACCGGACAGCGGGTGGAGCGGTTGCGGCGGCGGTCGAAATACATTCTGGCGGATCTCAGCAGCGGTGAGACGCTGTTGATCCATCTGGGTATGTCGGGGCGGATGACGGTGTCGGGTGACCCGTTGGGGCAATTCGCACATAACCATCCCGCCGTGCAAAAACATGACCATGTGGTCTTTCATATGGCCAACGGCGCGCGCATCACCTTCAACGATCCCCGCCGGTTTGGCGCGATGGACCTGTTGCAAACGGCCAACGCCGAAGATCACAAGCTGCTGTCGGTTCTGGGGCCTGAACCCTTGGGCAACGATTTTCACGACCAACACCTGATCAAGGCGTTCAAAGGCAAGAACACCCCTGTCAAATCCGCCCTGCTGGATCAGGGAATCGTTGCCGGTCTGGGCAATATCTATGTTTGCGAAGCTCTTTATCGCGGCCGGGTGTCGCCACGTCGCAAAGCCGGACAGATTTCCGAACCCCGCGTGGCGGCGCTTGTTCCGATCATCCGGCAGGTGTTGCAGGACGCCATCGAAGCCGGTGGGTCTTCGCTGCGGGATTTCCGCCAAGCCGATGGAGAACTTGGATATTTTCAGCACAAGTTTGATGTCTACGGCCGCGAGGGCGAGGCCTGCCGGACCGAAGGGTGCGGAGCGCCGATCAAGAGAATCACCCAGTCCGGTCGCTCATCCTTCTATTGTGCGCAATGCCAAAGATAGCTTGATCCAAGTTTTTCGCGTGGTAAGGAATCGTACCTGAACGGAACAACCGGAAGCTTTCTCCTCATGGCTTTTGAGACGATCATCGTCGAAATCGAAGACCACGTCGCACTTATCAAACTCAACCGACCGGATGCGCTGAACGCGTTGAACACCCAGTTGCTGGGTGAGCTCTGCACCGCGCTGGAAGATGCGGACAGCAACGACAAGGTGCGCTGCATCGTGATAACCGGATCGGACAAGGCCTTCGCCGCCGGCGCGGACATCAAGGAAATGTCCGAGATGAGTTTTGTCGACGTCTACAACATCAACCTTTTTGCCGATGCGAATGATCGTGTGACCGCAATTCGCAAGCCGATCATTGCGGCCGTTGCAGGTTACGCGCTGGGCGGTGGATGTGAACTTGCCATGCTGTGCGATTTCATCATCGCGGCGGACACCGCGAAATTCGGCCAGCCCGAGATCAATCTTGGCGTCATTGCCGGTCTGGGGGGAAGTCAGCGTCTGACGCGGTTCGTGGGTAAATCCAAATCGATGGACATGAACCTGACCGGGCGTTTCATGGATGCCGACGAAGCCGAGCGTGCGGGTCTTGTCAGCCGGGTGGTGCCGGCAAAGAAGCTGATCGAAGAAGCCGTGAGCGCAGCGCAGAAGATTGCCGAGAAATCGCAGCTGACCGCAATGGCCGCGAAAGAAGCGGTGAACCGCAGCTACGAGCTTCCGCTGAGTGAAGGCATGTTGTTCGAGCGTCGTGTCTTCCACTCGATGTTCGCGACCGAAGATCAGAAGGAAGGCATGGCCGCGTTCCTGGAAAAGCGCACAGCGCAATTCCGCGACAAGTAAAGCGCGGAACCTCTGAGGCGGGTGTTTTAAGCCCGCCCCATATTCTTGGCCATGGTTCCAAGAATCACCTTGGCAATCTCTTTGAACTTGGCTAAAGACCCCAGTTATACATGCGCGTGCGGCCCGCTTGGCCCGACTCACACTCGTGATTTCTGATCCGGTGCGGATATGTCCGTGGCGCGCAACCCAAGATTAACGTACCGAACGAAGGTCAGATTCACATGGCAAACTCGCCTCAGGCAAAAAAACGCGCTCGTCAGAACGAAAAGCGTTTTGCAATCAACAAAGCGCGTCGTTCGCGCATCCGCACCTATCTGCGTAAAGTCGAAGAAGCGATCGCATCCGGCGACAAGGACGCGGCGACTGCTGCTCTGCGTGCGGCTCAGCCCGAGCTGATGCGCGGCGTCACCAAGGGTGTTTTCCACAAGAACACTGCTGCCCGTAAAATGTCGCGCCTGTCCTCGCGCGTCAAAGCACTGGGCTAAGCTTTGGGGTGACCCTAGGTCACGTCAGAAAGGCTGAACCATTCTGAAAAGGCGCCGCACATCACGGCGCCTTTTTTCGTGTTGCCAGAAAACCGCGCCTTCACAAAACCGAGAGATTCTTTCGCCCAAAGACCCGAGTCAATATCAGAGTTTCGTTGCCGCGCCCCTCTCGGAATTGCTACGACTGATGTCAGCGATTCACTCGCTTGGGGGGACAGGCTGTTTTCCCGATCGAACTGACGGGCATCAGAGCGATCAGGGGACAATTGTCGACGACTGGCTTGAGCCAGGCTGCCGATCTGCCATGGAAGCCGGAATAAACCCGGTGATCTTGGCCCTGTCTAAAAATTGAGATTGCGACGTGCAACCCGATTTTCGGGACGTTCCGTTATTGCTGAGCGTCAGAACTGGGGTTGCCGAGCTCTTCGGGATGGTCCCGCCAAGCCGACTGGTTTGGCGACTGGATACCTATTGCGTGTGAATACAACACCGGGGAACCGGCTTCGTATGAATAAGGCTGACAGGCCAATAAGAATGGGATGCGTGAGGCGCTTAATGACACAAGAGAAATGGGGACTACTGCGTAACAAGTTGCTGAAGGCCATCGGTCGGAACAATTATACGACCTGGATCGAGCCTTTGGAATTCAAGGAGCTTCAGGACGGCGTGGCGGTTTTCTCGGTGCCGACCAATTTCATGGGCAATTACGTCAGCCAGAATTTTGCGGACCTCATTTTATACGAGCTGAACACCGCAGGTGAAACTGTGCAGCGTCTGGATTTCCGCGTCGCTGCAAACTCGCCTGCCCGACCCAAGCCAGCTGTCGATACGCCGCCGGTGGCAAAGCCTGAACCTGTCGCCGCGCCGAGCGAGGACCCGGCGCAGGATACATTGGAATCGCTTCAGGCCGCCCCGTTGGATTCCCGCTTTACCTTTGACAGTTTTGTCGTCGGCAAGCCCAATGAACTGGCCCATGCGGCTGCGCGTCGGGTATCCGAGGGCGGGCCGGTGACCTTCAATCCGCTGGTTCTGTACGGCGGCGTAGGGCTGGGTAAGACCCACTTGATGCATGCCATCGCATGGGAGCTGAAAACCAAACATCCGGAACTAAATGTTCTGTACCTGTCGGCGGAACAGTTCATGTACCGGTTCGTGCAGGCCCTGCGCGAGCGTCGGATGATGGATTTCAAACACCTGTTCCGTTCGGTTGACGTTTTGATGGTTGATGACGTGCAGTTCATCGCCGGCAAGGATTCCACTCAGGAAGAGTTTTTCCACACGTTCAACGCGCTGGTGGATCAGAACAAACAGATCATCATCTCGGCCGATCGCGCCCCGGGTGAGATCAAGGATCTGGAAGATCGGGTGAAATCCCGCCTGCAATGTGGTCTGGTGGTTGACCTGCACCCGACCGATTATGAACTGCGTCTGGGCATTTTGCAGAACAAGGTGCAGCAATACAGCTCATCCTATCCGGACCTGGCGATTGCTGATGGCGTTCTGGAATTTCTGGCGCATCGCATCTCGACGAATGTTCGGGTGCTGGAAGGTGCCCTGACCCGTCTGTTCGCCTTTGCCTCGCTGGTTGGTCGCGAGATCGACATGGAACTGACGCAGGATTGTCTGGCGGATGTGCTGCGCGCCTCGGAACGCAAGATCACCGTTGAAGAGATCCAGCGGAAGGTGTCCGAGTATTACAACATCCGGCTTTCTGACATCATCGGCCCGAAGCGCCTGCGCTCTTACGCGCGTCCGCGTCAGGTGGCGATGTATCTGTGCAAGCAGTTGACCAGCCGGTCGCTGCCCGAGATCGGCCGCCGTTTTGGCGGGCGCGATCACACGACGGTCATGCATGGCGTCAAGCGCATTGAAGAGTTGAAACTGACCGACGGTCAGATCGCTGAAGATGTGGAAATGCTGCGCCGGTCGCTTGAAGCCTGATCCGCGCCTGTAGTCTAGGAAACCGCCCCGGTCCCCCGGGCCCGGGGCGTTTCTTGTGCGCATTAGTCCACGGTTGGATCAGAACTGGTGCCTGTCAGGCACGCTGCCCTTGACGCTGGACGCAATCCAACCCAGAAATCCGTAAAAAATCCTTGTGCCTCAGGGTGGAACCGCTAACGTGCCAGTCCCGCCCATGTCGGTACGCAAGTCAGAGGAATTGAGGGTATGAAGATCAGCATCGAACGCGGCACCCTTCTCAAGGCCGTTTCGCAGGCCCAATCCGTAGTGGAACGCCGCAATACCATTCCCATACTTGCCAATGTCCTGATCGAGGCGGAAGGCGATCAGGCGCTGTTTCGCGCGACCGATCTGGATATCGAAGTAGTCGACAAAGCCCCGGCGCAGGTCGAGAAAGCCGGTTCCACCACCGTGGCCGCCACCACCTTGCACGAGATCGTGCGAAAACTGCCCGACGGAGCGTTGGTCACGCTGACCGCCGACAGCGCGGCAGGGCGTCTGACGGTTGAGGCCGGTCGGTCAAATTTCTCGTTGGCGACGCTGCCGAAAGAGGATTTCCCGGTCATGGCGTCGTCGGAGTATCAATCAAATTTCACGGCTTCGGCTGCCCTGCTGCGTCGGTTGTTCGACAAGTCGAAATTCGCAATCTCAACAGAAGAGACACGGTATTATCTGAATGGTGTCTACATGCATGTGGCCGACGGATCCGATGGCGGCAAGGTGCTGCGCTGCGTGGCCACTGACGGCCACCGGCTTGCTCGGATCGATGCCGATTTGCCGGATGGTGCAGAGGGCATGCCGGGCGTTATCGTCCCGCGGAAAACCGTAGGCGAACTGCGCAAGCTGCTGGACGATGATGAAATGGATATCGCGGTTTCGGTCAGCGAAACCAAGGTGCGTTTCGCCACGCCGGATATCACGCTGACCTCGAAGGTCATCGATGGCACTTTTCCCGACTACACGCGCGTTATCCCGCAAGGGAATACGCGCAAGCTGGAAGTGGATGCTGCCGAGTTCGCGCAGGCCGTGGACCGGGTGGCAACGGTGTCTTCCGAGCGTTCGCGTGCGGTAAAGCTGCAACTGGATGGCGACAAGCTGGTCCTGTCGGTGAACGCTCCAGACAGTGGCGCGGCCGAGGAAGAACTGGCGGTCGCCTATGGTGATGAGCGTCTGGAGATCGGGTTCAATGCAAAATATCTGCTGGAGATCGCGTCTCAGGTGGATCGAGAGAATGCGGTGTTCATGTTCAATTCAGCTGGCGACCCGACCCTGATGCGCGAAGGCAATGACCAGAGCGCGGTTTACGTCGTCATGCCAATGCGCGTCTGATCGCGCGGACGCGCGATGCCTCCGGCGGGAGTATTTTTGAAAAGATGAAGGGAGGGGTCATGGGATTGGCCCTGACCGAGCTTACGGTCTCGCATTTTCGGTCTCACAAGCTGGCGCGGTTGTCTCTGGACGGGCGGCCGGTGGCGATTCACGGGCCGAACGGGGCTGGCAAGACCAATATTCTGGAAGCGGTATCCTTGTTTTCACCCGGTCGCGGAATGCGGCGGGCAAGCGCGGCCGAGATGACGCGGCGGCCCGAGGCGTTGGGCTGGAAACTGTCGGGACTGTTGCAATCGCAGGGTCAGAATTTCGAAATCGAAACCTGGTCTGAGGGTGGTGCAGCACGGCAGGTAAGGATTGACGGAAAATCCGCCACCCAGATTGATCTGGGTAAACTTGCCCGGGTGGTCTGGCTGGTTCCGTCCATGGACCGCCTGTGGATTGAAGGGGCCGAAGGCCGGCGCCGGTTTCTTGATCGCATTGCGCTCAGTTTTGATCCGTCTCATGCAGAGGCCTCGCTGACGTACGAAAAAGCGATGCGCGAACGGAACCGTTTGCTGAAAGAGCAGGTGCGTGACGCGCATTGGTATGCTGCGCTTGAGGGTCAGCTGGCTGAGATGGGGCATCGTATCCACACAGCGCGATTAGCGGCGTTGAGCCATCTGCGGGTGGCGCAGGATCAGGCGAAAACGGCTTTTCCGTCTGCCGAGTTGGAATTGGTGCAAACCGAAGGCGCGATGCCCGAAACGGCCGAGGATTTGCGCGAGGCGTTGAATGAAAGCCGGCTCAGGGATCTGGCTGCGGGTCGGACTTTGGTTGGGCCGCATCGGTCAGACTTGTATGGCGTCTTTGCTGCCAAGGGTGTTCCCGCCAAGGATTGTTCGACCGGTGAGCAGAAGGCGCTGCTGGTTTCATTGATCCTGTCCAATGCCCGAGCTTTGGCCGCAATGGTGGGTGCGCCACCGATCGTGTTGCTGGATGAGGTGGCCGCTCATCTGGACGCGGGTCGGTGCGCTTCACTTTATGACGAGATTTGTGCGTTGGGTGCTCAGGCCTGGATGACGGGCACCGGGCCTGAACTGTTTGAGGAGTTGGGTGACCGGGCCCAGACGCTGATCGTGACCGAAGGCGATGAGGGGTCGGTCGTGGCGGCTTAGGCCGGTTCGTTGACTTTGCGCTCCCACAGGAAACCGCGCATGACTTCATCGACCGGTGTTTTGGCCATGTGGTTGACGTAGTTTGACATGGTTTTTTGTGCCAGGCCCAGCACCACGTCCAGAACCGCACGATGCGAATAGCCCGCGTCGAAGAACGCCTGAAGCTGTTCCTCGGTCGGGTTGCCACGGGTTTCCATCACTTGCAGGGTGAAGGTGCGCAGCGCTTCGAGCTTGGGCGAAGGCAGTGGGGTTTCATTGCGCAAAGCCTCAGTTATCTCGTCTGATACCTTCATGATCTTTGCGATGCCGGTGTGCGCGGGCACGCAGTAATGGCATTCGTTTTCCACATTGATGGTCTGCCAGACGACGGTCTTCTCATCGTTGTCAAAATCGGTCTGCAAGAACAGGCTGTGCAGAACTTGATATCCTTCAAGGTGCTGTGGGCTTTCTGCCATCACCTTGTGCAGGCCCGGCAAACGGCCAAAAGCGGCCTGGGACTTTTCTAACAGCGGTTTGGATGCTTCGGGTGCGGATTCGAGGTCATGAGACGGGAAAGTGGCCATGTTGGAACTCCTGTTTCTGGCGCGATGGGCGGTATTTAGGGTTTCTTGAGCGATCGCTCAAGTATATATTTGAGTGAATGTTCAAGAATTGGTGATGCCGATGCCCCGTAAACCCGCATATGATCGCGACGCGTTGATCGAGAAGGCCCGTGACATCTTTTGGCGTCAGGGTTGGGCTGGTACGTCGCTGAAGGACCTTGAGCGGGAATTGAAGCTGAAACCCGGCAGTTTCTACGCGGCTTTCGGGTCGAAGGATGCGCTCTATGCGTTGACGCTGGAAAGCTACACGCAAGAAGGCGTGGCGCGCCTGAAAGCCCTTGCTGAAAGACTGGGGCCGAAGGAAGCGCTCAAGACGCAACCTCGTTTGGTCATCGAAGCGGTCGAGAACCCGGCAAAGGCTTGCATGTTGGCAAAGACATATGCCGAGTTGCAGGCGAAGGATCATGCGCTTGCGGATCAGGCCGCGCTTCACATGGCGGAAATGAAGGCGTGTTTCGCCTACCTGTTTCGCAGCGCCCAGGCTGCCGGTGAAATCCGGCCTGAACATGACCCGGATCGGCTGGCGGCCCGGTATCAGTCGGACATTCTGGGGCTTCGGCTGTCGGCCGAACGCAAGGATGTCGATGCGCTGGAAATCGCGGCGGATATCGCTTCTGACATCGACCGGTTATGAGGTGGATTCAGATGGGCAGAAAACGACCCGAGTACACACAAAATATTGGGGGATCGCGTGACAATCCCCACCAGAAAACGTATAAGGTACCAAAATAATATAGGTACTGACTGAATGTCCGAAGACGCACAGGCTCCTCAAGAATACGGCGCAGATTCCATCAAAGTTCTCAAGGGTTTAGAAGCCGTTCGCAAACGCCCCGGGATGTATATCGGGGACACGGATGATGGATCGGGCCTGCACCACATGGTGTATGAGGTTGTCGACAACGGAATTGACGAAGCGCTGGCGGGTCACGCCGACCATGTGACCGTGAAAATTCACGCGGATTCCAGCGTTTCGGTCAGCGACAACGGCCGCGGAATTCCTGTTGATATCCACCCGGAAGAAGGCGTTTCAGCGGCAGAGGTCATCATGACCCAGCTGCACGCGGGCGGCAAGTTCGACAGCAACTCTTACAAGGTGTCGGGCGGCCTGCATGGCGTGGGTGTTTCGGTGGTAAACGCGCTGTCGGATTGGCTGGAGCTGCGCATTTGGCGCGCGGGCAAAGAGCACGTGGCGCGATTTGAGGGCGGTGAAACGGCAGAGCATCTGAAGGTAGTCGGCGAATGCGGCGATCGTACGGGAACCGAAGTGCGGTTTCTGGCGTCGACCGACACGTTCTCGAATCTCGAATACTCGTTCGAGACGTTGGAAAAACGGCTGCGCGAACTGGCATTCCTGAACTCGGGCGTGCGGATCATCCTGATCGACGAACGCCCTGCCGAGCGGCTGGAGACCGAGCTGTTCTACGAGGGCGGCGTAAAGGAGTTCGTCAAATACCTCGACCGATCCAAAACGCCGGCCATGCCCGAGCCGATCTATATCAAGGGCGAGCGCGACGATATCGGTGTCGAGATCGCCATGTGGTGGAATGACAGCTACCACGAAACGGTGCTGCCATTCACCAACAACATCCCGCAGCGCGACGGCGGGACCCACGTGGCGGGGTTCCGGGGGGCTTTAACCCGGACGATCAACAACTATGCGCAGTCCAGCGGGATCGCGAAAAAGGAAAAGGTCAGCTTCACCGGTGACGATGCGCGCGAAGGTTTGACCTGCGTGTTGTCGGTGAAAGTGCCCGACCCGAAATTCTCGTCCCAGACCAAGGACAAGCTCGTTTCCTCCGAGGTCCGTCCGGCTGTCGAAGGTCTGATGAACGAAAAACTGGCCGAGTGGTTCGAAGAAAACCCCAACGAGGCCAAGAATATCGTCGGCAAGATCATCGAGGCTGCGTTGGCCCGGGAAGCTGCGCGGAAGGCGCGCGAGCTTACCCGGCGCAAGACGGCGATGGATGTGAACTATCTGGCGGGCAAGCTGAAGGATTGTTCCGAGAAAGATCCGTCGAAAACCGAAGTTTTCCTCGTCGAGGGTGACTCGGCAGGTGGATCGGCACAGACCGGCCGGGATCGTCTGACGCAGGCGGTTCTGCCCTTGCGGGGGAAAATCCTGAACGTGGAACGCGCCCGGTTCGACCGGATGCTGTCGTCTCAGGAAATTGGCAACCTCGTCATGGCGCTGGGTACGGGCATTGGCCGCGATGAATTCAACATCGAAAAGCTGCGCTACCACAAGATCGTCATCATGACCGATGCGGATGTGGACGGCGCGCATATCCGGACCCTGTTGCTGACCTTCTTCTATCGGCAGATGCCTGAGCTGATCGAGGGCGGGTACCTCTATATCGCGCAACCGCCGCTGTACAAGGTTTCCCGCGGAAAGTCAGAGGTTTACCTGAAGGACCAGGCCGCTCTGGATGACTATCTGATCAATCAGGGCGTCGAAGGCGCGGTTCTGAAACTGGGCTCGGGCGAAGAGATCGTCGGTCAGGATCTGACCCGCGTGGTGGACGAAGCGCGCCAGTTGAAACGTGTGCTGGACGCGTTTCCAACGCATTACCCGCGTCATATTCTGGAACAGGCCGCCGTGGCTGGGGCTTTCGTGCCGGGTGCGGTGGACGCCGATCTGCAAGGTGTGGCTGACAAAGTCGCCGCACGGCTGGATCTGATCGCGTTGGAATACGAACGCGGTTGGCAGGGTCGGATCACACAGGATCACGGCATCCGGCTGGCCCGTATCCTGCGCGGTGTCGAAGAGGTTCGCACGCTGGATGGCCCGATGCTGCGCTCGGGCGAGGCGCGCAAGACCGGTAGCTTTACGCAAAGCCTGCAAGAGATCTACAACTCTCCGGCCACTTTGAACCGTCGTGATCGCAGCCAGATGATCCACGGTCCGCTGGACTTGTTGCGCGCCATTCTGGAAGAGGGTGAAAAGGGCTTGTCCTTGCAGCGCTATAAAGGCCTGGGTGAGATGAACCCTGACCAGCTGTGGGAAACGACACTGGATCCGGATGCGCGGACTCTGCTGCAAGTGCGCGTGGATGACATGGTCGAGGCGGATGATCTGTTCACCAAGTTGATGGGTGACGTCGTGGAACCTCGTCGGGAGTTCATCCAGAAAAACGCCTTGAGTGTTGAGAATCTGGATTTCTGATAATGTTGTAGGTGCGCCCAAAGCTTTGCATTTTGCCTAAAGATTTGCATCTTTGGCCCAAAACCTTGGGCGCAATAGCTACCCACTGAATTTCGAATTCAACGTTAGTTTCGCACAGTGCAAAAATTGGTTGGCCCCATGCCATGGTCGTGGGCCACGTGAAGCTTGACGAAGGCCGCTTTGGCCCCAAAGCAGCCATTCGTTCTTGAGGTGACATCAGGTTCAGCTGCCAAGCAACTCACCAAAGTTTCAAATAAACGTCTCCGACCACGGCCTGCGTTATGTCCAGCGTTGGAATTGCCAATAGTAGGATTCCGGTGATGCCCAGACTTAGTGACACGAAGCGCGCCGAACGAAATGTGTGCATCTCTTCTGTCCACCATTCTCGCGCCAAGTAGCTGATATAGTCGCCATGTCGCGAAATCATATGAGAACGAACATCAGGTCTGTAGCCCGAAACCACCGGTTTCCTACTCCTGAACTTGTCATGCACCTTCCAGAACAAAGGTAATCTGGGCTTCCAATGGTCGGAAAAAACATGTGCTTCCATGTCCGCAAGCTCGTGGACGCTGTAACGTTCTCCAACTCTGGCAGCAAACTCAATGTCACCTTTGGCAAGCCCTAAAACCTGTGGACGAAAGATCTTAAAAATTAAATTTGAAATCAGCAGAAGCAAACTGCCAAAGAAGACCAGCCTCATCTTGGCTATACCAGTTAGGTAAAACGGTGTTTCCACACCCGGTTCAACTCCAGCTATCATTCGAAATGAAGCTATTTCTGCAATTTGGTCGTTGAACAGGATCAGATACCCAATGATCGGCACCAACGCGACGACACGCGTTAAGTCATTGTTGGCAACTCTTTCGACTGACTGCCATTGCGTGAGTTTCCAATCAGAATGGAACTTCATTGAAAAACGCTACTCCTTGACAACTGTAGTCACTCAACGACGCGAGAAGCAGTATCCCTCAACGTTTTGTGGACGATACTTTATTGAAAACTTGACGGAAAGCTGAGTCGACTGTCTATTTGAGACATGATATTCAATTTCAAGTTGTAGGCGTATAGATGACTGAAAAGCTGCCAGATTATCTGGCTCAGGGCGAAGCCGCCCGTTTGTTCCCTGTTCTCTCAACCACCTCAAAGGAAGGTCGCACAACGTCTATTGTGCTGGCTTGTATGGTTCAGATTGAAGAGTTGGGAGCCGCTTTGCTTCAATCAGTAGGCCAGAAGCGCGGGAAACGGGCTTGAGCAGCCTCATCTGACTGGTCCAAATTGATTGTTAGTGCATTGTCGGCCTGCGATCCATTGGTATGATGGTTTCGGGCGCTGGCGGGCGA